>JAZRGK010000025.1:0-161044 GCA_045644145.1 Candidatus Flemingiibacterium sp.
GTTCAGTTTCCCTGTATATCTGTGAAAAGAAGCTTTCGTAATCGAATTCCGCACCGGGATCAATAACAACACCATCGTTAACTATGCGAATATCAGCAGTATCCTCACATCCCACACAAAGCAGTGCAGTCACCAATAATATCGACGCAGCACACATTACCTTAACATGATTCCCCTTATTTTTCATACCGAAATCACTTGACCTCAACCACGGTAACGCCAAGATCTCCCTCGCCGTACTTGCCGTAACGGTATGATACGACGCGGGGATCTTTTTTCAGATACTGCCACAGCGCATTTTTCAGCGCACCTGTACCCTTGCCATGGATAAGTCTGAGAGAATGAATCCCGGCTATATGCGCTTCATCGAAGTACTTGTCAACCATATACCATGCATCGTCACCATTAAGACCGCGCAGATCAATTTCATTCTTAAAATCTCTGGAAACGGTAACACGGTATTTATCTGCCGAAATCTGCTTCTTTTGGGCATCGGTAAAGGTGACCTTGTTTTCATCAAGCAGCATAAGGTTTGACACCTTGGTGCGAGTCTTGATGATTCCTGCCTGAACATTAACATTCCCGTCCTTGTCGGGAGTGTCCAGCACAACGCCTTTTTTGTTTATATTGATAAGCAGAACATCATCGCCCTTTTTAAGGGGACGGGGCAGAACATAGTCTTCCGCCACTTTTTCCATAACCGGATTTATCTTGTTGTCGCTCTCTCTGAGGTGTTTTCTTATATTTCTGCGTGATTCCTCAAGGGTAGCGGCAAGATTTGCGCTTTCACGCTCTTTTTTCACTTTTTCAAGCTGTTCCATGACGTATTCGCTTGAAATCTTCGCGCTTTCCACAATGGATACAGCCTGCGCCCTTGCCTTTTCAAGCTCACGCTCCGCAAGAGCAAGCTGATCTGCGATTTTCTTCTCGTTCTGAGCCTTGTATTCTTCAAATTCCCGGCGCAGACGTTCAGCCTCAGCCAGATTTTTATCCATTTCGAGGCGGCTCGCCTCAAGCTTTTCTATAACATCCTCAAAATGCTTGTTTTCCGCGCTGACAAGCGCCTTTGCACGTTCTACGATCTCATCTGAAAGACCAAGCTTTGAGGAAATTGCAAAAGCGTTGGATTTACCCGGTGTACCTATAATAAGGCGATAAGTGGGCTTCAGAGTGTTAACGTCAAACTCGCAGGATGCGTTTACAAATCCCGGAGTTTCAAGAGCAAAAGCCTTTAGCTCCGCATAATGGGTAGTAGCCGCGCAAAGCGCTCCAACCGAGCGCACCTTTTCAAGCACAGCAATAGCGAGTGCCGCGCCCTCTACAGGGTCTGTACCTGCGCCAAGCTCATCTATAAGAACAAGGGAGCGCGCATTGACCTTTTCCGTAATTCCGACAATATTTACCATGTGAGATGAGAACGTGGACAGCGACTGCTCAATGGACTGCTCATCACCGATGTCGGCGAATATATCGTCAAAAATGCAAATCTCCGATGTGTCGGATGCCGGAATATGAAGCCCGGACTGTGCCATAAGGGCAAAAAGTCCAAGCGTCTTTATAGTAACCGTTTTACCGCCGGTATTGGGACCGGTGATAACGAGGGTACTCATATCACCGCCGAGAGTCACCGTAATAGGGACAACCTTTTTCGCGTCAAGAAGGGGATGGCGAGCGCGGATAAGATTCATCCGTCTGTCGCCGGTGATTCTTGCAGGTGTTCCGTCAAGCTTAAATGAAAGCTCGCTTTTTGCAAATATAAACGCAAGCTCCGTAATATTTCTGTAGTTTAACCGTATAGCCTGCTCTATTGCGCCACAGGCTTCGGATAGCTCGGTAAGAATCCGCTCGATCTCGTTTGCCTCTTTAACCTGAAGCACGCGAAGCTCGTTATTTGCCTCAACTACCGAAAGCGGCTCTATAAAAAGCGTTGCGCCTGATGCCGACGTATCATGCACAAGACCGCGAACATCGTTTTTACACTCCACCTTAACGGGGATAACATAGCGGCCGTTGCGCATAGTTATGATATTTTCCTGAAGATACTTTGAATACGCACCGCTTATAAAGCTCTGGAGAGAGTCCTTTATGCGGTTGTTGGTATTCTTCATCTTGCGTCTGATATTTGAAAGCTCCGGACTTGCCTCATCGGCAACGGTTTCCTCGGAAATTATGGCAGTGTATATTCTGTCCTCTAATTTCTTGTCCGGAATAAGCCGCTCAAATATGCTGTCAACCGATAAATTCTCTCTGCGGTCGGTGCGGAGATATTCGAGAAGCGAGCGAGATGTGCGAAGCACATTGGCAATATCAAGAAGGTCACGCTGGCTGAGCACCGCGCCCTTTGCGGCACGCTCCGCCGCATCGCACACGTCCTTTACCCTGCCAAAAGATGGCATACCCTTAACGGTCTGCAAAGCCTTTGCCTCGGTAGTTTCACGCTGCATGCGTATTATGCGGTCAGGATCGGTTTCGGGCTTAAGCGCCAGCGCAAGCTCACGGGAGCCCTCTGTTGGCGCACATTCCGCCAGCATTAAAAGTATTTTATCGTATTCCAGAGTTTTTATAGCTCTTTTATATCTGCTCAATTACAACATTCCTTTCAGGGGATAAGTATTACCACGCAAGCATGTCAAGGACAGAAAAATGGTGATCCACATGATTTTCAAGATATTTTTCACATGCAGACGAAAACTCCACAAGCGGCACATCCGTCAGCGTAAAGGAAAAAATTTTTGACATGTCTGCGTATATAGCATGCTGCATTGCAAGCACAGCGGCAGGTGAAAGCGGTATTATTATCTGCGCCGTGTTCATTTTATCCACCGTGCGCTCATTTTCTATGAAGGTTTCCTTATGTACTCTTTCGGAGCAATCCCTGCAAGTCATGCTTCCTGCCATTACATTTAGAAGCATGTGGGAGCTTTCCACGCCGTGTCCGCACACCTGACAGTTTACAACATTGGGAGCGAATCCGCAAATAGTGGCAAGACGCATTTCGTATGCGCCTTTAACAAGCCGCAATGGCTTGTCCTTTAAATGCGTAAGCGCCCAAAGGGTATTAAGCGCAAGCCGAAGCAGTTCCGGCTCCGGAACTTCTTCGCTTGACACATACTCCGCCGTGTTAAGCACATAGGTTCCAACGGTCATTTTGTCGAAATCCTCGCACAGATGAAAATAATTCTCAATAAGCGAGGCTTCGTTGAGGGTGTACTTTCCCTCGCGCTCATAAAGCACAAATTCGCTGTAGCAGAATATCTGCGTGGAACCGGTAAACGGCCCTCTCAGCCTCACAGCACCGCGCACCAGCACCGATATCCTGCCGCGCTCGGCTGTAAGTACATTTATATATCTGGCATTTGCGTTTATTACCGTTTCACGGAGAACAAGTCCTTTTACGGTGTGAAGCATCTTATTCTTCCGTAAAGCCGAAGCTGTTTAAAAGTCCGGCATTATCGCGCCAATTTTCTTTTACCTTTACCCAAAGGTCAAGATGCACCTGCACGCCAAAGAAGGCTTCCATATCTTCCCTTGCCCATGTGCCGACTTTTTTCAGTGCCGCGCCGCCTTTTCCGATAATGATACCCTTGTGGGAATCCTTCTCGCAGAATATCTCGGCTCTTATTTTGATTATGGTCTTTTTTTCTTCAAAAGCTTCTATCACAACAGCCGTGCCGTGGGGGATCTCATCATTCAGCGTGCGAAGCAGCTTTTCTCTGATGATCTCTGCCGCAAGCATACGCTCGGGCTGATCTGTAAGCATGTCCTCAGGGAAGAACCATCCGCTTTCGTGAAGCAGCTTTGCCGCTTCCTCGGTAACGATATGAACGCCCTCGCCTTTTACCGCCGCCATTGGAATGACAGCCGCGAAATTGCACAGCGCAGAATACGCCATTATGCACTCGGCAACCTTATTTGCGTTTACCGTATCGGTCTTATTTATGGCGAGTATAACGGGAATCTCCTGCTTTGAAAAGCGTTTCAGCATAGAAGTTTCCACATCGGATATAGGCTTTGCGGCATCCACCACAAGTATTGCCGCATCCACCTCGCCGATTGCCGAATTAATAGTTTTCACCATATAGTCGCCAAGCTTGTTCTTGGGACTAAGCATACCGGGGGTATCAAGGAAAACAAACTGATTCTCTCCCTCTGTCAGTATGCCCGTAATACGGTTTCGGGTAGTCTGGGGTTTATTTGAAACTATAGATATCTTCTCACCGAGAAGTGCGTTTAACAGCGTGGATTTTCCCACATTGGGACGTCCGACTATAGCTATAAAGCCTGTTTTTGTCATTTTCTTCTATCCTTTTGGTGTATTTGAATAAACAGGGAAATAATTCCCGCCGCCTATAATTATAGCACAAAATTTTTCGGTTGTCTATACCGAAAATTCAGCGTGTGATCCCCATATGACCAAGCACAGCTTCCTGCTTATCGCACATTTCTTTTTCATCCTCAGCCGACGTCACATGATCATATCCGAGAAGATGTAGCACAGAATGTACGGTAAGGAAAGCCACCTCTCTTGTATAGCTGTGACCAAGCTCAGCCGCCTGCTCACGGGCACGTTCGAGGGAGATAACAATATCGCCGAGTATAACTGCCTCGTTGCCCATATTAATATCGTATTCGCCGTCCTCGCCTATCATGGGGAAGGAGAGCACATCTGTGGCAGAATCAATATCACGGTGTTCCTTGTTTATCTCGCGGATCCCCTCATTATCTGTAAAAGTCACGGAGATTTCGGACGTGCACTGGAAATCCTCATACGCCAGCGCCGCATAAACAGCCGCCTTCACAAGACAGCGAAGCTCCGCTGTTACATTTTCCTTATCCTGCTCATTTGTAAAATGGATATAGTGTTTCATTGTTCGTTATCCTTTCTGATTTTGTATTTCTGTTTGGTTTTATCATAGTTTTCGTAAGCTAAAATTATCTTCTGCACAAGTCTGTGGCGCACCACGTCGTGCTCACTAAATCTGTGTACGGCAATATCATCGATTCCCTCAAGAATCTTAACCGCCTCAGCAAGACCGCTTTTCTTGCCGAAAGGCAGGTCGGTCTGGGTAAGGTCACCGGTCACCACCGCCTTTGAATTGAAGCCAAGACGTGTCAAAAACATCTTCATTTGCTCCGGGGTGGTATTCTGTGCCTCATCAAGGATGATGAACGCATCGTCCAGTGTGCGTCCGCGCATATAGGCAAGGGGCGCTATCTCGATAATACCGCGCTCAACATATTTCAGGTATGCATCCGTGCCAAGCATCTCGTAAAGAGCATCGTAAAGCGGCCTTAAATATGGGTCGATCTTATTCTGCAGATCGCCCGGCAAAAAGCCAAGCTTCTCGCCAGCCTCAACCGCAGGACGTGTGAGGATTATGCGCTCCACCTGCTTTGATTTGAGCGCCGTCACCGCCATTGCTACGGCAAGGAACGTTTTACCCGTACCTGCCGGGCCTATACCCATGACCACCGTATTCTTCTTTATTGCAGTTACATATTTCTTTTGACCGACAGTTTTTGCCTTTATGGGTTTGCCGCGAGTTGTAAGGCAAATGGCATCGTCATCAAGCTCGTTAAGCTCGCTGTTTTTGCCGTCGGATACCATGGCGATAACGTAGTCCACGTTCTGCTCCGTAAGGGAGTTGCCAAGCTTCGCCATGCGCTTAAGGTATCCAAGGGCATCTACGGCACGCTCAACCGAAGCAAGCTCCGCACCGTTTACGCTCACCGCGTTGCCGGCAGTATTTATGCTGTCCTTTGAGCGTATTGTAACACCAAAAGCCCTCTCCAGCTTCTCAAGATTGGCATCAAGCTCCCCGAATAGGATCGCGGTCTGCTCGGGGGAATCCGTCAGTATTGTCTTTTCGGGCATTTTATTTCTCCTGTTTATCAGTTAGTTGTATTCTCAGTATATATGGGGCGTTCCTCCGCTATATCACATACCACCGTAAGCTCACAGTCTATAATATAAACGCCCTCAGAAATGCCTGCGCTTATTTCACGGGATACAAGCTCGCATCCCTCGGTAATAGACGCACATTCTTCCCTGAGTCTGCGGTACGCCTCGGATTTCGCCTCATCCTCGTTTAGAAGCACCGGGACTCTTTCATATTCTGTAAAAACCGCCTCATTTATCCATATAGGCACTTCAACGGCATCAAATATGCGCAGTTTTTCCTGCTTCGCTGACATATCATACTCTATTTTATCATATTCGGACGCCATTTTTCCCGTGTTTGCGAAAAATTTAAGTGAAATTCCGAAAATGTTCAAATATTTCTCAGAATAAACCTTGCCGGTGGCTTCACGGCTCATAGATTCTAAAGGAACTTCAATATGAACCTTCCGCTTGACCTGCGCCATCACACGCCCCCTGGCGTGAAAGAACATAAGCCCGTGCTTTCCCTCGGTTATTCCCGATGCAAGCAGTTCGCCTTGACGCACAAGCTCGTCTTCTTTGGCTATTGGCTTGCCGCGGAGTATTTCCACATATTCGACTATACCGTCCTCTTTTGCCACAAGATTATAGGGAATACTCTCATCCGGTGCTTTTTCCGGAATCAGGGCTTCCCTTACTTCAACAAGGGCATCTGTGCCGCGCACATTAACGGATATCCATGCTATATCGTCGTATTTAAGTAAAAAGCTGTTGTGAAGATCATCGAAGTCCACCTTGGGAATATACGTCCCCACCCCACATCCAAATCCCTGAAGACGTTCAATTATAACATCGGACGGCACGGTGCTGTTCCCCGAAACCTCGATAGTCCACACAAACTGCTCTGAGAACCACAGGACGAAAAAAAACAGCAGAATTCCAATGGGGATACCTATTCTGCGGCGGTATCTGTGAAAAAGATACCTTAGTCCCCGCTCTTTGACAAGATTATACTTTATCCCGCCCTTGGAAAGTATCCGTTCTACAGCCTCGCAGTCCCGCAAAGGAAGCGAAAAACAAAGTGTACCCTCTCTTATTCGCATAGCTCTGATATTTGCACCCGAGCGTGAAAGGATATCTGCCGCCTTGCTTGCATTTTCACAAGAAACGGTGTAACTGCGGCTTCCGAGTACCCAGTTTATTAGCTTAGCACTCATGGGATACCCCATTTTTATCGCCGTAGTTTATACTGTGTATGATGCCGCTTACGGAAACGCGCCCCAAAGAGAAGCTTTTAAGCTCAAGCTTCGCCCCTTTCAGCGTAAGCTCGCCGTCACAGAGAAGAAGGCTCACCTCGCTGTCCGTATAAGTCGCAATGCCTTCACAGCCGTCAATACAAACCTCGCGGTTTCCCACCGCTTCTATAAATGATATTCTGCCGAATGTTCCAACGGGAACATCAAGGGTTTCGCAAATCCGCTGTGACAGCGGTTTTTTATTTTTTTTACTCATATTATCACCCCGACAAAGCATAATCGTTAGTAAAGGACAACATTGTGTATCGGTTTAATAATATGAACATAAGGCTGTGATTATTATAGTCGGCATAAAAACAAACCGGCAGTTTGCCGTACCGTCTTACGGAACGGTTTTTGTGTGGATATCATGCTTATGCGTACTTGTTTATTTTTTCAAAGCACCGGAGCTTGCCTCAGCTTCTGTCAAACGCGCGCTTGATATATGCGCATCCGGACTTATACCATCGCTGTTTCCATTCATCGTGCTTGTTGGCATAATGAACCGTTCAGGGCTTTCGATATTTATATCAAAGCTCATAGGCACACCTATAAGCAAGCTTTGGGGAATCAGAAAAGAAGCGGCGTATGCTCTGTTTCTCGGCATTGTGGGCGGTTTCCCCATAGGCGCGGTATGCGTCAGAGAACTATATGAATCGGGGGAAATCGAAAAAGAAGAAGCAGAGGGGTTACTCGCCGCAGTCAATAGCGCAAGCCCTGCGTTTTGCATAGGAATGCTTGGTATAAATCAGCTTGGCAGTGCAAAAGCCGGCATACTCCTATACCTATGTCAAATCGCCGCATCACTTGCGGTAAATCATATAGGGAAGACAACGCCAAGCCATGATGTTTGCACATACCGAAAGCCTGTCAGCACGCCTTTACCCGATATACTTACCGAAGCTGTAAGCACCGGCGGACTCACCATGCTTAAAATATGCTCATTTGCCGTATTTTTTTCTGTTATAGGGGACGCCGTATGTCTCGCGGCAGAAAATGCCGCAGGTATATACGCATCGGCGTTTTTCGCCTCGCTTTTTGAGCTTACATTAGCAGGCAAAAAGGCGTCACTGCTGTCCGATGCCGCTTCACTTATAATATGCGCTTTCGCCGTGGGATGGTCAGGCTTTTCCGTACACATGCAGACTGCCTCGGTGCTTTCCGGGAGCGGTCTTGGGTTAAAGCGCTATTTTATAAAAAAACTGCTCCAGGGAATTCTGTGCGCACTGTTAGTGGCGGCGGCAAATTATTTTTGGGGATCGTAGGTGATGAATTTCGCATGCTTTCCGGCTACTATGACCTGCCCATACAGCTTTACTCCGATCTTATCGAGAGAGCCACCTATAAAATGCATAGCTTCAATATCCCCGTATGATTCTTTGGCTTCAAACAAATCCGGGTGTGAATGAGCAACAACGATTCGCTTTGACCCGTGATAAGTGACAAAGCGCAGAATAACGCCGATAGGTACACTTACGGAGCCTTGTCCGCCAACAGCAAGCATTTCAAGCGCAATCAGACGGTCATTTTCATCGAGCGCTGCCGCCCAGAATTCTTCTTCACGTCCGGGCTTTATGGCTGACAGAAACAACTGGCCGAAATCCGTAATTTTTCTTCCGATATACTGATCTCTGTCGCTGAGATCGATTATTTTCCCCGTAAGCAGCATAAGTATAGCCGCATGGTGCGTCATTCCGTCAACACGCATAAGATCGGTGTAATTTGCAAGGAAACACCGCCTGAATGAGCCGAAATTTGCATAAAGTCCTTGTATCACACGCTCAAGATCATCCCCAACATTCGTAAAGGACAGAAGCAAGAGAAGAAGTTCCTCATCGTTCATACCCTCACGTTCTTCCCGGCAGGCAAAACGCTCTTTCAACTGTTTTATTCGGTTTTTATCATATAACAGCGGTTCTTCCATTATTCGCCCACCTTTTTTGGTTCTTGATCACAGTTTATGTCGAAATATGGTATACGATTGTTTATAGGTGTATCGCAGGAAATCTTGATATTTTCCATTTTTTGTGGTACAATATATAATACAAGCCAAACATTAGGGTAAGGGAGATACAGCTATGAAAAATTTAATCATCGTAAATCTGTCACACAGCAACCGCCGCCCTCTTTCAAAAGCGTGGTGTGCGTCATCAAAGGAGCTCACAGCCTACGGCAGTACCGAAAAAGAGGCATTGGCGCATCATAATGCAGTGCTTGAAACTTATGACAAGATAAAATCAAAAATACGGCTGTGCGCCGAGCAGTCCGCCTGTATTAAGCGGACCTGATCTTGCAAAAATGCATCCCATTTTCAAACATCTCCACACTTTTAATTATACTATACACCGACTTTTCTGTCAATATAATGGGCACAAAATTTAGAGATTTGCCGAGGATTTACTACAGCACAATCGCACAAACATAAAGAGATACCGCACGAAAACGGTATCTCTTTTGTGTTACTTTTATTTTACTTTGCAAGCGCTTCCATGCCCCCGCATATAGACTCGAACAGTGCCAATGTTTCATCATCATTTTCCGCACCGATGACGAGCACTGCATCATCGGATTTTATGACTATGCACCCACCGCCGAAAGCATATGAATATCTTGTATAGTGTCCGAATTCATCATTTTTGAACGAACCCATGAGTAACCGAGGTGATCCGTAACCGTAGGTACGCATACCGGGCTTGTCGCTTTCGCGATACTCTATCGAATCTATCTCCGAATACTCAACAAAAATGTCCTCAATATAATCTGCCTTTACCGAAACTCCGCTGTCCGTGCATATATATTCTATATCACCCGTAAAGCAAACAACGATCAGCACTACGGCAAGGATAACGGCGCCTATAATCGAGCCGATAAAAACGGGCTTATTCTTAGGATTCAAAACCCCGGGTGGATTTGGATCAGCTCTGCCTTCTCTCTCCTGCTTTTTGTAATATGTCGCCGAATAAGCATAAGGAATAATCATAAGAACAGCCAGCGCCACAAAAAACGATACGATCTGAGCCGCAAGCGGCAAAAACGCCATGAACGCTATAATAATACCGCCGATTACCCATGTCTTGCCTGCTATGCGGTGAGTTGCATTCCAGTTTTCCTCATTTGCTAGCGTCCACTTTATTTTAACACCCATGGTACTGTTCTGCTTGCATTTCGGCATATAGTTACCCATGACAACAAACATAAGACCGAGGAAGACAGTAAAATATCCAACCGTCATCTCCTTGCCGAGAGCCACGGTATAAATAACGCAGCTTGCAAAGAGAGATATAACCGGTGCAATAAAAAGTGTAAGAGAAATAAGCTTCTTATTCTGCCCGTAATTCTTCTTGTCAAGCAAGGTTACAGTTACACATAAAAAGTGTACCGCAAGCATAATAAGCGGAAGTCCGAATACCACAAAGGCTCTGCCGCCGAAGCCGTTAGCGTTTCCGTCCGCGCCCCAATGCATCGCCATGGTGGGGGGCAGCTTATCCCAGATAATCAGCCCCACAGCTATAGGTAAAAGCGTTAAAACCGAGGATATGATTATTGCCCATTTGTTCTTCTTAAAAAATTCACCCATTGTCATCTTCTCCTTTCAATCCGGAAAGCCACAGCATGACTTCCTCAAGCACAGATACGTTAAGCTCGTAAAAAATATACTTCCCCTCTCGTTCATCCCGTATAAGGTCAGCTTCCTTAAGTACAGACAAATGTCTTGACACGGAAGCTCCCGTTACGTCGAAATGCTCGCATATATCCCCTGCTGACATTCTCCCCTTTTTGAGAAGATTCAGTATGTCACGCCGTATGGGATCGGCTAAAGCCCTAAGTGTGTTTTGCAGTCCCATTTCTTCACCTCATTTAACATTTAACTTAATTGTTAAATACATTATAACACGAACCTCCCCGTTTGTCAATAGGGGAGGTAAATATTTTTTATCTATTTTTTCTTCCAGCGATTTTGTCCTTCTTATACTGCATCATGTATAGTCCGTAATACTTGCCCTTTCTTTCAAGAAGCTCCTGATGATTGCCCATTTCCGCAATTTCACCGTGGGACAACACGATAATATTGTCCGCATGCTGAATGGTGGAAAGGCGGTGAGCAACTATCAGCATGGTGCCGATGTTCATCATCTTTTCGAGAGAATCCTGTATAAGAAGCTCTGTTTCCGTATCAATATTTGCGGTTGCCTCGTCAAGAATCATTACGGCAGGCTTGTGAACAATGGTACGCGCAAAGGAGAGAAGCTGCCTTTGGCCTTGGGAGAAATTGTTTCCGCGCTCACGTACTTCCTCGTTAAGACCGTTCGTAAGCTTATTTATAAACTTATCCGCGTTGACATATCGGCAGGCTTCCATTACCTCATCATCGGAAATGTCCCCATTACGCAGAACAATATTGCTGCGAATAGTTCCCGAGAACAGGAACACATCCTGGAGCATCTGACCGAAATGGCGGCGGAGAGATGAGATTTTGATTTTTTTAATATCTATTCCGTCAATAAGTATCTGTCCTTTTTGGATATCGTAGTTTCGGCAGATAAGGGACAGTATGGTAGTCTTACCCGATCCGGTGGAGCCTACAAAAGCAACCGTTTCCTTGGCATTCACCTTAAATGACACTCCGCGGAGCACCCATTCATCGGGCACATAGGAGAACCATACATCACGGAACTCAATATTGCCCTCAACATGCTCAAGTTCAATAGCATCCGGCTCATCTACCACATCCGGGGCTATATCGAAAATAGTAAAAATCTTCTCAGCCGACGCAAATGCGGACTGAAGCCAGTTGAATTGCTCCGCGAGATTCTGTATGGGATTGAAAAACGTGGATATGTACATATAGAACGTTACCAGCGTTCCGCTTGTAATAGTCTGACCGAGGAAATTAACGTCCCTTATATATCCCCGCCCCCCGAGGAACAAAAGGCACAATACAGATGAGATATACAGCATGTACACAAAGGGTCTGAATATTCCGAACACAAATATTTGCTGACGCTTTGCCTTGCCGAGAGCGATGTTCTTTTCGTCAAACTCCTCTTTTTTGCGTTCCTCACGGTTAAATATTTGTATTATCTTCATTCCCGAGAGATTTTCTGAAAGGAACGTATTTATATCGGTAGTCGCATCCTTTACACGTCTGTAGGCACGGCGTGAGAATTTTCTGAATATAACCGTAAACAGCACAATAAACGGTACAAAGCAAAGCACCATAAGCGTAAGCTGATAGTTAAGGCACATCATAGCTACAAGCACGCCAATGATGATAAAGCAGTTTTTCACTAAATTCACTATAATGTTAGTGAACATCATGGAAATAGCGTTAGTATCGTTTGTGACACGAGTAACAAGTTTACCCACGGGCATGGTGTTGAGCTGTGCGTGAGAAAGGCTCTCGATGTGAACAAACAAATCCTCGCGGATGTTGGAGATGATCTTTTGCCCCGTCACCTGCAGGGCTATTGCCTGGATGTACGTACATACAAGGGAAACCACGATAATTGCGGCATATACGATAACTGCCGCCCAAAGAGGCGCAAGCTCAAAGTCAGCCTTCATCATTTCCTCAATATTTCCGATGATGAGCGGCGAAATAATATCGTAAGCAATGGAAAACAGCATCACAAGGAGTACAAGCACAAAATTCTTCCAATAGGGCTTTACATAGGCAAGCAGGCGCTTTGAAATTTCGTAATCCTTCATATGGCGGTCAAATCCGATGGCTTCCTTGCGATCCTTTATAGAGAAGTACGCCACACTGAATATGACAGACAGCGCGCCAATGACGGCTCCCAATATAAGAAGCGGATAAAACTCTGCCATATTTAGTCCTCCTTCTCCTCGTCAAGCTTTTGAAGCTCTACCATTTCACGGTAATCCTCACAGCGCGCACACAGCTCCTCATGTGTGCCCACATCGGTAATATGTCCATCGTCGATAAATATTATCTTGTCCATCTGCTGTATTGTGGTAACACGGTGGGCAATGAGTATGGTAGTCTTGCCATCTCTCACACGACGCAGGTTATCGAGAATTATCTTTTCGGTCTTAACATCCACCGCAGACACGGAATCGTCAAGTATAAGTATCGCCGCATCCTTCATAAGAGCGCGCGCTATGGAGATTCGCTGCTTCTGACCGCCGGACACGGTAACGCCCCGTTCGCCGAGAACGGTCTTGTAGCCGTCCGTAAAGTCGGTAATATTGTCGTGAACATCTGCCATTTTAGCGGCATTTGCAACGTCCGACTTAGCCATATCATCCACAGCAAAAGCTATATTGTTTTCTATGGTATCGCTGAACAGGAAATTGTCCTGAGGAACATATGCCGCATATTTTCTAACGGTTTGTATTGGAATAGAATTCACATCTCTGCCGTCAAGAAAAAGTGTGCCGTCCGCCACATTGTATGTTCGAAGCAGAAGATCCACTACTGTGGTCTTTCCGGAGCCGGTTTTTCCGATGATACCTACGTTTTCACCTGCGTTTATCTTGAATGAAACGTCGCAGAGCGCATCAACGTCCGCACCGGGATAACGGAATGTAAGATTCTTAAACTCAATCTCGCCGCGAATGGCATCTCCTTCTAAAAGCCCATCCCTGTCAACTACATCCGGCTTTTTGTCAAGAAGCTCGCTTATGCGTTTAAGGGATGCCTTGCCCTTTGATGTCATACCGATAAGCTCAGAGATAGCCATTACCGGCCATACGATAGTGGTGAAATATCCAAGGAACTCCACAAGCTGACCTGCGTTGAAAACACCCTTGTACACAAGGTATCCGCCGTATCCGAGAATCACGCACACCACAGACTCCACAAAAAGAGTAACACTGATATTAAGAAGCGTAGATGCCTTTGTATAAACCACGTTTGTGTCCTCATTCTTCTTGTTGAGCTTCTTAAAAGCAAGCAGCTCAACGAACTCTTTAACAAACGCTTTTATAACCGAAATTCCCGAAAAGCTCTCCTGCGAAAAATCTGACAGCGAAGAAAATGCTTCCTGACGTTCTTCCCACTTATCCATCATATATTTGCCAACTATAGTTCCCACAACCAAAAGCAGTGCCATGGGGATCAGCGCAAACAGAGTAAGAAGCATGTTCATTCTCGCCATTTTGAAGATCGCCAAAACGCCAAGAAAAAGCGCATCCACAAGCATCATAACCCCCCAACCGAAGCTATCCTGAACAGTTTCGAGGTCGTTTGTAAAGAGGGACATCAGATTTCCAACTTTATTCTCATGGTAATACTGCTGAGATAAGTCCTTGCAGTGGTCAAACATTTTACCGCGAAGGTCGGTTTCCACTCTTAAGCCTGCACCGAGAAAGCATATACGCCACAAAAAACGACCTATTACCATTGCTAAAATTATACCGAGTAAGGGTAAACAAATATGATCTAACAGGAAGTCCATATCGAACGCCACTGTGGTGTTGTTATAGCTTACACTTCCTGTATTCAGACCGTTTACCACCATACGATAAAGCTCAGGAATAATAAGCTGAAAATAATCGACCACAACGAGGGCAATAATTCCGAGAAGCAGTGACGGTGCATATTTTAAGTAATATCTATTTATGTATTTACCGAATATCAATTTATCTCACATCCTTTTGTGAAAGTGTGCGTATTACAGCATGTTTTATCAGTATAACATATTTTCCCTAAAAAATCAAGTAAAATCAAAAAACCGTCCGCTGTGGGAATCCTGCTATAAATAGAGGGAAATGACCGCGTTTTTGTTTACGGCACTTTAAAATTTCAAAGCGTTCTGCAAAAAATGTCAAAAATCGGTCCAAACATAGACGTTTGGATCGATTTTTTCTCTCTATTCAGATTAAAGCTCCTTCTTCCACTCGTTAACTTCACCCATGATGTTCGTGAAGTAAGCACCGAGTGCGAGAACATCTGCGCCCAGGTTAATAAGGCGGTAACCCATATCGTAAAGCTCACGCATATTGCCTACTCCGCCAACTGTACCTGCAAGCTTGCCATGGCGTCTTGCAACTTCAGCAACGCGGCGCTTAGCTTCCATCGTCTTTTCGTTAGCGATATTGGTGGGCATGCCGAGAGAGTGCGAGAAGTCAGCAGGACCGAAGAACAGCATGTCAATGCCGGGCACTGACGCGATCTCCTCAAGCTCCTCATACGCCTCGATATCCTCGATCTGGATAATGGTGAGTTTCTGCTCGTTGGAATACTTGATGTAATCCTCAGTACCCATAAGGCAGTACATACCATCACCGTTACCACCGTCGATCGGACGACGTCCGATAGGATGGAACTTGGTGTAGTAAGCTACCTCTTCGGCATCCTTCTTGCTCATAACGTGAGGAACCATGATAGCTGCCGCATCAAGTTCAAGAGCACGGGTAAGGTTGGAATATGCGCCTCTGGTAGTGCGAACGATGGTTTCCGCACCGCGCGCCTTTGCAGCATAGAATGCGTTCTTAATTTCCTGATAGTCGGTAGGAGTATGCTCCATATCAACCCAGATAGCATCAAAGCCTGCATAAGCGGCAAGCTCTGCGATAACTGCATCGGAAATATTAAGCTTCGCGGATACGACAAGCTCATCTCGGCGGAGCTTTTCGATCATAGGACTGTTTTTCTGAATCATTTTATGTAATTTCCTTTCAAAAAAATATTAACTGAATTTTATTTGCAAGTGTATCCGCCATCAACGGGGATACTAAGACCTGTTAAATACGCCGATGCATCGGAAGCCAAAAGCAGGATAAGACCCTTTATATCGTCACCGTTTGCAAGACGTCCCACCTGCGTATGAAGTGAATACTTCTCCGCAAAAAGGGGATTTGTACGCTCGGACTGAAGTCCGCCGGGGCATACCGCATTTACACGGATACCGTGTCTGCCGTAATAGCTTGCGGCATGGCGAACCCATGCGGAAAGTCCGGATTTATCTACTGCATACGCATGACCGTATGCGCCCGGAACCATCTGAGGATTTCCGTCATAGTTATGCTTTTCAACGCCGATAAGTCCCATCATGGAACCGAACACAACGATAGAGCCGCTCTGCTGCTTTATCATCTGCTGTCCCACAAGCTGTAAGAGATACATGGATGCCGCAGAGTTTACTTTTACATTCTGCTCAAGTCTTATGGGATCCTCGTCCCAACCGATACCCTCGCCGCCTTGGGGAATAATGCGGCTGCAGTGAATGAAAGCATCAATGCTTCCGGCATCGTCTATCACCGTTTTTACGAGATTTTCTATACTCTCAATATTGTCAAGGTCAAATGCCACAGCGGTAACCTTAACACCTTTTGTTTCGCGAAGCTCGTCAACAAATGCCTGCGCCGATTCAATGGAGTGGCTTGCAAGGTAAATATTCGCGCCTGCATCCGCAAGTGCCAGAGTTGCGCCAAGGCCGTACATGGCACGTCCGCCGGTAATGAGGACGTTTTTGCCCTTCATCGAAAGAAGATCGAATGTATTCATCTCTGCCACCTCATTTCGCCGTGTATCCGCCGTCAACGGGGAGCGTTACGCCGGTAATGAACTCTGATGCATCGGATGCGAGGAATATAACCGCTCCTGCAATGTCTTCCGCCTTTGCAAGGCGCTTAGCCTGATTGCGACGTATGTACGCTTCGGCGAACTTCTCCGAGCATGAACCGTCAACGGGAGCAAGTGCCACAGCGTTGCAACGGCATCCATGCTCTGCAAGATAGTTTGAAGCCTGTCTCGCGTAGTTTACCACGCCGCCGGAAATAAATCCTTTAACAAATGAGAAATCGGAATCCATCTCATCCGCGCATCCCTCATAGTTAACCGGGTCATATCCCACAAGCGCACCATAGTCAGAAACAAGAATAACGCTTCCGTGTCCTTGCTCGGCAAGAATATGTCCGAGGCTCTGAACGGTGAGCATCATGCCGAGATGAGTCCTTGCAAGCTGATCGTGTATTTCGCCGTAGGACTGTGTCCAGCCGGTTTTACCGGTGTAAAGACCGTTTTCCACAACCACGTCAAGGGTTCCCATCTTCGTGCGTACAGCCGCCTCAAGCTCTTTTGCCGACTCAGCGCTTCCGTGTGTGTACCGGAAGGTTCCGGCAATCGCCACGCCAAGATCAGCCTCCGCTTCGCCCGCGGTCCATATTTCTGCACCTGCCGCAGAAAGTCCTGCCGCGATCTCACGGCTGTAGGGGTTCCCGGGGCATACGATAAGCGCCTTTTTACCCGCAAGGGAAAATTTATCAAGAATACCTGTCATCTTTATGTCCCTCAACGTTCCTTTATCTCACTAAGGTATACCTTACGGCCGCCCTCTTCGCGGCTCTTAAGACCGGCAATGAGAATCTTCGCCATTTCGATGGTGTCGGAGAAAGGATACTCTTCCTTACCGGTGCGCAGATATTCGATAAACATATCAAGCTGCTTCTTGAAAGCATAGAAGGAGTCACCGTCAGAAAGCACGCGGCATCCGAACTGCGCCATAACGGTCATGCCATTTGAAGCAAAGCCATAACCCATGGGGATACTTACGTCGCATCCGTCCTTGTGGTGAAGCTGAACCATAGCATGATCGTGTGTACCAACATTCGCAACCCACTCAAAGCCCTGTCCGAGAAGCGGGAACATTCCTTCGATGGCATGCATACCGTAGGTTTCCCAGTACTTAGCCATAGGGCTTACGATATAGCGGATCTTACCAAGCTCGTAGTGATTTCTGAAGTAAGGCTCGTAGGACTTCATGTATCTGAGCGATGAAGAAGAACGAATATGTGCGCCCTCATCATACCACTTCACGATAGTCCTAAGGTCCTCCTCATTATCGGTAAGAGGCTTATCTATAAATATAGGAAGTCCTGCCTCGATAAAGGGGCGGCAGCGCTCAACGTGCTCTGCACCGATATCGGTTGCACAGATTATAGCGTCAACCTGACCGATCATTTCTTCGGGGCGGTCAACTACATTGGGAATAAAAGTGGCGCGAGCACAGTTCTCAGCCATTGCGCGATCCTCATATCCTGTAAAGCACACATGTGTAACTTTAACGCCGGGCATACCAAAGGTTTCGGCAGGCTGCTTTCCGAGATAGTCCGGAATTGTAGGATACAGCTCATGTGTCCACTTGTACATTTCATCCTTGTCGTAGCCGTTGATCATTGCGCTCCATGAAAAAGGATGCGCATTACCCTCGGTCATACCAAGAATACCAATGCGTATTGGCTTATCTCCAAACGGGAAATTCATAATTATATTCCTCCTAAAATTAAAGTCCTATTTATTTTGCCGGATTCCAAAGTCCGGGATTAAGTACACGCTTTTCAGTATTTATAAACGCCTCGCGTATCTCGGCGATCTGGTCATCCGTAAACTCGATAGCTTCAGCAAACAGCGCCGCATTCGCCTTGACCTGTTCTACGGTTTCACAGCCTAAAACAAGGCTTGTTACTTCCTTTAAGCTTGAAGCATAGGATATCGCAAGTGCTGCAGGAGAAAGGTTGTATTTCTCGCACAGAGCGCGATATTTAACAAGCGTATCACGGCAGAATTCCATATGAGGCTCAAGCGTATCGGGGTTCTTAAACACAAGTCCCTGCAGGTACACGCTGCGGACGAATATCATCATTCCGGCGTCGTGAAGCTTCTTAAGTCCGCCGTTTTCGATCTGAACCCAGTCGAAAATGTTAAGGGGTATCTGAACAGCATCAAAGCCACACTCGGCTATCTTGCCGTAATCGTCATCGGAATACGCTGATGTACCCGAGAAAAGTATATCTCCCGATTCCTTAAGCTCACGGAATACGGTTTTAATATCCTCCTCGTGTCCCACCGCTTCCTTAAAATGGTGCAGCATGAGCACGGGAATCTGAGCAAGCCCCAAATGCTTCTTGGATGTTTCCACTTTTTCGCGGATGCACGCTCTGAGCGCGTCAATGGAAGAAAAATCGAATCCGGAAATCTTGGTAACGATCATGGGATGCTCGGAAGCCGCCTTTGTAGCAAGCCACTTTCCGATAACCTCCTCAGAGTCACCGTATGCGGCAGCGGTATCAAGCGTATTTATGCCGCACTCCATAGCCGCATCAAGGATACTGAACGATGTAGCGAGGTCCGGCTTACCGCCTGTGTTGTTGATTCCATAGTTAAGGCCGAGCTGCACCGTACCAAGGGACAGCGCGGAAATTTCGATTCCTTTAACGGTCGTTGTTTTCATTTCACCGTTTCCTTTCGGGTATGTAAATGTATTATGTTTTGTAAGGGGTAAGCGGCATATATTCTCCGAAAAAACACTCCCCCACACAATTATACACAACAAAAAAATAAAAGTCAAGGGAAACCCATAAAATTACAAGCGATTTATGAATTACGCACAAACAAAATCAAGCAAATAAGCGTTTTTACATATACTTTACGATTCGCTCTATCCGCGCATCCACAAGGCATGTTAAAAAGAGGATTTTTAACATAAATTTCGATCTTTCTGCATGAATTTTTCCAAAACACTGTACAAGCGCGGCAAAATGTGGTATACTTTTATTTGTATAAATTTATTGTGAGGTGTTTTTCATGCGATCTATTCCCCAAATAGCTGTCGGTGACATCATCGAAATGAAAAAGCCGCATCCTTGTTCTGATAAAAGCGTGCATTTTCGCGTACTGCGCGTCGGAAGCGATATCCGTATTGTCTGCGAGACATGCGGCCGCGACCTTACAATACCGCGAATCAAGCTTGAAAAAAGCATACGCCGTATAGATCACAAAAACGGCGATAGTAAATAATTCTTTTATGCTCTCTCCATCCAGCCATATAAAAATCCACCGAAAGGATCAACAAAAAACAATGAATGACAACTCAAAAGCCTTGTCAGATACCAAAAACGGTATCTGCTTCTCCCGAAATCCCCTCAAACGGATCTCCGCGCAGTTTTACGGGATGAATCATGCCTTCTCCGCGTTTTTCCTGCCTGTAATTATAATGGCACTTATATACACCGCAATGAAGGTGTATCCATTTGGAGAAAACTCGGTGCTGGTGCTTGATCTTAACGGTCAGTATGTGTACTACTTTGAGGCCATGCGCGACTTTTTCCGCGGGGAGCAGGGTATCCTCTACTCTTTTGAGCGTGCGCTTGGCGGAGAATTTCTCGGAATTGTAGCCTATTATCTGGCAAGCCCCTTTACGGTTATCACCGCGCTTTTCCCAGAGGGCATGATAACCGAATCCCTTTACACCATGCTTCTTTTAAAATGCGGTCTTTGCGGCTTCAATATGTGTGTATACCTGCACAAATCGCATCCCACAAAGCCCACAAATGAGCTTATCTTTTCGGTTATTTACGCATTAACCTCTTATGCGGTGGTAATGCAGCACAACACCATGTGGATAGACTGTGTACTGTTTTTCCCCCTCATACTCCTTGGTATCGAATCTCTTATCAAGTACGGAAAATTCAAGCTCTATGTTTTCACCCTCGCTACAGCACTGTTTTCTAACTACTACATCGGATACATGGTATGTATCGGAGTTGCGGCGTATTTCTTCTTCTACTACTTCATGTCAACACCCGAGGAACGCAATCCTCTTGACGAAAAAGCACACTTTCCTAAAGCGCTTGGGCGAATGGCACTGTATTCAATTATTGCCGTAGGAATGGCATCCAGTATCATTCTGCCTGCGTACTATTCCTTGAGCTTCGGAAAAACCACATTTTCAGAGCCAAATTACGATTTTCTGCAGCGATTTGACTTCCTTGATCTTATATCCAAAATGTATCCTGCATCCTACGACACGGTGCGTCCCGAAGGTTTGCCGTTCGTATTTTCCGGTACGCTTACGCTCATTCTTCTCCCGGTGTTCTTCCTCATTAAAGAGATCACACCGAGAAAAAAGATTGCGTTCGGTCTCATCACCGCTTTCTTCGTGTTCAGCTTCAACAGCACCACACTTGATCTAATATGGCACGGCTTCCAGCGTCCAAATTGGCTGAACTACCGCTACAGCTTCATGCTGTGCTTCATATTCATAGTTATAGCATATCTTGCCTTTGAGCATATCGAATCCTTTGACAACCGCATAATACTCGGTACAGGAGCGGTGCTCGGGCTTATCCTTGTGCTTCTTCAGAAGCTCGAGTACGAGAATCTCGATGACCTTATGGGAATATGGTTTGGCATCGCATGCATTGCTGTGTATATGATTCTGCTTGCCGGATGCAACAGAGGATGGCTTGAAGGTGCACTGCCGTCTATCTTGTGCGTATTCGTCTTATTGGAACTGTTCTGCAACGGTCTTGCGGAAGTAGTTTCTCTTGACGAAGATGTGCGCTACAGTTCACGGACATCATACCGTTCATTTATTGATAAGTGGACGCCTGCAGCAGATTGGATGAACGAGAACGACACCTCATTCTACCGTGCAGAAAAGACTGACCACCGAAAGACCAACGACAACTTCACTCTTAACATCCGCGGTCTCTCCAACTCGACCTCTACACTCAACGCCAAGCAGATAGACTTCCTGCAGGAGCTTGGCTATGCTTCAAAATCACATTGGTCAAAATATCTTGGCGGCACCCCCGTGTCTGACAGCTTGCTTGGAGTAAAGTATATGCTTGCCGAAAACTCCAAAAAGCTGAACGACCTATGGGGAGAATCGATATGGTCAGACAATGAAAATTACATCTCCGTTTACAAAAACGAATACGCGCTCCCCATAGGATACATGGTATCCGAAGAAATGGCTGAGGTTGACCTTGACACTTACGAATCTCCCTTTGAGCGTATGAACGAGCTTTTTGGCGTAATTCTCGGTGAAGATGAGCCTATAGAGATTTTCAAGCCGTACAGCGATATTGCTCCCACAACAGATAACATCGACACTGCTTATGTCACCGGACACCGCAAGTACAAAAAGGCGCAAAACGGCTATGAGTCCAAGCTAAACTTTGAACTGATCCCCCAAAACGATTACGAGGTATTTGTGTTCTTCCCAAGCGAGTACAAACGCGATGCCACACTCAAATTAAACGGCGCGGAAATCTCCGAATACTTCACAAACGAAACCTACCGCATAGTTTCCCTCGGTCGTCTTACCCCGAACGAACCTTCCATCGTCACGCTGACTCTTGATGCGGATGACCTCTATATTTCAAGCAGTGCAGATTATTTCTACTACCTTGACGAGGCGCTGTTCCGGGAAGTTATGCCGCGCATTGCCGAATACGGCTACAATATCGAAAGCTTTACCGACAGCAGCTTTACGGGCACTGTAACCGTTCCTGAAAACCGAACCACGTTTATGCTGACCATCCCATATGACGAGGGCTGGAAGATATACGTTGACGGCGAAGAAGCAGTGACCGCTCCCATACTTGAAGCCTTGACCGCAGTGGAGCTTACAGAGGGCACACATACCCTTGAGCTTTACTATCGTCCCGACTGTGTAGGATACGGAATCATCATATCCGCGGCATCTCATGTGCTTCTTGTTATCCTGATCGTAACGGAGCAGATAATAAAGCGTAAGCGCGCCGCAAAAACGCTCTATGTCACGGAAAATATCAATGAAGAACCGGAAGTCGAGACATAATTCCACTATACTCAAAACAATCCCCACTATTTGCAGAGTGGGGATTGTTTTTTGGGGCTTTAGTGCAATTAAAAAGGAAGATGCTCGCATCTTCCTTTTTAACTCATTAAATTAACTTGCGGTAATTATTTGGACTTGCGCTTTCTTGCTGCTTCAGATTTCTTCTTGCGCTTTACGCTGGGCTTTTCGTAATGTTCTCTCTTACGAAGCTCGGAAAGAACTCCGGATCTTGCGCACTGTCTCTTAAATCTGCGAAGAGCGCTGTCGAGCGATTCATTCTCTTTTACTCTGACTTCTGCCATTCTAAATTCCCTCCCTCCGCAAGTGCACAGAAAACCGCTTTCGGTTTTCCGAGATAAACAGTGTAGTGTTTTTTTATCTCTCCGAATATTATACTATAAAACGCTGCTTATGTCAAGTAGTTAGACTAAATTTGGCGAAATTTTTTTAAAAAGCCCAAACAAATACTGTACCACCTTCTGCAAAAAGCGCATCGCCGTCGGACTTTTCGTCCGACGGCACGTTCGCTTTATCTAACAACTATATTAACAATCTTACCGGGAACGCTGATTTCCTTCACAATGGTCTTGCCCTCAAGGAAAGGCTTCATGCGCTCATCCGCTTTAACAAGCGCAATAGCATCTTCCTTGGATGTATCCGCAGGAATCTCCTTGGTGAACTTCAGCTTGCCGCTTACCTGAACCGCGATTTCCACGGTAGAGTCAACAGTCTTCGCCTCATCCCACTCAGGCCATGCCGCAACTGCGCAAAGCTCCTTGTTTCCAAGGCTCTCCCAAATTTCCTCTGCAATATGAGGTGCGAAGGGAGAAAGCAGACGCACGAACGCGCCAAGCTCATCTTTTGTAAAAGAACCGCAGTCGTAGATCTCGTTGATAAGACTCATGAGGGTTGCAATAGCAGTATTGAACTTCATGTCTTCAATATCGAGAGACACCTTCTTTATCGCCTTGTGGAAGGATGATTCAAGCTTAGCCGTAGCACCCTCACCCTTTACCATATCGCAGAGTCCGGCAACACGGTCGAGGAATCGTTTGCATCCGCGCACGGAATCATCGCTCCAAGGAGTAGCGGAAGAATAATCGCCCATAAATAGTACATATACGCGAAGAACATCCGCACCGAACTTGTCTACTACGTCGTTAGGGTCTACTACATTGCCCTTGGATTTTGACATTTTATCTCCGTCCGGACCGAGGATGAGTCCCTGAGCTGTACGCTTTGCGTAAGGCTCGTCAACGGGAACCGCACCTATATCGTAAAGGAAGCGGTGCCAGAAACGTGAGTAGATAAGGTGACGTGTAACGTGCTCCATACCGCCGTTGTACCAGTCAACGGGCATCCAGTAGTCAAGCGCTTTCTTAGATGCAAACTCCTTATCATTGTGCGGATCGCAGTATCTGAGGAAGTACCAGGACGAACCTGCCCACTGAGGCATGGTGTCAGTTTCGCGTTTTGCCGCGCCGCCGCACTTGGGGCAGGTGCAGTTTACGAAGGAATCAATCTTGGCAAGGGGCGACTCGCCGCCCTCGCCGGGGGCAAAGTTTTCAACATTGGGCAGTTTCAGCGGAAGCTCCTCATAGGGAACACCCACCATTCCGCAGTGCGGACAATGAATTATCGGAATAGGCTCGCCCCAATAACGCTGACGGTTGAACGCCCAGTCCTTCATCTTGTACTGTATACCCTTTTCGCCAACGCCCTTTTCGTCGAGATACTTAAGCATGGTTTCAATAGCTTCCTTCTTGGTCTTGATACCGTTAAGGAAGTCAGAGTTGACCATCTCGCCATCACCGGTATAAGCTTCCTTGGTGATGTCGCCGCCCTTTATAACCTCGATTATATCAATACCGAACTTCTTTGCAAAGTCATAGTCGCGCTCATCGTGGGCAGGAACAGCCATAATAGCTCCTGTGCCGTAGCCCATCATAACATAGTCGGAGATGTAGATCGGAATTTCCTTGCCGTTTGCGGGGTTAATGGCGGAAAGCCCCTCAATACGCACACCGGTCTTGTCCTTCACGAGCTGTGTACGCTCGAACTCGGTCTTCTTCGCGCACTCTTCCTTGTATGCATCAAGTGCGTCTATGTTGGATATGCGATCACGGTATTTTTCGATAATTGGATGCTCGGGAGCGATTACCATGAAGGTAACGCCAAACATTGTGTCGCATCTTGTTGTGTAAATGCGCAGGAAATCGTCTGTACCCGCAATGGCGAAGTTTGCGAAAGCACCCTCGGAGCGCCCGATCCAGTTTTCCTGCTGAAGCTTAACGTTGGGAAGATAATCTACCTTGTCAAGACCTTCGAGAAGCTTGTCCGCATATTCGGTTATGCGGAGATACCATACGTCCTTGGACTTCTGCACAACATCGCTGTGGCAGATATCACACTTGCCGCCCTGAGAGTCCTCGTTTGACAGCACGCACTTACAGTGAGGGCAGTAATTTACAAGAGTAGTTGCGCGGAACACAAGTCCTGCGTCAAACATCTTCCTGAATATCCACTGTGTCCACTTGTAGTAGTCCTCTTCAGTAGTATCTATAACTCGGCTCCAATCAAAGGAGAAGCCAACACGCTTAAGCTGAGAAGTAAACTTCTCGATGTTCATATCCGTAACCTTACGGGGATGAATACCTGTTTTGATAGCGTAGTTTTCGGTAGGCAGACCGTATGCATCAAATCCCATAGGGAACAGTACATTATATCCTTGCATGCGTCTTTTTCTCGAAACCACCTCAAGACCGGAATAAGCCTTGATATGACCAACGTGCATGCCTGCACCGCTGGGATAGGGGAACTCAACGAGTCCGTAGAATTTAGGCTTTGAGCGGTCTTCGGTTGCTTTAAATACACCCTCGGCGTCCCATTTGTCCTGCCATTTCTTTTCAATGGCGCTGAAATCGTATTTCATAGTATTTCCTCTTTTTATATTATTATTTTTTTACTGTACCAAAATATCCGAAATATCCACCGATTCTGCTTCCCCCCAAAGCTTTTCAAGCTTATAGAAGTCACGGCTGTCGCGGTTCATAATATGCACCATAACACATCCGAAGTCGAGGACAATCCACTCCCCCTCAGAGTAGCCATCAATGCGATGGGGAGCAACTCCGCAAAGTCCCAACTTATACTCAGCCTCACCGGCAAGCGCTTTTATATTGGTGTTAGATGTACCGCCGCATATTACGAAATAATCGGCGATTACAGTCTGATCCGCCACACGGAGAAGCTTTATATCCCTGCCTTTTTTCATGTCAAGCACATGCACGAGAGTTTTGGCGATCTCCAGCGGATCGGCGTTTGCAAGCTCCGGATGATTTTCGGGAGTTATCATATCAAGTTTGTTTTCCATATAAGTTCCTTTCACAGTATATTATAAAATTTCCAAAATCAGTATGTGGGGATGTTTATGCCATCCTCGTCTATTTTATCTGCGGTTTCAACCACTGCACCTGACGCTTCGGCAAAATAGATTTTTGCGAATGCAGGAAAGTCCTCATCGGTAAATGCATTTGACGAGTCAAACATTTCTTCAGTTATGGGAAGGTTATAAACATTAAAATAGCGGTTTATTACATCAAGGGTATCAGCACGGTGCATAATATAGTACCATGCCCCCGATGTTGCACGGCAATCCTGTCCCGGAAGCGTCATCATAGACACATTTTCCATATCAACGGAGAGCAGTTCTTTTGCGTATATGATTATATCGGCAAGAGCTACATCTGTTGTGACATGTTTTATAGCCTGCTCCGCAAGCTGCGGTACTGTAGAAATGGACAGACTTGACGTGAGCTGCTTAAACAGCGCCGTCAAAAATATCTTCTGTGAATTCATACGTCCGATATCGCCCTGAACAAAACCTGAGCGGTAACGTACAAACATCTCCGCTTCCTTGCCCCACAGAGTTTGAGGTCCTTTGTTTAAATGGATATATAAGTCCTGATCCGGATCCTCGTAATGCATTTCGTATGGTACATCCATATATACGCCACCGATAACATCGATAATATTACGGAAGCCCTCAAGATTTACAATAGCATATCCGTCTATCTGTATGCAAAGACTCTTTTCGAGTGCTTCTGCGGTCTTCTGCATACCCGCTTTAAGAAGCTCTATCTGGTTAAGCTTTGGGTTTTCGCTGTATGCGGCATTACGCTTTATTTTCATCATGGTATTAATTCTTCCGTGCATGCCGTCAAGCTCTGTATAGGTATCGCGCGGTATCTGCAGGACACTGAGGTTGCTCTCACGCATGTTGAAGTTTACTATCATCATTACATCCGTGTTCCATGCCTCCTTATCCCGTCCCATAACCAGAAAATTCACAATCTCCGTATCGCGCAGATATACGTTTTCCGGTGGAACATCCTCGGTATCATTAGTTCCGTCATCTGACTGCCCTGTACTGTCAGGCTCAACTGTATCCACCATAAACGGCGGAACATCGGTATCTACAGACGGTCTGTAGACTTCAAGAAATGTTGCTACACCCGCAATAGATAGGAAAATCACCGCACTTACAGCAATAAGTACTATCTTCCCTACAGCGACTCTGCCCTTTCTCGGACGTCTTTTATTCATTTGCCCTTTCATCTATCAGTTCACCTCGACATTAAAAGAAAGCTGTTTCTTGCCGCCACAGTGTCGGCATGTATAGGCTTTCTGTCACCAACAAGCTCGTTTATCGTCATATCAAACGCCATAATCATTGTATTTTTCAAAAGCTTCTGCTTGCTTTCATCATCACTCGCAAGCAATAAACCGTCATAGAAAAATCTACGCAGCTCCACGCAGGACTCAAATGTACGAGTATCCTCTATAAAGTCTGCGAGGAACATGAGTATTTCACAAATATTCATGCCGCTATGACCGGTAGTGTGCCATCTTATTGCAGAAAGTATTTTTTCTTCCGCATATTCAGGGAAATCTCTCATTATAACCGCTTCGGCTGTACGAGAATGAAAAATTTTCGGTGTATATGTTTCCTCTGCCGTATATGCTATACCTGATTCCTCGCATATTTGCAACTGTTTTATAAAAGGAAGTTCCTTTGTGATATCATGAAGCAAAGCCGCTGCTCTGAGAGAAAACTCATCTTCCGGCGCGTACACATGGCTAAGTTCACATATCTCCCGTTCTACGGCATAGGTGTGTGCTAACCGTTTTTCGCTCATATACGGGCATATTTTGCCGCGAAGCTCCAAGAGGGCTTCTTCTTGTAATTCAGTTATCATTATCGTTTTTCCTATAAAGACCGTTTTCTTTTATATATCTTGCCACGCGCATTGGAATATAGTCATCTGTTTCCCCATTAGCTTTAAGAGATGATCTAAGCTCGGTAGAGGATATAACTATCGGCGTTTCGCAGATTTCGTGGATGCGCGCACCGAATTTCTCGGTATATTCTGCCTTTTTTTGTTCTATAGCCGGGGTATTGATCTCGTCTGTTTCCCGTCTGATAAGCACTATCTCCGCAAGAGAAAATATGTCGTCAGAACGATACCACTTCCCGAGGGTAAAAAACATATCCGTTCCAACAAGCAGAAAAAGTTCTCTGTCAGATGCCGCAAAATGCTCAAGAGTAAGCACTGTATAGCTTTTTTCTTTGTTCACCGCTTCGAAATCGGACACTTCGATCCTGCCGCCCTTATATGCCGTTGAATCCCCAAAAGCGAGACGTGCCATTTCAAGACGCTGTTCCACAGTTGCATCCGCAATCATCGGCTTATGGGGCGGAACTGCCGTTGGTACTATAAGGACTTTATCAAGCTCCATCTTTTCAAGAAAAAGATGCGCCGACCTGACATGTCCCGAATGGATTGGTGAAAAAGCACCGCCGTATATTCCAAGTCGCTCTTTCCTGGTTGCCATTTTATTTTATCAGTGAAAGATCTATCTTCTTGTGATCAACAGACTCGCGGTACAACACAAATCTCGTACCGATAACTTGTACCACATCCGCTCCCACTTCCTCGGCAATCAAATTTGCCGCTTCCTTGGCATTGTAGTCGCAGTTTTCCAAAACGCGAAGCTTAATAAGCTCCCTTGCCTCAAGGGCGTTTGAGATCTGCTCGCACATATTCTCGGAAATACCGCCCTTGCCTACCTGAAATATTGTATCGTATGTCTGCGCCATACCGCGAAGGTAGGCACGCTGTTTGCTTGTTAACATCAGTTCTCTCCGTAGTTATCTATATATTCTTTAAATTTCACCGCAAACTCACGCATCGCTTTGCCGCGATGGCTAACTGAGTTCTTCTCCTCGGGCGTAAGAGCCGCAAAAGTCTTGCCGAATGGCTCGTAGTAGAACAGCGGATCATATCCGAATCCGCCATTTCCGTCCGGTGCATGGAGTATACGTCCCTCGCATACGCCGTGCACTGCAAAATGCGTACCATCCGGGAATGCGCAAGTTACAACTGTTCGGAACTGCGCACCGCGCTTATCATCCGGCACATTTTCAAGCGCCTTAAGTAACTTGGAATTATTTTTCTCATCCGTGGCATCCTCGCCGCTGTAACGTGCGGAATATATGCCCGGCGCACCATCAAGAGAATCTACCGTAAGCCCGGAATCGTCCGCAACACCTATATAACCGAGCTTTGCAGGCACGGATGCCTTTATAAGCGAATTTTCCTCGAAGCTGTTGCCGTCCTCAACAATTTCATCAGAGTATCCGATGTCGTCAAGGGACAGCACCTGTACTTTAGACGTAAGAGAACCGAGTAAAGTTTCAAGTTCCTTGATTTTTTTCTTATTTCTTGATGCAAGAACCAATTTTATCATAGATCCATCCTCAAAATCACGATTCAAAAAGCGCGTCAACAAACTCTTTTGCGGAAAACTCCTGCATATCGTCCATTTTTTCGCCTACACCGATAAATTTCACGGGTATATCAAGCTCTTTTTTAATTGAGAACACGATACCGCCCTTTGCCGTACCGTCAAGCTTTGTGAGAACAAGTCCGGTTATGTTCGCCGCATTCTTAAATTCCTTCGCCTGATTTACAGCATTCTGACCGGTGGTTGCATCAAGCACAAGAAGCGTTTCGCGGGATGCACCCGGAAGCTCGCGTTCAATAACGCGGTTTATCTTAGCAAGCTCATCCATAAGATTCTTCTTGTTGTGAAGTCTTCCGGCAGTATCAACTATGAGGACGTCCGCCTCGCGCTTCTTTGCTGCGGAAACCGCATCAAACACTACCGCCGCCGGGTCTGAACCCTCAGTATGCTTTATAAGCTCCACTCCTACACGATCAGCCCATACCTGAAGCTGGTCTATAGCCGCCGCACGGAAGGTATCAGCCGCCGCAAGCACGACACGCTTGTTCTGGCTTTTGAGCCTGTTTGCTATTTTTGCAATAGAGGTGGTTTTTCCAACACCGTTTACGCCGATAACAAGTATCACGCTGGGAGTGCTTTCAAGCTTCAACCCCTCGCCGTCACCTATCATTTCCGTAAGGATAGACTGTAAAGCAACACGGCAATCCTCAGGCTCGGTAATACGCTCATCCTTTATCTTCTCGCGCAGAGCTTCAATTATCGCCTCAGAGGAATTAACGCCAACATCAGCCATAATAAGAAGCTCCTCAAGCTCCTCAAGCATGTCCTCGTCAACCCTTACAAAGCTTTTGAAAAGGTTGTCAACCTGCTTGAAGATAGCATTTTTGGTTTTTGAAAGTCCTTCTTTAAGTCGGTCAAAAAATCCCATTTATTTTGTTTCTCCCAAATTCTCCTCTGCCTCGTTAATATCAAGGGGCAGAACTGTTGAAATACCTCGCTCCTGCATGGTAACGCCGTAAATACGGTCGGCGATCTCCATAGTACCGCGACGGTGCGTAATAACGATAAACTGTGTCCTCTTAGCATAACGGCTGAGGTAGTCCGCAAAGCGGAATACGTTTGCATCGTCAAGCGCCGCCTCAACCTCGTCAAAGATACAGAACGGGGTTGGATTCACTCTGAGTATTGCAAATATCAGCGCGATAGCTACAAACGCCTGCTCGCCGCCCGAAAGAAGCGTCATACTCTTTATAACCTTACCGGGCGGTGCTACGCGGATCTCAATGCCGCTGGTGAGCACGTTCTCGGGGTCGGTAAGCGACAGCTCGGCAGTACCGCCGCCGAACAGCTCGCTGAAAACGGTCTTGAAGTTGCGGTCGATCTCGTAAAACGCTGATGTAAAGGTTTCCCTCATTTCCGTTTCAAGCTTTACGATGATTTCAAGCAGATTATCCTTGGATTTCTCAAGATCGGCTATCTGCTCCGTCATAAAGTCGTAACGGCTCTTTACTTCCGCATATTCTTCAATTGCGTTTACATTTACACTGCCAAGGCTCTTAAGCTTATTTTTGTATTCCGTAAGCTCAGTGTGAACTTCCTTGTAATTATCCTCGGTAACTTTGGGATATCCGCATTCCTTCGCTGTGGAATAAGTAAGCTCGTACTCGTCCCAAAGACGTTCCGTCAGCTTATCACGCTCATCGGAAAGGTTCTTCACGCGGTTCTCCGCAAGAGTATGATCGCGGAAGCAAAGCTCACGCTTGCTTGTTTTCTCTCGTATCTGAGCACGAAGCTGATTCAGCTTCTGGTCGTACTCAAGATTCTTTGCAAAGGTGGTTCCACGCTCATTTTCAAGCTGTTCAATGGAAGCCGACAGCGCGGAAAGCTCCTCGCGCATTGCCACCAAATTCTCGGAAGCCGCCGCGTTTTCCTCTGTAAGTGCATCACAAATACGGTCGTTTTCCTCAGATTCATTTTCGTTTTCGTTAAGCCTTGCGTTTGTCTGTTCCACTTCCAGCGTGGCAAGTTCAACATCCTTGCCTGCCTCTGCGCGGCGCACAAGCAGCTCATTTCTAAGGCGTTCGCAGTCGTCGATTATCTCCTCAAGCTCACCGAGCTTCGAGATTCCGCTTTCGCGCTCCGCCGTAAGCTTCTCGGAGCTTCCGGCAATGCTTTCTATCTCCGCCTTTATTGCGGCGATACCCTCAGCACGTCTTGTTGCATCCGTCTTTACCGCTTCAAGATCGCGTTCAAGGGACGCACGCATATTGCGCTCTCCGCCGATCTGACTGCGGATGACCTCAAGCTGTGTATTTTCCGCCCCCATAAGGGATTCCAGCATGGCGATCTGCGAAGATATACCAGAAGCTTCCTTGCTTTTGGCATTTATGGCATTGTCACACTTTACCTGCTCCCGCTTAAGCTCCTCTAATTTCGCATTAAGCGCTTCCGAATCACGTTTCAGCGTTTCGGTTTCGGTACGGCGGGTAAGCATACCCGAATCACGCTTCGCCGAACCGCCCGTAAATGAACCGCCGGCGTTTATGATCTGTCCGTCAAGAGTCACCACGCGCACCTTATAGCCCGTAGCCTTTGCCATTGCCGCACCGTTATCGATATTATCGAATATAAGCGTAGCGCCAAGAAGATTTCTTATGACACCGCCGAATTTCTCATCGAACTCTATAACCTTGTCCGCAGTGCCGAGATATCCCTCGTACTTTGCGCACTCCGCCTCGGGAATTTGACTGTAACGGGGCTTCATGGAGCTTATGGGATAGAAAGTTGCTCTTCCGGCATTCTTATTCTTCAAATGACGGATAGCCGCCTTAGCGGTATTCTCGTCGTCGACTATTATATTCTGTATGTTTGCACCAAGCGCGGTTTCAATAGCCAACGTATATCTAGCGCCCACATTGATAAGCCTTGATACAGGCCCGTATATTCTTCCGCTTGCCGAGTCCATATCGGACACACGCTTAGTTCCCTCAATATGTCCGGCATCGTATTCGCTCATTACAAAGCGCACGCTCTGGGCATATCCCTCAAACAACTCCTCCATACGGCGGATAGCATCAATGCGGTGCTTTTTTGCTGTATATTCAAGGTAAACCTCGTTTGCCTTATCAATAAGCTCCTGCTTTTCGCCTTTAAGCTTTTCTGCTTCGCTGCTGAGCACAGCCATCTTAGAATTAAATTCATCACACTTAGCCCGATAATCGGCTATTACCTTATCGGCTTTTTGGGCACGGGCTTCCAGCATGTTAAGGCTTTCCGTATATTTTTCGATCTCTGCTTTAAGAGATTCCGCTTTGTCGCTGTCAGTTTTCTCGTTGGTGTCAAGTACCGAAAGGCGTATACGGAGATCTACTAACTTTTCCTCGCCGCCCTTAAGCCGGACAAGCTCCGCTTCAAGCTTTTCGCGAAGCATATCGCGTTTTTCTTTAGCATTCTCACTTTTAGCCGCGGTTTCTTCAAGCTGTGCGGTAAGCTCATCTGCTTTGAGGACAGCCTGCTTCAGTGCATCCCCTTTTTCCGCAAGAAGCGCTTGAAGCTGTGCCATACGCTCCGCAAATTTCTGTTTCGCATCCGTTTTTTCCGAAATCTGCACCTCTCTGTGCGCAATATCGTTTTCCGTAAGTCTTATTTTGCTGTCAAGCTCATGTGATGCGTTTCTTGTTTCGCCTATTCGGGATTGTAACTGTTCCTGTTTGTATTTCGACTCTTGGGAAGCCTCATACACACGCTCGTTCTGATTTTCCAGCGTTTCAAGAGCTTCGCTGACTATATCAAGTTCGTTTTTCGCAAGCTTCAAGCGGTCTTCCGCCTCTTTAAGGTCAGCGGAAAGCTTATCCGTATCGTAGATCCAGATAGAAACGTCGTCGCGTTTCTTTATCTCAAAATATTCGAGATATTTTTTAGCCTTTTCTGACTCTCTTTCAAGGGGGCCAACGCGTCCCTCAAGCTCGGACATAATATCGCGAAGTCTTGTAAGATTATCATCAACTCCCGACAGCTTATTCTCCGCTTCTTCTTTCTTATAGCGGTATTTGGATATACCTGCCGCTTCCTCGAAAATAGAACGGCGATCCTCGCTCTTTCGTGAAATTATCTCCGCAATACGTCCCTGACCGATAATGGAATATCCCTCTCTGCCAACGCCCGTATTCATGAAAAGCTCATGAATATCACGAAGTCTTACGGGTTTTCTGTTAATAAAATATTCGCTCTCGCCCTTTCGGTAGTAGCGGCGTGTTACGGAAACTTCATCGTAAGGGGTGTCCATCTGACGGTCGGAGTTATCGAAAGTAACCGACACCTCGGCGAAATTCATCTGCTTTCGGTCATCAGTACCGCCGAAGATAACGTCCTCCATTTTTGTACCGCGTATCTGTCTTGATGACACCTCACCAAGCACCCAACGCATAGCATCGGAAATATTGGATTTTCCGCTCCCGTTAGGTCCTACTACCACCGTTGCACCGCGGTCGAAATTAAGCACAGTGCGGTCGGGAAAGGACTTGAAACCGAACAGCTCAAGTGATTTTAAATACATATTTGGTTATCTCCTTTCCCTCGTTATATTTCCGCGAAGCCTACGCTTCGCCTTTAACATTCTATCGTTATATTGTACCGACTAAGTGATGGGTTTTCGATTGTTTTCACGCTCTTCACAGCGTATTCCCTTTGAAGCCTCAGTTTATTCATGTGCTTCTGCCCAGACACCTTTGAAACCTCGCCAATAGGTACATGAATCCGTATATCGCGCCCGGAAAGCTTGTCGGTCAGCCCGTTTGCCTCTATGAAAGCGCGTATTTTTCTGTAATAAAGCTCCGAGTACACCATCTCGCCTACAGCGCTGTGATATTCGCCTGCCGCTATAGTCCCCGGCTCGAAAAGGTTGTCCGCCGCACAGAGTCCAAGCCGTATAACGGGAATCTCGCTTTCAGCAAACACCGTGAGCACATCCGCGGAACGCTGTACCGCTTCAGAAAGCGTCAGCGGCATATATTCGCCTCTATTCATCATTTCGCAAAGCTCGGTTTCGGTAAATACCACCGTGGGATATATCCGTGCCGCATCACAGCCAAGGGAAACGATTTTTCTCGCCGTTTCGACCTCACTCTGTTCCGTGGACATAGGAAGGCCTATCATCATCTGTCCCACAAGATTAAATCCGTGCTCCTTTATCATTCGGCAAGCGGCTTCCGCGCACTCTGCTGTATGTCCGCGCTTTGATGCGGCAAGCACATCCTGCGCCATGCTTTGAAGCCCCAATTCTATAGCCGTAACGCCGTGTGACTTCAAAATATCAAGTATCTCGTGATCAATATAATCCGGACGTGTGGACAGCCGCACCGCGCTTGCCTTGCCTTCGCGGATATAGTGCTTCGCAAGACCGAGAAGATACAGCATATCACCTCTGTCGATGCCGGTGAAGCTTCCGCCGAAAAATGCTATCTCTACCTCGGAGTCAGAATAATCCACAGTTTCAAACGCACGCTCAAGCTCATCCTTTACGGAAGCTATATCAAAATCCATCTTCCCCGATATGCGCCGCTGATTGCAGAAAACGCAGTTGTTTGGGCATCCAAGATGTGGGATGAATACGGGAATGTTTATATGTCTCATTTATCTCCGAACAGAACAAGCGCCTCTTTTGCCGCCAATTGTTCCGCCTCACGCTTACTTTTGGCCTTCCCGTGTCCGATGACGTTGCTGTTAAGACGCGCCTCAACGGTAAACTCCTTTGCATGGTCGGGACCGCTTTCGCCCGTAAGCACATATTCGAGTATTTCGCCGCGTTCTTGCTGAACGATCTGTTGGAGAAGTGTTTTATAGTCCTTGTTCTTGCCGTTTTCCACGAACTGCTTGATTTCGGGAATGACACTCGGCATGAGAAATGCTTCCACCGCATCACGGGAGCCGGAATCAAGATAAAGGGAAGCAAGAAGCGCTTCAAAAGCATCGGCAAGTATAGAAATACGCTCTCTGCCGTGTCCCATTTCCTCTCCGTGACCGAGACGCATATAATTCCCAAGTCCAAGGTCACGCGCCAGCTTTCCGAGAGTTTTCTCACAGACCGCACTTGCACGGATTCGCGTAAGATCACCCTCAGGCGTATCGGGGTAATTTCGGAACAAATAGTCGCTGACTATTATTGACAGCACCGAATCCCCGAGGAATTCAAGGCGCTCATTATACTCCGCATTCTCTCCCCTGGGCTTACATTCGTTTGCATAAGACGAATGTGTAAGGGCTGTCAAAAGAAGCTGCTTGTTTTTATATTTATAACCGATTTTTTCTTCGAGTTCTTCCATAGGAAGCGGAAGCTTATTCATCACAGCTCTCCTAAAATTTTAATTATTTCTGTTCACCCTCGGCGTATGCCTTAATATACTCTACTGCTCTTGCGCCCATAGCCTCAGCACGGGCACGTTTTCCGCCTTTGACCTTATGATCAAGAGCGCGCACAAGCCCGAAATTGGCGTTCATGGGCTGAAAATTCACAACGCCTTCATCGCTGACATATGCGGCAAGCGAGCCTATCACGCTTTCGCTTTCGAAAATCATAGGCTCAAGCCCCAAGGCAAAACGCGCCGCATTTAGACCGGAAACAAGTCCCGAGGATGCGCTTTCCACATACCCCTCAACACCGGTCATCTGACCTGCAAAAAACAGACCCGGACGGCTTCGCATCATGTATGCGGGTGTAAGCAGCTTAGGTGAATTCATAAACGTATTGCGGTGCATCACCCCGTAGCGTAAAAACTCCGCATTTTCAAGTCCCGGTATCATTCCGAACACTCGCTTCTGCTCGGGGAATTTAAGATGTGTCTGGAATCCGACGATGTTGTACATGCTCTTAGCGGAATTCTCCTGTCGGAGCTGTACTATGGCATATGCTTCCTCACCCGTCTGGGGTACGGTTATGCCCACCGGCTTCATCGGCCCGAAAAGGAGTGTATCATGTCCTCGCTTCGCCATTACCTCAACGGGCATACAGCCCTCAAACACCTTAAGTTGTCCTGCCTTGTCAAAATCCTTCAGCTCTGCTTCCTCGGCATTGATAAGCGCCTCATAGAATCGGTCATATTCCTCTCTTGTAAAGGGGCAATTGATGTAGGATGCCTCACCTTTTCCGTAACGCGAGGCGTAGAACGCCTTCGACATATCAATCGAATCGAAGCTGACGATCGGTGCCGCAGCATCAAAGAAGCTGAGATAATCCTCGCCGATAAGCGCACCTATAGATTTTGAAAGCGCCTCCGAGGTAAGCGGACCGCTTGCTATAACGGTGATTCCATTGGGGATTTCCGTAACTTCACCCGAGATAATCTCAACAAGGGGATGCTCTTTAAGCTTTTTGGTTATATAGTCGGAAAATAATTCTCTGTCAACGGCAAGTGCGCTGCCGGCAGGCACTTCGGATGCATAAGCCGCCTCAATTATCAGCGAACCGAGAATCCTCATCTCCTCTTTCAGCACGCCTACGGCGTTTGAAAGCATATTGGAACGCAGAGAATTGGAGCACACAAGCTCCGCAAATCCCGGCGAGTGGTGTGCAGGGGAATATTTTTCCGGCTTCATCTCGTAAAGCCTTACGGGGATGCCGGATTTCACGATCTGCCACGCCGCCTCGCATCCCGCAAGCCCTGCGCCTACCACATTGATCGGCGGAATGTTATTCTGCACTTCCATTGTTTTCCTCAATTTCTCTCTTGTATCCGCAGCCGTTGCTCTTGCAGATGAGATAGGGCTTACCCTTCTTACGGTAAAGCATTTCACCGCATTCCGGACATTTTTCATCGGTCGGCATATCCCACGATGAAAAATCACACTCAGGATAGCGTTCGCAGCTATAGAATACCGAACGGTTCTTGCCCTTTTTAACCACGATCTTTGCCCCGCACTTCGGGCAGTTTACACCAAGCTCCTTTGTTATTTGCCTTGTAGTCTTGCACTCGGGATAACGTGAGCATGCATAGAAGCTTCCGAACCTTCCGGCACGCAGTACCATTGGGCTTCCGCACTTGTCACATACCATATCAGTCGCTTCAGTCTTCTCTTCCTCGGTAGCGGCATTCTTTGTAAGCGGTTTGGTATTCTTGCACTCCGGATAGTTGGGACAAGCGGCAAACTTTCCGTATCTTCCGTTTTTCACTATCATTTTCGCGCCGCATTTATCGCAGATAATATCGGTTTCTTCCACCGGCGGCGCATATGCCGCCTTATCCACCGTGCTTTCGGCAATTTCAAGACTGCGGGCAAAATCATCGTAAAAACCGTGAAGTACACCGCTGACAGTGTCAACACCGTTAGCAATTTCGTCAAGCTCGGTTTCCATGTTTGCAGTAAACTCGTAATCAACGATGTTCGGGAAGCTGTCAACCATAAGCTTGGTTGTAAGTTCACCAAGCTCGGTGGGCTTAAGGGATTTACCCTCACGCACCACATATCCGCGCGTAATTATGGTGGTAATGATTGTAGCAAACGTACTGGGACGGCCTATGCCACGCTCTTCAAGGAATTTTACGAGGGAAGCCTCGTTGTACCTTGGCGGAGCTTCTGTGAAGTGTTTGGAAGGATGTGTAACATCGTGGCGAAGCACATCACCATCATCTATTTTGGGAAGTCGTATACTCTTCTCGGGAGTATCGGTATCTGCGGCACTCTGTGCCACATAATCCTCTGCCTCCTCGTAAAGCGTCATATATCCCTGGAATTTCACAGTATATCCGCTTGAACGGAATATATATCCGCCTGCCTCAATATCAGCGGTTACCGTATCAAGCTCCGCAGATGCCATCTGGCTCGCCATAAAGCGATCCCAGATCAGCTTATAAAGACGGTACTGATCCGTTGTAAGCATCTTTTTGATCTTATCCGGCTCAAAAGAAAGATTTGACGGGCGTATCGCCTCGTGAGCATCTTGGGCACCGGCTTTTGTCTTATAAACACGGCGCTCCTTGGGGTAAAACTCCGCGCCGTACTTGTCAACTATATACTCTCTTGCAGCTTCTGCTGCTTCATCCGCAATACGCAGTGAGTCTGTACGCATATATGTGATAAGACCCTGCGTGCCCCCGGAGCTACCCAAGTTGATACCCTCATAAAGCTCCTGCGCCACACGCATTATACGCTGTGACTGGAAGCCAAGTCTTCTTGAGGCTTCCTGCTGAAGTGTAGATGTTGTAAAGGGCGGCGCGGGATTTTTTACACGAATCGCCTTTTTTACAGATTTAACAGAAAATTCCTTGCCCTCTACAGCCTCAACAACTTTCATAGTTTCAGTTTCGGAATGAAGGGCGATCTTACCGTTTACATCACCGTGGAATTTCGCCTTGATCTTGCCGCGGTTCTTGTTTTCCAGCATCACATCAACGGTCCAATATTCCTCAGGGACAAAAGCGCGTATTTCATCCTCACGCTCAACTATTATACGGGTAGCAACTGATTGCACGCGTCCTGCAGACAGACCGCTTTTGATGGTTTTCCAAAGGAACGGACTTAACTTATAACCCACAATACGGTCAAGTATACGGCGTGCCTGCTGTGAATTAACAAGTCCCATATCTATCTTACGGGGATTCTTCATACCGGCTTTTACCGCTTTTTTTGTGATCTCATTAAATGTGACGCGCTTTATTTTTTCCTCGGGAATGGAAAGAGCCTCGGAAAGATGCCACGCTATCGCCTCGCCCTCGCGGTCAGGGTCCGTTGCAAGGAATATTTTATCTGCATTCTTTGCTTCTTTTTTTAACGACTTTATAAGGTCGCCTTTTCCGCGAATATTTATATACTTAGCCGCAAAATCATTGTCAACATCAATTCCCAGTGTGCTTTTGGGGAGATCCCTGACGTGACCCGTGCATCCTACGACCTTATAGCCTGAACCAAGGTAGCCTTTCACGGTACCTGCCTTTGTAGGTGACTCCATTATTACAAGATTATTTGCCATATTGGAATATTTCTCCTTTTAGGATATATGTTATATTTTTTTGCGGTAAAGACCGCCCGGCAGTGATTCTATTGCCGCGTATACTTCAAGAACAGTAAGAGATGACAGCACATCCGCGACATCAACGCCGTTTTTCACAAGCTTATCTGTGCTTACCGCCTCTTTTTCAGGAAATGCCGCCAAAACCTTTTTCTGCGTATCTGAAAGTCTGTTTAATATCTGCTCACGCTCAGAAAGAATATCACCTGATCCGGATTCAGCCACAGTTTGTTTTTTCTCCGTTTCATCCTGCATCATCGGCTCATCTTTAAGCGTTTTTCTGCGTTTTTGCGGTTTATAGGATGTTTCCGTCTGATTTTTGTATCCATTTCTGCCGATTTGCAGGAATTTGCGACTGCTTCCACCGGAAGGATACCCCGAATTGTAATCTTCCGGAGTCGGTACATCCGGCATAGGAGCATTTTTTACTGTTTTACCCGACACGGGCACACGCAATCCGCCCGTCCGATCCTGATCCGAGGTAGATATAGGCTCATTATCGGAATGTGTGGGAAGAGTGTAGTTATATTCATATCGCAGATACTTGTCATTATTTGCTATGCGATCTATTTTCGTAAGATTGAAACGTTCGGCAAAATCCTCGATTATGTCCTCCGTGCAGGTTACGACTTTGGCGCCGTCTCTTATCATACGCAAAGGCCCCACGCTGTTGACAGCACCGATATTTCCGGGCACAGCATAAACCGCTCGTCCCTGATCCGCGGCGTGGCGTGCCGTAATAAGAGCACCGCTCTTACCGTCGCCCTCAACAACGATTACCGCATCTGCAAGACCGCTGATTATACGGTTTCTTATGGGGAAATTACGTCCGTACGGCGGTGTGTTGGGTTCGAACTCGCTTACTACCATTCCGTGCGTCCCGATCCAGTCGAGAAGATTCTTATTCTGTGCCGGATAGGGAACATTAACCCCCGAGCCAAGCACCGCAACAGTGGGCTCTTCAAGGAACACCGCGGTGCTGTTAGCCGCGGAATCTATACCGTACGCCGCACCGCTTATTATAATTGCACCATACGCTATAAGCTGGCGTGCAAGCATGAATGTGATATGCTTGCCGTAGTTGGACATTTTTCTCGTACCTACGATGCTTACGCAAAAGCGCTCGTTAAGGTCTTCGATCATTCCGCGCACATACAGAACAATAGGCTTATTGTGAAGAGATTGCAGTCGGCGCGGATAATTTTCAGAAACGCAGGAGACAACCCGTATTCCGTTCATAAAGCAAAACTCAAGAATCCGCTCTGCAGAAGACAGATCATGATTTGTAAGGCGCTTAATAAATCCCTCACTGCATTCTTTAACCGCAGCAATACGCTCATAAGGAGCTTCGTATATTTCACGGGCGCCGCCGGGAAAATGCTTTAACATTTTCACCGCATCAGCATGTCCGGCCCCATTCTTCTGTGCAAGCCATACCCAATAAACAATATCATTCATGATAGTCATTCCTTTCAAGCGTGTTCAAAACGGTTCGTATTCGTTTGAAAAAGCATGGCAGATGCTTCCTACAAAAATAATATACCACATTATAGTATACCTCGTATTGGTGTAAATTGCAAGAGTTTTTTTCGATAATTTGAAAATTTTCTTTTAATATTGAAGAAATATTATCATTATTCAGTATTATATGTGCTATTTTTATGCAGATTCGCCTCTGCTCATCCCTTATACCGAAAAAATCCCCGACACATCCTGCAGATATGTCGGGAACAGGGTTATTTTACTCTGAGTGCTGTTACAGTCTTTTCGTCGGGAGTAACATATGCCGTGTAGTTGGTGTTGTATGTTACAAATCCCGGTTTTGAGCCGCCCGGCTTACGGATATTGCGTATCAGGGTGTAATCAACGGGAACATTGACACCTTCGCTCACCTTGGAGTAATACGCCGCGATCATAGCCGCTTCCGTAAAATCACGCTCCGACGGTTCTTCCCCCTCCGTAAACATTACGCAGTGGGACCCCGGCTGATTTTTCACATGGAACCAATAATCCTGCTTATCGGCAACGCGAGTGGTAAGATGGTCATTCTGGTGATTGTTTTTGCCGCACAGCACGCGGTATCCGCCGCTTGTCTTAAATTCCATGAGCTTCGGCGCAGACAGCTTTTTAGCCGAATAATTCTTCATTTTTGAGGCATATCCTGAGCTGTGAAGCTCCTCTCTGATCTCCAAAATATCGCTTTCGCTTTCAGCTCTCGTTAAAGAATCGAATACAGTGTAAATATATTCAAGCTCCGCATTTGCAAGCTTCATCTGCTTGGCAAGCTCAATTTCAGCAGTTTTAGACTTGTTGTAGCGTTTATAATATTTCTGCGCATTCTGTTGGGGCGTAAGCCTTTTGTCAAGGGGTATCACAATTTCGGGACAGCTTTCCTCGTAGTAATTTTCAAGCACCGCCGATTCCATACCGCGTGCAAGGCGGTAAATGTTGCCCGTTATAAGGTCACCCCACAGCTTGAATTTATCCTTTTCCACGCAGGCTTCAAGATCACGTCTTTGCAGTTCAAGCTTCTTGTGAAGCCTCGTTTCCGCATTTGTAAGGAGCCTGAAAATATCGGCAGTACGCTGACGGATGCGCTCCGCGCGGTCACGGCGTCCGAAATATTCGTCAAGAAGGGCGCCGAAGCTATCCATCTTCTTAACTTCAAAATCCGAGCCGTATTCAATAGGCTTGAAGAAGAAATATTCCACAGGTTTTCCGGACTTATCCGCCACAAGCCAAGGCTCAAACGCACCGTTCCTTATGCAGTCAGCCACAAAGGAAAAGCTTGCCCAAAGTTTGTCGGATGTACATTCAGAAGTAAGCGCATAGGAAGCGCCGCTGGCTTGGCAGGCAATCTCACGCGCCACCGGTGCTGAAAAGCCGTAGAAGTTTGACAGAATAAACTTATCCGCAGGCATTTCGCCGACCGCATCAAGCGCACCGCGGAACTCCGCCTCGCTAACCGTCAGTGGACAGTATTTCTTCTGCTCCGGCGGAAGCTCATAAGGAAATCCCGGAAGTATCTGCCTTACGTTACTTGTGGCAAGATCAATTATTTTAAGGGCACTTACCACCTTTTTCTCGTTGTTTAGCAATATGATATTGCTGTACTTGCCCATTGTTTCGGTAACGATGTATTTCTTGGTTTCAAAGCCCATCTCATCGTAGGAATCAAAGGCAAATTCCACAGCGCGCTCAAATCCAAGCTGTGTGACCGCAGATATCCTCGCCCCCGTCAGATGCTTGCGAAGAAGCATGCAGAACATAGGCGGTGCGGCAGGATTTTCCTTTACCGCCGAGGTTATATTGAAGTGAGGATTATTGGTTCCCGACGACAGCGATAGCCGCATATTTTCCCGTCCGAGGTGAAGGAGAAATACTATTTCATCCTTCTCCGGCTGTGTTACCTTTTCAACTCTCGCACCAACTATCCGCGAGTTCAGCTCATATACAATAGCTGACACCATTCCGGCATCAAAAGCCATATTCCGATCATTCCTTTCTGGAAAAATTCAAGTTTGAAAAATGATCAATTTTTCAAACTTCATCCCTGAAACCTACGATATAGATTTTTTTGCGTAAAATTCTGCCTCCAAAGCTTTCGGCAAGCGAGGCAGATGCCTTGTTTTTCGAGGCGCACTCATATATGACCGTATGACCTTTTTCGTTAAGCTCCCGTATCAGCGCGCCAACGCATGCCTTGCCGTACCCCATACGGCGGTGTTCTTCAGCGGTATCAACGCCGATTTCCACCTCTTTAGGTGAGTCACTCGTCACCGGCTCGCAGGTATTTGCAACAGCAACGATTTTTTCGTCACGCACCGCGCCGTACAAAACATAGCCGTCCTCATAAAGCCCCTTAATATCCGTTTCGGTGAGGTCGGTGTAATTTTCATCGCCCGTCAGACAGCGCACTTCGGGAAAAATCTCACATTCAACCTGTGAAAGCCCGTAAACATTATAAAAATCCTCAGAATCGGGACTTAGCGTAAAGCCATGCTCCGCCAAAAATGCCCCAAGCCGCTCACACGCCCATGTTACGGATTCTTCCGAAAAAAGCGTGTCTGAGCTTTCTCCAAAAATTCTAACAAATTCATCCGCAAGCTGCTTAACGCAAGGGTAGTACCAAAGCACAGCTTCGGATTCATCCGCGGTCAGTTCAAAGGGCACCGCCACTTCCGCATTTTCGTCGTAAAGCCATGACTCGTCCCGTTCTTTTTTTCGTATTACCATATCCGCCTCCGAGCCGTGTATTGTATCTATTCTACATTACGGCATACGATTTGTCAAGTGGCAAAAGAAAAAATCACGCCGTCCTAAGAACGGCGTGATTCTTCACTTAGTCAACGTTGATAACCTGCTCACCCTTGTAGGTTCCGCATGCTCTGCAAACTCTGTGTGCGAGGTTGTACTCACCGCACTTGGGGCACTTAGTCATACCCGGCATTTCGAGCTTCCATACGTTAGATCTTCTCTTATCACGTCTCGCACTGGAGACTTTCTTCTTCGGTACTGCCATTTCACGACACCTCCTTAACTGTATAACATTTTATATTATACATCAAATATTATTATTTTTCAAGTAGTTTTTGCAAAATTGCAAGCCTTGGGTCAATTTCTTTTTTCACACAGCCGCAATCGCCCTCATTGAGGTCGTGCCCACACTTAGGACAAAGACCCTTGCAGTCATCACTGCAAAGCTCCTTCATAGGGAACTCCATCATGAGCTGCTCCGCGCAGGGAACATCAAGATCGAGCATTCCGTCAACTATTTCAATATAGTCGTCGGCATCCTCCTCGGCAGTGTTGACAAGCTCACCGCGGCGTACCACTGTCCTTGAAAATGACGTCTGAAAGCTTCTCGAAAGAGGCTTTAAGCACCGTGCACATTCGGCATCATACTCCGCACTGATTGTGATATCAAGGCTGATATATCCGCCCTTATTCACAATTTCGCCTTCGACCGAAATGGGTTTTGTAAAAACTACGCCTTCTATTTGTGTATCGAACGGGAACTCACTGTCAGCAAGCGAAAAGCTATGCTTTACGGGGAGCTTGTCTATCTCTCCGGAAAGAATTTTTCGCATATCCACTGCCATAATGTACCTCCGTTTTTATGGTTACACAAAGTAGCAACTAATTTATTATATATTATTTTATCCGATTTGTCAATAGCTATAGAAAATTTCTCTAAATTTGTTAACTTTAACGATATTACATGGTTCTGCGGCCCTCAATAGCACGCATAAGTGTAACTTCGTCGGCATATTCAAGCTCCCCGCCAACAGGAATACCGTAAGCAAGGCGCGACACCTTTATGCCGAGGGGCTTTATAAGCTTAGTCAAATACATGGCGGTAGCCTCCCCCTCCACCGTAGGATTGGTGGCAATAATTATTTCGTTCACCGTGCCATCGCCAAGTCTTTCTATCAGCTCCCTGATGCGAAGCTTGTCCGGACCGACTCCGTCCATTGGTGAGATTGCGCCGTGAAGTACATGGTATACGCCGCCGTATTCCTTGACCTTTTCAAGGGACATTACAGCCTTCGCATCTTCCACCACACAGATAACGGATCGGTCACGCTTCATATCAGCACATACCGAACAAATCTCTCCGTCCGATATATTCTGACATATGGAGCATGTGCGCACCTGCTCTTTTGCCCCGCGCACAGCCTCGGCGAAAGCCTCCGCATCCTCCTTTGAAAAATCAAGCACCGCAAAAGCAAGCCTTACCGCCGTCTTTTTCCCGATTCCGGGAAGTTTTTGAAACTGCTCGATAAGCCGTTCCAGCGGAAGAATGTATTCCGCCATGACAGATCAAAACAGCCCCGGAACGTTTATGTCGCCGGTAATCTTCTGCATTTCTGCGGCGTTTGTATCCTCAACCTTTTTGATTGCCTCATTTACAGCCGCAACAAGAGTGTCAGAAAGTGTTTCAATATCGTCGGGATCAACTATCTCAGGCTTAAGGTCAATATTAAGTATTTCCTTCTTGCCGTTGATCTTCACGCTGATCACACCGCCGCCCACGGATACGTCGTATTCGCGTGCATCAAGATCCGCCTGAAGCGCTTCCATATCCTCCTGCATCTTCTGCGCCTGTCTGATCATTGCGTTCATATTCTGGGGACCGCCGCCCATTCCCTTAGGTAAACGTGCTTTCATTTTTCTTATATCCTTTCAGTCTTGTTAATTGATTTCACCCGACGACCGCATAAGCTCGTCGAGCACACTACCTTTATCATCTTTTTTATCGGGAGCGTATTCAAGCTTAACATCGTTAGATGTGAGCCTGCCCTCCTCAAAGGTATTCAGTATTTCAAGCATTTCGGAAAACATGTTGGTAATAATGGTAAGCGCCATACGGTTTCCTGTGCGTATATGCAAAAGCTCGTCGGTATTTACCGTGAACCCTTTTGCCGATTCTCTAAGCAAACTGCCAAGCATGAGATCGCGCTCGCAGCACTTTTGGACAAAATCCGCCCAATACGGCAGTTGCCTGTACTCTTTTTTTACCGGCGGTTCTGTCGTATCTGCTTTAGCTTCCTCTTTTGGAGTTTCCTTTTTCTCATCTGCGGCATTAGCAGGGGCTTCATCAGCCCGTGGGGCAGTATCCGCCTGCGCTGTTACACGGTATGCACCGGATTTAAGCTTGTCCTCAAGAAGCGTCAGCCTTGCCGCAAGCGCCTCATTGGTTGTGGAAAATCTTTCGTCACACATGCGAACAAGCGTCATCTCAGCGCACAGTCGTTTTGATGTGCTTGACATACGCATGGACACAAGCGCTTCATCAAGAAGCTTCGCGTGATAAAGTATGGTTTCCGCCGCAAAGCGTCCGGATATATCCATAAGCTCAGCAAACTGCTTCTCGGAAAGATCAAGATATTCTCTTGCTCCCTTAGTGGTTCTTACCACAAGCATATCCCGATAGAAGCCGATAAGCTCCTGCCAGAATACCGTAATATCCTTGCTGGACATAAAAATCTTACCGATTTCTCCAAATATGGTGTCGTAATCCTTATCGCACACCGCGCCGAGTATCTTTATGATGGCATCCCGTCCGCCGGTTCCGGCTATCTCCTCTACCGTTTCGGCAGTAACCGGGCGGTTATCACCCGAACACAGCTCAAGCAGCGAAATAGCATCGCGCATGCCGCCTTGGGCAAGGTGCGCAAGCATGAATGCCGCCTCGTGATCAAGCTCGATTTTTTCTTCCTTCGCTATATACTCAAGCCTTTCAGCGATAATATCGCTTGAAATACGTCTGAAATCGAAGCGCTGACATCTTGAAAGTATGGTCGCCGGAATTTTTTGAAGCTCGGTGGTGGCAAGTATAAACATAACATGAGCCGGTGGCTCCTCGAGGGTTTTAAGGAGTGCATTAAATGCGCTGGCGGAAAGCATGTGCACCTCGTCGATGATGTACACCTTCTTACTAAGTTCAGCCGGAAGATATTCCACCTCATCCCGAATCTGACGGATATCGTCAACACCGTTATTAGATGCGGCATCCATCTCTACGATATCAATACAGCTACCTCTATCTGCCGCAAGGCACGCCGCGCATTTTCCGCAAGGGTTTCCGTTTACGGGAGCTTCGCAGTTGACCGCCTTTGCAAGTATCTTTGCGCAGGTAGTCTTACCTGTTCCGCGAGAGCCTGTAAAAAGATATGCGTGGGACGTTTTCTTGTTTTCCACCCCATAACGGAGTATTGAAGTAATGTGATCCTGACCGCAGACATCCGAAAAGCTCTGCGGACGCCATTTTCTGTACAGTGCCTGATGCATTCTGCGATCCCCCTCATCAAAAAATGGGACAAGCTATAAAATAAGGCCATACACCAAAAGCTCGAACTGCGCCTATGCGCGTGAACATCGGCATATACTCGGGACAGGCGACCTTGCGGCACATTGAAGTGACCGCTTAATGCTGCTTGGTTCCCCACCTGACATGGTTCACGGCTTTCAATCGCGCAAGACCCATCCTTCAACGCATAAAATCCGATGTGCAGACCACACAGAATCAGCCCTTACTAATGGGATCGCCCCTGCTGCAGCGGATTGCAGGTACAAGGCACCGCTAATTCCCCGGCCGGTATGGCCTTATTTTATAGCTTGTCATTTTTATCGGGTGAATTTACCCGACAGTAATATATTATATCAGATATTTTAGGATAATGCAAGAGTTTTTTGAAATTTAACACATGGTATATATTTTGCGTGCTATTTTTTTCGGAACAGCTTTCGGTATTCAACCGGCGATATCATGCAGTACCGTTTGAACATTTTTGAAAAATATGAGCTGTCGTATATTCCTATTGTCCTCCCCACTCTGTCGATAGAAAGCTCAGTCGACAGAAGCAGCGTCATGGAACGGTATATTTTAAGCTTATTTAAATAGCTTATTGGAGATGCGCCAAAGGCGGATTTGAATTTTTTGATAAAGTATGTGGTCTGCATACAAGCGACCTTTGCAAGCTCCTCAACCTTTAACTGCCTGTCAAGGGACGCTTCCATATATTTTACCACTTCGGCAAACGGGTGTGTCTTTGCCTCAGCGTCAAGACGCGCCTCAGCATACATTTTTATAATCTCCGCAAAATTCGCGAAGCACACAACATCATATACCGTATTTTTATTGTACTCGTGGCGTACCGAACCTTCAAAAAGCCGAGAAAGCACCTCCGGATCAGCGATATCCGCAAAATAATATCCGTCGCCAAAATTCAGTGCGTCACACCAATACTTCCCGCCTATCTTCATATCGAACGCAATCTCGTACATGGAAAAGTCGCCGCCGATGGTGGTATATGTACGCATTTTTCCTCGCGGCAGGAACGCAAGCTGCCCTGCTTTCAGAACGAAGCTCTTGTCTTCTATTTTTATATAACACTCGCCCGATACTACAAAGAAAAAGCAGTCGTTTATTCCTATATGTCCTATGGGATCACCTTTCCATGTTATAGGCGGAACATAAAGATAAGCCGCTATAGGGGTAAGAGATATTTCATTGTCCGCAAAAGTCAGATTCCGGTATGTGTCTGTCATAGCGCGACTCCTTCCGCCAATTTCTTTCTGTACGTTGCAATATTTTACCTTTTTAATTTTTTATCCGCACGTTACAGCACATATTAGGTGAGGAGTATGTGCAATATTTTTTTATAAAAAGCAAAATAATACATTTACTATTACAGTATACTGCTTTATAATTAAAATGTCAATAGCTTCAACAGATAATTTTAGTAAATTACAGCTACGCAAGGAGAGATTGGATTGATAAAGATATCAAACGGAAAAATAATCACCTCCGACAGCATCATCAAGACAAACCTTTACATAGAAAACGGCGTCATCTCCGCACTCACCGAAAATGATCTTCCGGCAGATCAGATCATAGATGCAGGCGGAGATTATGTTTCGCCGGGATTTATTGATACCCACGTCCACGGCGGCGCGCTCTGCGACTTCGGCGATAACGACGCTGAAAGCATCAAAAAAATTTTGAGTACTCACTTTAGGCACGGAACTACCACTATTCTCCCTACGATATGTTCAAGAAGGCTATCTTCTCTCGGCGACCAGATTGAGCTTATACGCCGAGTATCCGTCGGTGACGGCATGCCGCATGTACCGGGCATACATCTTGAGGGGCCTTATTTGGCGGTAGCACAATCAGGCGGCATTGCACCGGATTGTATGAGCGCACCAAACAAGGAAGAATATGAGGAGCTTATTTCGCGGCACGGCGATTTTATTGCAAAAATGACCTTTGCTCCGGAGCTTGACGGCGCAAAGGAACTGTTTCTGCATCTTAAGAAGCACAACATTCTCCCAACAGTGGGGCACACTGATGCCACCATAGACGATATCGAAGAATACCGCAGTATGGGACTTACCATGTTCACACACCTATACTCATCCATGTCCTCCATCACACGCCGTGACGGTTACCGAATTCTCGGCACCGTTGAAGCGGCTTACTATTTCGGAGATATGTACACAGAAGTCATTGGCGACGGCATACATCTTCCGCCAAAGTTACTTGAAATGATATACCGTTTCAGGGGTGCGGATCGGATTTGCCTTATCACCGATGCCATACGCGGAGCAGAGGTGCCGGATAGTCAGCTCGGAATACTCCGGGACAAATACAACTGTGTAATTGAAGACGGCATCGGAAAGATGCCCGGCAAAAACTGTTTTGCCGGAAGTGTGGCAACAACCGACCGTCTTATCAGAGAAATGCGTCCCATTGCAGGACTTGTGGATTCGGTAAAGATGCTGACCAAAACCCCTGCCATTGCCCATAGGATAACTAACAAGGGCGAGATCAAAGTGGGATACGATGCAGACATCCTGATTTTCGACGAGAACATAAGTATAAGGAAAATACTCTTAAAGAAAAACAATAAAACGGTAATTTATTAAGGAGGATCACACCATGGAAATAAGAATTTGCAAAAACCCCGAGGAGCTTGGAAAGAGCGCCGCAAAGGAAACCGCACAGATACTGCGCGACGTAATTGCAGAGAAAGGCTCGGCGCGTATCGCCCTCTCAACCGGAGCATCTCAGTTTGACACTATCAAGGCTCTTGTAAAAGAGGACGTTGATTGGAGCAAGGTTGAAATGTTCCACCTTGACGAATATGTTGATCTGCCTATCACACACAAGGCAAGCTTCCGCAAATATCTCAAGGAACGCTTCTGCGATTTTGTGCCCACCCTCAAAGCAGCTCATTTTGTAGACGGCACACCGGAGGGTATTGCGGCACTTACCGAAGAAATCACCAAATCCCCTATTGACATCGGTCTTATCGGCATCGGCGAGAACACCCATATCGCATTCAACGATCCACCCGCAAACTTCGATACTGATGAATCTTACATCGTAGTAAATCTCGATGAGGCATGCCGACGTCAGCAGATGGGTGAGGGCTGGTTCCCCACATTTGACGACGTGCCGAAGCAGGCTGTATCAATGACTGTAAGTCAGATAATGAAGTGTGAGCGCATAATCTCCTGCGTTCCTTATGCTGTTAAAGCGGATGCCGTAGAAAAGACCATCCATACTGCCGAAACCACACCCTATGTTCCTGCAACCAAGTTAAAGGAGCACAAGAATTTCATTCTGTATCTTGATATGGATTCTGCGGCAAAGATTCTGAAATAATCAGTTAAAAAATTTTATACATAGTAGCAACGGCAAGAGCAAATCCTCGCCCCACAAAGCACCCTTTTCGGTGGTAGGGCAGGACTTGCTCCTGCCGTTTTCACATATTTAAAACTTCGTTCACACAGTATGCACTCTATTCATCCCATTTATAGTGTGTAAGCTCCCCATCCTCGCGAAGTCCCTCAAACTCGCGCTGTCTTAATACCTCGTACACCGCAATAGCGGCGGAATTTGAAAGATTCAGCGAGCGAAGTGTATCACGCATGGGTATACGGACACATCTTTCGGGATTCTCATATAAGAGCTCCTCGGGAAGTCCCTTTGTTTCTTTGCCGAACATAAGGAACACACGCTTCGGATAGGTAACATCCGTGTAGCAGTGCTTGGCTTTTGTAGTAAAGCAGAAGAACTCCGCATCGGGGTTTTTAAGAAAAAAGTCCGAAAGCCCGTCGTAATAAGTAATATCAAGCTTATCCCAATAGTCAAGACCGGCACGCTTTAATTTGCGGTCATCTATCTCGAAGCCGAGAGGACGCACAAGATGCAGCGCCGCTCCCGTTGCCGCACATGTACGGGCAATATTCCCCGTGTTCTGAGGAATTTCGGGTTCTACCAAAACTATATTTATATTTTTCTTTGAAGAAATATTATTCATTTGTTTTTCTCTTTTCAAAATAATCACAGCTTTTTGGGGTACAATACACATGTGAGCATCAGTAAAATTCCGATCATAACAGGAGAATACCATGCGAAAAATGAGAAGCGACACCGAAAATCTGCGTGATACGCGTATAGCGTACACATTTTTGATTTCCCTATCAATAATTTGCCTGATACTTGGACTTCTCGCAACTTCACTGGGTACAAGGCTTCACAAAAATGAGCTTGCAGACTACAGAGGCTCATTGACGCTTTGCTCCGACGCATTACGGGAGTGGAGTATAGCAGAATCCGCCGAGGAGCGATATGCCGCCGCCATCAGATTCTCCACAGCCGTCGCGTCACTTCCGTCAGAGGTAGAGCTTGAGCCGCTGTTGTCGCTGTCTAAGCGTATGTATTCGGACAGCGCAGTCCTCACCGACGTTAACACCTACGCCGATACCTTCGCCTTGCTTGCGGCACTTGAATATACTACACAAGCTGAAGCGCGGGATATTATAGCAAGGACGCTGTCAAGTGTAAAATCCGCGTTATATCCGACACCGCCTCAGTCGGATGAAGTATCTGCCGTGCTTCCGCCCGAGGTGCTTGCATATACAAAAAAGGCAGTAACGAAGGGTATACGCGCCGTTTTCGGCAACAGCACTATCAGCCTCGAACCTGTTTTAAACGAGTCCGGTGACACATTTACAGCGGAAACCGAAAATCTGCGCATGAGCTTTTCCGCATCAGACGGATGCCTTGACAGCTTTATATACATCCGTGTCGGGAATACTCCAACGGCTGAAATGAACGAGTCTGAGCGAATCGCCGCTGTCCGCGATTTTTTTGCTCGTACACGCCACCGCGGAGCGATAACGAATATAACCAAATCCGAGGAGCTTTGCGGTTTTCTCCTTGCAGACATCACCGCCGGCGGTGAAACATACAGGGCATCCGTTGACCGTCACGGCAGAGTATGGAGCATAACGAAAGTAAAAAGGTGATGAAAAAGCTTCATCACCAAAATTACATATTAAGAGCGATTACGCACCAAGGTTGTTGAGCTTTACTGTGTAGTTGCTCTTCTTTCTTGCAGCGTTGTTCTTGTGGAGAAGACCCTGAGCTACTGCCTGGTCGATCTTCTTAACTGCTGCCTTATAAGTTTCAGCAGCTGCAGCCTTATCACCGGAAGCGAGTGCTGCTTCGTACTTCTTCATAGAAGTCTTAAGCGCGGTCTTGAGCATCTTATTCTGCATAGTCTTAGCTTCGATAACCTTAACGCGTTTCTTTGCGGATTTAATGTTCGGCAAACTGTTCACCTCCTTCAAATTCTTCTGCATTAGGCTTTGACTGTACAGTTTTAGCCTGATGCAGCCGGGGCCCATAGCTGTATAAACAGCATTTCTCGATATATCATACCACAATTTTTTCAAAATATCAAGAGGTTTTTGAAAATTTCTCAAAAAATATTTTATTTTTTTCAATTACATCACTATAATTCGGTATCTGCTATTTACAAAGCGGCGCACTTATACTATAATATTTTGCAAACTGTCCGTCATATTCGCGAACGCCAAAATACATCCGACCGCGCGGTTTTGGAGATTTCTCGCATGAACATATAAAAACAAGACACTTATCTAAAAAACAGGCAGTTTTGGGAGACTGGATGCAACCCCGCATCCATGCTTAAATGATAGTATAGTCAAATATCCCCAAGCTTTGGACTGCTGTTTTCGGCAGTTATCTTTTACTTGCAATATTTTAAAAAAATTTTATTTTACCTATTGACAAACAAAAACGGTTGTGATATAATATCACATGTTGAGTCAAACACCACCTGCGGATTTAGCTCATTTGGTAGAGCGCGACCTTGCCAAGGTCGAGGTGGCGGGTTCGAGCCCCGTAATCCGCTCCAATTTTTCGGCTGTGCCGAAAATGGAAGCTTAGCTCAGCTGGGAGAGCATCTGCCTTACAAGCAGAGGGTCACAGGTTCGAGCCCTGTAGCTTCCACCAAAAAATCCAAGTCGAAAGACTTGGATTTTTTATTTGTGTCCGTAGGACACCACACCATTTGACCGAAGGTCGGGATTATTATGAGCATAGCGAATACATCATTGTCCGGTCGCGGACACAAAACGATGTTGCACTTAGCTTGACAAATCATCTCTATTTCAGCAGCATATACAGATTTTTTTCAAGCCTCAAACCCTCGCGGCGCGGCGTATCATATTTTGCGGTGTCGTTTATCATCTCTGCGGTTACAATGCAGGCAGAATCCACGGCGTAGTGAAAATCCTCGCCTGAAAGCAGTTTGCCCAGAACTACAGATGCAAATAAATCGCCTGTTCCGGGATAACCGTACTTTATTTTCTGTATTATGTGCATGCTTTCTTGATTCTTGCATGTGCTGTCGTAGGATATGGTGGCGATACGGTCATCAGACAGCTCGATTCCCGTAAGAGCTAACTGCTTGGTGCCGTATAACTCAGTAAGCTTGATGCGAAGCCGTTCAGCCTCTGCAAGCGCCTCGTGCGGCGGAAGCTTACTTGTATCGCGGTATTCCTCACCACAGAGAAGATACGCTTCGGTGAGATTGGGCGTCAGAATGTCCGCTTTGTGGCACAATTCACGCATCCTTTGGCACATCTCCTCGGTGTAAGTCTGATATACCTCGCCGTCATCGCCCATTACGGGGTCAACCAGCACAGGGCCGTTTCCGCCGAACATCTCTATTGCACGGGCGACGGTATCGATCTGCCCCGCGCTTCCGAGAAAGCCTGTGTATATGGCATCGAAACGCATATCCATCATTTTATAGTGGCCGAGGGTTGGCTGCATGGTGTCGCTGAGGTCGCAGAATACGATGTTGTCGAATCCGCCCGTATGGGTGGAAAGAAGCGCGGTGGGAAGCGGTACAACCGCTACGCCCATTACCGAGAGTGCAGGTATAATAACCGTCAGCGCGCATCGTCCAAAGCAGGAAAGATCGTGGACGGCAAGTATTCGTTTTGTATCGTCTTGGAGCATATGAAAGCCTCCGAGGATTTTCGTTATACTATATTGTACCACAGTTTTTGCCGGTTGTCAAACAAAAACGCACTTTAGCGCGGAGTTCTTTGAATATATGTGGAAACCGCGGTAGGGGAGGACCAAGGCCCTCCCCTACCGCATGATGTTTGATAATACTTACTTGCTTTCCTTTTTGCCTATCGGAATTTCGCCGTGGCGCTCCTCGAAACGCTCGATGAGATTGCGTACCATCACCGTAATCTGACCGTTTGCGCTGCGACCTTCATAGTCGGCGATATAATGTAATTTGTGCAGCATTTCTTCGTCAAGACGAAAAGATATACTCTTTATAGCCACAGAATCACCTCATTGTTAACATATTATGCATTTATTTTAACTCAAAATGATGCTATAATGTAGCTATAGATGCAATTAGAATCTATAATAGCTGGTAATTAGATGTACCAAATACAATCAGAGGTGATTCATATGAAAGTAGCAGTAATAGGTTCACGGAATTTGGCAATAAAAAATCTTGGGGATTTTATTCCCGAGGGAACTACGGAGATCGTGTCGGGCGGCGCAAGGGGGATAGATAGCTGTGCCAGAGAATACGCACACGCAAATGGAATAAAGCTTACGGAATTTCTCCCCGAATACGACCTCTACGGACGTGCGGCACCTATAAAGAGAAACTACCTGATAATCGACTACGCCGATATCGTCTTAGCCTTTTGGGACGGGACATCCAGAGGTACAAAAATGGTAATCGATACCTGCAAAAAGATCGGGAAAGAAATAAGGGTATATACCAAGTGAAATAAGCTCGCCTGCCAAAGTGCAGACGAGCTTATTTCTATTTCTGCTTTTCAATACCCTTGTGGAGATCGCCCGAGGTGAACTTTATAGCGCGCTCTACTGCATCCTTGGCGTTGCCCCATGGCTCAGCATCGTAGCGGTAGTCAAATTTTTTGCAGAACCAGCTTACATCGCCGCGAAGCTCGTCAAAATATGTGTTTACCACCGTGGAAACTTCCTTATAGAAGTCGCCGAACAGCTTCTTGGACAGTCCTTTTCTGCCGTATTCCACAAACATACGGTAGTGGGGCAGGCATATGTATGGCTGTGCGCGGAGCTTCTCGCGGAAGGATGAATCCTGCTCCCATAACAGCACCGCCGTTTCAAACATCTTTGACAGCGAAAATTCAATGCGTCCGCATACATAGCAGGTAGAATCAAGCTTTTCCAGGCGCTTCATCGGCTCAACTCCCACGCCTTTCAGCGCCGCAAGCCCTCTGCCGCTTGTTTCTTCGCGGAGTTCATTAAGATGGCTCTCAAGCATGAGTGCCATTCCAAGACGGTTCTTTCTTGTGAACATCATATCGTAGTGGGTTTTGCAGAATCCCAGCTCATTGGTTTTTATGCGAACATCCGGCTCCATCATGGAAGCACCCAGTATAAGCTCAAGCTCGTTTTCTTCAAGTCTATTGTGAAGAGCACAAAACGGGCATCCGCAGGCGTGATCGTCCCGCGAGGCTTCAAAGGCTTCATTTACCGGTATTGTATATATTTTTTCCATAGTTTGTTCTCCTGTATGTGCTTGACTTATTAACATTATACCTTTATAATAGAAATAAAGCAAGTGTTATTTTTTAAATTTACGGAGATTTTTATGGTTTCTTATGAAATTGCAGAGAATATAACAGAATTTCAAGCAGGCGGAGTTGCCGCGGTGCGTGTTGACGGGCTTGTAAACTTCAAAATATGGCAGATATTCGACTGCGGTCAGTGCTTCCGCTTTGATCACGTTTATAACCCCACGCACAAATGGGAGTTTGAAGGCGTGGCTTTTGGGCGCTATATACGCCTTGGGCAGGATGCTGACGATTCGCTTGTCATATATAACACCACTGCCGATGAATATGAGCGCATATGGAAGCATTATCTTGCGCTTGATGTTGACTACAGCGATGTGCGGAGAGATATTGCGGCACGTTTTGCGGAAGCCGCAGGCGGCAAGGACGAAATAATGGAAAAGGCTATGGCTTACGGTGACGGCATCCGCATACTAAAGCAAGACCCATGGGAAGCAGTTTGCTCATTTATTGTTTCCCAGAACAACAATATACCGCGTATCAAAAAAATTATTGCCGCTATGTCAAAGGCGTACGGTGAGCCGATCATATTCGGAGAAAAAACGTATTACGCATTTCCAACGGCAGAAGCTCTTGCTGATGCTGGTGAAGCGGCAATATTCGAACTCCGAACGGGATTCAGAGCGAAATACATACACGACGCGGCGAAAAAAGCCGCGAGCGGTGAGCTTGATTACGAAGCTATAATTGCCGCTGATCCGCAGCGTGCCGAGGAACTGCTTTGTGCTATCAAGGGGGTAGGTCCCAAGGTCGCAGCGTGCGCCATGCTGTTCGGATTCGGCAAAACGGAAGCGTTTCCCATAGATGTATGGATAAAGCGCGTGCTCACCAAGTATTATCCGGGCGGTCTTGATGTTACAGCGCTGGGGAAATACGCGGGAATCGCCCAACAGTACCTTTTTTACTATGAACGATATAATGCCTGATGCCTAATTTTGAAAATTTCTATAAAAAGCTGCACGCTATATGTTACTTTTAAAGGCAATGTTACAAATTTTATAAAATTTTCCGAAACCTCTTGTAATAAAGGGGAAAATGCGGTAAAATATATAAGTACGGATATGTCTTGCGATAAATGTTAAATATTTAACGCGCCATATCTACGCAAATAAGTCAAAAAAATTTTTATATAATTTTGGAGGAATTTAAAATGTCTGTTAAAGTTGCTATTAACGGCTTTGGCCGTATCGGCCGTCTGGCTTTCCGTCAGATGTTCGGTGCAGAGGGTTATGAAGTAGTTGCTATCAACGACCTCACCAGCCCCAAGATGCTCGCTCACCTTCTCAAGTACGACACCGCTCAGGGTCGCTACGAGCATGAAGTTTCCGCTGACGATGAGGCAGGTACCATCACTGTTGACGGTAAGACCCTCAAGATCTACGCTGAAAAGGACGCTGCTAACTGCCCTTGGGGACAGCTTGGCGTTGACGTTGTTCTCGTGTGCACCGGTTTCTACTGCTCCAAGGACAAGTCCATGGCTCACATCACCGCAGGCGCAAAGAAGGTTGTTATCTCTGCTCCCGCAGGCAACGACCTCAAGACCATCGTATTCAATGTAAACCACGACACTCTTACCGCTGATGACCAGATCATCTCTGCAGCTTCCTGCACCACCAACTGCCTCGCTCCTATGGCTAAGGCTCTTAACGATGCATACGCTATTCAGTCCGGTATCATGACCACCGTTCATGCATACACCGGCGACCAGATGATCCTTGACGGTCCTCACAGAAAGGGTGATCTCCGCCGTGCAAGAGCTGGCGCACAGAACATCGTTCCCAACTCCACCGGTGCTGCTAAGGCTATCGGTCTTGTAATTCCCGAGCTCAACGGCAAGCTCATCGGTGCTGCTCAGCGTGTTCCTACCTGCACCGGTTCCACCACCATCCTTATCGCAGTTGTTAAGGGTAAGGACGTAACCAAGGACAGCATCAATGCTGCTATGAAGGCTGCTGCTACCGAGTCCTTCGGCTACAACACCGACGAGATCGTATCCTCCGACGTTATCGGTATGCGTTACGGCTCTCTCTTCGATGCAACTCAGACCATGGTTGCTAAGATCGACGACGACACCTATCAGGTACAGGTTGTTTCTTGGTACGACAACGAGAACTCCTACACCAGCCAGATGGTTCGTACTATTAAGTACTTTGCAGAGCTTGCATAAGCAAGTTTCTGTTGCAGAACCTTGCGTAAGCGGGGCTTATGACAGAACAAAAACGAACGGTGCATTTCGATGCACCGTTCATTTTTTCTTTTTGAATTGTTTCTTAGTTAAGCTTATGCATTATGTGTATTTTCTTGCCTCATAGTCTTCGATAAGCTCCTGAAGTTTTGCATAAGCAACGTCCTCAAGTCTGGCATATACAGAAGCAAAGACATTTCCGCCGGCGCTGAATACTCTACTGAATATCTCGTTCATGCCGCCAAGAGGATTGGCGAAAAGGAAGTCGGTATCTCTGCCGTTCATTACGATATCGATCATTTCCATGGAAGCATCGTCACGAGTCAGTCTATTCTTCAGAGTGGATTCATAGTAAGCGGGAGTTGTGTACTTGCGGCTGTAGTATGCGAGAGCCTCTGCAGCGGCGGATACAAATACAGGGTCGGTTACGGTTATCGGAACTGCGCCCCACTGCACGTTCTGCTCGGATATAGAATGATATGCGTCGATGCTTTCATCATACTTGGGCATAGGAAGAATACCGTAGTCGTCTTGCATGTTAGTAAGCTCTTCCCAAGCGGCGGTGAAGAAACGCTGCACAAGGAACAAAGACGTGCCGTTACCAAACTTAGCAACGTGACCGTGGTTATCTTTGTGAGAGTATACGCTCTCATTCTTTACGAGAAGCGCAAGGAGCTTATCAACGAGATCCACCGTGGTTTCGTTATTGAGAATAAGCTCGGGATAACCCTCCTCGTTACGGGCGGTGAACTTAAGACCGGAGGAGTATGCCATCCAGTTCACAGCATTGTATCCGCAAATAACAAGTCCGTGGATATCTTCTTCGTCGTTCTTAGTGTCACCGTCATCAACATAAACCTGATTTACAAGCTCGGTCATTTTATCGATGGTCCATTTGCCGTCGCGAACAATCTGATACAGATCATCAGGCTTCATTTGAAGTCTTTCTTCAAGCATGTTAAGGTTTACAAAAACGCAGCAGGTACGTTCAAGCTGATTATATGTGATATCTCCGAATAGTATATACTGCTCATCCGGATGGAGGGATACGGAATCAATATATTGCTTGTTCCACCAAGGATTTTCAATATCTATGTAAGGAAGATCAGAGATGGGCAGATAAAGTCCTTCATTAACAAGGTTTACCTGATATTGAGACAGCGCGAATACCATCTGGAAATCGTCCTCGCCGGAACCGATGGACTGACGAGCCATTGATACAACCTCGTCGTGTTTGAGGACATCAAGGAACGTAAACTCAAATTCGAGTCTGTCCTCAACCGCTTTTCTGCGATCATACATTGCCTTGCCGAAAACGCTAATATCATCGCTTAACTCATCGGGGCCGTGAAGAGTTCCCTCTGCTGTAAGGACAGTTATGGTGTCGTAATGGGTGTCAATTGAATCGGGCAATTCAAGAGTTGCTTCGCCGGGAGCGACATCGGCAGTATCAGCCACAGATGCCGCAGTGTCTTCACCCGGAGTCTTGTCTTTGTCGCCGCAAGATGTTGCTGTCATTGTCAACGCCATGGCAAGAACCAGCAACAGGGAGATTTTGCGTAAATGTTTCATAAGTTTCCTCCTTAGAAACCGTACTTTTTGGCAGAAACGCCATCACGCTTATTTTAGCATATAATTATCATGTTGTCAACAAATTACCGCAAAATAGTACTCTCGGCGTTTTTTACAAAATTGTTTGTGCATAAAGCACAAGCGGATTTTCCGACAATGTGATCAAGCCAGCATTTTCAGTATATATTAGACTGATGGCACTGCCTTCCCCCTGAATTTTTCGTCCCGCTCCGGAATCGTATAACTTATACTGGTATAGAATTCAAGAAAATTTTGAAAAATTTCTAAAAAGGGGTTGCATTTTCTAAAAAGTTGTGATATACTGTTACTGTAAGTTGAGATATTGAATAGAAGGAGAGTGGGCTGAAAAGTCCACTCTTAATTTATGCAAAGTATTGGAGAGGAAACATTGAAACCAAAAAAACCGGCAAAAAACATTGTGGGGACGGTCACCGAGGCTTTAAAACCGGTGATCAATGAGCTTGGCTACTCGGTGTGGGACATCGAATATGTCAAGGAGGGTGCGGATTATTTCCTGCGCTTTACCATTGACCGCAAGGAGGGTGTTAATATCGAGGATTGCGAAAAGGTGCACCGAGCTATTGATCCACTGCTTGATGAGCTTGATCCCATTGAAGATGCCTATCACCTTGAGGTATCTTCCCCGGGCATAGAGCGTGATATCAAATACGATTGGCACTATGAGGTGCTCATCGGGGAAAAGGTTGAGCTTCGCCTTTTTGCTCCCCTTGAAGCTTACCCGGGACAGAAAGTGTTTGTGGGTATCCTTAAATCCTACAGTGAGGGCAATATCGTCCTCGACATTGACGGTGCGGAGTATACCGTACCTCATGCGTCCGTATCCAAAGCACGAACAGTGTTCGATTTCTAAAAAGTAATATTCAGAAAGGTTTGGTTAGAGAAAAATGAATTCCGAATTGTTTGACGCCCTTGAACTTCTCGAAAAGGAAAAAGGTATTTCCCAGGACTATATGCTCGAGCGTGTTGAAGCAGCTCTCATCAGCGCATACAAGCGTGACCGCAACGGTCTTGCGAATGTACGCGTGGAGATAAACAAAGACAAAAAGAGCATCCGTATGTTTGAACAGAAAAACATCGTTGAGGAGGTTCTTGATCCCGAACAGGAAATCACCCTTGAGGAAGCACGCGCCGTAAATAAGAAGTATTCTCTCGGCGGTGTATGCGAAACCGAGCTTAAGCCTAAGAATTTCCGCCGTCTTTCGGCTCAGACCGCAAAGCAGGTGATCATTCAGGGAATCCGCGAAGCTGAACGCTCCATGATGATAAAGGAGTACGAATCCAAGAAAGAGGAGATCATCACAGCTATTGTTGATAAGGTGGATCCCGAAAACGAGGACGTACTGGTAGATACCGGAACAAGCAAGGTATACCTCAAGAAGCAAGAGCAGATCCCCGGCGAGCATTTTGGCGTGGGCGACCGCATCAAGGTGTTCGTTACCGAGGTAATGAAGGAAACACTCCGCGGACCGCTGGTATCCCTTTCCCGTACCGCTCCCGGGCTTGTAAAGCGTCTTTTTGAGCTTGAAATTCCCGAAATTCAGGACGCAACGCTGCTTATTATGTCGATAACCCGTGAGGCAGGCTCCAGAACAAAGATGGCTGTAATGAGCCGTGATCCTAACGTAGATCCCATCGGTGCCTGCATCGGTAACCGCGGTATGCGTATCCAGAGCATTGTAAATGAGCTTCGCGGAGAAAAGATCGATATCATCAAGTACAGCGAGGATCCTACCGAGTATATCAGTGCGGCGCTTTCTCCCGCAGTTGTCAAGGAAGTGGTTCTCGATTCCGAAAAATCCTGCCGCGTAGTGGTGGAAGCGGATCAGCTCTCCCTTGCTATTGGTAAGGAAGGACAGAATGCCCGTCTTGCCGCCCGTCTTACCGGCTTCAAGATTGATATAAAGACAAAGAGCGCTCTTGATGAAGAGGAAGCCGCAAAGAAAGCATTTATAGATGCGGCTGACAATTCCGGCGCAGACAGCGAAATCTGACCATGCGCATAAAGGCATACAAAGATACAAAATAACGGCTCCGGTACTAAGCCAGATATCAATGTGTATCGGAACCTAACATAAATACGGGAGGAAATCGTATTTTGCAGGAAACAGATAAGGCTAAGCCAAAAAAAAGGATTCCCGAGCGCAAATGTCTCGGATGCGGTATCTCAAAGCCAAAGATAGAGCTTGCCAGGGTGGTTCGCGCCCCGGATGGCAGCGTATCTCTTGATCTTACCGGCAAGAAATCGGGACGCGGTGCATATGTGTGCAAAAGTGCCGCCTGCCTTAAGAAATGCATAAAGCGCAGATCTATTGAGCGAAATCTTGAGGTGGAGATCTCCGAGGATGTCTATGCCGCAATAGAAAAGGAGCTTGCCGATAATGAATAACGAAGGCAATACCGTACATGCGGTGCCGGCAGAAAAAGCCGGAAAGCTTCTCGGGCTTTTGGGGTTTGCGGCGCGTGCGCGAAAGATCGTGTGCGGCACGGACCTTTGCCGTGATGAAATACGGCGCGGAAGGCTTCCTCTCGTCATGGTAGCTTCCGATGCATCGGATAATACAAAGAAGCGCATTTCCGATGCCTGCAAATATTACGAAGCGGAGTTGTGTCTTATACCGGTTACAGCAAGTGAGCTGTCATCGCGTATAGGCAAAACCGCCTCTATTGCCGTTGTCGGTGTCACCGATATGAACTTTGTAAACGGCATATCCGCCCTTTATGATAACGATACATTGATATAACCGTACCGAAAGGATGATTGATAGAATATGGCAGAAACCAAGAAGAACCAGACTAAAATAAGTGCACTTGCAAAGGACCTCGGCATTAAAAGCAAGGAATTAACAGATGTTCTTGCGGCAAACGGCATTGAGGGAAAATCCTCTTCCGCATCTCTTGATCCCGAGGAATTCAACCTTATCATGAGCACCCTTACAGAGCGTGCGCAGGTGGATAATATCGGTGACTATCTCGACGGAAAAACGAAGATTGTTACCGAAGCCCCCAAGAAAGAAACACCTAAGGCTGAAGAGCCCAAGAAAGAGCTTGCGCCCAAAACCGAAGAACCAAAAAAAGAATCACCCAAGCCCGAAGAATCCAAGAAGGAAGCACCAAAGGCAGACGCGCCCAAAAAAGAGACTCCGAAGGCAGATCAGCCTAAGCGAGATGCGGACAATCGCGACATTGCACGTTCTCAGAGCGTACAGAACCGCGACAATCGCGACGGCGCACGTCCTCAAGGCAGCTTCCAGAACCGCGATAATCGCGACGGCGCACGTCCTCAGAACTTCCAGAACCGCGATAATCGCGACGGTGCACGTCCTCAGGGCTTCCAGAACCGCGACAATCGCGACGGCGTACGTCCCCAGGGCGGCTTCCAGCCTCGCGACAACCGCGACGGCGCACGTCCTCAGGGCGGCTTCCAGCCTCGCGACAACCGTGACGGCGCACGTCCCCAGAACTTCCAGCCTCGTGATAACCGTGGACAGGGCGGATTTGGCGGCGGATTCAAAGACAAGGATTCCGGCAACGAGCGCAGAAGCAATAAGAACCGTGAACCGGTACACACCTATACACGCGGTCAGAATGCAGGCAAGAATACGGGTGAAAGCCGCATAGTTGATATGCGCACCAGTACCGTTGACCTTGGTAAGTATGATGAGCGTCTTGAAAATCTCGCTTCCGAAACCGGAAGAAACGAGCGTGCTGAAAAGCAGAAATTAAAGAAGCAGAACAACCGTGACGGGCACAGCCAGCGTGAAAAAGAGCGCATGGCTATGGAAAAGCTTCGCAAGCAGGGCATCGAAAAGGCTAAAAAGCAGCCCCTTCAGATCACCGTTCCCGACGAGATTTCCGTTGGTGAGCTTGCTTCCCGTCTTAAGGTAACCGCCGCTGAGGTTATTAAGCGCCTTATGCTCCTTGGCGTAATGGCTACCGTTAACGAAATTATAGATTACGATACCGCATATCTTGTTGCCGATGAGCTTGGCGCAAAGGTTACAAAGGAAGTGGTTATCACTATCGAGGAAAGACTTTTCGACGAAGCAGAGGACAAAGACGAGGATCTTCTTCCCAGAAGCCCCGTTGTCTGCGTAATGGGCCACGTTGACCACGGTAAGACATCGCTCCTTGACGCTATCCGTCATACCAACGTAACCTCCGGCGAGGCAGGCGGTATTACTCAGGCTATCGGTGCATACCGCGTGCGTCTTAACGACCGCGATATCACATTCCTTGATACCCCCGGCCACGAAGCCTTCACCTCTATGCGTGCACGCGGTGCAAAGTCCACCGATATCGCGATTCTCGTTGTAGCGGCGGACGACGGTATCATGCCACAGACCGTTGAGGCTATCAACCATGCAAAAGCGGCAGGTATTGATATAGTTGTAGCAATAAATAAGATGGATAAGCCCGAGGCTAACCCCGATGTGGTTAAGCAGGAGCTTACAAAATACGAGCTTGTGCCCGAGGAGTGGGGCGGTGACGTTATCTGCGTTCCCGTGTCTGCGCTTACCGGCATGGGTATCGACGATCTTCTCGAAAATCTCCTTCTTGTTGCGGATATGAAGGAGCTTAAGGCTAACCCTAATCGCCGCGCGAAAGGTCTTGTGCTTGAAGCAAAGCTTGATAAGGGCCGCGGCCCTGTTGCTACCGTGCTGGTACAGAACGGTACCCTCAACGCAGGCGATATCGTTATCGCAGGTACTGCGGTGGGTCGTGTCCGCGCAATGACCGACGACAAGGGCAGAACGGTCAAGACCGCAGGCCCATCCGTTCCCGTTGAGATCATCGGTCTTTCCGAGGTTCCCGAATCCGGTGACGAGTTTGCAGCTGTAGAAGACGAGCGCATGGCACGCGAGCTTGCGGAGCAGCGCCGCGAAAAGGCTAAGAACGAGCAGTTCAAGGCTAACGCAAAAGTAAACCTCAACGATCTGTTCGCACAGATCTCCGAGGGCGTAAAAGACCTCAATATCATTGTAAAAGCAGACGTTGGCGGATCTGCCGAGGCTGTTAAGCAGTCCCTTCAGAAGCTCTCCAACGAGGAAGTCCGCGTAAACATCATTCACACCGCTGTCGGCGGTATTACCGAGGGCGACGTAATGCTTGCGGCGGCATCCAATGCGCTGATCGTAGGCTTCAACGTGCGTCCCGACAAGTCTGCTATTGACAAGGCGGAGCGCGAAACCGTTGAGATCCGCACATATCGCATCATCTACGAGTGCATCGAGGAAGTTGAAGCGGCTATGAAGGGTATGCTTGCTCCCAAGTTTAAGGAAGTGGTTCTCGGCCATGCCCAGGTTCGTCAGACCATCCACGTTCCCTCTGTTGGTACTATTGCAGGTTCTTATGTTCAGGACGGTAAGGTATCGAGAAACGCTCAGATCCGCGTAGTACGTGACGGCGTTGTGATCTTCGAGGATAAGATATCCTCTCTTAAGAGATTCAAGGACGATGCCAAGGAGGTTGCTCAGGGTTATGAGTGCGGTATCGGTCTTGAACGCTTCAACGACATTAAGGAAGGCGACATTCTCGAAGCCTTCATTATGGAAGAAGTTAAGGCTCAGTAAGATAAAATCAAACGGAGCTTCGCTTTTCGCGAAGCTCCGTTTGATTTTGGCGGCTTTCAAGCCGTTTTTTGTTTTGCCATAAAGTTTACATAATCACAATTTCAAAAGCATCGAGAATAGATGACACAAAGATTGCCACTATGAATACAGGGGCGATATATTTGATCATCACAGAAAACATCCGCCGTGCCTTGAATCTGCCGCCCACATCAAGCTCCTCAAGGAGATATGACGGTTTAAGGATATATCCGGCAAGAATAGCCGTGAAGAATGCCACAATTGGCATCAAGACGCTGTTGGCAAGGAAATCAAAGAACGTAAGAAGATCATCCAGTCCCAGCGGCTTCACTCCAGAGAACAGATTAAATCCAAAGCAGGTAACAAGTCCGAGAATAAGCGTAAAAGCAAGCACCGCAAGGCATGCGGGAATTCGCTTCATTTTTAGCTTGTCCTGCAGGATTGACACCACCGTTTCCATGAGGGAAATAGAGGATGTCAGCGCCGCGAAGAATACCATTATAAAGAACACCGCGCCGATAATATTTCCGCCGGGCATGGTGTCGAATACCTTGGGGAGAGTTACGAACATGAGGGTGGGACCGGTTTCGAGCGCTTCGGTCGTTCCTCCGGAAAATGCGAAGACTGCCGGAATAATCATAAGACCTGCAAGGAAGGCGACACCCGTATCGAAAAATTCTATCTGATGTATGGATTTTTCGATGCTTATATCCTTTTTCATGTATGAGCCGAAGGTTATCATAATACCCATTGCTAAGGACATTGAGTAGAAAAGCTGGCCCATTGCCGCAACCACGGTCATGACGGAGAAGTGAGATATATCTGGCGTAATGTAGTACAGAACTCCGTCCCATGCTCCCGGCACAGCAACGATGGTATAAACGGCGATGCCGAGAATAAGCACCACAAGCACGGGCATCATGAACTTGCTGACTTTTTCGATGCCTTTTTCAACGCCAAGCATTACAATAAGGGCGGTAAGACCGATAAAGAGGAGAAACCATATAATCGGCTCGCCCACAATCTTAAGATAATTTGAGAAATACTTATCTCCTGCCATAACAGCAGACTGACCGAGCGAAAAGCCGAAGATATATTTCATCACCCATCCGCCGATAACCGAATAGTACGGAAGAATGATAGCCGGGACCACAGCCGCTAAATATCCGACAAAAGTAAAGCGTTTATCAAGCTTCTGAAATGCTCCGATAGCCGAAAGTCCGGTTTTTCTGCCGATTGCGATTTCCGTCGCCATAAGAGCAAAGCCGAAAGTGACCACTAAGATTATATATACCAGCAAAAACATGCCGCCGCCGTATTTTGCGGCAAGATAAGGGAATCGCCAAATGTTGCCAAGCCCAACCGCAGAGCCTGCGGCGGCAAGGACAAATCCAAGCTTACCCGAAAACGAGCTTCTTTTCTGATCCAATGTACTGTCCTCCGAAATTTTGAATACTTGAATATTTTACCACATTTTTTCAGAAATAGCAATGGGATTTGAAAAATTTGTTTTACTATTCCCCAAAATCCGTGATGTGATAACACTTTGTTTGTAGACACGATGCGAAAAAAATGTTACAATACATTCGTAGCGTGTATTGCGAAATGCAAGACAAAAGTAATACAAAATGTGATGCAGACAAGCTGATTTTTTTGTGATATAATCGTATCGACTTGTCAAATATTTGAGAGGAGCTATTACAGACATGATCAAAACAACGAATGACGACACCCGTTTCCTTTGCGAAAATATAGCAAAGCTTCGCAAAATACACGGCTTGTCAAAGACAGCTATGGCAAAACGGCTTAGGATTACCGTAAAAAGCCTCGAAATACTTGAAATCGGCAAAATTCCGCCACGGGTAAGCACAAGAATACTTTTTCGCATATACGAGGAATTCGGTATACATCCGGCGGATATTTTTCACCCGATTTGAGAGGTAGGGGTAAAAAACAAGGGCTGTCCTGCGACAGCCCTTCGTTATTGCTATTTTACCGCACCTGACCGTTCCCGGTGATGAGATATTTGCCCGTAGTCAGCGCTTCAAGCCCCATAGGGCCGCGTGCGTGAAGCTTTTGGGTGGATATGCCAAGCTCTGCGCCGAAGCCGAACTCTCCGCCATCCGTAAAACGTGTGGATGCATTCACATATACCGCCGCTGCGTCGATTTCTTTTCTGAACCTATCGGCGTTTGCCATGTTTTGTGTGATTATGGCTTCGCTGTGACCCGTGTTGTATTTGTTTATGTGTTCGATTGCTTCGTCAATACCGTTTACGATCTTCACCGCCAAAATGTAATCGTCATATTCAGTTGCCCAGTCGGACTCCTCTGCCTTTTCGCAGTCGATTATGGCACGGGTGCGATGGCATCCGCGAATTTCGAGAGGTGCACCCTCAAGCGCCGCCTTGAAGCGAGGCAGAAATTCCTCCGCCTCGTCCTCGTGCACAAGCATGGTTTCAATGGCGTTGCATACAGCAGGACGTGACATTTTTGCGTTAAGTGCAACCTTGATACCAAGGGCGGTATCCGCGCTCTTATCGATATAAATATGGCAGTTTCCTGCGCCCGTTTCGATTACGGGAACAGTGGCGTTGTCAACAACACTGCGGATAAGTCCCGCACCGCCTCGGGGAACAAGCAGGTCTACAAGTCCGCGCATTTTCATGAGCGCCGCAGAGCCTTCTCTTGATGTGTTGTCAACGAGGCATACACCGTCCTCGGGAAGTCCGCAGTCCGAAAGCGCCTGACGCATAATTTTTGTCAGTACGCGGTTGGTGGCAATAGCTTCCTTGCCGCCGCGGAGAACGCAGGCATTGCCCGTCTTTATGCAAAGCGCCGCCGCATCAACGGTGACATTGGGGCGTGCTTCATATATGATAGCCACAACGCCAAGGGGCACACGGATATGCTCAATTACCAGCCCGTTGGGACGTGTGGTGCGTGTGCCTGAGCCGATGGGATCGGCAAGCACAGTAAGCTCCTTTAAGCTGTCCGCGATGCCTTGTATGCGACGCTTATCAAGCTTTAACCTATCAAGCATAGGCTTTGGAACGCCGTTGGCGTCCGCGTTTTTTAAATCCTCGGCGTTCGCCGCTATAATGCTGTCGCTTTCGGATATGAGAAGCTCTGCAATTCGCATGAGCGCATCGTTTTTAGCTTTGGCAGATGCTCCCAACATAGCGGATTTGGATGCCGCCGCGGCTTCGCACACCGATTTTACATATTCCTGTATATCCATAGATGTTTCTCCTAAATTCTGACTAATGTCCCAAGCGCACGTTCAAGGGATGCGAGGAATGTGTCCGCTTCCTCTATAGTATTCTCTCTCCCAAGGCTCACGCGGATAGTGCAGTCCGCTTCCCTGTCAGAAAGCCCGAAAGCCCTAAGCGTATAACTGCCGTGCCCCGTGTTTGATGAGCAGGCAGAGCCGCTTGACACATATATTCCGTCCGCCGACAAAAAGTGGAGAGCGGTTTCGCTTTTAATATTGGGTAAGGTTATACTCAAAATATGCGGTGCGGATTTTTCCGGGAGATTTAGCTTAACCCCGGCAAAACGGGACTCGTCCCGAAGTGCGGAAATAAGATGCTCTCTGATTGCACTCGCGGTTTCGGCAAACTCGCGTACATTTCCCATTGCCGCCTTTACAGCCGCTCCGAAGCCTGCAATCCCCGGAACATTTTCTGTGCCGGAACGGAAGCCCCATTCCTGACCGCCGCCGAAAATAATGGGGGAGATCTGACGCTTTTTCAGTACATCCGCTGTCACATAAAGCGCACCGATACCCTTTGGTCCGCCGATTTTGTGGGCGCTTACGGTGATAAGGTCCGCACCCAGCGTTTTTTCGGTAATCGGCAGTTTCATATATCCCTGAACCAGATCGGTGTGCATCAGCGCCTCGGGATTCGCCGCCTTGATAATTGAAGAAATACGCTTTATATCATAGATAGCGCCGGTTTCGTTGTTTACCGTCATAAAGCTGGCAAGAACGGTATTTTTGTCCGCCTCGCGTTCGATCATTCCGTAATCGGGCACTCCGCCGACAGTTGGAATACGCGCCACATTGAATCCGCGCCGCTCAAGCTCTGCCGCAGGTTCAAGAACCGCAGGATGCTCGCTGTCTGAAACAATGATTTTTTTGCCCTGTGCAAAATTCTTCGCCGCCGCCGTTCCAAGAAGTGCAAGATTGTCCGCCTCAGTACCGCTTGCCGTGAATATAAGCTGTTTTTCCGTGATCTTGGATATAGGACGCACGCCGAGAGAAGAAAGCACTGCCTTTCTTGCATCGGACACAAGCTTTTCGGCGTCTACACCCATTGTATGAAGCGATGATGGGTTTCCCCATGCTTCCATCGCTGTAAAAACAGCTTCCCTTGCCTCAGGGCACATAGGAGTTGTGGCGCTGTTGTCAAAATATATTTTTTTCATTATCAATGGAATCTGAACTCGGCGAGGATAGCGATGATATCCTCAAAATGTGCATCGTAGCGGCTTTCCTCGGCGGTGTATGTGAAAATATACACTTTGGCATCCTTGAAAGCCACTATTTGCATGAATTTGTAGCTCATATTAACCATAGTTCCGGTGTAAACATACTGCACTGCAGGAACGCCGTCAAGTTCCAGCTCCTCAGGATCATGTATATACTCGAGATCCGAGAATACTGCCTTAAGAGAAGGTTCGTAAGTTTCCCAATAATCTGCGATGCTGGTAACAGAGCCGTCAAGCTCATAAGCGATCAAGGAAATGTTGGCAGGGTCTTTCCCGCTGTAATATGCAGCAGTAACACCGGTGGAAATGTCCGCAGTCCACTCCTCGGGCACAAACAGATCGTATGTAACGCCCTCGTCGGAGATCTCCTTAAATCCCATAGGAGCATCGCTATCAACATTTCCACAGGATACCATAACGGATGTGCTTAAAATTACAGCGAATATAAGAGAAATGATTTTTTTCATAGAAACACCTCATAAGAATAATTATTTAGTTTATTATACCTCGTTAATTGACTGTTTGTCAACTCCGATTTTGTAAACAGAGATGGAGTTAATTGTTAATATGCGTCAGTTCCCCAGAGCAAAACCAGTAATTTTTCAAGCAAACAAAAAGCTCCGATAAGGAATCGAAGCTTCATATTATAAAATATGCGAGTGAATCCATAAGCCGGGTTCTGTTTTAGCGATCATCTATCTTTGCGCACCGTTGCCGGCTCGCTCAGCAGTAAAGCAAAGCCGTACCGCTTGCCACCCATGGAATCTGTCGGGCAGACAGCCCTGCGTAATAAGCGCAGGGGTTCCATATGCGGTGTTGCTTCGGATAGGGTTTACAGCGGACCTATGTTACCATAGGAACTCGTGAGCTCTTACCTCGCGTTTCCATCCTTACCGATAAAATCGGCGGTTTATTTCTGTTGCACTTTCCCGGAGGTCACCCTCGGCGGACGTTATCCGTTATCCTGCCCTTTGAAGCCCGGACTTTCCTCACGGTAATACCTTTCGGCTACATACCGCGCGATCACCCGAATCACTCGCGTATAAAATTATACCACAACTTTGGGGGCTTGTCAACGGTCGCGGCTCAAAAAACCTCTGTTGGATTTTTTGTTCTGCGCTTTGTGAATGCCACGAAAAGTGTACAGTTTTTTAAAAAATGCGCACAATTATTTACAGTCTGTATATTGCGAAGATGCTTTTTTTATGCTATAATATAATGTATATTTATATTCTTACCGCTGTGTTATCCACGCGATAACCGGGAATATGATCAAGGAGCTTCTCATGAAAATCGGACTTGACATCGGTTCAACAACACTTAAATGCGTTGTGATGGACGATGAAAACAAAATAATATATAAATCCTACAAACGGCATTTTGCAAAGATCAACGAGGCGACCTCTGAACTTTTGCGCACACTGTGTGCCGAGGTTTCGGGGGCTTCCGATGCCCTGCTGTCCGTTTCCGGCTCTGCAGGTATGGGTATGGCTGAAGCTTGCGGCATCGGCTTCGTTCAAGAGGTGTACGCTACACGTCTTGCAGTCAAGCGTCTTATCCCCGAAACAGACGTGGTAATTGAGCTTGGCGGAGAGGATGCGAAAATACTTTACCTTGACGGAACTATGGAGGTACGCATGAACGGCACCTGCGCCGGCGGCACAGGTGCGTTCATAGACCAAATGGCAACTCTGCTTGCTGTTACTCCCGATGACCTGAATGATCTTTCTCACGGCTGTGAAAAAATATATACTATCGCGTCACGGTGCGGCGTTTTCGCAAAAAGCGACATCCAGCCGCTTATTAACCAGGGCGCAAGAAAAGAGGATATTGCGGCGAGCATATTCTATGCGGTTGTCAATCAGACTATCGCAGGGCTTGCCCAAGGACGTCCTATCGAGGGCAAAGTGGTATATCTTGGCGGTCCGCTTACATTCATGGACGGTCTTCGCGGCGCTTTTGACAAGTCACTCGGGCTATCCGGAATATGTCCCGACAATTCCCTTTATTTCGTGGCAATCGGCGCGGCACTGGGAGCAGAACTTGGCACAGATCATATCACCTTAAAGGAAGCCGCCGAGCGAATAGCAGAATATCGCACTGAGGGGCGCTATCTCTCGTGCAGACCGCTGTTTGAATCCGAAGCGGAATATGCGGAGTTTGCCGAACGTCACAGTGCAGATAAGGTAGAACATAAGACCCCCGAGAATTATTCGGGAAAAGCATACATAGGAATCGATGCCGGTTCTACTACGGTTAAGGTGGTTGTTATGAACGAGGACGGCGACATCCTCTGCTCTTTATACCGCCCCAACAACGGTAATCCCGTGCCGATAATAAGAGAATTCCTTGCGGATTTTTACAGTAAGTACCCGAACATAACCGTTGCCGGCTCTGCGGTTACCGGTTATGGCGAGGAGATCGTCAAAAATGCATTCGCGGCAGACTGCGGCATTGTTGAAACCATGGCGCATTTCTTTGCTGCAAAGCATTTTTTGCCTTCCGTTGATTTTATAATCGATATCGGCGGTCAGGATATAAAGTGCTTCAAAATAAGAAACGGTGCCATCGACAACATTTTCTTAAACGAGGCATGCTCATCCGGATGCGGATCATTTCTTCAGACATTTGCCAGAGCACTCGGTGTGGATATTGCGGAATTTGCACGTCAGGGACTATTTGCAAAGTCCCCCGTTGACCTTGGTTCACGCTGTACGGTGTTTATGAATTCCTCGGTGAAGCAGGCGCAAAAGGATGGGGCGACCGTTGACAATATTTCCGCCGGTCTGTCCATATCCGTTGTCAAAAACGCCCTTTACAAGGTAATCCGCGCATCGGAACCAGATGATCTTGGTAAAAATATAGTTGTGCAGGGCGGTACGTTCCTAAATGATGCGGTTCTACGTGCTTTCGAGCAGGAAATCGGCAGAAATGTGGTTCGTCCCAATATCGCCGGACTTATGGGAGCGTACGGCGCGGCTATTTATGCGAAGGACACTGCAAATGGCATATCAACGCTTCTTGATGCCGAGAAATTAGCGGATTTTAAGCATGATGTAAAGGTAACCACCTGCGGTCTGTGCGAGAACCATTGCCGCCTCACCGTCAACACCTTTGACGGCGGCAGAAAATTCATCGGCGGCAACCGATGCGAGCGTCCCACTGCAAGGGGCGGCACGCTTAAGTATTACGACCTTTACGAATATAAGCTTGAGCTGCTTAACTCATACACGGACAAGCCCGAAAATCCCAAGGCACGCATAGGTCTTCCCATGGGGCTTAATATGTACGAAATGCTTCCGTTTTGGCACACGCTTTTCACTAAGCTGGGATTTGAACTTGTGCTGTCACCACGCTCCGACAGAAAGCTGTATCTGCGCGGTCAGCATACCATTCCTTCGGATACGGTGTGCTTCCCGGCGAAGCTTATTCACGGTCACATTGAGGCGCTTATTGACGAGGATGTTGATGCCGTCTTCTATCCCTGTATGACTTACAACTTCAATGAGAAGATGGGCGACAATCATTACAACTGTCCCGTTGTGGCGTATTACCCCGAGGTAATCGGCGCAAATGTGCCACGTCTAAGGGGCGGTGTTAAGTTTATTCAGGATTATATTGGCGTTCACCGTCCAAAGGATTTCGCTGTAAAGCTTCACGGAATACTCGAAAAATATTTCGGAAGCCTTGATATAAACGCGGTAAAAACCGCATGTGCAGCGGCATATGCGGAGCGTGAGGCGTTCCTTATGCGCGTGCGTGAAAAGGGCGAAGAATTTATCCGCAGGGCAAGGGAAGAAGGTATGCCCATAATCGTGCTTTCCGGCCGTCCGTATCACGTTGATCCCGAGATAAACCACGGTATAAACCGTCTTATCTGTGAGTGCGGTGCCGCGGTCATAACCGAGGATGCGGTAAGTCATCTTGCGGACAAATTCAAAGTGAATGTGCTCAATCAGTGGACGTACCATTCCCGTCTTTATGCGGCGGCGAAATATGTGGACAAAACAGACGACATGAATCTTGTCCAGCTTGTATCCTTTGGATGCGGCGTTGATGCAATTACCACAGATGAGGTGCGTTCCATACTCGAAGATGCAGGAAAGATATATACCCAGATAAAAATTGACGAGATAACCAATCTCGGTGCGGTGAAGATAAGGCTGCGCAGCCTGTTTGCGGCATGCGAGGCTAAGAAAAGAGAGGAGAAGGCATAATGGGCAGAGTAGAATTTACAAAAAAAATGCGCAAAGACTACACTATTCTCGTGCCCAATATGCTGTCAAATCACTTCAAGCTTCTTCTTAAGGTGTTTCAGGGACAGGGTTACAACGTCGAACTTTTAAAAAATGAGGGAAGATCTGTCATTGAAGCCGGACTTAAATATGTGCACAACGACACCTGTTATCCTGCGCTCCTTGTTATCGGGCAGATGATAGATGCCCTGCAGAGTGGGAAATACGACACTCATAAGGTTGCACTTATCATAACCCAGACCGGCGGCGGATGCAGAGCATCTAACTATATCCATCTTTTGAGAAAAGCGCTTAAGAAAGCCAGTCTTGACTATGTTCCCGTTATTTCTTTGAATCTCTCGGGACTTGAAAGAAACAGCGGTTTCTCACTTACGCTCGGTTTCCTGCGCCGTCTTATAGCGGCTATGGCCTACGGCGATCTTCTCATGCTGTTATCGAATCAGGTGCGCCCTTACGAGATCACTAAGGGAGATGCGGACAGGCTGGTTGACAAATGGGCAGGTAAGCTTGTTTCCGACTTTGGAAGCGGAAAAGCTTTCGCAAAAAAGGCAATGCGCTCCTATATGGAACGTATTACCGCGGATTTTGCCGCCATTCCAACCGATCGCACAAGAAAATGCGTAAAGGTAGGCATCGTTGGCGAGATTTATGTGAAATTCTCATCACTTGCCAATAATCACCTTGAGGAGTTTTTAGCATCCGAAGGATGCGAGGTCAACGTGCCCGGACTTATGAGCTTTATTCTCTTTAAGGTGGATAACCGAATGGAAGACATCAAGCTCTACGGCGGAAGTAAGTTAAAATTTGCGGTCTGCAAAAAGCTTTTTGATTATCTTGCGGAAATCGAGCAGATCGAGATCGAATCCGTGAAGAAAAACAGCGCCTTTAATCCCTCCACTGCTTATTCACATCTGCGCGAGCTTATTTACGGCATCGAAGGATACGGATGCAAAATGGGTGAAGGCTGGCTGCTCACCGCAGAAATGCTTGAGCTTATTGAAGGCGGTTACAGCAATATTGTGTGCGCCCAGCCCTTCGGATGCCTGCCCAATCATATTGTCGGCAAGGGAATGATACGCAGACTTCGCGAGCTTCATCCCGATTCCAATATTGTGCCAATTGACTACGATCCCGGCGCAACCCGTGTAAATCAGGAAAACCGCATAAGGCTTATGCTTTCCGTTGCCCGCGAACAGATGGACGTTGGTAACGCAAAAATCTGCACACATGAATCGGATAAAGAGCCGGCTCTTGTATGATAAAAATAACCATTCCGGAATATGTACGTCGGGTAATGGCAGAAATATCCGCTCTGAAAACAACCTTAGATGGAGAGCTTCGCAGAGGTGAGGTGTATGCGGTTGGCGGATGCGTGCGCGATGCGTTACTTGGCAAAACACCAAACGATTGGGACGTTACAACAAATCTCCCGGCGGAAACGGTGCTTGAACACTTCACCTCTGTTGACGGCTTCAGTGCATATCCCACGGGATTACAGCACGGTACGGTTACAGTTGTAAAAGACAGCATGCCCGTCGAGGTTACTACTTTCCGAACGGAGTCGGCGTATGCGGACCACAGACATCCTACGGTCGTATCCTTTGTGCACAACCTTGGTGAAGATCTGAAGCGCCGCGATTTTACGGTAAACGCCATGGCATACTCGGATAACCACGGTGTTATTGATCTGTACGGCGGAAGAGATGACCTCAAAGCTGGTATCATACGCTGTGTAGGCGATCCGTCCATGCGTTTCGGCGAAGATTCTTTACGCATACTGAGAGCGCTCAGATTTGCCGCTGTTCTCGATTTTGAGATAGAGGAACAAACTGCCAAAACCGCCACCTACATGTGCGACTGTATGAAGTATGTTTCGCCGGAACGGATAACCGCCGAGCTTTCAAAGCTGCTATCCGGCAAAGCGGCGACAAGAATTTTGTGTGACTTCGCGCCGATTATAGGTGAAATCTTCCCGACGCTCACGAAAGAGGAAATCCTGTATGGCGGCGAGTATGTTGGAAGGCTCTGTGAAGCTTCATTCCCCCTTTCGCTTGCGGCGCTCATATCCGAGATAGATACACAGCGAATTTCCACGGCGTTTCTAAGGCTTCGTTTAGACAACAAAACAAAAAATCGGATTACCGACATACTAACCCGTCTACACCAGCCGCTCGATACAAGAGCAAATATTAAACGCCTCATGCGCGATGTTGGCACAGACTGCGCCAAAGACGTGATCCGACTTGGGATTGCACGCTTTGAACGTGAGGAGCGCTTACTCCGTGAACTTGATTCCATATGCGAAAACGGCGAATGTTACAGCACGGAACTGCTTGAAATCACCGGCGGAGATTTGCTTGCGCTTGGGGCGGAGCCGAAAACCATAGGTGCGGTGCTCTCGAGATTGCTTGAGCTTGTAATCGAAGAAAAAATTAAAAATACGGGCGATGCGCTTGCTTTCTGCGCACGTCAGATGATAAATCGAAAGGAAACCACATAACATTATGAAAGAAGTTCTTCTTTGTAAATACGGCGAGCTTATTTTGAAGGGCGCCAACCGTTCCTATTTTGAGAATATGCTTATACGCGAGCTTCGCACAAGACTTAAGCGTGCCGGAAATTTCGATGTGAATTACGCTCAGAGTACAATTTATATCGAACCCAAGGACGAGTACTGCGACCTTGATCTTGCCCTGGAATATACAAAAAAGGTGTTCGGCATAGTAACTATACACCGTGCGGTGGTGGTGAAAAAGGATATTAATGCCATAAAAGCGGCGGCTAAGGAATATCTTCCGCAGTTTCTCACCGGAGCACGCACCTTCAAGGCGGATGCACGCCGCAGTGATAAGAGTTTTCCGCTTAAATCCCCCGAACTTATGCGTGAGGTAGGCGGAGCGGTGCTTGAAGCCTGCCCAAGACTCAAGGTTGACGTGAATAACCCAGAGGTTACCGTTAGAGTTGAGATACGCGAGCGCGGCGCTTATATCCACGCCGGCGGCATAAAGGGTGCGGGCGGAATGCCTCTCGGCTCAAGCGGAAAGGGTCTGCTGCTTCTTTCCGGCGGAATCGACAGTCCCGTTGCCGGATACATGTTAGCAAAGCGCGGCGTTACAATCGAAGCGCTTCATTTTGAAAGCTTCCCCTATACATCGGAGCGTGCCAAGGAAAAGGTCATGGAGCTTGCAAGACTGCTTTGCGAATATACCACTCATATCAAAATGCACGTCATATCCCTTACCCATATCCAAGAGGAGCTTCGCCGTGCCTGCGATGAGGATTATTTCACCATACTTCTGCGACGCTATATGATGACTCTTGCCGAGCGTGTGGCACGCCGCAACAACTGTCATGCGCTGATTACCGGCGAAAGCCTTGCGCAGGTAGCAAGCCAGACCATGAAGGCTATCGAAGCTACCGACAATGCGGTGAATATGCCCGTATACCGTCCCTGCATCGGTCTTGACAAGGAGGAGATCGTTTCTCTCGCGAGAAAGATCGGTACTTTTGAAACTTCTATCCTTCCCTACGAGGATTGCTGTACGGTATTTACCCCAAGACATCCCAAAACCCGTCCTGAGCTTGAAAATGTGCTTGCCGAGGAGTCAAAGCTGGATTTTGCCGCTCTCTGTGACGAAGCATTTGAAACTCTCAACACATATAATATCCGCATCGATGAGTAAAATTTCTTCAACCGACCTTGAATTGGTAAAAAAATCATATATTTTTTAATAAATTCAATTAAATTTGCATTTCCCCCCTTGACATACGGTCGTTTTTTGTATAAAATATATATATGTGTAATTTATATATACTGCCGTACTCGTGCTTTGTGATGGAAGCACAGGTTCGGTACTTAAATAATTGCATTTATTAAAATCTGATATTAAAAACTTTAAGGAACAAGGAGGTGTTCTGTAATTGACTGATATCGTTGTTAAAATCTTAATTCTAATAGTTACCGCAGTTGTGTGCCTGCCTTTTGGTGTATTTCTCGGAATTATGTACAGAAAGAAGGTTGGCGAAGCTGAGATCGGCTCTGCTGAGGAGCAGGCACGCAAGATCATAGAAGACGGCGAGCGTACCGCTGAAAGCAAGAAGAAAGAAGCCCTCATCGAAGCAAAAGAGGAAATTCTTCGCCAGCGAAACGATGCCGAACGCGAAATCAAGGAACGCCGTTCCGAGCTTTCAAAGCTTGAACAGCGCGTATCCAAAAAAGAAGAACAAATTGACAAAAAGCTTGAAAATCTCGAAGCTAAGGAAGAAACATTAAATAAGAAGCTGAAAGAGTGCGACGACACAAGAGCCCAGATCGAGGAGCTTAAAGTAAAGCACCTTGAAACTCTTGAAAAGGTTGCCGGACTTACCGCAGAGGAAGCCAAGGCTCAGATCGTATCGAAAATCGATGACGAGGTTAAGCACGAAACTGCCCAGAAGCTTATCGAATATGAGCAGCAGTTCAAGGAAGAGGCTGATGCGAGAGCAAAAAATATTCTTTCTCTTGCAATTCAGCGCTGTGCTTCTGAAACCGTTACCGAAACTACCGTTTCCGTTGTGGCCCTGCCCAACGACGAAATGAAGGGACGCATCATCGGACGTGAGGGACGCAACATCCACGCAATCGAAGCAATGACAGGCGTTGACCTCATAATTGATGATACCCCCGAAGCTATCACGCTTTCAAGCTTCGATCCCGTACGCCGTGAGGTTGCGAGAATCGCTCTTGAAAAGCTTATCGCCGACGGTCGTATCCATCCGGCACGCATTGAAGAAATGGTAGAGAAGGCAAGACGCGATGTTGACACCATGATCAAACAGGCTGGTGAGCGCGCGACCTACGACACAGGCATCCACGGACTGAATCTTGATCTTGTGAAGCTTCTCGGAAGACTTCGCTTCCGTACCAGCTACGGTCAGAATGTGCTTGACCACTCTATTGAGGTAGCGCTTCTTTCAGGTATGATCGCCGATGAGCTTGGCGTTGACAGCACTCTCGCAAAGCGTGCAGGTCTGCTCCACGATATCGGTAAGGCTCTTACTCAGGAGATCGAAGGCTCTCATGTACAGCTTGGTGTTGACATCTGTAAGAAATTTAAGGAAAACAAAGAAATCCTTCACGCTATCGAAGCGCATCACAATGACGTTGAACCGCAGACCATCACCGCGATCATCGTTCAGGCTGCCGATGCAATTTCCGCGGCACGTCCCGGCGCAAGACGTGAGGACCTTGAAAATTACATCAAGCGTCTGCAGAAGCTTGAGGAGATCACCTACAGCTTCCCCGGCGTGGACAAGTCGTTTGCTATTCAGGCAGGCCGCGAGATAAGAATCGCAGTGAAGCCCGAAATGGTAAACGACGAGCAGATGGTTGTAATTGCACGGGAGATCGTGCAGAAGATCGAAAGCGAGCTTCAGTATCCCGGACAGATAAAAGTCCACATGATCCGCGAATCACGCGCTATCGACTACGCAAAATAAATCACAGCAGGACAAAGCATCCGTTCATTTTAAGATATATTCTGATTCATGCCGTCCCAGGCAGTTTACATATATATTTTTAAAATTGAAAATAAAGCTTACGGCTTTGAGATATAATGCGGCCGCCGCACCTACACGGGTGCGGCGGTGTTTTTTATGGATTTTAACCCGTTTTGTGGGCATATAAAAAATTATATGAAGAAATTTCGCAGAAACTATTGCAAAAATCGACAAATAGGTGTATAATATGTCTTGTCGGATGAAGTATTCGGGAAAAAGCGGCATTTTTTGTCGGCTTACCGAAGGAGTAACGCTCTCAGGTACAAAGAACCGTTTACGGACGACGCTCTGGAGAAGCTCATTTGTTGAGTGCCGAAGGTGTTAATGCTCTCAGGCAAAAGGACAGAGATATACTATAGCCCTCAATGGGCTTTATATGTCGTGCGTGTTCTTGATCTCCGGAAGCCGAAAGGCGAAAAAATTTTTTAGGAGGTCTATATGGACACGCTTTTATCTATTGTTCAAACAATCAACGCATACCTTTCCGACTACATCCTTATTATTCTTCTTATCGGAACCGGTCTGTTCTTCACTATCCGTACCAGATTCGTTCAGGTGCGCTGCTTCGGTGAAGGTATGAATCAGGTTTTCGGTAATGTTTCCCTTAAGGGCGGAAAAAACAGTTCCGGTCTTTCTTCCTTCCAGGCACTTGCAACTGCGATTGCCGCACAGGTCGGTACCGGTAACATCGTAGGTGCATCCGGTGCTATTCTTACCGGCGGTCCCGGTGCTATCTTCTGGATGTGGATCATCGCCTTCCTCGGTATGTCCACGATCTATGCAGAGGCAGTCCTCGCTCAGGAAACAAGAGTTAAGGACGCCAACGGCGAGGTTCACGGTGGTCCTATTTACTACATCAAAAAGGCTTTCCCCAATGGATTTGGCAAATTCCTTGCGATTTTCTTCTCCATTGCAGCTATCCTCGCTCTCGGCCTTATGGGCGCAATGGTTCAGTCCAACTCCATCGCAGAGTCGATCTGTAACGCCGTAAACGTAAACTACACCGATTGGGGCTGGATAATCGGTATCGTTCTTGCAGTTATCTGTGCGGTAATTTATATCGGCGGTATCCAGAGAATCGCTTCCGTTGCGGAAAAGATCGTTCCCTTGATGGCTTGTCTTTTCCTTATCGGCGGTGTTATCGTTCTTGGCACCAATATCACAAGAGTTCCCGAAACATTCGGTCTTATTTTCAAATATGCCTTCACACCTAATGCTCTCATAGGCGGTGGTATCGGTTATGCTATCAAAACTGCTATCAGCCAGGGTGCAAAGAGAGGTCTTTTCTCTAACGAAGCAGGTATGGGTTCTACCCCTCACGCTCACGCTCAGGCAAACGTAGCACGTCCTCACGATCAGGGCGTTGCCGCTATGATAGGTGTGTTCATTGACACATTCGTAGTTCTTACAATGACAGCGCTTGTTGTTATCACAATGCTTTATACAAGCGGCGGTCCTCTTGGCGACGCTTACAAAGCTGAGGTCAATGCTATCAGCGTTATGTCTGAAAGCGAGATCAACGAAGCTTATGATGCGTATGTTATTGAAAACGAAATTCCCGCTTCTTCCGCTGCGGTAAGCGCCGGAGCAAAGAAAGCCGAGCTTATCGAAGATGCATACAACGATGCAAAATCCGAAGCCGGAATTACAAAGTCTACTGCTATGCAGTGGGCTGTTACCAACGGATTCCCGTCATTCCTTTCCGGCATCGGTAATATGTTTGTTGCGATTTGTCTTATGTTCTTCGCCTTCACCACTATTATCGGCTGGAACTTCTTCGGTAAGATCAACGTTCAGTCGCTCTTCAAGAACAGCAAGGCTGCAGTTATTATTTACTCTGTAATCGCCGTTATCTTCACATTCCTCGGAACATTGGCGTCCAATGATCTCGTTTGGGAGCTTACAGACTTCTTCAACTACCTTATGGTTATTCCCAACGTAATTGCGCTGATTGCTCTTGCAGGTATAGTTGTGAAATCTGCAAAGTTTAAGTCTAAGTAAAACAAGAATTATCCCGATACATTTGTAGACAGTAAGAACACACCGCAGTGATTTATCACTGCGGTGTGTTCTTGTTATATTAACTAAGCCGGTGATTATGATTGGTCTTACTTTACATTTGAAGTGCCGCTTCTGCGGCTTCAAACACGCACATTACCTTTTTTACGGTGGCTTCAAACTGCTCCGGCGTCAGGGACTGAGGACCGTCGCAGAGAGCGTTGGCAGGATCGTTGTGCACCTCTATCATCACACCCTCGGCACCGCAGGCTGCCGCCGCCATTGCCATGGGAAGCACAAGTCCGGACTTGCCGCAGGCGTGGCTGGGATCGATGATAACCGGCAGATGTGACAGCTCGTGGAGCACCGGAACTGCCGAAATGTCAAGAGTGTTTCTCGTTTTGGTTTCAAAGGTGCGGATGCCGCGCTCGCAGAGGATGATGTTCTCGTTACCGCCTGCCATAATGTATTCGGCACTCATAAGAAGCTCCTCTATGGTATTAGCGAGTCCGCGTTTTAAAAGGATCGGCTTTCTTGAATGACCAAGCTCCTTGAGAAGCTCAAAATTCTGCATATTTCTTGCACCCACCTGGATCACATCAACATCACTGAAAAGATCAAGGTGAGAAGCATCCATGATTTCGGTAACGATTGGCATTCCTGTTGCCTTTTTTGCTTCAAGAAGCAGCTTTATTCCATCGTTTCTGAGGCCCTGGAAAGCGTAAGGGGACGTGCGAGGCTTGAATGCACCGCCGCGAAGAAGCTTGGCTCCTGCCGCTTTTACAGATTCTGCAACAGATATTATCTGCTCCTCGCTTTCTATGGAGCAGGGACCTGCTATAAATGCAAATCCCTCTCCTATCTTCACCTCACCGTTTACTGATGGTACGGATACTACCGTATCATCGGGGTGGAATTTGCGGTTGGCGCTCTTGTACGGCTCGCTGATTCGCTTTACGGTTTCAACAATATCCAGGCTTGATATTGTATCAATGTCGATGCGGCTTGTGTCGCCTACAAGTCCCAGCACGGTCTGAAAATGTCCGCGGCTTTCATGGACGTTGATTCCCTGTGCCTTCAAAAAAACAATAAGTTTTGCAAGTCTTTCTTCGCTTGCATGATTTTTAATAACTACTACCATTTCTTGTACTCCTTTTTATTTGTATTGTATTATTCTTCGTTTACCGAAAAACAAAAGCTCCGTAGTGATTTTTCACTACGGAGCGGAAATTTTTATTCCGAAGATACGCCGTTGAAGTTATTTCACGGTGACACACTCTTTTTCGCAGCAAAAACCACTATTACTTTTTTCTATAGCATAAAAGTAATAGTAATAATATGTGGATGTAAAGTGGCGTGTCATCATTTTTACGATTATCCTCTCTTTTCGGTTTGCGAAAACTTTATTTAATTATAGCACTAAAGCGAGGCGTTGTCAATCTGTAATTTCTGACAATTTTCAGCGCGCAAAATGCGATTTTATGTGAGATGTGCACAGTGTCATTCTACTTTCACAGCTCCCACTGTAGCCACAGCACTGTGCAGCTCCTCGATATACATGCGGTCAAGCTCTGTCAAACGGTAGGAACGCTGATGCACCAGAAGATCTTTGTATGTATAGTCTGCATCGGAAACATGCCTTTGAATAAGTCCGTATCTGTCGAGCATTCTTTGCGGAATTGGCGAAACCCACATGAAAGTATCGGGAATCGCCGATAAAAGCTCAAATTGGCTTCCACGTTCAACAACATATATACGTTTGTTGGAATGTTCGATATTTTCCATACGCTTCGCTTCAAGGGTAGGAAGTGATGGTACCGCTGTATCACCGTGCAGAATCTCCACTGAATCGGCGAAGTCCGCAATAGTCAAGACGGATTTTTTAGCTAATGGGCTATCCTTTGACATTACCGCGATATACTTAAATTCCCACACAAGCTGGCTTTTGAACTCCTTTTCCCGCAGCAGGCTTGTAAAATAGGGCTCAAACACGTCGCGGAAACGTATTATTGCCAGATTGTAGTTGGATTGGGTGATATTTGATATAGCTTCAACTGAATTTGTTTCGTTGTAACGGATCTCAATCTCTTTACCTCGGTGAAGGCGCTTTACGAAGTTGGTAAAGCCGTATGCCATGTAACTTCCGCGTGGGATAGAGATACTGAAGGATTGCTTGTCATTATGGGGGCTTTTGTATATGGTTTCAAGCTCGTCTATCTGGGTGAGGATGCGTTTAGCGTAGACAAGAAATTCTTCTCCCTTTTGCGTTGGGATGATTCCCTTTGATGTGCGTTTGAAAAGCGTGACACCCAGGTTTTCTTCAAGCTCTTTTATAGCTTTGCTGAGATTAGGCTGTCCCATAAATAAATTTTCTGCCGCCTGAGTGATAGAACCGGTCTTGGCTACTTCGATGGCATATTTAAGATGCATGATATTCATAGTTTTGACTTGCCACTCCGTTTTCTGTTATTCTATAGATTTGTTCCCTTGTATTAAGTTCCAAAAAATCTAACTATTTCTTCGATTATACGGCGTGATGCATTTCCGTCGCCGTAGGGATTCTTTGCCGCCGCCATACGCTCAAACTCAGCCTTGTCACATATAAGGCGCTCTGCTTCCGCTATAATGCGCTCTGTATCTGTTCCGATAACCTTTACCGTGCCTGCTGCCGCGGCTTCCGGACGTTCCGTTTCTGTGCGGAGCACCAGCACCGGCTTGTTGAATGACGGAGCCTCTTCCTGTATTCCACCGGAATCGGACATTATAAAGAATGCCTTTGACAGCATGTTGTGCATATCCGCAACATCTACGGGATCTGTAAGTGTCACGCGGGGGTGATCTCCGAGAAGCGGAAATACCACATTCCGCACCGCCGGGCTAAGATGTACGGGATATACGAATCTAAGCTCCGGATGGTTGCCCGAAAGCCTCAGGATAGCTCTGCAGATATTTTCAATGCCGCCGTTTTGATTTTCACGGCGGTGTGCCGTTACAACTACTACGGGCTCGCTGTCAAAGTCGATCTTCCGGAGCTTTTCATCGGCAAACACATATCCCGGCTTCACCGTATACTGAAAGGCGTCAAGTGCTGTATTTCCTGTAACGCTCACATTCTCCGTAACTGCCTCACGGGCAAGCTGTTCCCTGTTAAGCTCGGTTGGAGCAAAATGCAGTGTTGCCAGCTTCGTGGTAAGGTTGCGATTGATCTCCTCGGGATAGGGGGAATAGCGGTCGTAGGTACGAAGCCCTGCTTCCACATGTCCTACCGGAATCTGTGCGTAAAACGCCGCAAGAGCCGCCGCAAAGCTTGTAGTGGTGTCGCCATGCACGAGCACGATATCCGGCTTTGCTTCGGCAAGAACGGATTCAAGCCCCACTATAACATCCGATGTAATACTTGTGAGAGTCTGCGATTTCTTCATTATGTTGAGGTCGTAGTCCGGTGTTACCCCGAAATATTCAAGGGCGCTGTCCAGCATTTCACGATGCTGTGCGGTAACACAGACTATGCTTTCGCATCTTTCATCCACTTCAAGAGCCTTTACAAGAGGACACATCTTTATGGCTTCGGGGCGTGTTCCGAATACCGACATAACCTTTATCATATCAGTTCTCCTTATTTACCGTTTTATCCGCTTCAAGGCGTTCCATAACATCGGCATAGGCTATGCGGAATAACTCTTCTGCGCGCTCATGCATTCCGCACAGATCAAGATACGCAAACAGCGCTTCCATTCCGGTAGCACGGCGGTATTCCGCCGCAGATGCGCTTTTGGGGATTGCAATGCCGTGTGCGTTGCGGCCGCGCTTATATATATATTCCTCATCTTCCGTGAGGCTTGGCATCATCCGTTCCACCGCCTCGCTTTGCACGGTGGCACGGACAAAATTCAGTGCCAATCGGCTTAGTTTTCCGCCGTCGGCAACCCCGAGAGATACCAGATATCGGCGTACCAGCACTTCAAGCACTGCATCGCCGAGATAAGCAAGGGTTGCTCCGGAGAGGGAATTTATGAATTTCTCATCCATAGGATATTCACTTTCGTAATAGTGTTATTTGTATTTCGCACTTTATGCAATAAGAGCCTGGTAAAGCGCAAGAACAAAGGAAATAGCAACCGATGACGTAAGGGTTGCAACAAAGCAAAGCTGCGCACCTGTCTGACTATCTCCCCCATACGCTTCGGGGAAAACTATACTGTTAAGCCCCGTAGGAAGTGTCATTGTTATGATAACCATGGTTGCAATATTCTCAGATATGCCCATCCGTACGATCACAAATACTGCTATAATCGGAATTAACAGCATTTTGATGGCGCAGGCGATGTACACTCTCGGATTTGAAATCATTTTTCTTACGTCATTTGAAGCAAAAACCACGCCCGTAAGTATCATTGCCGCAGGAGCCATACAGTCTGCTCCGGTGTCGATAACCGTCTGAATAACCGATGGAATCGGAATATTGAGCGCCCCTACAGCCATACCAAGAATTAAGGACACAAGTATGGGGTTTAACAGCGTTTTAGGAGTAAACTCTCTGTTCGGATTGAGAATATACACGCCGAATGTATACGTAAGAATGAGAACCGGAATACAAAAGATCATGTATTCAAAAAACATCAGTTCACCAAACAGAGCAATAATCAGCGGATTGCCGAAATAGCTGGCATTCGGGAATGTAAATGAATACATATAAACATCACGGGTATTCTGATTCTTTGCAAGAATTCTGGAAAATATAAACGCGATTATGAAAAACAGACCGAGAAGTGCCGAAGAAGCGATAAGCAAAGTATATTTTTCAACCAGTACCTCAACGTTGAAATTTTTTGCCATGCTTCCGAAAGTAAGGAATGGAAGGAATATGTATACAACCAGGTTTGAAAGCCCCTTGTTGAAGGTGTTTGCTATTTTTCCCGATTTCTTGAGCCAATATCCTATAGCGATAAAGGCAAATAGTACAATGATATTTGAAAACGTAATCTTAAAGCTTGCAAGCATATTTCCCAACATAGCAGTTGACTCCTTAGGCGACGCGCAATGTTATTCAGCCATTTTAATGGTATTCCGCATTATATCCCCTTTCATTATACCATAAATAAAACGTTTTTTCAATACATAAGGGAAATTTTAGTTGAATCTGTGCGGTGGATGATTGCAGAAAGCGGTTTTCGCCTTTTTTCGACAAAACTATTGACACATAAAGCATGGTGATGATATAATAGTAGTACCTAAATAATCCTTTAAGGAGGTACATATTTATGATTAAATGTCCTAAGTGCGGAGTTGAGATCGAGGATGGCGCGAAGTTTTGTGGTGCGTGCGGCGAAAAGCTGGGAGAGGCAAAGGTTGGCGCGGAAGATATCGCAAACAAGGTTGGCGATGTTGCAAACGAGGCGGTTGAGAATCTTAAGAAGCTCAACGATACCGCTGACACTACTGCAGAGTATGATGCTAAGGATATCGCAGACAACAAAATTCTTTCACTGTTTGCTTATATTGGCATTCTGTTCCTGATTCCGCTTCTCGCGGCTTCCAAGTCCAAGTATGCACGTTTCCACACCAATCAGGGCATTGTGCTGTTCATTACAAACATTGTACTCAATATTGCTGTTATGGTGGTTACTGCGGTGTTCACACTGATCAATCTCGGCGTACTCGCTTCCATTATCGGTGGGGCAGTAAGCATTGCGCAATTTGTGCTCATGATTCTCGGTATCGTTAACGCGGTTACCGGAAAGGCGAAGGAGCTTCCCGTTATCGGAAAGATCCGTATTCTGAAGTAAATACGTCAATAAACACAACAAGAATTCTGCTTGAAACCAAGCAGAATTTTTTGTTCTATGTTGCGCCTGCTGCGATTTTTTGAATACTGCGAACAAAGATCTAATATATTTGTAACAGAAAATATATACGGGGGGAACAACTATGCATAAACAAAAAATCCATAATATCATGCTTACGGTAACACTTTTCGCCTTATCCGGGGCTTGTCTTGCTTATAATCTGTATACGTCCGAAAGCGGAGATGTGGCTGTATCGCTTTCAGAACTCGTAAGCATCGAGTATGCGGAGGCATCGGCTATCAGTGAATATTCTGCCGCCAATCTTATGAATGACGAAATCATAGCCGTTGATGCGATACCCGTAGAACCGTCGCGCTCATATGAGCTTCTTGAACCAATAGTCACTCCGCCGTGCTGAGCGGTATACTATGAGTAGAAAATTACCACAGCTCATAGTGCGTCCAACAACCGTCATTTTATGCGTGATACTTATAGCTCTTGAGGGGAGCGCATTGGCGCTTGTGCCGTTCTTTGCGGCGCTCTGCCATGAGGTTGGGCATCTTGTGACTATGCTGGTGCTCGGTGTTCGAGTAAACGAAGTTGAACTTACGCTGTTCGGCGCGGAGATACGGACGCTACCTATGTCCGTTGGATGCGCCGCACAAGTGGCTGTATATGCATCTGGAGCGGCGGCAAACCTTGTGTCATCTGCGGCTGCCTTTGTGGCTTTTGGATGGACTTTTGGTACAAGTTTTTTTGCCGCTTGCTCGGTTTCGCTTGCCGCATTGAATCTCTTGCCTATACGCACTCTTGACGGCGGATGCATATTGGAAATGCTTCTCTCCAGATTTGTGCCTATGCATGCTGACGTTATATCTGATATCATTTCGAGAATCACTCTGTTTTTCCTGTGGCTCGGTGCGGCGTATCTTCTGCTTGTGTGCGAAGGGAATCTATCGCTTATGCTATTTTGTGTGTATCTTTTTGTGACGTTGTATATAACGGTATAATGAAAAACGGCACCCGCGAGGGTGCCGTTTTAGCAGCTTAAATTAGTCGCTGATATAAGGCAGAAGCGCAACGTGACGCGAACGCTTAATCGCGATGGTCAGCTGACGCTGATGCTTAGCGCAGGTACCGGAAATTCTTCTGGGAAGAATCTTTGCACGCTCGCTTACATACTTGCGAAGTCTTGCAACATCCTTGTAATCGATCTCGTCGATCTTATCTGCGCAGAACTGGCAGACCTTCTTCTTTCTGCGCATACCTGCACGGAAAGGCTTAGAAGCGTCTCTTTCGGTTCTCTCTCTATCCATTTTATGAAACCTCCTTGTTTATTTTTAGTTTAGAACGGCAGCTCGTCGTCACCCTCAAGTGTTTCAAACTGGGGTGCGCCACCGCCCTGTGATGCCGGAGCCTGTCCGGCCGGTGTTGAGTACTGCGGCTCGCTGTATGCCGAAGGCATATACGCGGAGCCTGCATTCTGCTGGAATCCGGAACCCTCGCCCTTGGAATCAACAAAGTTGATTTCTTCAGCCACAACCTCGGTAGAATACCGTTTATTGCCCTGCTGATCGTTCCATGTGCGAGTTTGGATGGATCCGACAACGCAAATAGAAGAGCCCTTTTGGAAATATCTGCTTACAAACTCGGCTTGCTGACGCCAAGCCACCACATCAATGAAATCCGCCTGCTGTGCCGCACCTTCAGTCTTGGACTGGTAACGACGGTTTACAGCGACTCTGAATGTGGTTACCATGACACCGCTCTGAGTCTGCTTAAGTTCGGGAGTTGCAACAAGGCGTCCCGCGAGAATTACTTTGTTAAGGTTTAAATTTGCCATTGTCTACGTCCTCAATTCTGTTATCCGAAATTATTCAGCGTCTGCGGCAGGAGCTTCTTCAGCGGCGGGAGCAACGACAGCCTTGGCAAGCTTCTTCTCGTCATGCTTGATAACGATAGAACGAAGGATGCCGTCGGTGATGCCGAACACACGCTCGAGCTCAAGCGGGAATGTGGGAGCGCTCTTGAAGTTTACAAGAACATAGTAGCCCTCGGTAAGGTCGTTGATCGGATATGCCAGCTTGCGCTTGCCCCATTCGTCAACAGACTCGATAGTACCGTTGGCAGCGATAAGACCGGTGAACTTGTCAACCAAAGCCTTAACGCCCTCCTCACCCTGCTGTACATCAACGATAAACAGAGTTTCGTAGGATGAAATCTTATCCATTGTTGTTACACCTCCTCATGGACATTAGACCGAACGCCTCAAAAATTTGCGTCCGGTAAGGAGAGAATATTTACGACTTGGCATAAATATCCCATACCAAGTATGTATTATACCACACTTTTTTCGTCATGTCAAGTGGTTTGATAATTATTTTTTACAATTACAAACAGCAACACCAAATGAGCATGTCTGATTTGCTGAGTGTGCTCACTTGGTGCTGTTTTGAATTATTATTTCTCAACGACATATCCGTTTTCGTCAAGCGAAATATTATTAGGGAAATTAACGAGCTCAACATTAGGGCAACCGCAAAATGCCGTTTTGTCGATGTCTACGCAGTGTGTTGGGACAACATCAAAGTATATTTTTTCAATGTCTTTACTTTCTGCAAAAGCTTCAGCCCCGATATATCGCAACTCATTAGACAACCGTATGGTTTTTGCTGTTGTGGCAAAAAAAGCATGTTGTCCAATCCATGTTACCGAGTCAGGAATGTATATTGAGGTTACAATGGTATCGATGGATCTTAACCTTACACCATTAAACGCATTCGGACCTATGGCTGAAATGTTATCGTTGATAACCACTTCGCCACCAGGAGAGTGGTATTCATCTAATGTATTGCTAATGGTGCAGAACGCCGTCATATCCGAATTAGCGATAGCATAGGCAACGGTAGGGGAATCATCAATTGTATTGCTACTTTTGCATATGATATACATTTTTTGTAATGTCAGTATGTAAACAATCATTGTTGCTGCAAATAACAAAAAAATAATGATCGCGAAATTAATTCTAATACCGCCGTTATTCATGAATAAATATTTTCTAATCAAAATAGTATAGCTTCGTTATGTGTTCAAATTGGAAACCTGAATCAACGCCTATATATGCATCACACATATTAACATAATCGCCAGGATACGAGTTGTAGTTTACCGTATCACATACGGTAAGGTATTGTGCACATGTAATGCTATCCTCATTAAATCCCGCTGATCTAGAATTAACGTAAGGTATCAACACATCTGTAGTAGCAATAGTGTCGGATTCAGTACATATTCGATCGCTCAATGGAGCGTTAGCAAACATTGCTATATCATCGGACGTGTATGGTGTGGGAAAGCCGCTTTTATCAATACTTTTACCAAAATCAAGACTCGCTGATGACTCCATAACTACCACTCCGTGCGAATAATTTACATACCTTTGAAGTGTTTCATTGTATTCTGTTCTATAGAAATATGTTATCACGCCTTCGGGGTTTGATCTTATATAACATGAGATTCTATACAGCTTTTCTGGACTTGAACATCCAGATAAATCCACCACGTGACATTCTTTGCCGAAGTTCTGAGCGATTCTATTTGCGTAGATATATACAGGATCGCCGGTATAGGATGATATATAGTTCGTACCACTCTGGGTAATTGGGGCGAAATTAGTGTTGGCATACATCACTGTTACAGGGTCGGCATCACGTACCGATTCCTCACCATCACGAACATCGAATATACTTTCAACTGTTGTTGCCTCAAGATTGGCTAATATCATAGCGAAGCACGTTACCATGCATCCACCGTTATATAGACGATTATACCAATTGTATGTTGTGTTTCCTACGGTATTTGTTAAACGGTTTAAATTTCGGGTGTCAAAATTAGGATTCCCTTGATTGGTAAAGTATTCATGGTTATATTGATCAAATATATCACTTCCTGATGCAAATACTACAGTGCATAGCAACATCGTCATACTTATTGAAAACGACATAAATCGTAAAAAACGTTTTTTCATAAAATTAATATACCTTTCCTAGTGAGAAATTTAGATTAACGGCTATACGTCTTGCATTACCGCAACAGCCAACCTATCGCCTATAGTATAGCACTACCCTTATTATGATGTCAATATATTCCGAAAAATATTTACAATTTTTATTTGACATAATTCTCTATATGTGCTATAATTATCAATGACCATATTATAATTATAGGAGCGATAATACGTTGAAAACACCGTTTGTAACAAAAGAACAGATTGAAGAGATCGTAAAAGACTATCCCACCCCTTTCCACATCTACGACGAAAAGGGCATTCGTGAGCGTGCGCGTGCACTTAACGCCGCATTTTCGTGGAACAAGGGCTTTAAGGAATATTTCGCCGTAAAAGCAACCCCCAATCCCGTGCTTCTCGACATTCTCGGACAGGAGAACTGCGGTACGGACTGCTCGTCCCTTACCGAGCTGATTATGAGCGAAAAAGTGGGCTTCAAGGGAGAGGATATTATGTTTTCCTCTAATGCTACCCCTGCTGAGGATTTCAAAAAGGCGGCTGAGCTTGGAGCTATCATCAACCTTGATGATTTTACACACATTGACTTTCTCGAGAAGACTATCGGATATATTCCCGAAACTATCTGCTGCCGTTTCAATCCCGGCGGAGATTTCCGTATCAGCACTCAGATCATGGGAAGCCCCAGCGAGGCAAAATACGGCATGACCAAGGAGCAGATCATCGAGGCGTACAAGATCCTTAAAGAAAAGGGAGCAAAACGCTTTGGTATCCATGCGTTCCTTTCCTCTAATAATACAAACAACGAGTACTATCCCACTCTTGCGGGCGTGCTCTTTAAATTGGCGGTTGAAATCAAGGAAGCCGCAGGCGTTGATATCGGATTTATCAATCTTTCCGGCGGCGTTGGCGTGCCTTATCTGCCGGATGCTGAGCCTGCTGATATCGCTGTTATCGGCGAGGGCGTTCACCGCGTGTATGACGAAATTCTTGTGCCGGCAGGTCTTGGCGACGTTGCGCTTTACACAGAGCTTGGCAGATACATGCTTGCTCCCAACGGTATGCTCATTACAAAGGCGATACACGAGAAGCACATTTACAAGGAGTACATCGGATGCGATGCCTGTGCCGCAAACCTCATGCGTCCCGCAATTTACGGCTCGTATCACCACATCACCGTTCTCGGCAAGGAAAATAAGCCTTGCGACCACAAATACGATGTTACCGGCGGTCTGTGCGAGAATAACGATAAGTTTGCCATCGACCGTATGCTCCCGAAGATTGATATCGGCGATTATCTTGCGATTCATGAAGCGGGCGCACATGGATTCGCAATGGGCTACAACTATAACGGAAAGCTTCGCTCCGCAGAGCTTCTTCTCAAGGAAGACGGAACTGTTGAGCTTATCCGCCGCGCAGAAACTCCTGAGGATTATTTTGCGACCCTCGGTGTGACCAAATATTTCAAATAATAGGCGACAGCCTAAATAACAGCGCCCCGACAAAGCCTTGAATTGATCGGGGTGCGTTGTTTTGATAAACGCAGCTTGCCAACGCCTCTATGTATATGCAAACTGCGTTACATTTGTGAATATATAATATCTGGCATCTTGTTCAATGACGAAAACCATGAATAAATTTGTTTGTTTTTCACAAAAATACGTACAAAGCTTGATTTTTCTAAAAAAATAGGCTATAATATAAAGAGTGCTTTTGATTAAAGGCCGGCGCTGTTTGGTAAACAGTCTTTTCCCCAAGAATACGACTTGAAGAAATGACATTCCGAGAACAAAAAATAAGGAGATCACTATGTCGCAAAAACAGGCTGACACAAGGTCTAAATTTTTCGGTATAAATATATTTAAGAAGTCTGCGCTGGTTCTTTCCTGCGCTGTACTGTGTGCCGCGGTAGCTATATACATAACTGCGGTTTGTTCCTATGATGCGGTAGTGCGTGTGAATGTCAACGGCGCACCGGTAGGACTTATTAAGTCCCACGAGGATATTGCAGGAGTCAGAGCAGAGCTTATTCGCTCTGTCAAAGAGGCATCCGAAGGGCGATACAACCCAGATATGGATATCTCATACGATTTTGTTCTTACTAAAGATACCGATTATCTTGATGCTGACGAGTATGCCCGTATTCTATGGTCATATGTGGCTGACGATTTCTGTGAGGCATACATGCTGTATATGGATGACCGTCAGGTGGCGGCAAATGAGGATGGCGAAGCGCTGCTCTCTTTGGTTGACCGAATTGAGGATCAGCTCTATGCATCACGCGGAGCATCCTTTGAAAATGTTCGCATATCTAATGATCTTCGCGTTGAAAAGCAGCTTTGTCTTAAATCTATGCTAAAAACAGTCGACGGCATAGATGCGCTTATAAATCCACTTTATAAAGTCGAAGAAGCTTCTACTGATGTAATGAGAAAAATCGGTGACGATTCACTTCTTCGCATAAGCGCGATTTCTGCGGCTTCACCGGCAAATGCGGATATCGCTAATCTTGATGTTGATTACGGGCTTATCCGCGGTGACCATACCGACGATTTCACAATTGACTATAATTTTACAAATACCGTTACTGTAAATGAGATCATATATTTCGATACCTTGTATATTGACGACAGCGATAATTTTATCGGTAACGAAAAAATAACCTGCCAAGGCAAAAACGGAGAAAAGACCGTTACCTATGAGATACTTTACGATACAAAGGGAAATATTGTTGCACGCAATATTATTTCTGAGAGTATAATAACCCCCGCTACGGATAAAATAGTGATGGTAGGCACGGCTGAAATTCCCGATGCGATTCCAACGGGCGCGTTTATATGGCCCTGCGAAGCTCCCAAGGGCGTTTCATCTTATTACGGATGGCGTGATCTCTACGGTAAGCCGGATTTCCACCTTGGAATAGATATCCCGGATGAGCTTGGCTCTGCCGTGTGGGCATCGGACGGCGGTACAGTCACATGGGTCGGCACAACACCCTCATACGGAAAAAGTGTCCGCATAGCTCACGCAAATGGCTATTCCACACTGTATGCACATCTCAACGAGGTGTTTGTTAATGTGGGTGATTCTGTATACAAAAAACAGACTATCGCTACAATGGGCAAGACCGGCGTGGCATACGGAATCCATCTTCACTTTGAAGTAAGAATCAACGATGTGACCGTAGATCCAATGAATTATCTTCCAGAATAAATTTGCAAAAATAAAAGCTGCTGCGATACCTCGCAGCAGCTTTTTCGTTGAAAGGATAAATATTACATGAGAAATAATACCGCCCTAAATTATACGGTTTATATATTAGTCTATACGGTTGTTATAACGAGCGGCGTTTTTGCGCTGATTGACGGAGAATTGTCAGAAGCACTAAGCTGTCTTACTCCGGCTGGGTTGTTTTTGATTCCAACATTATTTAAGCGCATTTTCAAATTAGAGATACCGGCTTCGCTGGAGCTTTTTATAGTACTGTTTATATATGCTTCTGCTTTTTTGGGAGAGATTGGCGGATATTATGACAGATATAAGCTTTGGGACAGTATTCTTCATATTACCTCGGGTTTTATCGGTGCCGCGGTGGGTTTTTCCATTGCAGATATGATGTGTCGGGGCGACAGTGTAAAGTTTTTGCTTACAGCGGGATTTGTTTCCGTATTCGCGGTTTGCTTCTCTGTAACGGTTGGGGTGGTATGGGAAGTTTATGAGTTTCTTATGGATATGATGATCGGTACAGATATGCAAAAAGATGTGCTGGTACGGGAAATATCATCAGAACTTCTTCATGTAAGTCATGTTAAGGTCAGATCTGCCGCACTCAACGGCAGCCGCATTGGCGGATGGCTGGATATAGGCCTTATAGATACGATGAAGGATCTGATTGTGTGCACCCTTGGGGCATTGATATTTTCGGCGTTCGGATATATTTATGTAAGCACCCATAAGCAAAAGTGGGTTACAGCCCTTATGCTTACACGAAAAGAGTAATATCAGCTATTTTGCCTAGCCTGCATCCGCCGCCAATTAACAAAGCCGTATATGTCATTGGCAAGAAACATTACAAAACACATGACCATAGGAAGATATGATAAATCCCCGATTGCAGCCATCAGCCACAGCACAATAAGTACAATATCGTTTGCCGCGTATGCTAACGCATAGTAGGGACTTCGGCAAAATGTAAGATAGGATGCGATAAAGCTGGTAGTTACAGAAACCGTGCTGACAATCAGACTCGCGTTGCCGAGTGCGCGCAGTATAAAGTAAAACACTGCAGTTGCAGCGACAGCCCCAAAGGCAAGAAATGTTATACGCTTTGAGGTGAGTCTGTTTACCTTCACCTCTTTTGTACCCTTATAAGGGTGGCGTATCCATTCCACAGTTGCCATAACTGCCATAGGGGCGCTCATTCCAAGGTATGTTATCACCTCTCCGTAATATCTGAGATAAAAGGAAATAATCCCGTAAAACAGCGCAAAAACAACAGTCAAAATTTGCCCGAGAACATAGCCTTTCGCCACAAATATAAGGGCGGTGACACCTATCAGAGAGGCGATAAGGCTAAGTAATCCCTCGCCGCTTGAAAAAATAAATGAGCCGATTATTGCACACATAGACGTTATCCAAAGCGCGCGCTCAAAGGGTGTAAGATCGAAAAAAGGGTTCCTAAATTTCATGTTTATGACCATAGCTTTCGCTAAGCGAAAGCTTCCTTTCTCTCCATACATCAAAAAGCATCCGTACACACAGCTTCAAAGACCTAACGCTGTGCGAACGAATGCTTTTACACTTAAAATACATTCCTGCGTTTTAAACGCCTACCCGGTGGCAGTGATTATTCTTTTATGATTGTATCACACAAACAGATATATGTCAATACCTAAAGCAGTAAATCGTCAAGCTTTATTATATCGCCGGCGCCCATAACGATAAGCATGTCGCCATCCCTGAGTGCGGTGCGCAGATAGTCGGCGATTTTGTCAAATCCGGAAATGTACTTTGCGCCGTCAATACGTTCTGCGAGGCCCTCGGAGCTTACTCCGTACACATTTTCTTCCCTTGCCGCATAGATGTCCGCAAGAACAAGCTCCACGCCGACGAAGGATGCGGCAAATTCATCGAATAGCTCGTGTGTACGGGAATAGGTATGCGGCTGAAACGCCACAAATACTCGCTCGTAACCGCACTCCAGCGCACCGGACAGGGTTGCCTTTATTTCAGTTGGGTGGTGGGCGTAATCGTCGTAAAGGGGGACTTTTACGCCGTTTTCCAGTCCCTTTACATATCCGCGAAGCTCCATGCGGCGTTTAGCGCCTGTGAAGCTTGCAAGGCCACACGCTATTGCATCGGGAGTTACGCCACATAGATCAGCCGCTGCGGCTGAGGCAAGTGCATTCATTATGTTATGCCGCCCCGTTACGCCGAGCTTTATATGAGCGAAAAGCTCCCCTTTTTTTATAATATCAAATTCCGCTCTGCCGTGGTCGAAGGTGATACCCGAAGCGGCAAAATCCGCTGGGGATTCAAGCCCAAAGGTTACAACCGTGCCTTCTGCATCTTCGCATACTCTGCGAACATTGGGGCAGTCTGCGTTTGCTACCACATATCCGTCTGAGGCTATGGATATATAGCGGCGGAATGAGTCTATTATTTGATCAAGTCCTGAAAAATAGTCGGGGTGGTCCATGTCTATATTTAAAACAACCGCAATATTGGGGGTAAAGGAGAGAAACGAGTCCTGATATTCGCAGGCTTCCATTATAAAGCTGTCACCTCTACCTATGCGGTACGCACCATCCATGCAGGACAGCTCGGCGCCCGATACGATGGTGGGATCAAGCTCTGCCGCAAGGAATATATGAGCAATCATCGAAGTTGCCGTGGATTTTCCGTGCATTCCCGAAACACCGATGCGATTCTTGTATTCGCTCATAAGATATCCGAGAAAATCTGCGCGGTAAATGCAGTGTTTTGTACCGTTAGCATCGCATTCCAGAGCGTAGGCAAGCTCCGGATTGTCTTTTTGAATGGCGGCGGTATAGATAACGGCATCGTAAGTGTCAATGTGGCGCGGATCAAGCTCATAGTGGATATTTATTCCCTCTTCCTCAAATTTGCGCGTGAGATGTGAGGGAGTGCGGTCGTATCCGCCAACCTCCATCCCCCTCTCCTTTGCAATGTGTGCGAGAGAAGACATGCTTATGCCGCCGATTCCGACAAAATATACGGAACGGGGGACGGAAAATATATTTTGAAGCTGATTTACAGAATAGCTTGTATACATATCGTTTCCTTTCCGATAATTGCTGATGTTACCATTATAGCATATTCTGAACAAAAATAAAAGCATTTTTTCTGAAAAATGCGAATTTTGCTAAAAAAAGCATGACATTCTCTCTTATTCACAAAACAGTCCAACCTGCTTCATAAAAAACTTTCTTTAATGCCTTATAAATTTCAAAAATTCACTGCATAATTTTCACAATTATACAGTATAATAATTACAAGGTCTAACACACCTTATAATAACAATAAAATCGAACCCGGTATATTTCTGCAGGGAATGAACGCCGAGGTCAAAACGGAGGATTAAAATGGTTATCACGGATATCAAGGTTAGAAAGCTTTTTGACGAAGGCCCGATGAAGGCTATTGTTTCTGTGACCTTTGACGGTCAACTGGCGGTGCACGATATTAAGGTTATCAACGCAAGAGATAAGTATTTTATCGTAATGCCAAGCAGAAAGAATCCTGACAATACTTACCGTGACATTGTTCACCCGATCAATGCACAGTTCAGAGCAACTCTGGAGGATGCGGTTATTGATGCCTATAACAAGGAGCTTGTGCTGGCGACTGAGTCTGCGGCAAGTGCGGCTGAGGCTGACACCGTTGAGTCTGACATGTAAGTGAAACAATCATGGCAAATGTTAAGGAGCCGTTGCACTTCGATGCAACAGCTCCTCTTTTCGTTTTATTTGCAGAAGTATTCTACATATCTGTCGATAGCCGCCGCAATTACTTCTACCGCGGCAGTCCGGTCACTGACCTCGTTTACAGCAGTATCTTTGTTTTCCAGGTTTTTATACACTCTGAAGAAGTGGCGCATTTCCTCGAAAATATGGCTCGGAAGCTGATCGATGTTGGTATAGTGGTTATAGGTGGGATCGGAGAACGGAATAGCGATTATCTTTTCGTCGTTTCGTCCATTGTCGATCATGGAGATAACACCGATAGGATATGCGCGGACAAGCGACATAGGCTCAAGGGCTTCTGAACAGAGAAGCAGTACGTCGAGAGGGTCGTTGTCGTCACCGTAGGTGCGCGGAATAAATCCGTAGTTTGCCGGATAGTGAGTGGAGGTGTAAAGTATACGGTCGAGCATGATGTAGCCGGTTTCTTTGTCAAGCTCATACTTTTTCTTGCTTCCCTTTGAAATTTCTACGACGCACACGAAATCTTCGGGGGTTATGCGCTTTGGGGAAATATCGTGCCATATGTTTGACATAGTATTCACTCCGTTTTTATAATATTATATGAGATGCCGCGATTTTTATTCAAAATCGCGGCGTTTGGCTTATTTGATAACGTTTACTCTGATTATTCCTTCGATAGCGGTAAGCTTGGAAACAACTTTGTCGATGGAAGTGTCATCTACTTTTCCGACAATTTCAACGATGGAATATGCATAATCCTTCTTGGAACGGTTAGCCATGTTCTCTATATTGATCCCTTCAGCGGAAACCGCACCGGTGATCTGAGAGATCATGTTGGGCACGTTCTTGTGAAGTGCGCAAATTCTTACATCGCCCGTATGAGGCATGGAAACGTTGGGGAAGTTTACAGAATTTACGATATTACCGTTTTCAAGGTACTCACGGAGCTGCTTTGCCGCCATAACAGCGCAATTGTCTTCCGATTCTTCGGTAGATGCGCCCAGGTGAGGAATTGCGATAACTCCATCCATGCCTGCTGTGCGAGCATTCGGGAAGTCGGTAACATATCGTCTTACCTTGCCTGACTTGAGAGCCGCTTCCATATCGTCATCGTTAACAAGGGCATCGCGTGCGAAGTTAAGGATGATAACGCCATCCTTCATCTGTGCAATGGTGTCCTTGTTTATCATGTATTTAGTTGATACGGATGGATCGGGATTGTCAATAAGCGGGACATGAATAGAGATGATGTCGGAGTTCTTGAAGATATCCTCTCTGGTGTTTACCTTGTGTACTGCGCGGGAGAGGTTCCAAGCGGCCTCCACGGAGATGTATGGATCGCATCCGAGAACGTCCATGCCGAGATGAACAGCCGCATTTGCAAGAGGACCGCCTATTGCGCCAAGACCGATGATACCAAGGGTCTTGCCCTTTATTTCAGTACCAGCGAACTTGGACTTTTCCTTTTCAACAAGCTTTGCAACATTAGGATCATCCTTTGCTGATTTTACCCAATTGATACCGCCTACGATGTCGCGACAAGCGAGAAGCATACCGCAAAGAGCCGCTTCCTTAACGCCGTTAGCGTTTGCGCCTGGGGTGTTGAATACAACGATACCTTCCTCAGCGCACTTATCGAGGGGAATGTTGTTGACGCCTGCGCCTGCTCTTGCGATTGCCTTTAAATTATCGCCGAACTCCATGTCATGCATAACAGCGGAGCGAACCATAATGGCATCAGGATTTTCTATATTGTCAGCAACGGCATAGTTTTCGTCGAAAATATCCGTGCCGCACTTAGCGATTTTGTTGAGAAGCTGTATGTTCTTCATTGCTACTTTCCTCACTTAAGCTTTGGGATTTTCAGCCGCGAATTTCTTCATGAATTCAACCAGCTTTGCAACACCCTCGTAAGGCATTGCGTTATAGATGGAAGCTCTCATACCGCCAACGGATCTATGCCCCTTAAGGTTCATAAGACCTGCCTTTTCAGCTTCCTTAGGGAACTTTTTGTCAAGCTCCTCGACACCTGTTACAAAGGTAGCATTCATCATGGAACGGCATTCCTTCTTAACAGGAGCGATGTAGTAATCCTGAGAATCAAGGTAATCATAGAGAAGGGCCGCCTTCTTCATGTTCATTTCCTGCATCTTTTCAAGACCGCCAAGTTCAAGAATCCACTCATACACAAGACCTGCAACGTAAATAGCGTAGCAAGGGGGAGTATTGTACATGGAGTCATTCTCAGCCATAAGCTGCCAATCAAGCATAGAGGGTGTTTCGGGGCGTGCGTTTCCGAGAAGGTCTTCACGAACGATAACAACAGTAAGACCTGCGGGAGCCATGTTCTTCTGTGCGCCTGCGTAGATAACACCAAACTTTGTTACATCAACAGGCTCGGACATGATGCAGGAAGACATATCGGCAACAAGAGGAATATCACCGGTGTCGGGGATATAGTTAAACTTTGTGCCGTAAATAGTGTTGTTGTAGCAGATATGTACATAGTCTGCATCGGGGCGGAAGGACTCACGGGTAGTTTCGGGAATGTAGGTGAAGTTATCTTCCTTAGAGGACGCAACTGCCTTTGCATCGCCGTACTTCTGCGCTTCCTTGTATGCTTTGGTGGAGAACTGACCGGAGAGAATGTAGTCAGCCTTACCGGTTTTCATGAGGTTAAGAGGAATAGCCGCAAACTGTGTGGAAGCACCGCCCTGAAGGAACAGCACCTTATAGTTGTCAGGTATGTTCATTACCTTACGAAAATCAGCCTCTACCTTCTTAATGATATTTTCATACACGGGAGAACGGTGGCTCATCTCCATAACGGACATACCTGCATCACCGTAGTTAACAAGCTCGGATGCCGCCTTTTCAAGAACGGTCAGCGGGAGCATAGATGGACCTGCAGAAAAATTATAAACTCTTTCCATAATAAATACCTCCATGATCTGCGTTTTGCAGACAAAAACAATATTACATATTAAAATATATTATAAACCATTATTTTTATTCTGTCAATAGGCAACTTGACTATTTTTTAACGCATTAAAGGGTTAACTTTTTTGCAGGCGTAAATTGGCATAGATATTTCCGGTTGTATGCGGCAAACTATGCATACAGCAATGACTGTAAATTTTGAAAATCAAGGAGCAAACAATGGCAAATAAAATAACAGGTGTAACCAAGGCAGCGGTGGCAGGTGCGTTGGTCGGGACGGCTGTTGGAATGGCTTCCGTTCCGCGTGCGCATCACAAAAAGCGGAAGCATCGCGGCGGCATGGCAGAAACCGCAGGAAATACTCTCCGTGCAGTTGGCATTGCAATGGAAAATGTAGCTGATATAATACAGCGCTGAACCAAAGAATCAGTACGCCGCATCTATAAAAAATCACCGCAGAGGACAGTCTCCGGTGATTTTGCTAGATCTTATCAAGTTCCTGCAGCTTCGCTAGGCTCGTTTGTAATAACTGCCTCTTCAGCTTTGTCAATCTCAATGGAGCGGTAACATTCCATTCCTGTTCCGGCAGGAATAAGCTTACCGATAATAACATTTTCCTTAAGACCAAGCAGGTTATCAACCTTACCCTTGATAGCGGCTTCGGTGAGAACCTTGGTGGTTTCCTGGAAGGATGCCGCAGAAAGGAAGGAATCCGTAAGAAGCGCCGCCTTGGTGATACCAAGAAGCACCGGAGAACCGGTAGCAAGTCTGAGATCGATCTCGCCTGCATCTATACGCTTCTGAACGTTTGCATTCTCACGCTCCAGCTCCAGAAGATCAATAACCGAGCCTGCAAGGAGCGTTGTATCTCCTGCGTCCTCTACACGGGTCTTTCTGGTCATCTGACGTGCGATAACTTCAATATGCTTGTCGTTTACCTCAACCGACTGGAGACGGTAAACCTTCTGAACCTCGCGGATGATGTAGTCATACGCCGCATCAAGTCCATTGATCCTGAGGATGTCGGTGGGGCAAATAGAGCCTTCGGTAAGAGGCTGACCTGCGGAAACCATCTGACCATCTTCGATTACAAGGCGTGTGCCGAAGGGGATCGGATATGCGATATCCTCGGTTTCACCGCCTGCGGAAACGGTAACAGTACGCATACGCTTGTTATCTGATATACGTGCTACGCCGGAAATTTCAGCCACGATAGCGGTCTTCTTGGGACGGCGTGCCTCGAACAGCTCCTCAACTCGGGGAAGACCCTGGGTGATGTCCGCGCCCGCAACACCGCCGGTGTGGAACGTACGCATGGTAAGCTGTGTACCCGGCTCACCGATAGACTGTGCCGCGATGATACCAACTGCCTCGCCCACGTTAACAGGCTTGGAGGAAGCAAGGTCTGCACCGTAACAGTGAGAGCATACGCCGTGCTTAGCCTTACATTCAAGAATGGTTCTGATAAGCACCTTTTCGATGCCTGCAGCAACTATAGCATCCGCAGTTTCATCGGTTATCATGGTATTGTCTGCAACAATCAGCTCACCGGTTTCGGGATGCTTAACGTCACCGATAACAAATCTGCCGATAAGTCTGTCACGAAGCGGCTCGATAACCTCGTTGCCGTCCATGATCTTGGATACCCAAATACCCTTGCGTGTTCCGCAGTCGTCCTCGCGAACGATAACGTCCTGGGAAACGTCAACAAGACGTCTTGTAAGGTATCCGGAGTCAGCGGTCTTAAGCGCAGTATCGGAAAGAGATTTACGCGCACCGCGTGCCGCTACGAAATATTCAAGGATGTTAAGACCTTCACGGAAGTTGGATTTAATAGGCATTTCCATGGTCTTACCGTTAGTTGCGAACATAAGTCCGCGCATACCGGCAAGCTGACGCATCTGCGTTAAGTTACCGCGGGCGCCGGAGTCGCTCATCATCTTGATAGGATTATAGCGGTCGAACTTAGCCTGAAGTGCCTCAACAACATCGTTTGTGGTCTTTTCCCAAATCTTGATAACTGCATTGTAACGTTCTTCCTCGGAAAGACGTCCTCTCTGGAAGTGCTTCATTACGTCAAGCACCTGCTTTTCAGCGTCAGCAACAAGTGTATATTTCTGTTCTGGAATGGTCATATCCGCAACGGAAATAGAGAGTGAAGAACGAGTGGAATACTTGAAGCCCATTGCCTTGATGGAGTCAAGCACCTGTGCGGTAGTTGCAGGGCCGTGCTTTTTGATGCAGCGGTCAATGATCTTACCGAGGTCTTTCTTCTTGGTTGGGAATGCGATTTCAAGGTCAAGCAACTTCGCGGGATCGCTTCTGTCAACGAACCCGAGATCCTGAGGAATCTCGCGGTTGAAAATAAGACGACCGAGAGTAGCGTCAATGATTCTGGTGTGCATAACACCGTCAATCTCGCGGGAAACACGCACCTTAATGGGGGCGTGGATACCGAGAAGATGGTTCTCGTATGCCATTACAGCCTCATCGAAGTCGCGGAATACATGTCCTTCGCCAGGCTCGCCCGCACGGTCAATAGTAAGATAGTAAGAACCGAGGATCATGTCCTGGGACGGAACGGTTACAGAACGTCCGTCTGCGGGCTTCAGAAGGTTGTTTGCAGAAAGCATGAGGAAACGCGCCTCAGCCTGCGCTTCCGCGGAAAGCGGAACGTGTACCGGCATCTGGTCGCCGTCGAAGTCCGCGTTGAATGCTGTACATACCAGCGGATGAAGCTTTATTGCACGACCTTCAACGAGGATAGGCTCAAATGCCTGAATTGAAAGTCTGTGAAGCGTAGGAGGACGGATAAGGAGTACGGGATGCTCCTTGATTACATTTTCAAGTGCGTCCCAAACAGCAACGTCAACCTTTTCAACCTTCTTCTTTGCGTCCTTGATGTTAGTAGCCTTCTGGGTTTCCACAAGTCGCTTCATAACGAAGGGCTTGAAGAGCTCCAGCGCCATTTCCTTGGGAAGACCGCACTGATAGATCTTAAGATCGGGGCCTACGACGATAACCGAACGTCCGGAATAGTCAACGCGCTTACCGAGAAGGTTCTGACGGAAGCGTCCCTGCTTACCGCGAAGCATTTCGGAAAGCGACTTAAGAGGACGGTTGTTGGGGCCGGTTACGGGCTTGCCGCGGCGGCCGTTGTCAATAAGAGCGTCAACCGCTTCCTGAAGCATACGCTTCTCGTTGCGGATGATGATTTCGGGCGCAGAAAGCTCCATAAGTCTTTTAAGACGGTTGTTTCTGTTGATAACGCGGCGATAGAGGTCATTAAGGTCGGAGGAAGCGAAGCGTCCGCCGTCAAGCTGTACCATCGCGCGTACATCCGGAGGGATTACCGGCACAACGTCAAGCACCATCCACTCGGGCTTGTTGCCTGACTTGCGGAAAGCTTCCACAACCTCAAGACGCTTGATGATGCGGATCTTCTTCTGACCTGTCGCCTGCGCAAGCTCTGCATGGAGGCTTTCGGAGAGTGCATTGATGTCGATTTCAGCGAGAAGCTCTTTGATAGCCTCTGCACCCATGCCGACTTTGAATGCATCCCTTCCGTATTTCTCGATATTTTCCTGATACTCGCGCTCGTTGAGGAGCTGCATCTTAACGAGCTCGGTAGCACCGGGATCAATTACGATGTAGCTTGCAAAATAGAGCACTTTTTCTAAGAGTCTTGGGGTTATATCAAGGAGAAGGCCCATTCTTGATGGGATAGCGCGGAAATACCAGATGTGGGATACGGGAGCAGCAAGCTCAATGTGACCCATTCTCTCGCGGCGTACCTTTTTGGTTGTTACTTCAACGCCGCACTTCTCGCACACCTTGCCCTTGTGGCGAACACGCTTGTATTTTCCGCAGAGGCACTCCCAGTCCTTAGTGGGGCCGAAAATGCGCTCGCAGAAAAGACCGTCGCGCTCAGCTTTGAGAGTTCTGTAGTTGATAGTCTCAGGCTTTTTTACTTCGCCGTAAGACCAGCTTCTTATCATTTCGGGAGAAGCAAGACCGATTTTGATTGAATCAAATACGTTTCGTTCCATCAATTATCTTCTCCAATTCTTATTCATCGTCGCCGCCGAAGTCGCCGTCATCCTCGAAGTCAAGCTCGGGAATATCGTCGTCTTCGTCGAACAGATCGTCATCGTCAACCTCTTCTTCGGTGAATCCGTCCGCAAGGATATCGCCCTCTGCAACAGTTTCACCAAGATCGGCGTCGGATACATAATTCGGTACAAATTCGTCCTCGTCCTCGCCGAGTGTGGACAGTTCGATAACATTACCGTCGCGGTCCAGCACCTTAACATCAAGTGCAAGAGCCTGAAGCTCCTTAACAAGCACCTTGAATGCCTCGGGAACACCGGGAGTAGGAATATTCTGACCCTTTACGATAGCCTCGTAGGTCTTTACACGTCCCACAACGTCGTCGGACTTAACCGTAAGGATTTCCTGGAGCGTGTAAGCCGCACCGTACGCCTCGAGTGCCCAAACTTCCATTTCTCCGAAACGCTGACCGCCGAACTGAGCTTTACCGCCCAGAGGCTGCTGTGTTACAAGACCGTAAGGGCCTGTGGAGCGTGCGTGGATCTTATCATCAACCAGATGGTGGAGCTTGAGGTAGTACATGATACCAACGGTTACAGGGTTGTCAAAAGGCTCACCGGTGCGTCCGTCGTAAAGAACGGTCTTTCCGTTTTCGTTCATGCCTGCCATCTTAAGACATTCTGCAATGTCCTTCTCGTTTGCACCGTCGAACACGGGGGTCATTATCTTCCAGCCAAGCTTTCTTGCGGCAATACCAAGATGTACCTCAAGCACCTGACCGATGTTCATTCGGGAAGGAACGCCCATGGGGTTAAGAACGATATCAAGGGGAGTACCGTCGGGAAGGAAGGGCATATCTTCGGGGGGAAGAATACGGGAAACGACACCCTTGTTACCGTGACGGCCCGCCATCTTATCGCCTACAGAGATCTTACGCTTCTGAGCGATGTATACGCGGACTACCTTGTTAACTCCGGGAGGAAGCTCGTCGGAGGTTTCCCTTGAGAATACCTTAACGTCGATTACGATGCCCGATTCGCCGTGAGGCAGACGGAGAGATGTATCACGTACCTCGCGTGCCTTTTCGCCGAAAATAGCGCGAAGCAGTCTTTCTTCTGCTGTAAGCTCGGTTTCGCCCTTGGGAGTAACCTTACCTACAAGGATGTCGCCTGCTCTTACCTCGGTACCCTTTCTGATGATACCGTCGGGAGAGAGGTCTTTGAGTGCATCCTCACCAACGTTGGGGATTTCTCTTGTAATCTCTTCCGGGCCAAGCTTGGTATCACGGGCTTCGTGAGAATATTCCTCTATGTGGATAGAAGTATAAATATCATCGCGGACAAGACGCTCGTTAAGGAGTACCGCGTCCTCGTAGTTGTAGCCTTCCCAGGTCATGAAGCCGATAAGGGCATTCTTACCGAGGGAAATTTCGCCGTGATCGGTTGCAGGACCGTCTGCAATAACTTGCTTTTCTTCAACGCGCTCGCCAACATTTACAATAGGCTTCTGATTTACACAAGTGCCCTGATTGGAACGCTTGAACTTGATAAGGTGGTATACATCCTTGGTGCCGGCATCGGTACGGATAACGATCTCGTCAGCGCATACTCTTTCAACATATCCCGCATTCCTTGCGCATATAACAACTCCGGAGTCAACTGCCGCCTTATACTCCATACCGGTAGCAACGATAGGAGCATTAGAAACCAGCAGCGGAACAGCCTGCTTCTGCATGTTTGAACCCATGAGCGCACGGGAGTTATCGTCGTTTTCAAGGAAGGGGATGCAGGCGGTGGCAACGGAAACAACCATCTTCGGAGAAACGTCCATGTAGTCTGCTTCTTCGGCATTAAACTCGATGATCTCGTTTCTGCGGCGGCCGGAAATACGCTTGTTTACAAAGCGTCCGTTCTCGTCAAGAGGCTCATTCGCCTGCGCAATGGTATAGTTATCTTCCACATCCGCGGTCATGTACTCAACCTCATCGGTTACGATGCCCGTAGCCTTGTCGATCTTGCGGTACGGTGCTTCGATAAAGCCGTAGTTATTGATCTTCGCATAGGTGGAAAGGTAGGAAATAAGACCGATGTTAGGTCCTTCAGGGGTTTCAATGGGGCACATACGACCGTAGTGGGTGTAGTGTACGTCACGAACCTCAAAGGATGCTCTGTCACGGGAAAGACCGCCGGGACCGAGAGCCGACAGACGGCGCTTGTGTGTAAGCTCAGCGAGGGGGTTGTTCTGATCCATGAACTGTGAAAGCGGCGAAGAACCGAAGAATTCACGGATAGCCGTAACAACGGGTCTGATATTGATAAGTGTATTGGGGGTGAGGGTTTCCGCATCCTGAGTAGTCATGCGCTCCTTGACGGTCTTGTCCATACGGGAGAAGCCGATGCGGAGCTGATTCTGCAGAAGCTCACCAACAGAGCGCAGACGACGGTTGCCCAGGTGGTCAATGTCATCCTTTGTGCCGATATCGTGAGCAAGGCAGGTCAGGTAGTTGATGGATGCGAAAATATCATCCTTTGTTATATGCTTCGGAGAAAGCTCGGCAATGTGTTCGCGAGCCAGCTTCTTGAACTCGTCAACATCCCCGCCAGCCTGCTCCAGAAGATCGATCATAACGGAAAGCTTAACCTTTTCGGTGATTCCGATGTCCTCAAGAGAACAGCCGATAACATTCTTCGGCTCGATCATGCCGTTTCCGAATACCTTTACCTCGGTTTCTCCGTCCTCAAGAAGCAGATAAACTTCGTTCACACCTGCGTTCTCGATAGCCATAGCCTTCTCGTTATCAAGAAGCTCATTTGCATCGCAGAGAAGCTCTCCGGTAATGGGAGATACAACCGGACGCGCAAGAGTACCACCCGCGATACGCTTGCCGAGAGCTAACTTCTTGTCATACTTGTAACGGCCCACAGAAGCAAGGTCATAGCGCTTGGGATCGAAGAAAAGGTTGTTTATAAGAAGCTGTGCGCTTTCAACCAGCGGAGGTTCACCGGGACGGAGCTTCTTGTAGATCTCCTTAAGAGCCTCATCGCCAAGAGAGGTATGATTCTTGTCAGCTTCCGCCTGCATCATATCCTTGTCCATGGTAGCGATAAGCTTGGGATCGTTTCCGAAATACTTCACGATTTCTTCGTTCGTTTCGATACCAAGAGCACGGATAAGCACAGTTACGGGAATCTTGCGGTTTTTGTCTATGCGCACATAGAAAATATCGTTGGCATCGGTTTCATACTCGAGCCATGCGCCGCGGTAAGGGATAACGGTGGCGGTATAGAGGACCTTACCGGTCTTGTCGATGGAGGTATCGTAATAAATACCGGGAGATCTTACGATCTGGGATACGATAACGCGCTCCGCACCGTTGATGATGAATGTACCATTGTCCGTCATAAGCGGGAAATCGCCCATGAACACCGCAGACTCCTTAACCTCGCCCGTAGCCTTGTTTGTAAGCCTTACGGTAACGCGCAGAGGTGCCGCGAAGTTAGTATCGCGATCCTTGCACTCTTCTTCGGGGTATTTCGGTGTCGGGTCAATGGTATAATCAATAAATTCAATAACGAGATTGCCGGAATAGTCGGTAATCGGCGACACGTCATGCAGCACCTCGCGGAGTCCCTCCTCGAGAAACCACCTATACGATTTCTTCTGTACCTCGATAAGATTGGGCATCTCCAGAGTATCGCCTATTTTAGCGAAACTCATTCGTTCGGTCTTGCCGAGCATCGTGGGTTTGACCACCATAGAAACTATCACTCCATTCAACAAAATTGACATCCGGGTATTCATGCGCCCATGCTTTTATGAGCACGCAGCGAATCCACGCCCTGCGGTGGCAAATTGAAATTACAAGTACGAACACACTTCATAATTGGTGTTCTGAATTCGACGTATTACGACAAAAGGTACCCGTAAATTTATACAATAATTGCCTGCACTTCTGCGCAAATTTTGGCATTCAAGGAAAAGTGCGCATACTCAAAGCGATTATAATGCAGTATATTATTATAGCACAGGTCTTTCTGTTTGTCAATAGGTAAAATGAAATTTTTTTATCTATTGACATAGAACCTCAAAAAATGATTTTGCCGACAGTGCCCGAACTGTGCGGCACTGTCGGCTTTTATGTTTTTATCAGCGCTTTAAGGTTTTTAAGCAGAATTATCTCCAAGTGAGCTTATATCGACACTGTCCTAAGTTCACTGCTTTTTAAGCAGCTTTTCGATATCCGCTTTGGTAAAGAGATACTTTTTATCGCAGAAATGGCACTCGATCTGTATCTCCTCGGGCTTGCCCTCGTTACGACACTCGGCAAGGATACCCTCGATCTCGTCTTTTCCTATACTCAAAAGGACTCCTGCGCATCTTTCTCTGGAGCAATCGCAGGCATACCCCGCGTCGATCTCATCGAAAATGTCGTATTCGATGCCCTCAAGAGCAATATCCATAATTTCACCACAGGAAAGTCCTGCGTCGAAAAGCTGTGACACGTTGGCAAGCTTCTCTGCGTTCTTTTCAAGCTGTGCTATAGTTTCCTCCGCCGCAAAGGGAAGCAGTGATATAAGCACGCCGCCTGCCGCTTTGCATGTGTAATCACGATCAATAAGCACACCAAGCGCACAAAGGCTGGGGGTCTGCTCACTGACAGCGAAATACTGAGTAATATCCTCTGCAATCTCGCCGCTGACCAAATTTATCATTCCCGAATAGGGTTCCTTAAGTCCTATATCCTTTACTACCGACAGTGTTCCGCGGCCAATTGCACCGGACACGTCAAGCTTACCGTTTGACTTTTTGGGGATGTCTACATTCGGATTTGCAATGTAGCCCTTTACGTTCCCCGCATAATCCGACACAGCTATAACATTTCTTGCCGGACCGTCGCCGCGAATGTTCAGTGTAAGAGTGTTACCCTTATCCTTAAGAAGCGTACCCATCATGGACGCAGCGGTCAGTGTTCTGCCAAGAAGCGCCGATGCCGTTGGGGTAGTATGATGGTAGCCTATTGCCGCATTGACTATCTCCCTTGAGTTTATTACAAATGCGCGTGCACTTCCGTCCCTTGTCATAGCACGCAGTATAGTGGAATTTTTCTGCATATAATCGTACCTTATTATATTTATTTTATCGCTCTGGCGGTAAAATACCATCGCTCTGTTTCTTTATTCGGTTCTGTACCATGAAAATCCGAAGACAGCGCGCAAAGCTCAAAACCACATTCGGTAAGGAGCTTCTTTACAGTCCTCAGCGAATAACACCTTTCGCGCTGCACCTCATCATATCTTGTCCACATGCCATCGGCGTTTTCCGTGAAAATGGACAGATAGAAGTCGCACAGCTTGGTTTTAACATTATAATAGTTCTGCCACGCGCACAGAATTCCGTCGTCCTCCAAAACATAGGAGTTCTGACCGTATACATCCTCGAATTTCTCCGGCGCATTCATGTCGAACACAAAAAGCCCCTCCGATTCAAGATAGTTGTGGACATGCAGGAATGTGCGAAGCAGGTCGTCCGTTTTGGTAAGATAGTTAAGGCTGTCAAGACAGCACACCACTGCATCCACCGTTCCATAAAGCTCAAAATCTGCCATATCCTGCTTTATAAGCAAAACCGAATGAGCAAAATGCCCGCTGTCGCATTTTGCGCGTGCGACCGCGAGCATATCCTCGGACAGGTCGATACCGGTCATGTCGTAACCTCTCCCTGCAAGTATGGAAGTTATTGTTCCCGTACCGCAGGCGAGGTCAAGCACCGATTCAGGCTGTTTTTTTGCATACAAGGAAAATTGCCTTTCTATATGATCCGCCAGCCCCTCATAGTCAACCTCTGAATTAAGACGGTCATATACGGGAGCAAGGGATGAGTATGCAAAATATCCGTCACGTTTCATTATTTCATTCTGTCAAGTCGTTCGAGCACTGTAATGTATCCGTCGCTTCCGTATTTTAAGCAGCGGTTTACGCGGCTTATGGTAGCGGTAGATAGTCCTGTACGTTCTGCAATCTCGGTATAGATGTAATTATCCTTAAGCATTTTAGCCGCAAGCAGGCGCTTAGACATTTCCTGCAGCTCCGCTACGGTACAAAGATCCTCGAAAAAGCTGTAGCATTCCGCTACGTTTTCAAGAGTGAGTATTCCTTTAAATAAAAAATCGATTTTTTCGTCGTGAAGCTTGTTCATGGTGATATATCCTTTCGGTGAAACATGTATTTAACACATTGGCGCTTCATAAAGCTACCTTACTAATATTTTAATACATTTTAGCAGCAAAGATTTTAACAAATCGTGAACATATCGTCAATATTTATAAAACTCTTTCCGTCGAAAGTAATAAATTGGCAATTTCGGACGGCTTCGCACCGAGAATATACCGCCCAACGTCAAGTGTTGAGAGGCTCTCTGTTAAAGCTTGCCTCGCATACTCTGTTCCAAGCATTTTTTTCTCAAGCTCCGATACATCAAGCTCACCAAAGAAATCACCGCCAAACTCGATTTTGGCAATTCGCCCCTCTGCAACACTGAAGCGCGCCTCTACTGTACCATATGGGAATCTTGCCTTAAACACAGTCGAAAAATTACCGAAGCGGCGAAGATTCCAGCCATCTGTAGAATATTTTTCCGCCGCAAGAGCTTGGATTCCGTCGCACACGTCTGCGGGCAGACTTTCCTCCGCAATCCCGAAGCTCGCCAAAAGCTTCTTGCTGAGAAATCCCATAAAATCCGTCACGCTGTCTACTTTCTTACGCGCATCTTCGCTCATAAGATCGCGCATATTGGCAACACGGCTTCGCACGCTGGCAACGCCCTTACTCTTTAGTTTGGCGGAATCCACGTTCAAAGCTCCCAACAGTTTCTCCATCTGTGCTGAAAAAAGCAGAGTCCCGTGGTGCAGTGTAGCGCCGTTTATGACGCACTGCGCGTTTCCCGAAACCTTTCGCTCGCCGTCCACGGTATTTATCACGATATCGTTCCGCCCTGAAAGCGATGCGTCAAGCGAAAGCTCAGAAAGCGCATCTATGATCGGTTTGGTGAAATAGGCAAAGTCAAGTCCGCCTTTCCGTATACCCTCACCAAGCCGCCCACCCGGTACAGAGATAAACGTATAGTTAACATTTCCAAGGTCGTGAAAAACCGCGCCTCCGCCCGTCATACGGCGCACCACCTTTATATTATGCTCGTTTACAAAATCAAAATTGATCTCCGCAAACGCATTCTGATTCTTACCGATTATTACCGCCGGCTGGTTACGCCAAAGCATAGCAACATCATCCTCAGCGTGAGTAATAAGATACTCCTCCGCCGCAAGATTGAAAAACGGATCGGTACTGTTGTTTATGTATAATTTCATAGAATTACCTCTTTTTTTATGTGGGGGTACGCGGCTTTCTTGAAAGAAAGCCTGGCAAAGAACTTTATATAAAGGGAAAAAGCAAAACAAGAAGGGTGCTGATCCTTAGAGCGCACTATTCGCGCCGCCTGCATGGCGCCTATCCATTCCGGCGGCTTGGATATCGAAAACTTCACTCATAAGTTGCTTTTTCTCTCAAAATTGTTTCGCGACACAAGCCGCTGTAATGGAGAGGAACCATGAAAGCGGCGCGCCTCTGTCGCTCGAACGGTTAGCGCTCTTGTGGTTTTAAATAAAACTTAATTTGTAAAGTTTTTGCGGAGCTTTTTTTCAAAAAAGCGACCGTACCCCCTTAAACAAGCAAGGGCTGTCAAATGACAGCCCCTTGGGTGGTATAAATTACAGCCCCTTCTTGCTTCTTTCCATGCGCTCAACGTCGCTGCAGTTGGTCTTAGCAACGTAGCCCGGGATAGGCATAAGCTTTTCATGGATGATATCGATGATACCGTCAGCCTGGGGGAAGAACTCAGCATCAAGCTCGTAGCAAGGAGTGATCCAGTTGCGAGAGCCGAGAGCCACAGGGGGAGCATCAAGATAATCGAATGCGAACTCAGTAATGTTCGCAGCCATATCCTTCATCACGGAGTTACGCTCGCAAGCGTCACCTACGATAACGACCTTACCGGTCTTCTTAACGGACTCGATAACCTTGGTGTAATCGAAGGGAACGATGGTGCGCGCATCAATGATCTCTGCGGAAATGCCGTACTTCTCCTCGAGAGTCTTAGCTGCATCCATAGCGCGGTAGAGAGTAGCACCGATGGTAATAATGGTAACATCCTTACCCTCGCGCTTGATATCGGGATCGCCGAGAGCGATTTCGTAACGTCCTTCCGGAACGCCGTCCTTCATGAACTGCTCGCCGATACCGTAAATTCTCTGGGACTCGTAGCAGATAACGGGGTCGGTCCCCCCGAGAGCTGCGGTCATAAGACCCTTAGCATCTGCAGGGGTATTCGGGAATATAACCTTAAGTCCGGGGATATGCGCAGTAATCGCGGTCCAGTCCTGAGAGTGCTGTGCGCCGTACTTGGAACCAACGGAAACGCGGAGCACGATAGGCATCTTGAGAATACCTGCAGACATGGACTGCCATTTTGCCATCTGATTGAAGATCTCGTCGCCTGCACATCCGATAAAGTCAGCATACATAAGCTCAACGATAGCACGGCCGCCGCACATTGCGTAACCTACAGCAGAACCGACGATTGCGGACTCGGAAATAGGAGAGTTGAAGAATCTGTGGTAAGGAATAGCTTCGGTCATCTTCTTGTATACGCCGAATGCTCCGCCCCAGTCACGGTTGTCTTCACCGTATGCGATAAGGGTAGGATCCTCATAGAACTTGTCAATAATCGGCTCAAACAGACCGTCGGTAAGGTTGTACATCTTCATCTTGGAAACAGGCTTACCGTCCTTATCAGTAGCGGTTCTTACCTTGCCGGCGATTTCCTTAACTCTGGGGCACTCTTCCTTGGGCATGAGAACGTCAGGCTCACGGCCGGGATCCATGCTTGCAACCTTTTCGTTGGAGAACATGATGGAAGCAATAGCATCGGGATCCTTCTGGAGATCCATACGGGGAGAAAGCTCGTCGTTGATAGCAAGCTTCATGATCTCGGTCATGCGATTGGTGATCTCCTCGTGCATGGTAGCAAACTCGTTCTCGGTTGCGATCTTACCCTTGATGAGCTTGTTCTTAAACGCAACGATCGGATCAGCCGCCTTCCAAGCCTCGATTTCCTCAACAGTTCTGTAGGTAGAAGAGTCAGAGGGGGAGTGACCGGATACACGGTATGTAACAACGTCGAGAAGTGCGGGGCCCTTACCCTCGAGAAGGAGCTGCTTCTTTCTGGTAACAGCGTCGATAACCGCCAGCGGATCGTAACCGTTTACGCGCTCTGCATGCATCTGCTGAGGATTGAAGCCTGCACCAAGGCGTGCAACCATATCAAAGCCCATGGTTTCGCCGCGGGTCTGACCGCCCATACCGTAGTGGTTGTTGAATACGTTGAAGAGGATCGGCATACCGTCTGCACTGTACTTGCCGTCCATGCCCCAGAGCTTGGTGATCTGGTCCATGGAAGCGAAGTTGAGAGCCTCGAGAACGGGGCCGCGGCCGGTTGCGCCATCGCCGCAGTTGGAGATAACGATACCGGGCTTATGGTTGGATCTCTTATAAAGTGCCGCACCAAGAGCGAGAGGGGCAGATGCACCTACGATCGCATTGTTGGGCATAAGTCCGAAAGGAATGAAGAATGCGTGCATGGAGCCGCCAAGACCACGGTTGAAACCGGTCTGACGTGCGAATACTTCTGCAAGCGCACCGTAGAGAAGGAAGTTGATAGCAAGCTCCTTGATGTTGCCGCCAGCGTTCATGTGCTTCTCAACTACGTTAAGAACAATACCGCCGAGGAATTCCTTCATAATATCGTAAAGCTCGGTATCATCAAGCTTCTGGATGGAAGAAAGACCCTTAGCGAGAATCTCGCCGTGGCTTCTGTGAGAGCCGAAGGAGAAGTCGTTGATGTCGAGGCAGTAAGCTTCACCTACTGCGGATGCTTCCTGACCGATGGAAAGGTGAGCAGGGCCGGGGTTATTGTACTGAACGCCGTTGTACTCGCTCTTTACCTTAACCTCGTTAAGCATGGTTTCAAACTCGCGTATGATAGCCATATCGCGGTAGATTCTCATGAAATCTTCCTTGGTATAGATCTTCTTCTCTTCGGCAAGTGTCTTATTGTACTGACATACCGGAATATCCTCGAAATGAATATAACCCGGTTCAAATGCTTTCGCGGGATCTACATATTGACTCTTAGGCATGGTTTTTATCTCCTTGATTTAATTATTTTATGGGATACGGTCGCTTTTTTGAAAAAAAGCTCCGCAAAAAACTTTACTCAGGGAATGTTTATGGGCTAACCGCTTCGAACAAAGCGTATTTGCCACAGAGGCAGCCGGGGCCCCTTCCCCGGCAGATTGTTTGCGTAAAAGGGTTTGTGCGCTGACGAAAGTTAGCGTTAAATACCGAACATACCTTCACGGATGACTTCGCAAACGGTAGGATGAGGGAATACGAAGTTGCGTACATCCTCAACTCTCATCTGTTTTTCAACCATCATAGCCGCACCGTAGATGATCTCCGATGCGTATGTACCGATCATGTGTACGCCAAGCACGCGTCTGTGTGCCTTGTCGATGATGATCTTAACAATACCGTCGCCGCCCTCGTTCTCAGCAACATATCTGCCGCTGTAGCGGAGAGTGAAGGACTCAACCTTTGCATCAAGTCCCTTTGCCTTAACGGTATCAGAGGTTTCACCAACGGACGCCACCTCAGGATTGGTGTAGATAACAGCAGGGATTGCGTCGTAGTTAACGGAATCCTTCTTGCCTAACATGTCATTTACAGCCGCCTCGCCCTCACGGTAAGCAGTGTGAGCAAGCATGGACTTGCCGTTTACGTCACCGGCCGCCCAAACGCCTGCGATATTGGTCTTGCCGCACTCGTTTGTAACGATCGCGCCACGCTCGGTAAGGACGTTGATATTCTCAAGACCGATTCCGGCAGTATTTGCGCGTCTGCCCACTGCACAGAGTACGCAGTCAGCGGAAACTTCTACAGTCTTACCCTCGTATTCGCAGGTAACGGACTTTGTGCCAACTCCGGTAACCTTTGCGCCGAGCATGAACTCAACGCCCTTCTTCTTGTAATTTTTAAGAAGAATCGCCGCGATCTCGCTGTCGGTAGGACCGCCGATGTGATCCATCATTTCGATAACAGTTACTTTAGAACCGATGGAGTTGAAGTAGGAAGCCATTTCCATACCAATAACGCCGCCGCCGATAACCACAAGCTCCTTCGGAACAGTGGTCATATCAAGGATCTCACGGTTTGTCTTAACGAAACCGGAAGTAACACCCTCACGGAGTCCGGGAATCGGGGGAACAGCCGCGGAAGAACCGGTGCAGATAAGGAGTCTGCGTGCTTCGTAGGTTTCCTCGCCCGCCTTAACGGTGAAAAGGTCGCCGTTCTTACCGGTAATCTCAGCGTGAGCGTTCACAACGGTGATACCGCCGTGCTTCATCTTCATTCCGATACCGCCAACAAGCTGCTTTACAACCTTGTCCTTTCGTGCAACAACTGCCGCATGGTCAATGGAAGCATTAGGAAGCTTTACGCCGTAATCTTCGCTGTGCTTTGCATAGTCGAAAATCTTAGCGGAATAAAGAAGTGTCTTTGTGGGGATGCATCCCTCGTTGAGGCATACTCCGCCGAGAGCGCGTTCTTCGATAACGAGAGTGGAAAGTCCGCCCTCAGCGGCACGCTCAGCCGCATTGTAACCGGCGGGACCGCCGCCGAGGATTATAAGCTCGTACATATGTAGATCCTCCTCTTATTTAGCGAGTAAGAGCGAGAAATGCTCGAGGTTTGCGCAAAGCTCCTTAAGGAAGCGAGCCGCGGGAGCACCGTCAAGTGCACGGTGGTCGAAGGTAAGGGACAGACCCATTGCAGGATATGTACTTCCGTCTGCCTTTACGCGCTGTGTAATAGCGCACACGCCAAGGATCGCAACCTGGGGGGGATTGATAACGGGAGTGAAGCTTTCAACGCCGAGAGAGCCGAGATTGGTAACGGTGAAAGTGCCGCCGGAAAGCTTGTCGGGGGAGATAGCACCGCCCTGAGTTTCCTTGATAAGGCTCTTTGCGTTTGCAGAAAGCTCGGAGAGGGACATAGCCTGAGCTGCCACAAGAGTGGGAACCATAAGTCCGCGCTCGGTGTCAACCGCGATTCCGAGATTAACATCGTCGAATACACGATATACATCGTCAAGCCAGTGTGCGTTGAGGTCTTTGTGATTCTTAAGAGTCTTAGCAACTGCGTAGAGAACGATATCGTTGATGGTGATGTTGCCCATACCCATATCTTCACCGTTTGCCTTAAGATTCTTTCTGAACGCCATAACCTCGGTAGCATCGAAGGATGCGTTGAGGGTAAGCTGTGCCATGTTGGACAGGGACGCATGCATGGACTTCGCGATAACCTTGCGGATGTTGCTGATCTTAACATCTGTGTATCCGCCGGTCGCCTTAGCTGCAGGAGCTGCGGCAGGTGCTTCGGGAGCATCCTCAACAACTACGCGCTCACCTGCGAGGAAGCGCTCAACAGCCTCGATAGTGGTGGTCTTTCCTGCATCGAGAAGTGCGTTTACGTCGCGCTCAACGATTCTGCCCATAGGGCCGGTAGCGGCAACCTTGGAGAGGTCTGCGCCTGCTGTGAGAGCAAGCTTCTTTGCTCTGGGAGAAATGCGGAGAATGTCACCGGATACGGGAGCCGCTGCGGTAGCCACAGGTGCTGCTGCAGGAACCTCAGCCTTGGGAGATTCCGCTGCAGGAGCAGGTGCTGCCTCAGCAACAGGTGCGGCTGCGGGAGCTTCATCCTTCTTCGGAATAAGCGCGGAGATATCCTCGCCTGCATCACCGATGATGCATACTACTTCAAGGCAGGGAACGTCGTCGCCTTCAGCGGCGAATACTTCAAGAAGTGTGCCTGCCACTTCGGATTTTTCATCAAAGCTGGATTTGTCGGTTTCGTAGGAGAAAAGAACGTCGCCTACCGCTACCGTGTCGCCTTTTTTCTTAGCCCACTCGGTAATGATACAGCTTTCAACGCTCTGTCCCTGACGAGGCATAATTACTGCGGTTGCCATATGTAAATCATCCTTTCGATTAAATTATTTATGAATAATATTTATTAGGTTACAATAATTTCGACACCTGCTGCCACAGCGGCTGCTGTAATGTCTTCGGGAAGCGGCTTGTCCGCCACAATAGTATGTACCTTTTCAAGCCGGCAGAATGTAAATGGCAGTGATCGATCAAGCTTTGAGGTATCCATAAGAACCACAACCTTGCGCGCCTTTTCCACAACCATTTTCTTAAGCTCGCATTCGGGATAGTTTCCGCTTGTGAAGCCATCCTTGAGAGAAAGACCGGAAGGAACGATAAATGCGATATCAATATTGATGTCGTCAAGAAATCTTAATGCCTGATTACCGGAAATCGAAATATTCTCTCTGTTTACCATTCCGCCTACAAGATTTACTATAGCCTGCTTCTTTTTTATAAGCTCAAGGGCTATGTTGGGGCCTGTGGTAACGATGGTATGGCGTTCATCCGGCAAAAGCGCCGCAAGTGTCAGCACCGTTGTGCCCGAATCAAGGAACAGCGAACGTCCGGTTTCAATAAGCTCTATAGCACGTCTTGCTATGCGTTCCTTCGCGCTCATATTCTCGGCAAGACGCTGATGGAACGAATCCTCCATGGACGTAGTGATAAATTTCATGGAGCGTGCACCGCCGCGCACTTTGATTGCCTCTCCCTGCTGCTCAAAATATTCAATATCGCGCCTGAGTGTCATGCTCGACACCTCAGGAAATATCTCTTCGAGCTCTTTGAGAGAAATAAATGGTTTTTCGTTGAGCAGATCTTTTACGACCGCTCTGCGAGCAGCGTTCATGCAAAATTGCCTCCTTTCGGCAGAAATGTGGACAACCATGCTCAAGAATGTTAACTTTCACCGCATTTTAACATTTTTAAGTTAAAATTAACATTTTTTCATAGATATTGTAACACACTGCAGTACATTTGTCAATGCATATTTCCGCCAATTTAAAGCAAATTTTGTGTCCAATTAGGCTAACCTGCCCAAAAAAACAATTTCCGCCTGTTATCACCGGCTTATTTTAACATTTTGGCCGCTGTAAGTGTATTTTTCAGAAGCATGGTAATAGTCATGGGACCAACACCGCCGGGAACAGGGGTAATGTAAGATGCCTTTGGCTCTACGGTTGCAAAATCCACATCGCCGGTCAGCTTTCCGTCGGCTTTTCTGTTCATACCCACGTCGATAACCACCGCACCCTCTTTCACCATATCTCCGGTGATAAAATCCGCCTTACCAATAGCGACTACCAGAATATCCGCCCGACGTGTGACCTCTGCAAGATCCTTAGTGCGTGAGTGGCAAACGGTAACAGTGCCGTTGGCATGAAGAAGGAGCATCGCCTGAGGCTTGCCTACAATATTGGAGCGTCCCACAACCACACATTCCTTGCCGGAAACGTCAATACCGCTCTTTTCAAGCAGTACCATAACACCTGCGGGGGTACAGGGCAGAAAGTCGTAGTTGCCGATCATGATCTTGCCGACATTCAGCTCATGGAAAGCGTCAACATCCTTTTTGGGATCGATGTTTGCAATGATAATTTCATCGTTAAGGTGCTTGGGTAAGGGAAGCTGTACCAATATGCCATGAACAGCATCGTCTGCGTTAAGCTTATGCACAAGGGCAAGAAGCTCCTCCTCGGTGGTAGCTTCCGGAAGCTCATACACCTCCGAATGGAAGCCTACCTCCTCACAGCCCTTCTTTTTGTTTTTTACATATACCTTTGAAGCCGGATCCTCTCCTACTATAATAACTGCAAGTCCGGGAGTTACGCCCTGTGCCTTAAGCGCCGCACACTCTTCGGCAATCTCAGCACGTACCTCGGATGCTATCTTTTTTCCGTCAATAATGTTCGCCATTTCAGTTTTCCTCTGTTTCCTTAATATTTTCTTCAGCACCAGAAGCTTCTCCGGCACTGCTTTGTTTACTGTAAACTTCTGTGTATTCCGCGGAATCCAGTTTGCGGCGTTTCGCTCTCGCAAAGCAGGTCGCCATAAGAATACCGCCGCCTATAACGCATATTGCCGCCACAAGCTGTGACACGCGAACCGTTTCGCCAAACATATTACTTAAAAGGTACAAGCTGTCCGTGCGAAGCCCCTCTATAAAGAAGCGCCCGAAGCCGTACCACACGAGGTAGAAAAGAACATGCTGTCCGTCGAACTTCTTCTTTTTATAGAAGAACATTATAAGCCCAAATCCCACAAGATTCCAAAGAGATTCGTAAAGGAATGTAGGGTGATAATACTCCGCCGTGCTGTAAACCACCGTATCCATAGCGGTGCGGTCCAGCCAATGTCCCGCGGATATGCCCATCCTGCAAAAGATATCCGTAACTTCACCGTGAGCTTCTGCATTGAAAAAGTTTCCCCAACGACCAATGGATTGCCCAATTATAAGTCCCGGTGCAGCCGCATCAAGAAGCTTTACTGTATTTATCTTTTTTATTTTTGAGTATATGGCTATGGTAAGCGCGCCGGCTATAACTCCGCCGTATATGGCAAGTCCGCCGTTCCAAACGGATATTACATCCATAAAACTGCGGTATTCTCCCGGCTTTGAGAGTACATAATAAAGTCTTGCGCCCACCATGCAGAAGATTATGAGGTAAATTGCAAGATCGAACATATCGTCAGACTTTATCCCCTCATACTTCGCTTTCCTTTTGGCAATCAGGAATCCAACGATCATAGCCAAGGTAATAATAATTCCGTACCACATAATGGGATGCGCACCGCCGTCAGTCCAGGGAAGCGGTATTTTAAATGCCACCGGGTCAAGGGTAAACTCTCCGATACCAATCCCAGGAAAGGATATTTTATTTGGTGCAGGTATTCTTGAAAGAAGCAAGCCCGTCATAATCAGCCCTCCTCAAGCGGTTTCACAATAACAAGGGAGTAGAATTCATCCTTAAATGCATCTTCAAAAAGCTTCACTGCATCCTCGTATGTGACCTCGGATATTACATCCGCATAATCGAGAAGATCTCCGCCGTCAAGCTTGAACTGAAGGAAGTTATTGGCTATCTCCTCCGTACTGTCAAACCATTTTATCATTGCCGCATAAAGGGCACGCTTAGAACGTTCAAAATCCTCGCGGCACAGTCCGTTTGCTTTTGCATCCTCAACGCAGTTCTTGAAACGTGCGAATACCGCATCCGGCTCTGCCCCCTCAGAGAACATGGAGTTATATGCAAAACTCTCGCATATACTGTAGCCGCAGTCAAGAGAGCCGCTGATAAGCCCTTCTTCGTAAAGCGTATTGTAAAACTCCCCAGATTTTCCGAAAAGCACATCGTTCAGTATATCGAATATGGCGCTCTTTTTCATTCGGTCACGGGGAGCATCGGGGATGTCCACGTCCTTTACGCCAATAGCAAACAGCGGCTTTGCAACCCGCATCTTACATTCGCTTCTCGGCATATAGACTGTTGCCTTTTCCTCAGGATAATCTCGGATTATGGTTACCGGCTCAGATTCGTGAAGCACCTTATCGCAGGCCTCGTTCACTTCATCCACGCTAACATCTCCGCAGACAATAAGCATCATATTTGAAAGGTTATAGAACACTCTGTAACACTCGTATAAAACATCCGCAGTTATGTGGGATATTGATTCGACCGTACCTGCCACATTGATGCGCACATTATGCTTCTCATACATCGCCTCAAGAAGCATCTGATAAAGACGGCGAAAAGGATGGTCGTCGTACATTCGTATTTCCTGGGCGATTATGCCTTGCTCCTTTTCCACGGTTTCGGGCGTGAAATAGGGCGTAGTTACAAAATCAAGGAGCACCTCAAGGGATTCCTTGAATCCGGATGTGCAGGAAAAAAGATACGCGGTCATGGTATTGCCCGTATATGCGTTTGCGCTTGCGCCGTATTTTGCAAAACGGGAGAATGTGTCCTCGCCATTCGGGTTCTCGAAAAGCTTGTGTTCGAGATAGTGTGCGATACCGTCAGGAACAGAAGTAAAACCACCATCGCCGCTAAGCTTGAATCTTGAATCCACCGAACCGTATCTGGTTGCAAACAGCGCATATGTGGTAGACAGCTTTTTGGGGAACACATAAACGTCAAGTCCGCTTTTATGCTTATAGCTGTAGTATTCCTCTTTTAAAAATTCGTTTCTCTTAAGCGTAGGCTCAGCCATTCTGACCCTCTCCTTTCAGCGTGCCGTTTAAGAAGTATACCGTGTCAAGGGACACCTTGTTTGCGGCGGCGATTATCTCATCACGGGTAACACTTTCAATGCCGGCAACCACTTCATCCGGATCGCATATCACACCGCTCTGCATACGTCCGAGATACCATGCTTCAAGCCCTCTCGCACTGTCGCCAAGCTCACGGTAAGTGTTCACAAGCCCAAGCTTTGCATTTTCGTGCTCTTCCTCTGTGAAATCGCCTGACTTTATGGCATCAATCTGATCGAATATAGCCTTTTCCGCAATTTCTCTATTGTCAACCTCGATACCGCTGGAAACTATAATAAGCCCCTTTGCCGCCTCGGGGGAGCTTGAGCAGTAATAGCAAAGGCTCATCTTCTCGCGCACGTTCATGAACAGTTTGGAAGTAACCCCACCGCCGAACATTTCGTTGAACAGCATCGCCGCGTAATAATCATCATCTTTTATATAGGAGCCGGCACGGAAGCCTATATTCAGCTTACCCTGATTTACAGGCATGTCCTCGGTAATGCGCTTTGGCTCGCCGGCTTTTCTGATTATCTCCGTTTCCGGCATTTCGATGGGGGCACGGGGGATATCACAAAAAACAGCGCGAAGCTTATTTTCGAGCGCGTCTATATCGCATTTGCCAACGAAGAATATCTCAATGGGATAGCATTTAAGCGCATACTTATACTGAGCATACAGATTCTCCGCTGTGCAACGCTCCACATCCTCGGTTTCGCCGATCTCAGAGATACCGCATCTTTCGCCACTGCACATTTCCTGTATACAGCGCATACGGGCGTAATACGCTTTGTTGTTGACTCTTGCATTTATCGCGTCAATAAGGTTGTTTTTTTCGCTTTCGGTATATGCCGCATCAAAGCCACAGTCCTTAGTTATGGGACAAAAAAGCAATTCCGCCATCATGTCGGTGATCTCACCTAAAAGGTCTTCACCACCTATTGTGTAAGCGCTGTCAATCATAGATGCGCACAGACCGAAAAGCTGCACATCGCCGCGCTTTTCCACTCTTGCGGATACACTTGACGCATACAGATAATCAAGCTTCTTGCTTATCTCCGCCATTGTGGGATATTTAACCGATCCGCGCAGTAAAATATTCGGAATAAGGGCATTTTTTGCCGCAGTTTCCGTATCAAGCGGTGCCGTAAAGCTCACAGACATATAGCCGGTTTTGAATTTTTCGGTTTCAAGATAGTTAAGGCAGATCCCGCTGCCTACAGTTCTTCGTATAAGGGGCATGATCTTCTCTCTTTCTCTCCCGGAAGTGGAAGCAGACTTACTAACTATAATTTTACACCTTTTTGTGAAAAAATGCAATATTTGCTATGGGAATTTTCAAAAATGTTACGGATTCACGGTGTAATATCTATGTAATGGTGCGCCGCACAGGACATTTTGCCTTCATATCCCTCAACCCAAGGCGCAAAAAGTCCTGCTGTTTCTTCATCGGGGAAGGCAATATATTTTGCATCTTCCCATATAGCCCCCTCGGGCGGAAGCTTAAATATCGGACCGTTTTTGCCCGCTATCATATATTCTGTACCGTCGGCAAGACTCCAAAGGTACTCGCTTTCCCAAGCCGCTGTTCCGAAATAGACAATTTCCGTATCACCCCCGCCGAAAACTAACAGCTCCAGTGGATGTGTGGAACGCTCTGTCACCGTACGCCTTGGAATAAAAAGCCTTGCATCACCGAAAGTAATGTGCGTTTCGGAATACGGTGAATACACAATAATTTTTGTACCATACTCCTCTGCTATGCTTCGTATATTCTCAAAAAGGAAGTATGTATACTCATCCTCGGGAATGGGCAAAACCAGACATCCCACCTTTCTGTAGCGTAGCAGCGAGCGCACGGGGCTTATATGTCGGCGAGTGATTCGTGTCAGCACAACCGTGTCCACATCCGTAAGATTACGCCCAGCAAGAAGCGCGCGGACATCGTTCATGGATGTGCCAGATCCGTCGGTAACATCGGTTAGCATTGATTTGCGTTGTGATATCACTAAAAAGGCATCGTTATTTCCGTTATTCATATAGTCGACGGTAATATCTCCGAAATGTATGTTTTCGTATGCGGCAGTACAACAAAGGAACACGATACATGCCGTAAATAAGGGGATCAGCGAATACAGCCAGCTTTTCACATCGGCAAGCATCATAATAGCGATAACTGCGGCAAGACACAAAATTATGGGGAGAGCAAATAAGTAGTTAAGCGAAATCAACGAAGCATATTCAGCAAGCACAGAAGCGCATTTTTCAGAGATCGTGCACAGAACGGATATTATGGGCGCAAGCCCTGCCGCGCCTATAGTGAAGCCTGCCGCTGCAAATACCGTATATGGCAAAAGCATGATCAGCAGCCCTTCACAGATAACAGACATTATAACAGTTGCCGGCACAGACATAGTAGATATTTCGCCGAAATACAGCCACAAAAGCGGCAATAAAAAGAGGATAGCTCCAACCGACGAAAGGATCGACACAACAAATCCGCTAAAGAGCCTTCTGACAATCGCCATCACACCGCGTCCGGTCTTTTGCCTTGCTAATACACGCTTTGCCGAATCGTGCATCAGAACCACTCCGAGAGTCGCGAAAAACGAGAGCTGCAGGCTGATATCGAATAAAGCAGCAGGATTTACAACGGCTATGAGGCATACCGCCGCAAACAGCGAGGTTACTCTGTCACTATCTCTGTTAAAAATCCCCGCCAAAAGTGACAGCGAGATCATGATCGCCGCTCTGACCACCGACATAAGAAGTCCCACAAGCAGGGTGTAGAATAGTAGCATCACAGTAAGAACTACACTTCTCGTACAGCGTCCTGCGCCAATCCCGATGAGAACACGTTCTATGGCATCGGAGATAACAGCCAAATGAAGACCGCTCAGCGCAAGTATATGGGTAACACCTATATAGGTGAAGTCACGCCGTATTTTACCAAGGTCGTCACGTTCCCCAAGCATAAGCGCTTTTGACAGCGCCGCCGAATCGCCGTCAAGATACAGCGACATCTTGGCTCCCAGCAAATTTCTCCACCTTGCAAGAGTTGTTTCCACGCCTCTGTCCCTACCTGTAACCCGAAGTTCATCCGCGCTTTCGCAGGCAAACATCAGACCATCCGCCAACGTGGAAAGCCTTGGTATGTCATAGTAATCATAAATGTCGCCGAATTCGGAAAACACTGCATCTGTTTGTATTATATCTCCCACCGCCAGAGGATCGCAGAATTCATCGGACAGAATTCCGGAAGCATTCATCTTCTCGCCGTTAAGCGAAAGGAGTCTTATTTTGTACACCGAACGGTATCCGCTGCTTCGCACGTCTGTTATAACCGCCTCTATTCTGCCGTCTGACAAGCTTCCGTATTTTTCCGCATAGACGTTGTAGTATCCGAAAGATATCAAAAGCATACACAAGGTAAGCGCAGTGCTGAGCAAAACAAATGCAGTGCTCGGCATATTAAACAGGTGTTTGACCTTGCATCCGCGAAAAACAGCAACAAGTATCGGTGCTAAAACTGCAACCGAAAGCATAAGAAAAAGCTTTCCTTCCACACCTAAAAAAGCAGCCGCCGCAGACACGGCAATGCACAAGCTTATGGCTGCTGCAAGCGGTCTGCGACGGTAAAAATTCATGGAAATCTCCTTTTACAATTGAATATGCGTCTGCTATATATGATTTCGCTGTAAATATCGCTTATATTACATCAATTATATTATACCGACAATTTCCGTCAAAGTCAATAGATTTTAAGTAAGCGTGAAGAAAAATACTGTTTTTACTCCGCCGCTCTTGTTATTTCTCGAATTTTATGATATACTGTATGTTGGCAGTTTACATTCCCACGGAGGATAGACCATGTTTGAACATAAAACCACCAAAGGACAGAGCAACCGCACCGTACTGTTAAGTGCGCTTTTCGGCGTACTGTTTCTACTTGGAGTTTCGGTGTTTGCCGTATGCATCTGGTACATAAACACATACGACCTTGAATTCAAGGAACTTCTTTATACTGTTGTATCGCCGCTTAAGGGCACAGGGGAAAGCACTGTGCTTCTTATTCTCGGCATCACTCTGCCGACGGTGGCATCAGCCGCGGCAATTTATACTGCGCTGTCGGTTTTCTTTATAAAACGTCAGAACGAGATTCTTCTTCGCATCGGTGCGGCATTTTCTGCGGCGGTCTTCTTTGCATCAATCATATTTGCGGTATACGCGCTCCGTTTACCCGGATATATAAAAGCAATAAGCCAAAAGACCACCCTTTACGAGGATTATTATGTTGATCCCGATACGGTAAATATCTTATCCGAGGGAAAAACCAAGAATCTTATATACATCTACCTTGAAAGCATGGAAACCACCTATGCATCCGCAGACGTGGGCGGTGCACAGCCCAAAAACAACTACATGCCGAATCTCACCCGAATGGCAGACGAAGGGATAAGCTTCTCAGACAAGGAAAACGGACTTTTAGGCGGATTCCATACCCCCACAGGCACAACATGGACTATGGCGGCACTGCTTGCCACTACATCCGGAATTCCGTTCTCTTTCCCCATAGGCGGCGACGGTCAGAACTATATGTCAAAGCATAAATACTTTGCATCGGGACTTACCACTCTCGGCGATATACTTGAAGATAAGGGATATACGCAGGAGTTCCTCTGCGGTTCAAACGCCACCTTCGGTGGCAGGCGAAATTACTTTACACAGCATGGAAGTTACAAAATATTCGACCTCTATACCGCAAGAGAAACCGGCTATGTGTCAAAGGATTATCACGATGGCTGGTGGGGTTATGAAGATATGTATCTTTACGAGATCGCCAAGGATGAGCTTCTGGCACTTTCGGAAAGCGGAAAACCCTTCAACTTCACTATGCTTACCGTTGATACTCACCACGTCGACGGCAACAAGTGCCGTCATTGCGGGCAGGAGTATACAGCAAGGCTTGCAAATGTGGTAAGCTGTGCCGACAGGCAGGTGTCCGAATTTGTGGAGTGGTGTATGGAGCAGGATTTTTACAAGGACACCGTCATAATCGTGACAGGCGATCACCCCCGTATGGACACACGGCTTGTGGGAGAGGTTGACTATTACGACCGAACTATCTACAACTGCTTTTTTGGCTCTGCCGTCCTGCCTCAAGGTGAAACCTCAGGGCGTATTTTCACAAGCATGGACATGTTTCCCACCATCCTTGCGGCGATGGGATTCACCGTGGAAGGGGAAAAGCTTGGACTTGGTGTAAATATGTTCTCAGGCGAACCCACCTTGGCGGAATCTCTTGGATACGATTACCTTGACGGCGAAATATCAAAGCACTCGGCTTACTACATAAAAGAATTCTCGTAAATCCGGACGGTTTTTTCCGAAAGTCACATTGACTTACCCTCTCGGCTGTGTTATACTCGGTTGCAGGATGTATGGATATCGGCAAAAATCCATATGAGGAATCTCTTACATGAAAGAGCAAGCTGTCCGCGGAACTTTCGCGGACAGCTTCTCTGTATTTACAAATCAATGTGCTCCTCTATCCAACGAACAACCGCATCACAGTCGTTTGAGCCGATAATACCCGTGGCGCATGCCTTAAGTTCATTCACGGCATCCGCTACCGCATATGCCTCATCTGCGGCGTTAAACATGGATATATCATTGACTCCGTCGCCGAACGCCACAATACGCTCACATCCGAGAATATCCCGTAAGCGAAGCACTGCGCTTGCCTTTGAAGCTTCCCTTGAATATATCTCTAACCATTTGTCGCCGCTGTAATAATCCGGAGCATACAGACAACTATAGCTTTCACGAAGTGCTTGGTATGCACGCTTTGCTGCTTCGGCATTGTTTATACACATAACATAGAATACATCACCAGACCAGAGGTCCGTGCCGTCTTCCATCGGCATGTCGCGCGGATCGTTTTTTCTTGTATTCTGATATGCGGCGGATTCCTTGGTAAGAAGATTTTTATGATACCTGTATTTCTGCACATCTCCCGCCGCCGAATACACAAATGGCTCAAGCTCGTTTTCTTCTATAACGCGGCGCACATATTCCGGATCCGGAAGCAGATTTTTGCATATATACTCACCCGTTCTGCCATTCTTTATGAATACCCCATTATGCAGTATCATGGGTACATCAAGCTCGGTTTCGCCTATAGCCTGCATGGTGCTGTAATATGATCTTGCCGTAGCAAAGGAAAACCTCACCCCCGCCGCGGTAAACCTTTTTACCGCATCTGCCGTTTTTTCTGACAGCGTGCCGTCACTTTTCAGAAGCGTGCCGTCAAGGTCGGACACAAACAGCGTTTTTTCAAGATCGTACACGCTTATTCCTCCTCATCGTCATTCTGCGGGCGTTCTTTTGCCCGGAAGTTAGCGAGGGGATTTTCGGTCATTGCCCGTTTCATGTTCTCGTCATTTACATGTGTATATATCTGGGTAGTGTTAAGCTGCTCATGGCCAAGTATGTCTTTAAGCACACGAACATCCACGTTTCCCGTCTGATACATTAGAGTTGCTGCGGTATGGCGCAGTTTATGGGTGGAAAAATGCTTATGCTCAAGCCCTGCTGCTTCGAGATATTTGTAAACCACCCACTGAACGGTCTTGTTGCTTATTCTCGAATGTCTTGAAGATAAAAACAGCGCGTTTTTGTCCTTTATCTGCACCTCATCCGCGGCGCGGATAGGCAAATATGCACGTAATGAATCCCTGCAGGCATCATTCAGATATATTATACGCTCCTTCGCACCCTTTCCGATTACACGCACCGATTCCATATTCCTGTCAATATCCGAAAGGTTTATATTAACGAGCTCAGAAAGTCGCATGCCGCAGTTTAAAAACAATACAAGGATGCAGTAATCCCTCTCCCTCGTCTTTGAAGTTCCGTCATTTCTCACCGCTTCAAGAAGAGATTCGCTTTCCTCAAGTGTCAGATATTTAGGTAAAGTTTTCGGCTTTTGCGGTCCCTCGATATTTTTCGTGGGATCGTTTTCTATAATACGCATATTGACCGTAAGATATTTATAAAAGCTCTTCAGTGCAGACAGCTTTCTTGCTCTTGCTGAGGGCTTATTACCCCGATTTTCGAGGGTATAATAAAGGAAATCATAAATTTCTTTCGTGGTGACAGAAGCGATGAATGAAATATCCACACCCGTTATATCAACAGCCGCAAAGGTTTCCTCATCCATTGACTTCGGGTCGAGTCCGCTTCTCTGTGATATAAGGAATCTGAAAAATGTACGCAGGTCAAGTGCGTACTCGTCCAGAGTTTTCTTAGAACGTCCCTGAACGGTGGTCTTGTAACCCACAAAATCCCTTACCGCTTCGGGAAGCTCATTATAATCAATCAGCGTTTGCATACTGCCCTCCTGCCTGTCCGAAATATACTACATTTAATTATACAGCGAAGAGAAAACTTTGTCAAGTACGCACCACCCTGTTTTACAGAGTGGAAAACCTTCAGCGAATAAACTGTAAACTTTTAGAGATAACTCTTGAAAATCCCTCGCTGAAAATGTAGAATATACTTTAGAACTACATGTTTCACGCCATAAATTTTTGTCTTTGTCGGCTTCGCCAACAATTTCACAAGTGAAGCCGACAAAAATAATAACGCTGAGGAAGTCTTTGCTTCGCAAAGACTTGGAGATTATTATGAAAGCATTTTTTAAACAACACTCATTTGATATGGTCAAGCTGTTTTTAAATCAGATAGCTATGACTGTTTTCGCCACTATGCTTACTCTTGCCGCTGTAAAAAACAAGAACTTGGCACTTGCCGTCAGCATTTTTTCTGTGCTTTTTTACTTATTTATAAACTACAGTGCCGTTTGGGAGTTAGGAGCAAAGGATAAGCTCCGCGTTGATGCAGGCAGAATGGCTCCTATGCCGGCAAAAGGATTTTTTATAGCTCTCGGCGCGGCATTACCCAATATTTTTCTCACCATCCTTATCGGTGTAGGACTGCTTTTCGACACTGCCGGCGGGCAGAAGATCAGCTTGTACTGCAACGTGATCATGCGTCTTGTAAACGGAACGTATCTCGGTATAATCGACAGTATCGAATCCGCACTGTTCGCCAACAACGCAAGGCTTGCGGATATATGGTGGTGGTTCTTCGTAATCAACGTGCCCGCAATTTTCACAGCTTGGCTTGCTTATCTTCTCGGCTCCAAAAATATCAGCATAGCTTCTGTTCTCGGGATAAAACCGAAGGTGAATGCTAAAAAGAAGAATTAAATCCCACCTGAACGTTAATACTTATAGGGAAATTGCTCCGCTTTTCGGTTACACTTGTATCGGAGCATGGGATTTTGAAAGGAACGGGCGTAAAATGGCTAAATTCTTAAAAGATCTTGGTCGCAGTGCTGAAAAGAGCCTGCACCGCAGTCAAAAGAAGCTTTACGGCAAAAAGAGTCTTTCCGTGAAACATTCGTACAATAACTCCGTATCGGTCTACCGAAACAATAACGAAAAGCATCCTCTCATTACGCTAAGTGCAGACGGAGAATGCAGGATCTCGGTTTTCAAGCTCATAATAATTATTCTCAGTATTCTCTGCGCAGCAGCTCTCCTTCTGTTTGCCATAAAGAAGATCGCAAAATTCAGACGGAGAAAGCTTACACACTATTCTCCATGGGATGAGTTCTGCGCTTATTCCGAAGAGGATGACCTACCCTTTTAAAAAGCCGCAAAGGTGCCGACCACGGCACCTCGCTTTATCTACGTCACAACAACAGACAAAATACAGCTTTGAAATAGGAAACAACTTATGAATACCGACTTTTTGCCAATTAACCGCTCCGAAATGGATGAGCGCGGATGGGACCGCCCCGATTTTGTATACGTTACGGGTGATGCTTATGTGGATCACCCCAGCTTCGGTGTGGCAATAATCTCCCGTGTACTTGAGGCGGAAGGGTTCCGCGTTGCCATACTTTCACAGCCCGACTATAAATCCTGCGAGGCGTTCCGTGAGTTCGGACGGCCGCGGCTTGGATTTCTCGTTACAGCCGGAAATATCGACTCCATGGTGGCACATTACACCGCCTCAAAAAAGCGCCGCTCCTATGACTATTATTCCCCCGGCGGAAAAATGGGACTGCGCCCCGACCGTGCAGTCATCGTATACTGCAACCGCATACGAGAGGCATACGGTGATGTGCCGATAATCCTCGGCGGACTTGAAGCCTCTCTCCGCCGTCTGGCGCATTACGACTATTGGGATGATAAGGTGCGCCGTTCGGTGCTTATAGATTCCCGTGCGGACATACTTACCTACGGTATGGGAGAAAACATTCTCCGCCGTATAGCGAAGCTCCTTGACAAGGGTATACCCATTAAAAAAATAAGAGATGTGCGCGGCACGGTCTACTGTGCGAAAAAAGGCGATGCGGTACATTATGACGTTGCCGACAGTTGGGACTACGATGACATAAAAACCGACAAACGCCGCTACGCCGAGGTTTTTGGAATTCAGTACAGAAACACCGATGCAATAAGCGGTAAAGCGATGATCGAATATTACGATGGGAAGCAGCTTGTGCAGAATCCCCCAATGCCGCCTCTTGAGCGTGAGGAGCTTGATGCTGTATATGCACTTCCGTACACAAGAAGATACCACCCCAGCTATGAAGCGGTTGGCGGTGTGCCGGCAATCACCGAGGTTGAGATGTCTATTACCCACAACCGCGGATGCTTCGGTTCCTGCAATTTCTGCGCCTTAGCGTTCCATCAGGGACGCACCGTTCGCTCACGTTCCATAGAATCGGTGGTTGGGGAAGCCAAAAAAATCACGGAGTCCCCCAATTTCAAAGGCTACATCCACGATATCGGCGGCCCTACCGCCAACTTCAGGCACGTCGCCTGCGAAAAGCAGAAAAAGGACGGCGTTTGTCAGAACCGCAAGTGTCTTGCACCGAAGCCCTGCAAAAATCTCATCGCCGACCACAGTGAATATATCGAGCTTTTACGAAAAGTTGAAGCTCTGCCGAAGATCAAAAAGGTTTTCATCCGTTCGGGAATCCGTTTTGACTATGTACTTGCAGACCGTGACGAAACATTCTTCAAAAAATTGGTGCACGACCACGTCAGCGGTCAGCTTAAGGTTGCGCCGGAGCATTGCTCGGCACACGTCCTCTCCTGTATGGGCAAACCTGCTGTTGAATCCTTTGAGGCTTTCAAAAAGCGTTACTTTGAGCTTACCAAGAGCTTCGCTAAGGAGCAGTATCTTGTACCGTACCTTATGTCAAGTCATCCGGGAAGCCGTATGGAAGATGCGGTGGAGCTTGCGCTTTACCTTAAAAAGTGGGGATATGCTCCCGAACAGGTGCAGGATTTCTATCCCACCCCCGGCACAGCTTCCACGGTTATGTATTACACCGGAATTGATCCGTTGACCATGAAAAACGTATACTGCGCAAAAGATTACGAGGAAAAGCAGATGCAGCGTGCGCTCTTGCAGTTCAACCGCAGAGAAAATGCTCCCGCTGTAAGAAAGGCGCTCCGTTCCTGCGGCAGAGAAGACCTTATAGGATTCGGCCCGGACTGCCTTGTGAAGCCCGAGCAGGGAGAATCACGCAGAAACACTGTAAATTCAAAATGCAAATCTGTAAGCGCCCGCAAGGACAGCTTCGGGCGTAAAAAGTCCGGCACGAAAGCTTCCGTAAACTCCGGAAACCGAGGGAAAGCACCGGCGGTGTCGAAAAAAGCTCCGTCAAAAGGTAAAAAGCGTCCTTGATCGTGCGTAGATTCTTTAAGAATTTTAATAAATTACATTTACCTTACAAAACGTAATTTTCTATTGCATTTTTTTGGCGGTTAGTGTATCATATATACACAAAGATAAAGCGGATGACACATCCGCTACTCCTAAAGAAAGGAATGATCCGCATGCAGATACCAACAGATAACAGAGAGCCACGCTCCTACACCGATAAATCCACCACAATAACCTTTACTGTGCCGGATGACCGTGAGGACGAAACCAGAAGAACTCTCATAACGATATACGAAGCACTCCGCGAAAAAGGATACAACCCCATAAATCAGCTTGTGGGATACATCCTTTCGGAGGATCCCACCTACATTACGAACTATAAGAATGCACGCAGTCTGATACGCCGTATTGACCGTGACGAGCTTCTCAACACACTTGTGAGAAATTACCTGGGTGTTTAAAGCCTTATGGACGTAATTGATCTTCACACAATGCAAAAAGAGGAGAGCACCGTCTCTCCTCTTTCTGTAGCTTTAGGTAATTTTGACGGCGTGCATCTTGGGCACAGGTCGCTCATCAAAGCAGCGGTAAAATACGCAAGGGACAACGGGATAAAATCCGCTGTGTGGACATTTAACGACAGCACCGTGCCGCTTCCCAACAAGCCGGATGTAAAATGTATAACGCCAACCCTCGAGAAGCTTGAGCTTATCGCCTCTCTTGGGGTTGACTATGCTTTCCTCGAGGATTTCTCAGATATAAGGAACTATTCGCCCACAGAATTCGTCCACGGCGTGCTGAAAGAAAAATGCAATGCTGTATGCGCGGTATGCGGATTTAATTTCCGCTTTGGTGCAGGCGGTGCCGGCACATGCGACACTTTGAGGGAGCTTATGTCGCCTCTCGACTGTATAATAGTCCCACCCGTTTGCATAGACGGAAACACGGTAAGCTCTACAGCTATCCGAAAGTTAATTGAGGACGGCAATATGGAAAAAGCGGCAGAATTACTCGGGCATCCCTTCTTTATAAACGAGTCCGTGATAAAAGGCAAACAGCTTGGCAGAACTCTCGGTATTCCCACTGTAAATCAGTATTTCAAGGATTTCTGTACCGTGCCAAAGAGCGGCATCTATGTGTGCGTGGCTGATATTGACGGTCAGACATTCCCCGCCGTCGCCAATGTGGGTACACGCCCATCTATCGAAAACGATTCCCACAGACTCAATTGCGAAACGCACATAATCGGCTACAACGGTACTCTCTACGGTCGAAATGTTAAAGTGTCCTTTCTCCACCGTCTTCGTGGTGAGGTGAAATTTGACACTCTGGATGCTCTTCGCCAGCAGATACACCACGATATACAAGATGCGCTTTCGTATTTTGAAAATAATAAGACTACACCGAGGAATATATGAAAAAATCCATTCTTTGTGTTATCCTTTCGGCAATATGCGCGCTGATGCTCATAGCGCCGATTTGTGCGGACGAGCCTGCCACGGAGGCGGTCTTTGTTGAACCGCCGGTTCTCGAAAACGTGGGCACCGCAATAGTATATAATATTGAAAACGACCGATATATCTACGAGCTTGACGCGGACAAGGTTATCCCGCCGGCTTCCACCGTTAAACTTATGACCGCTATTTTGGCGGTTGAAGCTCTGGGCCACGATCTTAACCGCATCGTCACTGTTGATGCAGCCGCCATCGTCGGCGTTACAGGAAGCAATATTGCACTCAAACGGGGCGAGGAGCTTACTGTAGAGCAGTTGCTTTATGCCCTTATCTGCGGCGGTGCCAACGATGCTGCCAATGTGCTTGCCATTGAGGTGGCAGGAAGCATCGAAGCGTTCGTTGAGTTGATGAACAAAAAAGCGGCGGAGATAGGCGCGGTAAATACCGTGTACACCAATCCCACCGGTATGGACGATCCCGGCATGGTCACCACCACCCGTGACGTTGCCATTGTTGCCACATACGCCTATAAAACCGTGCCGATATGCGAAATGGGCTCTGTGGAGAAATTTGTAATCCCCAAAAACAACAAAGCCGGGGAGCGTACCATATTTAATAAAAACTATTATTTCTCCTCACATATGGAATACAAGTACATCTGGAAAATCCCCCGCGGACTGAACGCAGGATATACTCCCAACGGCGGAAGCTGTGTGGTCACCACCGGCTCCCGCGACGGTCTTACATATGTGGTAGCGGTAATGGGAGCAAAATCCGATGATGACTACATCTACTCATACACAGAGGCCGCCGACCTTATAAAATGGGCGTACAACTCCTATTCCTACACGAAACTTCTGACCACTGCCGATATGATATGCGAAGCGCCTGTTAAGCTTTCCAGCAGAGTGGATTATGTAACTCTGTTTCCCTCTGAAAACGTGGAGCTGTATCTTCCCACCGGTCTTGATCTTGAAAAAGATCTCCATGTTGAGTGGACGCTGAACAACGAATACTTTACCGCCCCCGTAAGTGAAGGGCAGGTTGGCGGAAAGCTTACTATTACATATAACGGCGTTAATCTCGGCACATACGATCTTATTACGCGAAACAGCGTGAACCGTGACAATATACTTTACGTTATAGATCTTGTGAAAGGACTGACACAAACTTCTGCATTCAGAGTCATTGCTTCCGCTTTCGGCTTGCTTATTGCAGGATATACAGCCGTTCTTCTGTTCGTTCATTGCTCAAAGACGAAAAAAATGAGATAATATGCCAATTTCGGGAACTTTGCGACTGTGTACTGCGTCTAAAGGGTATACTGCTTAAATTACCGCATAAGGGAGCACACGCTTATGACCGTAACACCTAACGTTATTCTATCCGTTTTTCCGCTTGATGGCTTTGCCATTTCGGTTCTCGTACTGATCGGAGCAATAATTGCGCTGTTTGCCGCTATGCATCGCAGTTTGAAGAAAAAATAGCGCGGCAAGTATTGTCTGGCAGCATTTTTGTGCCGCCGGCTGTGGAAAACGCTGTTTTTTCACGATTTCCGGAATATTTTTAAAAAATATCGTAAAAACACTTGACAAATCCTCTCGTATGTGGTAAAATGGTTCTACCTCTGCGAGAGGGTTCTTTTTTTGCGCAGATTTCGCCGCGAAGTATGTGCAGAAAGGTTGCCGCTTTTCGGGAGGGAGGTACGCAAAAACGCTATACGCAGCCATGTGGCGTCGGCGTGTTTGCAATTCTAAATGCGCTGGGTTCCCATCGCATAATCTAATCGGGAGGTGCCGAAATGAGAGTTAAAATCACACTGGCGTGCAGCGAATGCAAGCAGAGAAACTACGACACAAAGAAAAACAAGAAGAATGACCCCGACAGACTTGAAATGAACAAGTACTGCAAATTCTGCCGCAAGCATACCCTTCACAAGGAAACTAAGTAAACACATTCCAAATTGGCACGGCGTATAGCCCTGCCGTAAAATCAGATTGGAGGATCTACTATGGCGGAAATCGAGAAAACCGAAGCCAAGACTCAGGAAGCAAAGGCTGACAAGAAGCCGGTTAAGAAGGACAAGCCTTCTATTGCCGCGCGCATTAAGAAGTTCTTCCGTGAGTACAAGGCGGAGCTTAAAAAGGTAACTTGGGCGTCCAAAGAGGACACACTGAGAAACACCATTGTCGTAGCTGTTTCGGTAATTATTGTCGGTGCTGTTATCGGTCTGCTCGACATGGGATTCCAACAGGGTCTTCGCATGCTCGGAAATCTTATATAAGATAACGATACGGAGAATCAGAAATGAGCGATCTGTACGACGCAACCGGCGAAAAGAGATGGTATGTAGCTCATACCTACTCCGGCTACGAGAACAAGGTTAAGACGAACCTTGAAAAAATCGTCGAAAACCGCGGTCTTCAGGATGTTATTGTTGATATCCGAATCCCCGTGGAAACTTATATCGATAACGAAACAAAAAAAGAGGTTGAGGAAAAAATATTCCCCAGCTATGTGCTTGTAAAAATGGTAATGACTGACGAAACATGGCATGTTGTCAGAAATATCAGCGGCGTTACAGGCTTTGTGGGACCGGGTTCAAAACCCACCGCACTTACGGAGGCAGAGGTTGCCGCAATGGGCATCGAAGCTGCCGCTCCCAAGGTCGTTATCAACTTTAATATTGATGATACCGTTGAAATTAAGGACGGAGCTCTCAAGGGCACGCGCGGCGTACTCAAGGAATTCTCCGACGATAAGAAGAAAGTTACGGTACTCGTCAACATGTTCGGAAGAGATACTCCGTTCGAGCTTGATACGGATGCTATTTCTCTTGTGAACGAGTGAGGATATTCTCCTCAAACGTGGGAGGGAGAAAACCACTAAAAATTCTCCCGAAAATCTAATTAGGAGCCCCAAAGGGATCTCCTGCTACCACAATACGGAGGTGCATTTATCATGGCAAAGAAAATCACAGGTTACATCAAACTGCAGCTGCCGGCAGGAAAGGCTACTCCTGCTCCCCCTGTAGGTCCCGCACTCGGTGCGTACGGCGTTGCTATTCCGGTATTCACCAAGGAATTCAACGAAAGAACCAAGAAGGACATTGGTCTTATCATTCCTGTAGTTATTACAGTTTACGCTGACCGTTCCTTCTCCTTCATCACCAAGACTCCCCCCGCGCCCGTTCTTATCAAGAAGGCTTGCGGTATTGAGTCCGCGTCCGCTACACCTAACAAGACCAAGGTAGCTAAGCTCACCAAGGATCAGGTTAAGCAGATCGCAGAGACCAAAATGCCCGACCTGAACGCAGGCTCGCTGGAAGCTGCGATGAGCATGATCGCAGGTACCGCACGTAGCATGGGTATCACCGTCGAGGAATAAGGAGGAGTTACAATGAGCACAGGAAAGAAATATAACGAGAGCATTAAGCTCATCGAAAAGACTAAGCTTTACGACGCAAGCGAAGCTCTTTCGCTCGTTTGCCAGACTGCGAAGGCAAAGTTCGACGAAACTGTAGAAGTACACGTTCGTCTTGGCGTTGACTCCCGTCACGCTGACCAGCAGGTTCGCGGCGCAGTTGTTCTTCCCAACGGTACAGGTAAGACTGTTCGTACCCTCGTTTTCGCTAAGGGCGACAGAGCTAAGGAAGCAGAAGCTGCAGGCGCTGACTATGTAGGTGCGGAGGATTATGTTGCAAAGATCCAGCAGGAAAACTGGTTCGATTTCGACATCATCATCGCAACCCCTGACATGATGGGCGTTATCGGTCGCCTTGGTAAGGTTCTCGGTCCTAAGGGCCTCATGCCTAACCCCAAGGCTGGTACTGTTACCATGGACGTTGCTAAGGCTGTTACCGAGGCAAAGGCCGGTAAGATCGAGTACCGCCTTGACAAGACCAACATCATCCACTGCCCCATCGGTAAGGCATCTTTTGGCCAGGAGAAGCTCGCCGAGAACTTCAACGCACTTCTCGGCGCTATCATCAAGGCAAGACCTGCTGCAACCAAGGGTCAGTACATCAAGAGCTGCGTAGTCGCTTCGACTATGGGCCCCGGTGTAAAGGTTAACTACGCTAAGCTCGGCTAATATTTGCCGAACGCATAAAAACGCCGCTAAAAGCGGCGTTTTTTGTATGCCTAAACCGCTTTTAATTGCGTGTTTTGGCATACAAAAGCCGTGACATCTGCGGTTGGCAGACATCACGGCACACGGTATCTACGCTCAGTACAGATACTTTAACTGAGTTTGACTTTTATCCCAAAGGTATCCAAGCATCGTCATTTCGTCCTCTGTACGGAGATAATATTTATAGGAGATCTGTCCTTTCTTGTCAGGTACAGGGTCATCATGGGTTACGTCCAGATACAAAAGCTCCCCGTCAAGAAGTATCATGTTCCAGACATGCACATCCTGACTTGTGGGGGATATGCCGGTAACCGCCGCAGAACGGATTCCGGCAAGCCGGCAAAGCATATTGAATGCCGCCGTATACCCTTGGCACACCGCCTTACCTGAATACAGCGCACCGAATGCAACTCGTGCCTCAAACGGGATAGTTTCGTTTGTATAATTCTCATAATCATACTCACACTCAAGAATCAGATAGTCATGTATGGCTTTCACTCGCATTTCGGCTGTCATATTATCGTTAAGCACTTCCGCTATTACTTCGTCCGCCAAATCGCTTGCAACACTGTGCAGGATCTTCAGCGTTTCGAAATCATACTCATACTTCAGCATCAGTTTATATGTGTTGGTTCCGGGAACATAGGAGCACTGAAGCTCAGAGGAGTAAAAATTCTCAAGATAAAGAAGATTTGCAACACGATAATACTCGGTCCACACCTCTATCGGCACAGCGCTCTTAAACGTGTATTCCGTCATCAGCTCACGATTGAGCACATAAAACAAGTCAATAAGCTCAGCCTCTGTGTCCAGCGAATTGGCTTCTGCGTTGGCAAACACCTGCTCTCTGAAAAAATCGTAGCGGTTCGCACGATATCTCACTATCCGCATAGCTATAGAAGCAGCCTCACTTCTGATAGTAGTCATCTGTCCGTTATACAGCCGCCCCCCCTCTCCGTCAGGCACACCGCGCAAAATATATTCTCCGAACACCGCTTTGGCATAATCATCGGATCCGTCCGAGAAGGGGTCCTCTACAGGAGCCGGTTCAATTCCGAGTGCCATTGCCGTCATCCGCGTCATAGCAGCGCGGGTTATGGGAGTATCCGGCAAAAATCCGGAATTTATATCCTCTTCTGTTATAAAGCCCATGGCATAAGCCAGACTGAGATATTCGCTTGCCCAATTATCGGGGAATATTTTCTCGCCCACGGGAGTATCTGTGTTAAATCCCGAAGCCTCTAAAAGTATTTTTATAAATTCGGCATTTGAAACCGCTTCGTCCGGATGGAATTTGCCATCGGGAAAGCCGTCTATAATACCGAACTTCTCAAGCCGCACAACATCGTCATAAAACCACTTATCGGGTGTGACATCGGAAAAACACACTTCACTCTCATAATTTGAAACAGTTTCCCCTCTCGGGTCGTCTGATTCTGCCGCCAAAACGGCTCCGGTCATGGCAGAAATCGTCAGTACGCCGGATAATGCCATGGAAACAATGCGTGAGAGAAATTTGTGGTTCATTTATGTTCTCCGATTTTCAGGTTGGTTTTATATCCGCAAATGTGTCGTTTCCACAGTTTTTCGCTGAGATCCCGACACATTTTGTAGTTCTATAAAATATTTTATCATATCGAAAAACAGTTGTCAACGACTACGCATCCCATAAAAATTATTTTACAATTCACCATAAAAATGTGGATTTATTTCCTGAATATGAACGTCAGCGTAATATCATAGTCGTACAGCTTTTCGGGACAAGTCTTTTCACCATCAACTATTCTCTTTTGGGCGCGATTACCTATGCACTCTGAAAGTTTTTTGCCATCGTTTCCGTTGTGATCGGCATACTCCGCCACGATATAAAAAGCCATCCGACGAGGACAGCTTGCAAGCATAATAACAGCTTCACAAAAATCAGCGAGAGGCTAATCTCTCGCTGATTTTGTTATCTTCTGTTGTAATCCGACTTGGGATTTACGATCTCGCGCCAATCAAGGCCACCGTTCTCAAGAGCGCATACAAGCACCTCGGCTGTGGCGATGTTCGTAGCAACCGGAACATTATAAATATCGCACATTCTGAGCAAACTGTGAGATTCCTCATCATATGGGAAATCCGTTGAAGTATCCCGGAAGTAAATCAGAAGATCTATCTCGTTGTACGCAAGACGCGATGTTATCTGCTGTGTTCCGCCTTGCGAGCCTGACAGCAGTCGTTCTATATTTAATCCCGTCGCCTCGGATATATACTTACCCGTTATGCCCGTGGCACACAGATTATGTTTGCAAAGTATACCGCAGTAAGCGATGCAAAACTGGGTCATAAGTTCTTTTTTCTTGTCGTCAGCGATGATAGCAATTTCCATCTAAATTCTGATCCTTTCCTTAAAATTTTATCAAGCTGTCTGTCATATGCTTCCAAACAGGCGTTTTATCTGACGGTTGGTTTTTATCCCCCGAAAGCCGTGGAACAGCGGTACATACATACCGCAAAGTCTTGCGGCGATATTGTCAAACGCCGCCGCCGCGTTTACTCCGCGAAGCTGGCAGGCAAGCCGTCCGTTTTCCGCCCCAATCATAAGCTCGTGCTCATACGGAACGATACCGCAAAGCTGTATGAATGATCTGTCAATTATCTCGTTGATGCCCGGTCTGTTCCCATCAACAGCCCCGTTGAAATCAAAGCTGTTTATAAGCAGGCGTCTGTCGGATATCCGATTCTTCTGCAAATATTCTCCCGTTTGACCTGCCGCCCTTATACTTGATGGCTGGTGAGATGCCACAATAACCGCACTGTCGGCTTTTCCCGATTCAAGTACCGCAGGCACTCCGAGAGATCCCGGCGTATCAAGAATTATGTGGTCAAAAGGAACCGTTTCCAGCGCGCCGTCGATGATGACGGAAAATTCTTCTGCCGTAATATCCCGTCCGCCCTTATATGGAGCTGCCGCAAACCAAAGATTTTCCGAGCGCTCGTCTCGAAGAAGTATTCTGTCAACACTGACACGCCCTTTTGCCGCATCATAAAGATCATACATTATCTCGTTTTCCAAGCCCAACATAAGGTCAAGACAGCGCATATCAAAATCGCAGTCCACAAGCAGCACCTTTTTACCGCGCAAAGCTAAAGCCATGGCAAGATTCGCCGCAACGGTAGATTTTCCGACTCCGCCCTTGCATGAAGTTATAAGAGTTATCTTAGCCGTACTTTTCGCCTCCTACCGATCGGCATCGGCAAATCAAGCCGCCAACTGCCTCCATTTCAGTCACAGTGCCGCACTGTACAAATAAAATATTTCCGGCGGTTTTCACTGTCGGATTTATTTTCTATTCCATATTGGTAAATGTGACACTAATATGATACCACGATTTCACGCTTTCTGTCAATACCTCACAGCAATTTTTCTGGTTAAAATCATAAATTTTACATTTCCGACAAAAATATCTGATATTTTTGTGCGGTTCGCGTCCATCGCGCCTTTTTTGCCTCTCCATTATAACCACCAAAATATTACACCCCACGCACAAGAATATTTACAAAATACTTATTGTAATTTCCGCCCAAATGTTGTATAATTATTATAACTATTTTAAAATATAAGGAGTTTACAAAAATGATCAAGGAAAACATGGAATTCATAAAATCAATGGATCCCGAAGTAGGCGAAGCGATTGAAAAGGAATATGCGCGTCAGCAAAGAGGCCTTGAACTGATCGCTTCTGAAAACGTAGTATCCCCCGCGGTTATGGCGGCTATGGGTACTGTACTTACCAACAAATACGCCGAGGGTTATCCCGGAAAGCGTTACTACGGCGGATGCGAGTGTGTTGACATCGCCGAAAATATCGCTATCGAGCGCGCATGCAAGCTTTTCGGCGCTGAGCACGCGAATGTTCAGCCTCACTCCGGTGCTCAGGCAAACACCGCTGTATATCTTGCGCTTATCAATCCCGGCGACACTGTTATGGGTATGAATCTGGCTCACGGCGGGCATCTTACTCACGGAAGCCCCGTAAACATCTCAGGAATTCTCTACAACTTCGTTCCTTACGGCGTTGAGGATGACGGCAGAATCGACTACGACAAGGTTGAATTCCTCGCCAAGGAAAACAAGCCCAAACTTATCGTAGCAGGTGCATCCGCATATCCGAGAGTGATCGACTTCAAGCGTCTTTCCGAAATCGCCAAGAAGGTAGGCGCATACCTCATGGTAGACATGGCACACATTGCAGGTCTGGTTGCGGCAGGACTTCATCCCAGCCCCGTACCTTATGCTGATGTTGTTACCACCACCACACACAAAACCCTCCGCGGTCCCAGAGGCGGTCTTATCCTCTGTCGTGAGGAACTTGCAAAGCAGATCAACAAGGCAATATTCCCCGGAACTCAGGGCGGCCCGCTCATGCACGTTATCGCATCCAAAGCAGTTTGCTTCGGCGAGGCTCTGAAGCCCGAATTCAAGGCATATCAGGAGCAGATCGTAAAGAACGCTAAGGCGCTTGCAGATGCGCTTGTTGCCGAAGGCTTCGATCTTGTTTCCGGCGGCACAGACAATCATCTTATGGTGGTTGATCTCCGTTCCATGGGCAACACCGGCAAGCAGCTTGAAAAGCAGCTTGATGAGGTATACATCACTGTCAACAAGAATGCCATCCCCAACGACCCCGAATCTCCATTCGTAACCAGCGGCGTTCGTATCGGTACTCCTGCCGTTACCTCCCGCGGTCTTAAGGAAGACGACATGCGTACCATCGCACATCTTATTAAGCTTACTGCCACCGATTTTGAAAACTCTGCTGACTATATCCGTGCAGAGGTTACCAAAATCTGTGATAAATATCCGCTTTACGAGGGCAAATAATCCCAGCGCAAAAATATCTTCGCCTGCTTTTTGGAGGTGCATATGATAAAAATACGTTCAGCCGAAATACTTTCAGTTGGAACAGAACTGCTTCTCGGTGACATAGTAAACACCGATGCGGCGTTTATCTCACGCCGCCTTGCGGCTCTCGGCATAAATCAATATTATCAGGGCGTTGTGGGTGATAACCCGGAACGCCTTGAGGCGGCACTTAAAATTTCGCTTTCAAGAAGCGACCTTGTGATACTCACAGGCGGGCTCGGGCCTACCTATGACGATCTCACAAAGGAAACCGCCGCCCGTCTTATGGGCAGATCCATGTATCTCCACGAGGAAAGCCTCGAAAGAATGATGGCACGCTTTGAAAAGCGTGGGCTTACAATGACCGAGAACAACAGAAAGCAGGCATATATGCCCGAAGGCGCCGTGGTCTTCAAAAACGACTACGGCACCGCGCCCGGACTTGCCATCGAGGACGAGGACATGGGAAAGATCATCATAATGCTTCCAGGCCCGCCAAGAGAATGTGAGCCGCTGTTTTCAGAACAGGTGGAGCCTTACCTTAAAAAGTTCTCTGACAAAGTTTTCTACTCAAAAACCGTAAACATCTTCGGCATGGGTGAATCTCGCGTTGAATCAATTCTCATTGAGGAAATGCTGGGCGCATCCAATCCTACCGTTGCCCCCTACGCAAAGGACGGCGAGGTACAACTTCGTGTCACCGCATCAGGTTGCTCCGAAGCTGAATGTGCTGCACTGTGCGATGCAGAGATCGAAAAGATAAGAGCCACTGAGGTCGGTAAGTTCATTTACGGCATTGACGCAGGAAGCCTTGAAGATGTGCTTGTAAAGGCGCTTATAGAAAAAGGCATGACAGTGGCTTCGGCTGAATCCTGCACCGGGGGATATGTGGCAAAACGCATTACAAATGTAAGCGGTGCAAGCTCCGTACTTGACGGAAGCATCGTAACCTACGCCAACCGCATAAAAGAGGAATTCGTGGGAGTTTCCCGCGAAACCTTAGAAGTTCACGGCGCTGTTTCAAAGGAAACCGCCATAGAGATGGCACGGGGCGTGCGTAAGCTGTTCGGCGCAGATGTGGGAATATCCACTACAGGCATCGCCGGACCTACGGGCGGCACTCCCGAAAAGCCGGTTGGCAGGGTATATGTAGGTGTAGCTTTGGACGGTTACGAGGAAGTTCGTGAACTAAGTATAGGCAACGGACTGCAGACGCGTGAATATGTTCGTTACGTCAGCGCATCAAACGCCATTGATCTTGCACGCCGCGCACTGAACCGCAAGTAAAACGCCTCTTACCAGAAAGGATACGCACAATGAACGCAAAACAGCTCATTGCCGCAATCGAAAGCGGAAAATATGAAAAACTTTTCGCTGAGCTATACGGCGCGGAAAATATAGCGGCGCAAAACGCGCGCTACATAAATACCGTCAGGGAATTTTCTAAGCTGTTCGGCGAGCAACGCGAGATCTCACTTTTCTCTGTTGCCGGCAGAAGCGAAATTTCCGGAAACCACACCGACCACAACTACGGAAAGGTTATTGCGGCTTCCATTGATCTTGATATCATCGCCGCGGCTTCGCCAAGAGATGATATGCGAATCAACATAAAGTCCGAGGGATTCCCAATCGACAAGGTAGATATCACAAATCCCACAGTTGACGAGGCGCTGTACTATACATCTAAGTCTATTATTTCCGGCATGTGCTCCGGATTCCTCAAATACGGTCATACGGTGGGCGGATATGATGCCTATACCACATCCAATGTGTTAAAAGGTTCTGGGCTTTCGTCCTCTGCGGCATTTGAAAATATGGTAGGCCTTATTCTCAACGGATTCTACAACGATAACGCCGTAGGAAATGAGGAGATAGCCAAAATCGCTCAGTATTCCGAGAATGTATTTTTTGGTAAGCCGAGCAGTCTTGTGGATCAGACAGCCTGCGCTGTGGGCGGCTTTGTTGCCATCGACTTCAAAAACCCCAAAGAACCTATAATCGAAAAAATCCCCTTTGATCTTACCGCCGCAGGCTACAGCCTGTGCATTGTAAACACCGGCGAAAACCCTGCCGATCTCAATGAGGATTACGCATCCATCCCCGCAGATATGAAGAAGATTGCCTCTTACTTCGGAAAGCCTGTGCTCCGCGAGGTGGGTCTTGACGAAATTCTTCAGAATATCAAAGCTCTGCGCGAATTTGCAGGCGACCGTGCGCTTATGCGCGCCATCCATTATAAAAACGAAAATGAGCGTGTTGCCGCACAGACAGCGGCTCTGAAAAAAGGCGATACTGATGCGTTTTTCGAAGGCGTTATGGCATCCGGAAATTCAAGCTTCAAGTATTTACAGAATGTTTACACCGCAAAAACCGTAAACGAGCAAGGTCTTTCTCTTGCCCTCTGCATTGCGGAAATCGCTCTTCAAGGAAAAAAGGCCGCGTATCGTGTACACGGTGCCGGCTTTTCCGGAACGATCCAGGCATTTGTTAAGAGCGAAGATGTTCCCCATTTCAAAACATTCCTTGACAGCACATTCGGTGAGGGGGCTACCACCGTCCTGAAAGTGCGTCCCCACGGTGCGATCCGTATAGAATAATGACAAAACATAAAAAGAAAAAATCAAGAAAATCCGCGCCTGCTGAGATATCTCCTGCAGGCGCGCCCAAGGCTCATACGAAACGCTTCAATTTCCGCCGCGCTATCTTCATCGCCCTAACAACTTTAGCGGTGTTCACTCTCTACGAAACGCTCATTGCTGTCCCGGCGCTGCGTGTAGGGGGAATACCGATTATCATGCCCGTGTATTTCGTAATTGTAACTGCGCTTATTTGTGCTATTATATTCTTTAATCACGGTTTTTCAAAGGACAAGCTTACTCCGGACATGTTTTCGGAAGATAATGACGCTGAGCGTGTTAAAGCATTATGCGAAACTGTAAACCGTCATAAGCTTATTGCAAAAAAACTCATGTTTGTTCTGCTTCCGTTCCTTTTTTCCATATTTTTCGATATCATCTACCTTTTCTACGGAGATTTCTTCGCCGGAGCGCTTTCGCTTATTTTCGGAAGCAAATAACACGGTAAGGATAAGAAATGCCTATGTTTTCAGTATACACCCTTGCATCAAGCTCCAAGGGAAACTGTATTTATATCCGTCTTGAAGACGACGAGATTCTTGTGGATGCCGGCATCAGTTGCAAACGCATATCGGATGCACTGTTCTCCCTAAACACGGATATTTCCCGAATCAAAGCCATTTTTGTAACTCACGAGCACTCGGATCATGTTTCGGGAATCGAAACTATAGCGAAAAAATATAAAATCCCCGTTCACTTCACCGAACCCTCGGCGAGAGCCCATCTCCGCTCACAAAAAACCGAGCATACCGCCGAAGCAGCCATTATACATCCGCTTATATATGAGGAGCAGATAGGCTCGCTTACCGTCCGCTCCTTTGTTACGTCCCACGACAGTTTGGCAAGCGTGGGCTTTGTTATTACGGACGGCTCCCCCATGCACACCGTGGCTGTTGCTACGGATATTGGTTTTATTACCGACGAGGTGTCTGATGCCCTGCTTGGGGTAGAAAACGTGATACTCGAATCAAATCACGACGAGAACATGCTGTTATGCGGGCCATACCCATACGAGCTTAAGCGCCGCATACTGTCAAACAAAGGCCATCTTTCAAACGAAGCGGCGGCGGCATTCGTATCAAGGTTGGTTTTGTCCGGCACAAAGCGTATACTTTTAGCCCATCTCAGCGAGGAAAACAATCTTCCGGAGCTTGCGTACCATTCCGCCCTTGCTGCTATCGGCGAAATAGACGTTCATCTGGATGTAGCTGCCCCGAGTACGCCAACAAAGTTGATCTGATTCCAAGAATATAACGGAGTAAGCCATGCTGAAAATACATATCGTGCACGTTGGTACAATAAAAGAAAAATATTTAAACGATGCAGTCGCCGAATATGAAAAACGGCTTGGTGCATACTGTCAGCTTAACAATATAAGCGTAAAGGAAGAAAGGCTTCCAGATAGACCCTCTGCCGCGGAAATATCATCCGCTCTGAAGCACGAGGGGGAACGTATTCTCGCCGCACTTCCGCAAAGAGCCTATAATATCGCTCTATGCGTAGAGGGAAAGCAGTATCCAAGCGAACGATTCTCGGAGCTGCTTATGTCAGCGGCAAATGACGGATTCTCCGATATCTGCCTTATAATAGGCGGCTCGGACGGACTTGCGGATGAAGTAAAAAAGGCTTGCAGATTAAGACTGTCAATCTCCGAAATGACATTCCCCCATCAGCTTATGCGAGTGATACTCCTGGAACAGCTTTACCGCGCCTTCAATATTGCCGCAGGCGGTAAATATCACAAATGATATGCCTAAAGAGAAAGGATAACACAAAATGAAAATACTGAAACACATAACAGTTCGTGCTGTCCCCGTAGCTTTGCTGGCATTTGTTGTGACTGCCGCCATAGCATATCAGCGCGGTGTGTATGATCTCACGTTTATAAAGCGTCCCTCCGCTACAACGACAGCCGCTGAAATTACCTCTCCGGATACGATGCCGGCAGATAACTCGGTATCGTCAGATGCGGACAATCCGATTAAAACGGACACCACGGTGGCTGACGACGCCGGAGAAATTCAGCCTGCTGTATCGCCAATCGAAGAATTTCTCGGCCCGCTCTACCAAACAAAGCTGCTTATAGATTCCGGCTACGCTGTTACCGACACCAAATGGGCGCCGGGCTACGCTTTCGGCAGAGCTGATCTTAGCCTCGTCACCACGGACAGCTTCTCTTTGAATCAGCGCACCGTAACACTACCGGAGCGTGTTCCCTACGGAAAATACAGCGGATATATCACGACTTTCGTTGAGGTAACCGAGGACAGACCGGCGCTTGAAGTTTACATGGATTACATTATCGCCGACAAAGGCGAAACCGTAGATCTTCTTATGGCAAACGGCACACTTCTTGCCGCAGATTTTGACATTTCCCTATACCGCCCATTATACACTCGCGACAAAAACGATCGTCCTATATTTGTCGCCGAAATCCCGTCACAGTACAATCCCCAAAATACGCTGACGCAATATTTTTATCTGGACGCTGACGGCACACCCGTCAAGAGCGATTACGATGACCGAACCGATGGCAGAGGTCTTTATATAAACTATCCCACATACTACGGAAAAACCGATGACATAAACTACACCACTCACTTTGATGCCGAAACCGGCTTTTACTGCTTTGCGAACATCAATGGTTATCCCCGCACGGAGATCAACTATCTGATAGCTTATAATTTTAGCGAAAATCTGGCATGCGTGGTAAACCAAGAGGGATATATGTCCTTTGTGACGAAGAATTTTGCGGAGCGTATTTTCAGCGCCACCCTCGGAAGCCACAGCCGTTACAACAGCTCTGATCGCCGTGTATATCATCAATATCTCCGTCCCGACACATACGGCGAGGAATCCTTAGGTTTTTTCTACTTCGACTCCGGAGTTGTCAGGGTAAGACGTCAGATAATCGATGCGCCACACTACGACATGCATAAATGGCGTGAAGTCAACGCTGATGAGGATATTCTTCTTCGCTCCGACGGAACGGAATTTCCCATCCCCACCGATTATACCGTAGCATCCTATTCAAACGGCATGATTTTACTTGAAAAAGACGGACTTTTCGGATTTATGGATGTTTCCGGCAGATGGGTAGTTCAGCCCGTTTACACATATGCAAAGCCTTTCAATGAGGGGCTTGCGGTTATCGGAACAGACGGAAAGATGGGTATGATCAACACAAGCGGCGAATTTGTTATACCTATGATATTCGACTATATCGACACCGTTTCCGGCGGAATCGTTACCGCATGGGATGAAAGCTGCGGCTGGGTAATTCTTAATAAGGTAGTTTGGGTAGGCAAATAGCACCTTTTATTACCATCATTTATAATTAAAGGTAAGACGTTTGAAAAATGGGACATTTTTCAAACCTGTCATTAGAAAGGAATGGTCATATCTATGACTAAGATACCCGAATACTACGCAGGAACTGCCGATGTATGCGTTATAGGCGCAGGACATGCCGGCGTTGAGGCGGCACTTGCATGCGCAAGACTTGGACTTTCTACCGTACTTTTCACAATCAATCTTGATGCCATCGCCAATATGCCCTGCAATCCTTCAATCGGCGGCACGGGCAAAGGTCACCTTGTATACGAAATTGACGCGCTGGGCGGAGAAATGGGCAAAGCCGCTGATAAGGTAATGCTTCAAAGCCGTGTGCTCAATTTGGGCAAAGGCGCCGCAGTACATTCCAAGCGTATTCAGGCAGACCGTGCAGAGTACAAGCGCATAATGAAGCAGGTAATTGAAAGTACCCAAAATCTCCGCCTCATTCAGGCTGAGGTTACGGATATCCGCACTGCGACAGAAGGCGGCACGAAACGAATCACCGCGGTTATCACCCAGCTTGGTGCAAGATGGGACTGCAAAGCGGCAATAATCTGCTCGGGAACTTATCTTCGCGGCAAGGTAATTGTCGGTGAGGTGTCCTTTTCTTCCGGCCCAGACGGTATGCTTCCGGCAAATGAGCTGACCGTAAATTTAGAGCGCGAGGGCATATCCATGATGCGCTTCAAGACGGGAACTCCGGCAAGAGTACACCGTGATTCCATCGACTACACAAAGTTGGAGCTGCAGCCCGGTGATGAATCAGTTGAGCCGTTTTCCGTGGATTCCGACCGCGATGCCCTTAATAACGCTGAACAGATCCCATGCCACATTGTATATACGAACGAGAAAACTCATGAGATAATCAGAGCCAACATGTCACGTTCCCCTCTGTATTCAGGCATGATCGAGGGAATAGGCCCGAGATATTGCCCAAGCATCGAGGACAAGGTAATGCGTTTCGCGGACAAGGAACGCCATCAGCTTTTCGTAGAGCCTATGGGACGTGACACCAAGGAGATGTACATTCAAGGCTTCTCCTCATCACTTCCGGAAGAGGTTCAGATGCAGATGCTCCATTCCCTTCCAGGTTTTGAAAATGCCGAGGTTATGCGCACCGCATACGCTATCGAATATGACTGCATCGATCCCACACAGCTCTATGCGACCCTTGAATTCAAGGATATATCGGGACTTTACGGCGCAGGTCAGTTCAACGGCACCTCGGGCTACGAAGAAGCGGCGGCACAAGGTCTTGTGGCAGGCATAAATGCATCTCTCAAAATAAAAGGCGAAGAGCCTATGATACTCACACGCCAAAGCTCATATATCGGGACGCTCATAGATGATCTTGTGACCAAGGGCACAAAAGAGCCCTACCGCATAATGACATCCCGCTCGGAGTTCAGACTTTTGCTCCGCCAGGACAATGCCGCAGAAAGGCTGACGCCCATCGGCAGACGTGTGGGACTTATATCTGATGAACGCTTTGCGGCGTTTGAACGTGAGATGGCTGAGGTAAAGGCAGAGATAAAGCGGCTCGAATCAGTATCCGTCCCACCGAACGATGCGCTTCGCACGCTTCTTGAAGAAAACGGAGCGTCGGCGGTTACCACAGGAATACGTCTTGCGGATCTGCTTCGCAGACCTGAGCTTTCATACCATAAGCTGGCGGCTGTTGATACAGAACGCCCTGATCTCTCTCCGCGAGTAAAAACCCAAGCTGAAACAGCCATAAAATACGCAGGCTACATAAAACGCCAGCTTGCCGAGGTAGCAAGAACAGCGAAGCTTGAAGAAAAGAAGCTTCCCACTCCATTTGATTATGGTAAGATCAGCGGCATCAGACTTGAAGCAAGGCAGAAGCTTAATAAATTCCAGCCTGCGAGCATCGGCCAGGCATCCAGAATAAGCGGGATTTCCCCTGCCGATATATCTGTACTGCTTATTTATTTTTCCTCTTTAAAAACTGAAAGGACAGACGATAAATGACCGTAGATAAAGCGAGTTTTACCGAAAAATTCATATGCGCCATGAATCTGAATTCCCTTTCCGAGTTTGCCACCGAAGCTTTGGCAGGGAGATTTCACGGATTGACCGAGCGAATGCTTACAGTCAACGAGCACATGAATTTGACCGCTATTACGGATATTGACGGCGTAATCCTCAAGCACTATGTGGATTCTCTTACCGTTTCAAAATATATTCCGCAAAAGGCATCGGTCATTGACGTTGGATGCGGCGCAGGATTTCCGTCACTCCCCCTCGCCATTGCTCGTCCCGATCTTCGTGTTACAGCTCTTGACAGCACCGCGAAACGCATAAACTACATAAAAGAAAGTGTAAGCATGCTGGATATACCAAACCTTTCAGCCATTGCCGCCCGTGCCGAGGAGCTTGCTCATACCGCGGAATTTCGAGGTCAGTTTGATATCGTATGCGCGAGAGCCGTGGCAAGGCTCAACGTGTTATGCGAGTTGTGCATCCCGTATGTAAAAAAAGGCGGCAATTTTGTAGCCATGAAAGCAAACTCCGCCGAAGAGGTTGCCGAGGCAGGATCCGCTATAAAAAAAATAGGCGGCAAACTTACCGCTGATGACAGTTTCGTCATTGTTTCTCATAACGGAAGATGTGATGATCCTCGCTCGGTAATAGTTATCGAAAAAATTTCCGAAACTCCCGAAAATTATCCGCGAAACAACTCACAAATCAAGAAAAAACCTCTGTAAATGAGTTTTTTCGCTTAGTATTTCCAAACAAACGACAGCCTTTCGAGATATTCGACAGGCTGTTTTATTTTTCGGCGTACATATTTCGTCAAAGCTTTCTGTCGTTTTGTGTTATGATAATAACCATAGAACATATTCCGAGGACAACCATAAAAACCAAAAATCAGCACAACCGAAAGGAGCATTTAAAATGACAGAAATAAGAGAAATATTTAAAAAAGCCGAACAAATGCAGCTTGAAACCGAAAAGGCCAGACTTCGCCGCGCAGCAAAGGAGCTTGAGCGCCGACAAAAAGCCTTTGACGAAGCCGAAGAATTCGGACGAATACATATGATAACCACCGACCGCATTTTCCCAAATCCCAATCAGCCTCGCCTCAAATTTGAGGAGGATTCAATCATACGCCTTGCGGACAGTATCCGCAGATGCGGGATCCTGCAGCCATTAAGCGTGCGGCGCATTGAGGGCGCAGGCGTTACGGATGCGTTGTTTGAAATCGTAGCCGGCGAACGCAGATTCCGAGCGGCGAAGCTTCTCGGTCTTGCAGCCGTTCCCTGCATAATAATAAGCGTGGATACTAAAAAATCAGCCGAGCTTGCAATTATCGAGAATATACAGCGTGAAGACCTCAATATGTTTGAGGAGGCAAGCGCAATTGCATCACTTTTAGATATGTACGGGCTTACCCAAGAGGACGTGGCAAAACAGCTTTCCGTGAGCCAATCTTATGTTGCAAATAAGCTTCGTATCCTTCGCCTTACCATCCCTGAACGCGAAAAAATATTATCCTATTCCCTCACCGAGCGGCATGCCCGTGCGCTTCTTAAGCTCTCCTCTGCGTCAGACAGGCTCCGTGCCATTGAATACATAAATAAGCACTCATTGAATGTATCCGCCGCCGAAGCTTATATAGAACGCTGTCTTGCGGAATGCAGTGCCGAGAAAACACGCCATTCGCCAAGGAAGCTTGTGCTTAAAGATATGCGCGTGTTTTATAACTCCATTGATCGCGCAATTTCCCTTGTAAAGCAGGCAGGTATCAACGTAACTGCCGAACGTGTTGATGTCGGGGATTCCACCGAGCTTACTATTCGCATCCCCAAAAGCGACAATGTTTCACGTGAAACATTGTCCGAGACCGAAGCATAATGTTTCACGTGAAACATTACGCCGCCGCTTAAGTTATTTACAAAATACCATTGACTTTTACGCCGTTTGTTGATATAATAATATGTATAGTATATAGAATTTTTCGGAGGACGGCGATGGCTTACATCATTTCACTTGCTAACCAAAAAGGCGGAGTCGGCAAGACTACATCTGCCGTCAATTGCGCCGCAGCAACAGGTGCGCTGGGCAAGCGCGTCCTGCTTGTGGACTTGGATCCCCAAGGCAACGCCACCAGCGGTGTGGGCGTACAGCGCAAAAAGGTAAAGGTATCGTCGTACGATATTATCATTGGCAGAGCAAAGGCAACTGACGCTATCATTGATACCGGATTCAAAAATCTCTTCGTTATTCCTTCCCAGATATCGTTAGCCGGCGCGGAATTTGAGCTTGTGGATTCAGACGATCGCGAGCTTCTTATAAAGAAGGCACTTGCCGAAATCTCGGATGATTTCGACTACGTTTTCATAGACTGCCCTCCTTCCCTCGGTATACTCTCGCTTAACGCCCTTGCGGCGTCGAACGGCGTTATCATCCCCATGCAGTGCGAATTTTACGCCCTTGAAGGCTTATCCCAACTGATGCTCTCAATAAAGCAAGTGAAAAAGCTTTATAATCCGTCACTGGAGATTATGGGAATCCTCATCACCATGTTCAACGGCAGACTCAATCTTTCCCTGCAGGTGCTTGATGAACTGAAAAAATACTACGCGGACAAGCTGTTTAAAACCGGCGTGGTGCGCAATGTGAAGCTGTCGGAGGCGCCAAGCTATGGAGAGCCTATTATCTACTACGACAAGCACAGCAAGGGTGCACAGGCGTATATGGAAATAGCGAACGAGATCATCGACCGCACATTCTGACACAAATTTAAGGTATGGAAGTGAACTAATGGCACAAAAGAAAAAAGGACTTGGGCGCGGCATGGATTCGATTTTCCTTGACAATTCCATGGATGCCCCTGAAAAAAGCAGCACACTGCGGCTTTCCGAGATAGAGCCGCGCCGTGATCAGCCCCGAAAGGTGTTCGACACCGAAGCGCTCTCGCAGTTGGCGGATTCCATAGCCGTCAACGGTCTTATACAGCCCATCATCGTAAGAGAGCAGGAAAACAGCGATTTTTATCAGATCATCGCAGGCGAGCGCAGATGGCGCGCCGCAAAAATGGCAGGACTATCGGAAGTCCCAGTGGTTATCCTTGACATAGACGACAAAAAAGCGGCAGAATATGCCCTTATCGAAAATATACAGCGTGAGGATTTGAATCCCGTAGAAGAAGCCCTCGGCTTCAAGTCGCTTATTGAGGATTACAGCCTTACTCAGGAGCAGGCGGCAAAGCAGGTTGGTAAAAGCCGTTCCGCGGTAACCAACTCACTGCGTCTTCTGGAACTCCCGGACGAAGTTCTTAAACTCTTGTCCGACAAAACCATATCTGCAGGCCACGCCCGTGCGCTTCTGGGGCTCAGCGACCGCTCACGCATTGCCGAGGCGGCGGATACAGTAGTAAAGCGTGAACTTTCAGTTCGCGCCACAGAAGAGCTGGTAAAGAAGCTTAACACCTCGCCTTCGCCCGCAGAAACCGCCCCAAAGGAAGATAACGAGATTGAGCGCGAATATTATTCGTCCTTAGAAAGAAAAATCAGCGATGCCTTAGGGCGGCATGTAAAGATCTCCCATTCTAACCATAAAAAGTCAATCGCCGTTTCCTATAACAGCTCAGAAGAGTTGGAAGAGCTTATAAAAAAGCTTCTCGGAAGCGAAAATGCAGAAAATATATTTATGTGATATATACAAAAAGGAGAACCGAAAAAATGTTAGATATCAAATACATCAAGGAAAACACCGACGAATGTATACAGCGCCTTGCCAACAAGGGCAAGGATGCAAAGGACGAGATTGCACGAATTTTGGAGCTTGATACTACTCGCCGTGCAATGATCTCCGAAAATGAAGCGCTCAAGGCAGAACAGAATAAGGTTTCAAAGTCTATCCCTCAGCTCAAGAAAGAGGGCAAAGATGTAGCTCCCATTTTCGCACAGATGAAGGAGCTCTCAGAAACCATCAAAAATAACGACGAAAAGCTTAAAACTGTCGAAATAGAGTACACTAATCTTATGCTCAGCCTTCCAAATCTTCCCGATATGGACTTAAAGCCAGGCGGAAAGGAAAATAATGAGCCTTTAAAGTATTTTGGCGAGCCCCACAAGTTTGACTTTGAGCCAAAGAATCACGTTGATCTCTGCACAGATCTCGGTCTTATCGACTACAAGCGCGGAACAAAGCTCTCAGGCAACGGATTCTGGATATACCGCGGTATGGGCGCACGTCTTGAATGGGCACTTCTCAACTATTTCGTTGATACACACATTGGTGACGGTTACGAGCTTGTGCTTGTTCCCCATATGCTTGGCTACGAATGCGGTCTTACCGCGGGTCAGTTCCCCAAGTTTGCCGATGACGTATATTGGCTTGAAACCGCAGAAGATGAGCGTCGCCGCTTCATGCTTCCTACCGCAGAAACAGCTCTTGTTGCTCTCCACCGCGATGAGATACTTACCGAGGCTGATCTGCCCCGTAAGTATATAAGCTACACCCCCTGCTTCCGCCGCGAGGCAGGCTCCTACCGCGCAGACGAGCGCGGCATGGTACGCGGTCACCAGTTCAACAAGGTTGAAATGGTGCAGTACACAAAGCCCGAAGATTCCGATGATGCTTTCGCTGAGCTTGTAGGCAAGGCAGAGGCTCTTGTATCCGGCCTTGGCTTCCATTTCCGCACAGTTAAGCTTGCGGCTGAGGACTGCTCCGCATCCATGGCACGCACCTACGATATAGAGATCCACATTCCTTCTATGGACGGCTACAAGGAGGTTTCCTCTGTATCCAACGCACGTGACTATCAGGCACGCCGCGGTCAGATGCGTTTCAAGAGAGAATCCACCGGCAAGATCGAATTTGTTCATACCCTGAACGGCTCCGGTCTGGCAACAAGCCGTATTCTTCCTGCTATTGTTGAACAGAATCAGCAAGCAGACGGCAGTGTAATCGTTCCCGAGGTGCTCCGCAAGTACATCGGCTGCGATGTTATTAAGAAGGGCTAAGAACATTATCCCGCTAAGTAGGAATGCCGGAGTTTTCCATAAGCGGCATCCTTTGCGGTGTTTTTCCATCTATCTAATGATAAAAAGGAGCGCTTTATGACGGAATTTTTTGAATCCATGCGGAATTGGTTTGGCGAGATCGCCGGAGAGCGCATCGAACTTGGAACAAATTCCGTAACCACCTTAAACATCATCGTCTGGTCACTTTTTATCGGCTTTTTGATTGCTATAGCAGTTTCAGTTTACCACAAGCTTGTGCTTGGTTCCCTTATTTCAGCGCTTGTACGCGGAGAAGTATTCACAGAAGATACCGCATGCTCTGCCAAGGAGCTTGGATGCACAAGTCCACTTGTACGCTTTGCACTTCGAAAGAACGGCACTTTCCGCCGTGTGGTGCGTATGAAAGGCGATACAGATGCCGCAAGGTGCGATAATAGCTTTGATGAAGCAAAATTTTACCTGCCCCAAGAGAATGTCCGCCGTGCAGAGAATCTCTACGGCAAATCCGGACTTACCGCAGGTAATATTATCTTGTCAATAGTAGCATTCCTTGCGCTGGCTATCGTTGCTTTCATAGTTATTCCCGATCTTTTGCAGATGCTCTCCAATTTCATTGCAGGCATCACCCCAAATGACAACATTATTTGACAGTGAGGGACAGTTTTTATATGAATTACGGACAAACAAACAAAAGGACAAAACGCCGCAGTTCCTTAAGTATTTTTCTGACTATTGTAATAGTCGCAGCCGTGGCTGTAGGAATTGTATGCGCAGCTATTTACTTTTCCGGCATCCGCTATATCAGACTCAACACCGAAGACGGCGGCACGGTAAAATATTTCGGAAAGGTGGATGAATTCGGCGATCCTCTCTCCGGAAAGCTCTATTATTCAAATGGAGTTACTGCCGAAATAGACCCTGATACAGGCACTGTTGTGTATTCAAACGGCGATGTTTATGTAGGCGGACTTGATTCCCTTCACCGTCACGGAAAGGGTACACTTACATACGCATCCGGAGATATTTACGAGGGATCCTTTGAACACGATTCCATCACCGGATACGGCAAATATACATTCGTTGGCGGCGATGTTTACGAAGGATATCTTATTGACGGCAAGAAAGACGGTCAGGGTACATACGCCTGGGCGGACGGCTCTGTCTACACCGGTAATTTTACAAATGACCTCAAAAACGGCGAAGGCACATATACTTGGTCAGACGGTTCTTCCTACACCGGAACTTATGTCAACGAGCTTAAGGATGGCTCCGGAACTTATTCCTTCGCGAACGGAGATAGGTATGTGGGAGAGTTCAAAGCAGATATGCGTCACGGAAACGGCACATATTACTGGTCCAACGGCGATACATACGAGGGTGAATTCGCAGAAAACAAAATGCACGGAAACGGTAAGTACACCTGGACCAGCGGCAGAGTTTTCGAAGGTATGTTTGAAAACGGCAAAATCGTAAGAAGCGCAGATGATACCGCAGATACGGTTGCTGACATGCAGTAATCTACCTGCACATACGAACTGGTTTCCATTTATGAATTCCGCCCATTGTTATCTGCTTATGGCAATATTACATATTTACTTTTGGGTGGTTTTACTCTATAATATTCTATGTGAGGATATATTTTATTAATTCAAGGAGGACACACACCATGAAAATGATCTACAAATCCTTTCCCGTACGCCGCATAAGCCCTATGGACGGCCATTACTTTTTTGGCTACTACGACCTTCAGCCAATAAACGCTAATGGCAATCTCCACCTTGCACACAAGGTTGCCTTCACCGACCGCCTCCAGTGTCGCGGCGAAAGCGTAGAGATCGGTCTTATCGAGATGGGTACCGATAAATTTGAGCGTCTTGACACCACACAGGCATGGTGCTTCCAGCAGGGTGCAATGCTTCAGTGGAATCCTGCAGCTCCAAATGATGAAATCATTTATAACTCCTTCGACGGCAATGACTACTATGCAACCATCATGAATATCCATACCGGCGCGAAACGGTATCTTGACAGGCCTGTTGCAAACGTATCTCCTAAGGGTGACTATGCCCTCAGCGTAAACTTTGACCGTCTGTTCAAGTTCCGCGCAGGCTACGGATATGCGGGCCAAGGCGATCCTTTCCATTATGACAATCACAGCGATAAAGACGGTATCTTCCTCATTGATATGAAGACCGGAAAGAGCAAAATGATTCTCTCGCTGCAGCAGATCTGGGATTTCTACGGTGAAAAATGCTACAAGGGCGTAGATAAGAAGATCATCGTAAACCACCTCACCTTCAATACCGACGGCAGCAGATTTTTGGCAATCGTTCGTGACTTCCCCCCCAAGGGTCAGGGTCATACCTCTGTTACCATTACCGCAAACCGCGACGGAAGCGATATGTTCCTTCTCTCCGACGGCGGTGTTCAGTCCCACTATCATTGGAAGGATACAGATACTCTTGCATTCTTCTACGATGCAAAAGAGCTTGACTGCGGCAGAGGCTGGGCTAACAACTACGAGATCAAGGATAAGAAGTACGAAGGTAAGGTCATGTGCGACGGCTACTTCTGGTACGATAACCACATGAGCTATTCTCCTGACAGAAAGCTTCTTCTCACCGACTCCTATCCCTTCTCCTACGGTCAGGTGCTCACCATCGTAGACCTTGAGCGCAACCTTGCGGTTGAAACCGGCAGATATCAGACTATGATACCTTGCACTGAGTGCTGGTGCTGTGACCTTCATCCGGCATGGAGCCCCGACGGCAAGCTTGCAAGTATCGACTCCACTCACGAGGGTATTCGCGGAATCTACACTCTCGACGTAGACGAGGTTCGTGAATATCTTAAGACCGTGGACGATAATAATCTCCCCTACAATGTAGACTGGATGCCCTTATAATATCACCACATAACAGCCCCGTCAGCCTTGCGGCTGACGGGGCAATTCTTGTCATTTTTATATTATATATTGCAATATTTTACATATTGCCGTTTTTATCCTTGATTTTATGCGGTTTTAAAATCTACTTTTATGCAATATTTTTTTATAAATAGCAAAATACTACATTTACTTTTTTCTGCCATTACATTATAATAAAAATATATGGTCAAGCAGTCCACAAATTATTTGTATGTAAGGAGAATCCTCAATGTACATAAAAAACGGCGCGAAAATTGCAATTTCTATGCCTGAAGCTCCCACTCCACGCGAAAAATTCGCCGCTGAGGAGCTTGAAAAGTATCTGACGCTTATTCTTGACGTAAAAACCGTATCCGCGGATGCAGATGCCGATGTAAAATTTATAATAGGAGGTCCGTTACGCAATGAGGACGCGACTGCCGTTATCTCAAAAGAGGAATTTTCCTCGCTTCTCACAGGTGCTGAGGGAATATTCATCGAAATTCGGGAAAAGGATATCCTCATCGCAGGCAGTGAGGGCTTCGATGACATGGAGCGCGGAACTATATATGCCGTATACGAGTTTCTTGAGCGTTATGTGGGCTGTTCCCTCACCGCATACAGTCACCCCGACGTTGATGCAGGCGAGTATATTCCAACCCTTGATTCCCTTGAGCTTTGCAGTGGACGCTATATAAAATCCGCGGCAGACCGTTCATACCGCAGTGCTATTGTGGAATACGGCGACAAAGCAGGCGATCCGGAGCACAATCTCAATATACCCTTCTTTGATTGGCTTCTTAAAAATCGCTACAACCGCATTGTTACATGGTGCAAGATATATGAGGGCTACAAGGCAATGGGGCTTATTCCCGAGCTTGAACGCCGTGGTATCAAGTTGACCGTAGGTCATCATGATGCCATCGACTACTGGCTTCCATTCTTCGGCAACTGTAACTTCCCCGAGCATTATTATGAAACGCATCCGGAATATTTCAGACTCAATGCAGACGGAACTAGATTTAAGCCAAAATTCAAGGAAGATCCCGGTGGACAGTGGGTTCTTTGCTCCAGAAATGAAGACTGCATAAAGACAATGTCCGCCAACATCATAAAATGGATCGGAGAGAATCCTGC
>JAZRGK010000026.1:0-31527 GCA_045644145.1 Candidatus Flemingiibacterium sp.
CCAACTTTTATTATACAACCTATTTCTTGTGCAGTTGGCAGACCGCACTCTTATTATACAACAAAGGAGTTTTTTTGTCATCTTCAACTATATAATTCTTACCGAACCACGCGTCTAACGCGTGGTTTTGGTATACAAAAAGGAGCTGTTGCCCTGAGTGCAACAGCTCCTCTTTTTATTATTTGGTATGACGTGTGCGGTTGATTATCTCATCCTGAAGACTCTTGTCAAGGGATATAAACCTCGCCGAGAATCCGCCCACTCTTACAATAAGATTGTAATAATCCTCGGGGGATTTCTGAGCATCAAGCAGCGTCTTCACATCGGTGGTGTTGCCCTGGAATATCTGTCCGCCGCCTTCGAAGAACGAATTTACAAGTGCCGCGATGATCTCCTCGCTTGCAAAGGATTCGTCAAGATCCCACATACTGGATGCGCCGCCTGCGAACACCTCGAAAGGTATGGACGTACAGGAGTTCATTGCGGCGGTGATGCCGCACTTCATAGAGCTTCCTTGAGGGGTTACACCCTGCGCCACTACTTTGCCTGCAAGTCTGCCGTCGGGGGATGCGCCAAGCACTTTTCCGCATCCGGGCGCATAAACGAAGGTAAGAATTACCAGCTTGCCGTTGCCGCCGAAACGGTTTCTGTAAGATTTGTAAACATCTCCTACGTCAGCAACGATTCTCTGCATTATAGCATCGGCTTCCGCGTTGTCCTGACCGTACTTCGGAAGCTTCATGAGCATTGCGCGAAGCTCCTCATATCCCTCAAAGTTTGCCTTAAGAGCATCAAGAAGCTCCTCAGCAGTGCAAAGCTTGTCATCGAACACCGCTTTCTTAACAGCGATAAGGCTGTCTGCCGCGTTGGCAAGACCGATGACCGCAAGACCGTAATCGTAGTATCTTGCGCCGCCGCCGTGCATGTTCCGTCCCTTGGATATACAGTCGGCGATCATAGAGGAAAGAAGGTAGCAGGGGCGCACCTTTTCGGTCTTCTCGCCGCACCAGTCTTCCCATTTGAACATGAGGTGGGTGATACGTCTGAACTCGTTTATAAAATCATTGTACAGCGATTCAAAATCAGTGTATTCTGTAAGCGGCTTGCCTCTAAAGCCGTTAACCTGCTCTTTCTTGTTAAGGCAGTATCCGCCGGTAAGCGAAAGCTCCGCAAATTTTGCGATGTTCTGATATCCCACAAAAAGGAAGTCCGCAGTCTGTCCCTGAACACCTATTTCCATGCATCCGCCGCAGAAATAGTCCACCGCATCGTAGTACGGCACACCGTTTAAGGTCAGCGCCTTAACAATGCTCTCATCGGAAAGTATCTGCGCACGGTTTCCACCCTCTTTAAGGTATTTTGCGCACAGCTTGACGAAATCCTCGGGGGGATTCTTTGGGAAGCGCACATATACGGAAGGATGGGTTATATCGAACTTCATGATCTCCTCGATCATAATGTAGGTAAGAGGATTTATTGCAGATGTGCCGTTGGGATGGCTTCCGCCGATGGCAAGCGCCTCAACCCAAAGATCTCTGCCGTGGATACGCTCGTCGATGCGTATGAACAGCTCGGCAATAAGCTCCGCCGCATCCTCAAGAGTGGTTCTGCCTGCCGCAAGATCGGCTTCAAGATAGGGCCACAGGTAGTAGTCAAGACGTCCGGGGCTGTTTCCGCCGTTGGGATTCTCGCGCATCACCACAAGATGCTGCATAAAGAATGACTGCACCGCCTCATGGAATGTGCGTGCGGGATATTTCGGAACTCTGCGGCAGATCTCCGCCATTTCCGTCATTCCACGACGCTCAAGCTCCTCAACGTGCTTATCGTTCCACGCTTCGAGGGCATCTATCATGGTAAGTACGCCGGCGTAAAACTCCTTGCTCTTATCGTCGGTGTTCCATTTGGCACATTCGTGGCATCTTGCTCTCAGTCCTTCTGTACCGTACTTTAAGATACTGTTCCAGTCCCATGCAATGTGTCCCGGGCAGTTGAACGCCACAAGCTGATTTTTACGGAACGCCTCATAATTCGGATGGAAATTATTCGAATCGGAAAGCTGTATATCTATTATTTCGGGGTCCCATCTTTCCACGGGCTTGGCGTTGTGATACCATAAGCGTCCGATAACTCTGTCAAAATCATGAATGTACACCGGCTGTTTTACGATAGCCGCCGCCATGGATTTTGCAATGCGTTCCGGTACGGGAAGATGATTAAATTCACCAAGAGCAAACTCCTGAAAATCCCACTCAAAGGTGGTAAAGGGCAGGTTTCTGCCGTAATTTCGCGAGGTTTCGTAAATTTTTTGTACTCTTTCCTTGTTGTACATAAATACGACCATTCCTTTCTAACGGTTACGGAAGTTTTGTCGCGGTTTCCGTAAGGAAATTCGCATCAGCGATGCGAAAGCCACAAAACTTCAGGTTTGAAAAATTATTCATTTTTCAAACTTTACATCTTGATTATATCATCCGGATATGATATAATCAATGTACAAATGTACAGATTTTACTGTATAATAATTTGTTTTGTGAGGTTTTTATGTATCCGAAACAGCTTGGAATCAATGAAAAAAGTTATTTTTCCACCAAAAACACCTTCGGAAGCTCCGCAAAAACGGCAAAAGGCTTTGTAGAGCACAATTACAGCATACTTATGCATGCCCAGGAGTTCTATGAGATAAATATTATTCTGAAAGGCGAGGGGATGCATTATATCGGTGAGGGCAAGCTTTCTGTTGGTGCAGGAGATGTTTTTATCATTCCGCCTGAATTTATGCACGGATATGTGGGCAGTGAGGGATTTGATGTATACCACGTGCTTTTGAGCCCGAGATTTTTCGAGAAATATTCGGGAGATCTTCAGATGCTGCCTGCCTTTTCTTCCCTTTTTAAGGTGGAGCCGGAAATGCGCAAGCGGTTTTCCTCAAATTTACATCTCAAACTTACCTCCAAGGAAATAAATGAACTTCTTCCACTGCTTGACGCCTTGATGGCCTGTCCGGCAGTGGGTTCCGAGGGGCTTATAGAGTGCACGGGCTATGCATTTATAATCATAGGAAAGCTTTGCGCAAAATTTGGAGAAAGGTTAGCCTTGGACGTAGGAAAAGATTCCTCCGGAAGCGACGAAGCGTTTATGAAAAGTATAGCTTACATTTATGAGCGGTACAGTGAGAAAATAACCATAGAGGAGCTTTCAAAAATTGCCAGAATGTCCCGCTCCGCCTATCTTACAAGATTCAAAGCCTTTACTGGAACTTCTCCGGGTGAATTCATACAGCGGCACCGCGTGGAAAACGCGGCAAACATGTTGATCTGCACTTCCCACACAGTCAGCGAAATAGCCGCTTCCTCCGGGTTCTACGATCCCCCACATATGATAAGGTGCTTTGAAAAACACATGGGCATGTCCCCAACGGAATATCGCCGCCAAAGGGAGCGGTCGTGAAATGATGCGGATGGCACGCCCTCCGCGCACCTTGACGGCGGCATCGTGCCGCTGTCGGTTTTGGCTAAACTAAGTTTAGCGCCGGTAAGTACCCATGCAGGCGGCGCGGATAGTGCGCCCGAACGGTTAGAGAACGGACAGTCTTGGCAGTCAAAGACTGCTGGACGCCTGGCCCTACAGCTTTGTTTTTACCTATGTATAAAGTTCTTTGCGGAGCTTTTTTCTGGCACATCGCTACAGCGATGTGCTTGTAAGCGCCCCGTATCTCCTACACGTCGCCTACCGCCCACCTAAGCTTCCGAAATGTATGGCGGATGAGCCGAATTTTTTTCGTATTTCGTCCACGGTGCGATCGAAATCGCGACTGCGTTCGCGGCGACTCACGGCTTCCTCGGTGTCGAACATGGAGAGTTGTTCGGCATCACCGCGGTCGATCTCGGTCAGGGCAACGCCGAGCAGTCTGAGTGGCGTTTTGCCGTCCCACAGCTCGCGAAGAAGCATCATTGCAGTCTTGTATATTTCCCCTGTAATATCCGTTGAAGTGCGGAGATTTTTGCCGTGGGAACGGTCGATAAATTCAAAGGTTCGCGTTGTCACCGTGATGCAGTAAGCGCGAACTCCGTCGGCGCGCATACGGGATGCGGTGCTGTCCGAAAGAGCGAGTATCACCGGCTCTGCCTCAGCGTATGAGGTTATATCACGCTCCAATGTGGTGGAGTTGCTGTAGCCCTTGGGAGCTTCCGGCTCGGCGCATACGGGGGAATTGTCGATTCCGTTTGCGAAATTATGGAGATGCCGCCCCTGCTTTTCACCGAAAATTGACACAAGAAGCGGCGCATCGCACCTGGCAATGTCCCCGATTCGGAACATCCCGTGCCGCTCAAGCTTCTCCGCCGTCGCTGCACCTACGGAGAACAAATCTTTAACCGGAAGCGGCCACATTTTTTCGGGAATCTCCGAGATAAATAGGGTGTGCACGCGGTCGGGCTTTGTAAAATCGCTTGCCATTTTGGCGAGAAGCTTGTTTTCCCCGATTCCGATATTCACGGTAAAACCTAAGGTGTCCCGTATCTCGTCCTTTATTTTGTAAGCCAAGGCGATTTTGTCCGGGTACACGATATCCGTATTGCTCATATCGAGAAAGCACTCGTCTATTGAATACTGCTCAACAGCAGGGGCATATTTTCTGCATATATCCGAGAATTCCCCGGAACAGCGGTTGTACAGCCTGAAATCCGGCTTCACAAGCTCAAGATTCGGGCACTTTCTGAGGGCGGCGGCAACCGGCTCACCGGTTTTGATACCGAAGGTTTTCGCAGGTATTGATTTTGCTAAGATCACGCCTCGGCGCAGTTCTCGGTCACCGCCTACGGCGGATGGAACCATTCTTAAGTCAGGCTGCCCTTCCCTTACCCGTCTTGAGGCTTCCCAGGATAAAAACGCGCTGTTTACGTCCACATGAAAAACCATTCTGCTCACTTCGCTCACCCTCTCGAACATTTGTTTGGTATAATTATATCACATAAAACAAAAAATTGCAAGAGGAATTTTCAAGAAGCAGAGAATTTTTTTCGTAACACTTGCATTGCGGCGAAGAATGTAGTATAATATAGTTTAGGAAAATTTTTCAGGGGGTATTCAAAATGAAAAAATCACTCATATTCGATATTTTTTCAAAAATCCCCACACTGACCACCGAAAGGCTCACCCTTCGTCAGATGAAAACCTCAGATTGGCGCGATATGTACGAATACGCCAGCCAGCCGAAGGTTACGGAATATCTGCTTTGGGATTACCATAGGTCGCCGGATCAGACACAGGACTATCTCCGCTACCTGCAGGCGAAGTACAGAGCCGGGGATTTCTACGACTGGGCTATCGTACTCTCCGAGGAGAAGAAGATGATCGGCACCTGCGGATTTACCACCATTGATTTCGCCAACAACTGCGCTGAGGTGGGGTATGTAATAAATCCCGCATATTGGGGAAAAGGAATCGCCACCGAGGCGGTATCCCGTGTTTTGGATTTCGGCTTCTCCGAGCTTAACGCCCACCGTATTGAGGCAAAATATATTATCGGCAATTATGCCAGCCGCAGAGTCATGGAAAAGTGCGGCATGCGCTTTGAGGGAATAAGACGTTCCTCCATGTTCATAAAAGGCGCGTACCGCGATATCGGCATATGCGCCGTTATATCGGACGAATATATAATGAAAAAGTCCACAAGGGCATAAGCCACAAGGGCATAAGCCGCGAGGGCATAAGCCACAAGGGCATAAGCCGCAAGGCTAAGCAGGATGTGAAAGGCGGAATAGAGATGCTGATTCCAAAAAATAATATTATCTCTCTTATCGGAATGACGGGCTGCGGCAAATCCAGCGTTGGACGTATTCTTGCGGCAAAGCTGGGTGCTGTGCTTGTGGATCTGGATGACGAGATTACAGCCAAAGGCGAGAATATAAAAAAAATATTCAGTGAGCAGGGCGAGGCGGCGTTCAGGGAGCTTGAATACGGTGTGCTCTGCGATGTTATCAGCAGAACAGGCGGTGCGCTCACGGTGCTTTCCTGCGGCGGCGGCGTGCCTACTTACGAACCGAGCCGACAGCTTCTTCGTGAGAAGACCACCGTAATATGGTTAAAGAGAAGCGTTGAAAGCGTTACAGCAAACGAAAGTGTGCTCATGCGTCCGCCCGTAAACGGCGACGTAAACAATTACAGACGGCTTCTTGATGCGCGCTACCCCATATATATGAATACTGCGGACTATTCTTTCTACAACGCATTTCCCGGACGTACAGCCACAGCAATTATTAAAAAGTTAGAGCTTAAGAAAAAGGAGAGCTAAATAATCATGAAAATAAGAAACCTTATAGATTTTAATGATATGAGCCTTGAGGAATGGGACGAGCTTTGCGCACTTGCGTTCCGCATAAAAAAAGCACCTGCCGAGTATCGCGACGTGTGCAAGGGACGCATAATGGCGACCCTTTTCTACGAGCCGTCCACTCGTACACAGATGTCCTTCCAGACCGCAATGATGCGCCTTGGCGGAAAGATCATCGGCTTCTCCGACCCAAGCTCCAGCTCCGTTGCCAAGGGGGAAACCCTTAGAGATACCGTTAAGGTAGTCAGCGGATATGCAGATGTTGTGGTTATCCGCCATCCCATAGAGGGCGCGGCATATGCATCCTCACTGTACTCTCACTGCCCCGTTATCAACGCAGGCGACGGCGGACATCTGCATCCCACACAGACTCTTACAGATCTTATGACCATAAATGAGCTTAAAGGCACGGCCTCGGGACTTACTGTGGGCTGCTGCGGCGACCTTCTTAACGGAAGAACGGTACATTCCCTGCTCCGCGCGCTAATGAGATTCAAAGGCAACCGCTTTGTACTTATCTCCACCCCCGAATTAAGACTTCCGACTTTCGTTACCGAGGAGCTCCTCGCCCACGGATGCGAGATAAAGGAATGCTCTACCCTTGAAGAATGTATTGGGGAGCTTGATGTTCTCTATATGACACGAATCCAGCGCGAGCGCTTCAAATCCCCCGAGGATTACGCAAAGCAGTCCGGTGTTTACCGTCTTACCACTGACAAGATGGCTCTTGCAAAGCCCACACTTTCGGTACTGCATCCGCTTCCAAAGGTGGACGAGATCGCATACGAGGTGGACGACGATCCCAGATGCGTATACTTCGAGCAGGCGGAAAACGGCATGTTCATAAGAATGGCTCTGCTCGCACGCCTTGTTGGCGTGGAGCGTACCGGACGTTCACCTGCATATCCTCTGCCGGAAGGCTCATTCTGCCGCAATCCGCGCTGCATCACCAACCACGAAAAATATCTCCCCGAGCTTACCAAAACCGTTGACGGCGAACTCCGCTGCTGCTACTGCGACGGTGCGATAAAATGATGTTGCGGTAGGCGTTGTGTAGGAGTTACGCGGCTTTCAAGCACATCGCAGCAGGCGATGTGCCAGAAAAAAGCTCCGCAAAGAATTTTATACATGGGTAAAAACAAAGCTGTAGGGACAGGCGTCCAGCAGTCTTTGACTCCCAAGACTGTCCGTTCTCTAACCGTTCGGGCGCACGATCCGCGCCGCCTGCATGGTGCCTATACATTCCGGCGGCTACCATTACGGTAATCGCTTGTGTGGAAATGTAGAATTTGTTTGAATATGCATTGATACGGTTACGCCACCGCCGCGGATGCGGCACCCCCACATACAAAAAACCGGGACGGTACGCTTTTTGCGTACCGTCCCGAAATATTTCTAAACTATTTCTTCTTTTTACCGGTCTTAAGCATGAACACAAGAAGCACAACAAGATATGCAGAGGCAATACCCAGCACCGCAACGCTCATAGCAAAGCTCTTTGCCGCAAGGCTTACAAGGAGCAGCACCGGCGCGCCGAATATGATACCGAAGGAGCTGCCGGTAATAAGATTGTTGGCGGCAGGTGTTTCAAATTCCGGATCAAGCTCACGGAGAAGAAGAACACCCGAGCTTATAGTTCCCGTTAACATACCGTACATGGAGAAGAATCCCTCATGAGTGTAGTCGGGATAAAGCTTCTTGCACATCACCTTAAGGTAGATAAACGTGATCACGCCGCCAGCAATGGACATGATGATAAAGGGGATCCACATTCCCTCAAGATCGCTTATCTCGATTCCGGCAATTCCGGCGATGATCATAAGATCAAATGCAAGGCCGGAGATTCGGGAGAGAAGGTAGTTGTTCTGATACTGACGGCTCATAAGCTTAACGGATTTAAGTCCCGACAGCACCGCACGGCATCCGAGAGCCACTACCGAGCCGATAATGAAGTTAAATCCCCAGAGAAGCGTTGAAACCGTGCTTGCCACACCCGGCGCTACCGCTTCAAGAAGCGCGGTTATGCCCCATGTGATCAGATAGGTTATAAGGTAAAGTATGGCTACGAACGCGAACTGCACTGACAGCTTGTCAACGGACTCGGAGATCGGTATCTCACCGTTATGCTGGAAGGTGTCAACGGTCACAGAGCCGGACACGCTGTTTTTATCTCTGGTACGGGTGATTTTGCCTTTGCGGCTGTACACGTTGAGAAATATAACGCCAACAACGCATGCGCAGAGGTAACCCATCGCCGCAAGTGAAAGACCGAAGGAACGTCCGCCTGCCATCCCCAGCGCCTCGTAGGTAGTACCCACGTTGTTCGCCTGACCGGGACCCTGACCGTATGCCATAGGAAGAAGAATTCCGGTTGCCGGGAACAGATCCGGCATAATGGTAAGCACAAATCCCAGGGATATAATAAGTCCCACTATAGCCTGCACAAGATATGTGCTGACAATCAGCGCGCCGCTCTTTGCGCCGATAAGCGCACCGCCCTCTGATTTTTTCTCGGGGACGCGCAGTGACATTGCGATAAATCCAAGCGCAAGGGCGTGATATGTAAGCTTTTCAAGAAATACTATGTCTATGTCAACAACGCCCGTGGTACGCAGAATAAGCAGAATAAAGCCCGACAGCACCGCAATCGGCATAAGACTCCTTCTGAAAAACGGAATCTTACGGGAAAGAATATTGGCAAGCAGTATAAGCGCCGCCATTATGCCCATCTGGATTATGGGTGTCCAAAGCTCCGTGTTGTTTGCTGAAAAATCCATCGTATTCACACTCCGTTTCAATTATTATCGAGATTCACTGTGCAGCTTATGCCTGAGCGCAGGAGCGTTCCGCATGGGAAGCTTTCGCCGCACTGTTTTTTTTCAAATATTTGAACATCATAGGGAATTTGACCGCGTTTATACAGTCAGCCGGACAAAGCTCGAAATATTCCTTGCCCGATGAGAATACCACGGTACGCCGTCCGTGAAACGCCATATCGTCTATCTCGTCTATACCGAAATTGCGGTCGCCCACCAAAAGCCCCTCTGATGAAAGCACAGCTTTTCCGTTATACACCGCTTCCGCCGCACCGTCGGCAACCCTGCACAGTACCGCCGATTCCATAACGTACTTTTCACCGCGCTCTGCCGCAGCCACGATCTCGCCCTTCTGCCAATCCGACAGCTCCAAAACAGTCTTGAATCTGCCGCCCTTTATCATGCCGTATTCGTCAAAGGTAAGCTTCATGCCGCATTTTTCGCAAGCTGCCGTATTTCCCTTTGAACGGATGCTTTCCATGGCGCCACATTCGGGGCAGATGAAGATCAGATTTTCTATATGCTCCGCAAGACGTTTGCCTCTGTAGCGCTTCGGTGAAGCAAGCTGTCTTTCGTATGCATCCTCGTAAAGATCGCGGGCAATCACCTCATTTATCTCGTCAACGCTCATTTTGGCAAGCTGTTCAGCCGTGTAAACTCCCACAACCGAACCGTGGGACTCACCGTACCTTGTTCCATCAGACCATCCCGGCGAGAGAAAATATCCGCCCACAAGCTTATATGTAACTAGTCCGCATCCGGCACGCTTGACCATCTGCCCCGTTGTGGATGCGATAGGCCCCGTAACGCCGTCCCATGTGCGGACACCCTCGGCGAACATCCCCACATTGCTTCCGTGGCGCAGTCTTCGCATAATATCAATGATCGCATGTGCGGCGCTCATGCCTTTTTTGCGGATGATAGGCTCAAGAGCGAATTTTATAAGCGGATACGCACGCTTCCAGCGTGAAATATGCTCGCTTGCCACGAAATACATCTGCCGTTTGAACGACACACCCACAAGCAGAGGATCGTAATCGGTGGCGTGGTTTGAGAGCACTATATAATTATCGGGAAGCTTATATTTTTTGTGCGCCATTTCGTAGGTATATCCGAATTTTATCCTAAGGAATACCCCCACGAGCGGACGCAGCACAGTCCATATTATCTGATGTTTTTTATTCATAGGCACTCCCATCAGTGTACAATTTATGTAAAGGCTATACACGAACATTATAGCAAAAAAGCGCAAAAAAGTCAACCCACGACCGTAGTATTTAGAAAAATATTTTAAAGAAGAAAATATTACCGCTTTCTCTTGCTAAACGGATAAAATCATGTTATAATAAAGGTATAAATGCCGCAGACAAGCTGCGGCGGAACAAGGAAACTTTTATTTGATCATAAATTTTCAATTAATACAATAGTTAGGGAAAAAATTTATGATATAATAGAATAAGTATTACCTCTTTCTGACAAGAACAAGGTATCGTTACATATTTTAAGGATGTGATATTTTGAAGGTTACACTTTCAGCTCTTACCAAAAAATTCCCGTCAAGGAACAAAAAAATTACCGCAGACGTTACCGCGGTAAACAATTTCGATTTCACCATCCCCGACGGCACTCTCGTGGGACTTCTCGGCCCATCGGGATGCGGAAAGTCCACAACCCTTAATTTAATAAGCGGACTTCTTAAACCTACCGAGGGAAAGATCTTCTTCGGCTATGAGGACGTGACAGAGCTTCCCCCCGAAAAGCGCGGCGTGGGACTTGTTTTCCAGAATTACGCCCTCTATCCTCACCTTACGGTTATGGAGAACATCATATTCCCTCTCGGAAACCTTAGGGGAAAGAACAAAATGTCCAAAAAGGAAATGCGCGAAAAGGCAACCGAAATTGCAAAGCTGGTACAGATAGATGCACTCATGGATCGTAAGCCAAACGAGCTGTCCGGCGGTCAGCAGCAGCGTGTGGCTATCGCCAGAGCTCTTGTTAAGATGCCTCGTGTCCTGCTCCTTGACGAGCCGTTATCTAACCTTGACGCACGCCTGCGTCTTGCCACCCGCGAGGAGATAAAGCGCATCCAGCGCGAAACCGGTATCACCACCATTTTCGTTACCCACGACCAGGACGAGGCTATGAGCATCTCCGACCTTATCGTGGTAATGAAGGACGGAGTGGTACAGCAGATCGGTGCGCCCCAAGAGGTATACGACGAGCCGTGCAATCTGTTCGTGGCGAAGTTCCTGGGCACACCGCCCATAAACGTGTTCGACGGCAAGATTTCAGACGGCGGACTTTACATCGGCTCGGAGCGCGTCATGGACGTAACGGGTGTTACGGACTGCGAGGTGTACGCGGCTATCCGTCCCGAGGGATTTGTTCTTTCGGCAAACGGCGCGCTCACATGCAAACTTAAGACCGTCGAGGTCATGGGACGCGATATCAGCATCGTTTCGGAAAATCCTGCCTGCCCTGCCCTCATCCGCTCCATTATAAGCGCGGAAGATACGCCGAAGGTGGGCACAGACCGCATCGCCTTTGATCTAAAGCCCGGCAAGGTGTTTATATTCGATAAAGCCACCGAAGCGCGCATGGAATTCTGAGGTAACTGCAATGGAACAAAAAAGCTATAAGGCGTGGCTGTACCTTTTACCCGCCGTACTGTTTCTCGGCGTGTTTATGGTATATCCCTTAATCGACGTATTCATTTATTCCTTCGAGGAAGGCTTCAACTCCTCATCCCAGACCTATTCGGGAGTGGGATTCTACAATTACTCCTACATTCTGCACGACCCATACTTCCTGCAGGCGTTAAAGAACACCTTCATCCTCGTTATAATCACCGTTCCCGTATCAACGGGACTGTCGCTTCTCATTTCCGTGGGGCTTTCCTCTATCGAGAAGCTAAGAAACCTGTTCCAGACCGTATATTTTCTCCCCTACGTCACAAACACCCTTGCCGTGGGACTTGTGTTTATGATACTCTTTAAGCCAACGGCGTACTCCGACGGTCTTGTGAACCTCATAATAAACTTCTTCGGCGGAACATCCGTTGACTTTATAGACGGGCCGTATTGGGCAAAGATGCTGGTTCTCTGCATATACACCGTGTGGGTGGTAATGCCCTTCAAGATACTCATATTAACAAGCGCCCTTGCTTCCGTCAACCGCGATTATTACAGCGCCGCAAAGGTGGACGGCACGGGTAAATTCCGCATTTTCAGGAAGATCACGCTCCCCATGATCTCCCCCATGCTTTTCTACCTTATAATAACGGGCTTCATCGGCGCGTTCAAGGCGTACAGCGATGCGGTGGCACTGTTTGGAACTGAGCTTAACGCCGCTGAGATGAACACCATCGTGGGCTACGTTTACGATATGCTCTACGGCGAGGGCGGCGGATTCCCGTCTTACGCTTCCGCGGCGGCGGTGGTGCTGTTCGTTATCGTTCTGACCATCACCTGCATAAATCTCACCGTAAGCAAAAAGCACGTTCATTATTAGCATGAAACTGCGTTTCATGCCAGGAAGTTTTCTGCTTTCGCGTCAATGACGCGAATTTCCTGCGGAAAACGCACAAAACTTCGCCGCTCTCTTAAAGCATACTGAATTTTTATAGAAAGCATGAAACTGCGTTTCTTGCCAGGAAGTTTTCTGCTTTCGCGTCAATGACGCGAATTTCCTGCGGAAAACGCACAAAACTTCGCCGCTCTCTCGGAGGAATATTACACCTATGAAAAAAAGTAACAACCGCACCGCCCCCGAGGTTTTCGGGAAAGTGGGAAAAGCCGCCGTATACGCCCTTCTCGGAATTTGGGCGCTTATCGTGCTCTTCCCCTTTTATTGGATGATACTAACAAGCGTAAAGAGCTACGGCTCATACAACGCGGAGTATATTCCGAAATTTTTTACCCTCTCCCCTACATTCGAAAACTACCTTGAGGCGTTTAACGCCGTTCCCCTTGACAGATATTTTCTCAACACCGTATTTTTCACTATGGCTACCACGGCTTTGATGCTTCTTGTTATCATCCCTGCCGCCTTCGCGTTCTCAAGGCTTGAGTTTAAGGGCAAGAATCTGGTCTTTACACTTTTCCTCGCCCTTATGATGATACCAAACGAGCTTGTGGTCATAACAAACTTCATGACCGTCACAAATTTAGACCTTCGCAACACTTTTACGGGACTTATTCTCCCCTCGGTGACTTCCGTTTTCTATATATATCTCCTAAAGGAAAACTTCTCACAAGTCCCCGATGAGCTTTACTATGCCGCTAAGGTGGACGGAACCTCGGATGTCAAATATCTGCTCCGAGTGATGCTCCCCATATGCCGCCCCACGGTTATTACGGTGACCATCTTAAAGGTGATCGAGTGCTGGAACTCCTACATCTGGCCAAGACTTATAACCGATGATCCGGCGTACTTCCTCGTATCAAACGGTATTCAGGAGATCCGCGAAAACGGCTTCGGACGCGAAAACATCCCTGCCATGATGGCGGCGGTTGTGGTAATATCCGTGCCGCTTATCGTTATTTTCGTTATCTTCAGAAAGAAGATCATGGCAGGCGTGGCAAGAGGGGGTACAAAGGGATGACGAAACGTGCAATTTCTCTTGCAGCGGCAATTTTTCTTACACTGCCACTGCTTTCATCCTGCCATGGGGCAAAGGAGTCCACGGCGTTCACGCTTCCGGACGAATTTGATGAGTCGAAGAACTACGAGATAACCTTTTGGGCGAAAAACGACACCAACATGACTCAGGTTGGCATATATAATAAGGCTATTGAGGATTTTGAGGCGATCTACCCCAATATTAACGTAAATCTAAGGCTGTATACGGACTACGGGCGCATTTATCAGGACGTTTTAACCAATATCGCCACCGGCACAACGCCCAACGTGTGCATCACCTACCCCGACCATATCGCAACCTATATGACGGGCGAAAACACCGTTGTTCCCATCGGTGACTTATTCGAAGACGAAAAATACGGTCTTGGCGGAAGCGAGGTAAGATTCGATGCGCCAACTCTCTCCGAGATCGTGCCGAAATTCCTTGAGGAATGTAAGCTGTCGGGCGAATACTACGCACTTCCCTACATGCGCTCCACCGAGGCGTGCTATGTGAATAAGACCTACGTTGAAGACCTCGGCTACACGCTTCCCGAAGTGCTTACATGGGACTTCGTATGGGAAGTATCGGAAGCCGCCGCGAAGAAGAACGCCGACGGTACCTTCGCCGTAAACGGGCAGAAAACCATGCTTCCGTTCATCTACAAATCAACGGACAACATGATGATATCCATGCTAAAGCAGCTTGACGCAGATTATTCCACCGACAGAGGCGAGATTCTTATCTTCAATGATACAACGAAAGAGCTTCTTGCCGACATAGCGGATCATACCGAAAAGGGGGCGTTCTCCACCTTTAAGATATCCGGCTATCCGGCGAACTTCCTTAATGCGGGACAGTGCATATTCGCCATCGACTCCACCGCCGGCGCAACCTGGATGGGATGCGACGCGCCGCTTATCGACATAAGCGAGGAAAATCTTGTGGAGTTTGAAACGGTGGTCATGACTATCCCTCAGTTTGACACGGACGAGCCGTGGATGATCTCCCAAGGGCCGTCCATGTGTATATTCAATAAGGAAGACAAGGGCGAGGTGCTGGCGTCGTGGCTGTTCATGCAGTATATGTTAACGAACGAGGTGCAGATAGCTTACTCCCAGACCGAGGGTTACATTCCCGTAACACTGAAAGCTCAGAATTCCGAGGAATACACGGACTATCTCTCCCGTTCCGGCGAAGACGGTAATTTTTACTACAGTATCAAGCTTGACGCGGCAAAGCTTATGCTTGATAATATTGATCGCACCTTCACAACTCCCGTGTTCAACGGCTCAGCCTCGCTCCGCGACGCGGCAGGCATGCTTATTGAAAACGTCACAAAATCCGTAAAACGCAAGCAAACGGTGGACGATGCGTATTACGATAAGCTGTACTCTGACATGAACGCGCTGTACAGACTTGATCAGACTGCTTTAACAAGCACCAATGCAGGTGATTTAGGTCCTCTTCCTAAGGAATCGGTTATACTCATAGCCGCCCTTTCGGGTGCCTGGTTGCTGATAATAGTGTATACTGTCCGCGAATTTATGAAAAAACGAAAAAAATCGTAGTTTTCTATTGACTTTTTCCTAAAAAAGGTTATAATATAAATAAGATAATATATTCCCTATGTATTATTGTATCTTTATATCACTCAAAGGAGATTTTACAATGAAAAAGATTTTTGCAGCACTTCTTGCTCTCACCCTCGCGCTCTCCATGGCAGCGTGCGGCGATGACACCAATCCCCCCGTTGACTCGGATGCTGACACCACCGCTGCTGATACTGTGGCTGATACCGCTGACACTACCGCAGCAGACACCGCCGCTGACACCGAAGCTCCCGAGGCAACCGTTATGACATACGACGAGTATGCAGCAGCAGAGCTTGACTCTGAGGTGATCATCGAAGCATATGTTCAGGCTAAGCAGTCTTGGTGGGACAATAAGGCTACCATCTACACTCAGGACGAAGACGGCGCATACTTCATCTATGAGATGACCTGCTCCGAGGAAGACTATGCAAAGCTCGTTCCCGGCACCAAGATCAGAGTAACCGGTTACAAGACCGCTTGGGAAGGCGAAGTTGAAATCGCTTCCGGCGCAACCTTTGAAATCATCGAAGGCGACACATATGTTGCAGAGCCTGTCGATCTTACCGACAAGCTCGGCACTGATGAGCTTATCAACTATCAGAACCAGTTGGCAATCTTCAAGGGTATGATCGTTACATCTGTTGAGTTTAAGAACGGCACTCCCGGCGACGATATCTATGTAACCCTTAACAACGGAGATGCAGATTATAGCTTCTGCGTTGAGTACTACCTCACCGGTACTGACACCGATGTTTACAAGGCTGTCAGCGAGCTTCAGGCTGGCGATGTTGTTGACGTTACCGGCTTCGTTTACTGGTATCAGGGCGTTAACCCCCACATCACTGCTGTAAACAAGCTTACTGACGTTGGTTAATTTATATCACAAAGCTTTGGCTGCTGCATCCCGTATGCAGCAGCCTTTTCTTACATGAGAACAGGGGGGGCATTATGAAATGGGAAGAACTTCGTGAGGAAGAATTTAAGTTTGCCGCAGAAACCTCAGGCGGACTCTGTATAGTACCCATAGGATGCATCGAGAAACACGGACAGCATCTTCCGGTGGGAACGGATTCGCTTCACGGAATCGGTATCGCCGAACGTGCCGCGGAGCTTTGCGGCGTCTGTGTATTCCCTGCCGCAATGTGGCTTGGGGATGTGGTAACCTACCACCCGCTCGCATCTCCGGCGATGGACAGAATGAGCGGATACATTTCCCTTGACCCCTATGGTATCATAAAAACGCTGACCGAAATCTGCGAAGAGATCGCAAGACACGGATTTCGCAAAATACTCATAGTAAACTCCCACGGCGGAAACGTACCGCTTCTTGATTATTTTCTGCGCGCATACGCATATAAGCCGAGGGATCACGCAGTTATGTGGACATGGTCGCTGGCATTTGCGGCTATGGAACCGAAGAAGTTATATAAGCGTGCCCTCGCCGCAAGAAAAGGCGATTTTAAAATGCTCACCGACGAGGATATGGAAACCCTGCGAAGATTCGCCGAAACAGGATGCGGCGGCGGTCACGCCGATCTGCGTGAAGCCGGACTTATTATGGGAATGTATCCGGAGCTTACCGCACCTGAACGGTTCACCGCGGAAAGCGGTCTATCCACCCACCGCGCAGATTATCTTGAAAACGAGGGCATCCATACAGGATTTACATGGATATCCAATTTCCCAAACGCCTACGAAGGATATGCGCCAATCGGGTGCACGGAAACCCTTGGTAAAGCTATGGTAAAGGTGTCAACCGACAGACTATGCAAGATCCTGCGCCGACTTAAATCCGACGAAGAATGTGTGAGAATGGCAATGGGTTTACCAAAAGAAGAATAAGACAAAACAGATATATTTTCAACCTCAAACATAGTGAATCCGCCAAAAAAATCAATGGGCGAGTTGAGGGTCGACAGTAAAAAAATGTATGAGTAAATGCTTTAACACTGCTGAAAAGCACCATTATTTCCGATATTTATGAGGAGGAACACCATGCTTTACAGATGGGAAGAATTACGGGAAGAAGAATTCAAAGAAGTAATCGAAAAATGCGGCGGTCTTTGCATTTTACCCCTTGGGGGCATGGAGATGCACGGTGAGCACCTGCCTGCCGGATGCGACTATTACGAGGTGCGCGCCTATGCCGAAGAAGCGGCGAAACGTGAGGATGCTGTACTTTTCCCCACAGGCTTCTGGCTTGGCGACGTTGGCGGAGCCGTAAATTTTAAGTCCCCATCTGAACTTCACAAGGCAGGCTACGTCTGCCTCAGCCCCGAGCTTCGTATGCAGCTCCTTTCTGAGCTTTGCGATGAGATTGCAAGAAACGGGTTCAGAAAGGTTCTCATCCTCAACGGTCACGGCGGAAACGTTGCATGGCTCGACTATTTTGTTCGTGCACATGCTTACAGACCGAGGAATTACGCTACCATGTGGACATGGGCACACGATGCAAAACGTGAGGACATACGCACCCTTTACGATACCGTAATAAACGCCCCCGAAAGATTCGCCTACCTGACTGACGAGGATATGGAAAACCTGCGTAAATTCGCCGAAAGAGGCGCCGGCGGCGGTCACGGTCACATAAACGAAACCGCGGTTGTACAAACTGTTGTTCCCCACTGTGTCAACGTACAGCGTTCCGCAGAAGTAAGCGGACTTTCTACCCACCGCGCAGATTATCTTACAAAAGAAGGCATAAACGCGCAGTTTATCTGGTCATCCAACTTCCCCAATGCGTATAACGGATATGATTCCATCGGTTCTTCCGCAAATATCGGACGTGCTATACTTGACATTGGCGCAGAGCGTCTTGCGCGCATCTTCAAGATGCTTAAAGAGGACGAGGACTGCGTAAGAATGGCTATGAGGCTTCCCAAGGAGAATTGAAATGAATTTTAATGATATCGCAAAATCCCTTGGCATTGAAAAATATCCCGAGGCACTTGACAAGGTTTACGAAAATCCTTCATCTGATGTAAACGTGGTATGCCCCGAATTCCTTAACCGAATTGATAAAGAATACGGTGCGCTGGGAAACCACTATGATGCTATAATGAACGCCGCAAAGGAGCTTGCGAATGATGCCCTACGTCTTGCATATGCAAACACCGTAGCACAGTATATAAAAACCTGCACCGCAGACGAAGCAAGAGCCGTTCCCATGCCGGAGACAAACGGTACAACCGCAGGCGACATGATGCCTCTGTTTATTCTCTTTTCAAAAGTCCCTGAAATGGCGAAAGATTACCTTGACAGAGGATTCGGTAAAGAGGAAACGGAAAAATACATAGCTACCATCAAAAACTCCCTTGATGTTGTAAATGCGCGCTACAATATATTCGGCATTAACTATGCCTTTTACAACTGGCTCTGTATCTACATTTTCTGCAGAATCTACAGTTGCGGCTTATTCAATATCGAGATAGCAAAATTCCCCGGCGCGGCTATAATCTTAAAGAAGCGTGACACCGAGGAATATGCGCCCGTAATGGTGCGCGACCGCTATCATAGAAGCGGGCAGGTGCTTGGCTCCGCAGGCTGTACCGATGAGGACGGCTCATTCGGTCCGGACTTTACCGAAACCGATGAGGCTTACATCGGCTACACCACAAAGCGCGGACTTGTGGAAAATCAGCTTAAAACCTTCAGAAAATCCGAATGGGAGTGCTTCCTTCGCCCAGGTGATGATATAATCAGCCTGCACATTCCGAAAGGCTCAGATCTGTCCCCCGAAAACATCAAAAACAGCGTTGACGAAGCCATGAAGCTTACAAGAGAGCGTTTCCCCGAATGTTACCCTAAATGCGCATTCTGCAACTCATGGCTCCTTGATCCTTCATTTAACGAAATTCTCAGCCCAACCTCAAAAATCGTAGGATTCGGCAACACATTTCTACGATACCCCGGCAAGAGCAGCGGAAAAGAGCTGTTCAGCTTTGTATTCCCCGGAAAAGACCCCAACAATTACGCAGAGCTTAACGAGGACACCAGCCTTCAGCGCAAGGTGAAAAAGCTCTATCTTGACGGCGGCTTTATCCACGGTTTCCCCGGCGTTATTGTGAAACTGTAATAAAGGCTTGGTACATTTTGTACCAAGCCTTTATTGTTAAGGGGATGCCATGAAAATTTCTGTTGACACGCACTGCCTGCATCTGCTATAATTATTACACAATCATAGGAAAGGACGCAAGAAATGATAAAAGAGCTTATATACCAAAACCGCACCTGCCGTACGTTTGATGAAAGCAGGAGAATTACCAAAGAGGAGCTTCTTTCCATGGTGGACTGCGCAAGAGTTTCACCTGCGGCGATGAACATACAACCCCTCTCCTACCGCCTTGTATATGAAAGAGCGGAGCTTACACAATTTCAGCCTCTCACAAAATGGGGCGGCGCGCTTCCCGAACTTAATCTTCCCCCCGAGGGGCATCGTCCTACAGCGTTTATCGTAATTTGCCAAGACACCGAAAAATTCGGTTCGGTGGGCAAATTCGACCGCGACGTTGGAATATGCGCCATGGCTATATACATGTGCGCGGCTGAAATGGGACTTTCCGGTTGCATGATAGGCGCGTTTGACCGCGAGGGTGCAAGGACGGTGCTTAATCTGCCTGCCGGGGTTGAACCGCTTCTTGCCATCGGGCTTGGGAAGGCTGATGAGGTGCGCAAAATCGTGCCGCTCCGTGACGGCGAGACCCGTTACTACAGGGAAAACGGCGTGCATCTTGTTCCGAAGCGAGAGCTTTGCGACATAGTTATAGAATAGCGCCTAAAATATAAATTCTAACTGTCCGTCCTCAGGCGGCTCATCGTGGAGATTTATTATTCTCCGCCCCATCTTGCGGGCATAATTAACCGTATAAAGCGTTCCGCCGCCGGGCTTTCCCGCCGGCTGTATACTATTGTCCCAAAAGCATATGCAGTACCTGCAGGCATCCACCATAGCGCGGTTTCTCGCATGCATAACGCCGCTGTGATAGTGATCGCACAGCACATCTACGGTATCTGCTCGCTCCATGATATCGTTATATATCATTCTGTCATCCCGCTGCCATCTTGCGCTCTGATCGGGACACGGAAGCATTAAGTGAAGCTTGGCATTTTCTCCGCGCTGTCTGTGTAAAAGCACGGTAAGCGCCGCAAGAGTATCAAACCCCAGCGCTCCGCCGCAGACAAAGTGCTCTATACCGTGACCTATGAGCCAACCGATCTCAAGATGAAGCTTCTCCACAAGGGCAGGCAGTTTTTCCTTATCAATCTTTCTGTGCCCCGTAAAACAGCAGGCACTATCTGTTTCAAATATCACAAAACCACTCCAAACATATGTTCTGTATATAGTATATCACATGTTTTGGAATTTGTAAATAGGTTTTTAAAAAAATTTGCCGGGAGAGTAAAGTTTGCAAATAAATTCTCAAGCCTGCTTTTTCGGCAAACAGCGCTCTGATAAGAGCAGAAAGGAAGCTTTTGTTTTTCAAAGGCTACGGTTTTCATCATGAAAAAACCCGAAAGAATGTCCGACTTTTTTGCGGCAAGAGTAACAGGCTACGAAGCGCATATGCTGAGTGACGTGGTAGGATGCTATGGGGCATATGTAAAAATGGCAGAGCTTATTCCGGAAAATACGGAAACACTCCTTGATCTTGGATGCGGTACGGGGCTTGAGCTTGATTTTATTTACAAGCGCTTCCCGAATCTCAGGGTGACAGGAATTGATCTGACAACGGAAATGCTTGACGTGCTTATAAAAAAGCATGCCGCAAAGCGCCCGAGGGTCATCTGCGGCGATTATTTCACCGAGGATTTCGGCGATACGCCCTTCGACTGCGCCATTTCCTTTGAAAGTCTGCATCATTTTAAGAAAGCTAAAAAGCTATCCCTATACAAGCGTATACACGGTTCTCTTGCTGACGGCGGCTGCTATATTGAATGTGACTATGTGGTGGATTCCGACGAGGAAGAAGCAGAGATTTTTGCAAGGAGCGATGCCATGCGTGCAGAATACGGAATCGGCGAGGATGAATATATGCATATCGATACTCCCTGCACCGTAGAGAATCAGCTTGCACTTATGACTGAAGCCGGATTCCGCAATGTGAAGCTTTGCTTCAAAGACGGCGGAACGGCAATAATTATGGCGGAAAAATAAACAGCAATCCCCCGGTTGGTGAACCGGGGGATTTTTACATTTATCTGTTGTTGATAAGCTTGGTAAGCTCAACGGGCTCAACGATGGTGTCGCCCTTGTATACACGCATATTGCCGGATGCGATCTCGTCGATGAGGATAACCTCACCGTTGTTGTAACCGAACTCAAACTTGATGTCCCAAAGATCAAGACCGATAGTCTTAAGATCGTCAGCAACGATCTTGGTGATCTTAAGTGTCTGTTCCTTCATGGATTCGAACATCTCGGGAGTCATAACCTTGAGAGCTGCAAGGCCTTCGCCGGTTACCAGCGGATCGCCCTTCTCGTCATTCTTGAAGGTGCACTCAACATATCCGCCCTCAAGACGTGTGCCGTTCTTGATGTACTCGCCGTATCTGCGGATAAAGCTGCCTGTAGCCACAAGACGGCAGATAACCTCAAGACCGTTTCCGCCCTGAGCCTTGCCGAAGCACTCTGCGGGGAGTACTTCCATGGTAGCGTTATCAAGGTCAGCGTTTACATAGTGAGTCTTGATGCCAGCCTTCTTAAGAAGCTCGAAGTAATATACGGATGTTTGAAGATTTGCCTTACCGATACCCTCAATAGTAAGTCCTACAGTATTTTCACCGGGATCGAACACACCGTCTTTACCGGTGCAGTCGTCCTTGAATTTAAGCAGCACATTGCCGTTTTCAAGTGAGTAAACGTCCTTAGTCTTGCCTTCGTAAATCTTTTTCATCTGAAGCACTCCTTAATATATTATTCACTTAACGTGAGATTTATCACATCTAATATTATACCATATTCCGCATTAAATTTCAATAGTATTTTTTTGATTTCAGCTCATATTTATAATTTTTTCGCAATTTAATCAAAAAAACACTCATCGTACAGTATACTCTCGCCATAATTACAAATCATATGTCACAGAATGCTCGTTTGTCCGCAAAATACCCAAAAGAAGATACTGATTTTCCCATATTTTCTTTTATTGTTACATGAAAAATTTATTGTAACATCTTGAAAAGCATAAAATTTTGTGATATAATAGATTGTAAATGTGTTTTTTCGCATTTTCGCATACTTGTTATTTTAATCCAAAAAGGAGCGAATTATATATGAGCCGTATGATCGGTACTGTATCTCGCGGTGTAAGAGCACCTATTATCCGTAACGGTGACGATATCGTTGAAATTGTTGCCAATTCTGTTTTGGAAGCACAGAAGGACGCAGGCTTCCAATTCCATGACCGTGATATTGTTGCTATGACCGAAGCTATTGTTGCAAGAGCACAGGGCAACTACGCTACCGTTGACGACATCGCCGCAGACATTAAGGCAAAGTTCGGCACTGATGCCACTGTAGGCGTTATCTTCCCCATTCTCAGCCGCAACCGTTTTTCTATCTGTCTTCGCGGTATCGCAAAGGGCGCGAAGAAGATCGTGCTCATGCTCTCCTATCCCTCTGACGAGGTTGGAAATCACCTTATCAGCCTTGACGCTGTAGACGAAAAGGGCGTTGATCCTTACAAGGATGTCCTCGACCTTAAGACCTACCGCGATCTGTTCGGTTATGTGAAGCACCGCTTCACCGGTATTGATTACGTTGAATACTACGAGGAGCTTATCCGCGAATGCGGCGCTGACTGCGAGATCATCTTCGCAAACAACGCAAAGGCGATCCTCGGCTATACAAAGAATGTTCTCTGCTGCGACATTCACACGAGAGCACGCACCAAGCGTATTCTCAAAGCGGCAGGCGGCGAGGTTATTCTCGGACTTGACGAGATCATGAGCGCCCCCGTAAACGGAAGCGGCTACAATGCTGACTACGGTTTACTTGGTTCAAACAAGGCAACCGAGGATCAGGTTAAGCTGTTCCCTCGCGACTGTCAGCCCGTAGTTGACGCTATTCAGAAGAAGCTTTACGATGCTACCGGCAAGACCATCGAAGTTATGGTATACGGCGACGGTGCATTCAAGGATCCCGTAGGAAAGATTTGGGAGCTTGCCGATCCGGTTGTTGCTCCTGCATACACCAAGGGACTTGAGGGCACCCCCAACGAGCTTAAGCTCAAGTATCTTGCCGACAACGACTTCGCTGATCTCTCCGGCGATGCGCTGAAAGAAGCTATCAAGGAAAGAATTTCCGAGAAGGACGGAAACCTCTACGGAAAGATGGCATCTGAGGGTACAACCCCCCGTCAGCTTACCGACCTTATTGGTTCTCTCTGCGACCTTACCTCCGGTTCCGGCGACAAGGGTACTCCCATCGTCTTCATCCAGGGCTATTTCGACAATTACACCACCGAATAATCTTAAATCCTGCTGTACTTGCGTACAGCAGGATTTTTGTGTGGGGATACGGCATCGCATATAGGAGAACGGGTCGCTTTCAAGCACATCGCAGCAGGCGATGTGCCGGAAAGAAAGCTCCGCAAAGAACTTTATGCATGGAGAAAACAAAACTGTAGGGGACAGCGCCCTCGACGTCCCATTCCCCTAACCGTTCGCCCCACAGATTCGCGCCGCCTGCATGGCGCCTATCCATTCCGGCGGCTACCATTGCGGTAATCCATTGTCTGCGCAAATGCAACTTGGCGCAAAACTTAGTGTACCGTAAACCGACGTCGGAGAACGAAGCGACTGTGCCGCGATTTGTGTGTATTTGACCTCTGTCGCACATGAATGTGCATAGCCAAATGGCGGGAGTGAGTCTAAGAGAGAGGGAGGATTTTTTGCGGCGTGTGAACACAATCGTTCCGCCGTCATAGCCCCCAACAGTCGGCGGCGGCAAGCGGCAACGCCGCCACACGCCGCAGAAAAACCAAAGTATTTACGTTTTCCCCCTCGTATATTCACAATTACGAAAAAAAATCATGCTACAATGTAAATAACCACAAATTTCGAGGTGATGTGTCTATGGCAACCGAAAAAAATACAATTCGCGACAATATCAGAACACTGGTGCTTCCCCCATCGGTGTATGTGGACTGTGAAGGCGTTGGCGCAACACTCCTGCTTAACTATATAACTGAAAAAAAGCACGGTATTTCCGAATATTCCTATGCCCCCCACGACCATGCATCGTACGAGCTGTTTATCACCGAGGACGGCTCGGAAACGATCTCTGTCGGCGGCACAGATGTGACGCTTAATAGCGGCGACATGCTTGTAATATCCCCACACATCACTCACGAGCTTATTTTCACTTCCCATAACCTGCGAAGATTCTCACTGCGCTTCGATCTTGCGTCTGATGCCGAAATCTCCTTTGACGTACCATATTTTACATCCAAGCTCTGCGAGGACGAACGCAGATTCATTTTCAATGCGGCAAATGAGCTTTATATAATTTCCAACAGCAGCCACAGCGGACTTTCGGCATACCGTGAAAAATCACTTCTTGCCATCATTTTCAGCTATGTCTTAGAGAGGATTGCAAAGTTTGATAATCACCATCACGAAGACTCCGACACTCATATTCAGCTCCACACTAAGATAGAGAACTATCTGTACCTTAATTACAGTCAGCACATCACCCTTGATTCCCTCGCCTCATATCTCAGTTACAGCCGAACGCAGATGCGCCGGATAATGGATGAATGTTTCGGAATCCCGTTCACCGATAAATTACGGGAAATCCGTCTTGCCGCGGCTAAGCGGTATCTAACTGAAAAAAATGCACGTCCAATAGAAGAAATTTCCGTAAAATGCGGCTACGAAACCCGTCAGGGCTTTGAATCGATGTTCCTTAAGTTTGTAGGCGTAACACCGAACAGATACAGAAAGCTGTATGGCGATGAATCGCCCGATTCTGAGTTGTAATTCTCCGCCGTTTTTTCAAATTCTAAGTATAAAGCCAAATACCGCTGTGACTTACGTCACAGCGGTATTTTGACCTAAATAAGGTTTATCAACAAGATAACTTGTCGGCCATACAAGTTAAATTAGTGCTTCTTGGAAGCGAGAACGAATGCTGCACCGGAAGCTGCAGTAAGAGCAACTGCGATGATAGCAGGGTCGAAGGTAGAAGGAGCGGTGGTAGGAGCAGAGGGAGCTACAGGAGCTGCAGTGGTCTCTGCAGGAGCTGCGGTGGTCTCTGCAGGAGCTGCGGTGGTTTCTACAGGAGCTGCAGTGGTCTCAACAGGAGCTGCAGGAGCTGCTACAGCAAGCTCGTCAGAGAGGTTGTAGAATACAGGCATCTTAGCAGCTTCGCCGTTGAAAGAAGTGGTGTGGTTAGTAGCCTTACCCTGCTCGTCGATATCGTTGAGCTGGTATGTTAAACCGAGCTTACCGGACTTGATCATGTCAAGCTCGCCCTTGGTGCAAGGAACAGCTGCTTCAACGGTATAGGATGTTTCATTGCGAGTTACAGCCCACTTAACGGTGGAGTAGTCGAGTCTCATATAGTGAGCCTCAAGACCGGTACAAGCGTAGCCATAAGCATCTAATACAAACTTAATGGTTTCGGTGGGGTTGCCGTCAAGAGAAACTCTGAACTCGATGCAGTCATTGATATGAGGGTAAGCGTCGGTCTTAGCAAACTCTTCACCCTTGGTAAGAATATCGTCATCTCTTACAACTCCGCAGAGATAGAGGTATGTATCATCCCAGAGTGCATATATATCAGCGGTGCAAGAGCCATCCCATTCAGTCTCGTATGCGTTAGGAGCAGTACCGAGATCCTTAAGAGTGAGAGAGCCGGTATAAATGTCATCAAGCACACCGTCAACAACAGGAGTACCCTTCTTAACAACCTGTTCGTCTGCGCTGGTTCCTACTGCGAGCATGCTCAGAGAAAGAGCTGCTGCGAGGAAAATTGTAACAAATTTCTTCATGTTTTTCTTCCCTTCGTAAAATTAAAATTTTGATATGATTCAGCCGCCGCGCGACCAAAATCCGTTTTTGAGAAAGATGAATTACGGCCGTAAAACGTTTCTCGTTGACATAATAATTATAGCAAAAATACGTCCGATTGTATATGTACGTTTGCGCCTCTAAATGCGTATTCACGGCGCATTTGATTGCATTTTCTACTTGTATTTCCGCAATTTACCCAAAAGCGCACAGATATATGAATTCCGGTCGTATATTTATATTTTTGGTACGGATAGCCGCTTCTTTGCCAAGATGTCCCCGCATACCCTAAGGGACGATCCCACACAGTTGGGCAGATAACAGTTGCCGCCTTAGACGCAGCTTGATAGCCACGTATTCACTCGACTCCTTCGAGAAAATACATATATATTTTATCATCATCTCGAAAAAGGCAAAACGTTTATCAGCTTTGTCAGGAAATTTGGTGAAAAACCAATTTTTTGTGCGAAAACAGTTGCTTTTTTTATATGTTTTGTGGTACAATAGTAATGCGACCGAAAAACAAACGTAATGGAGTATAAAATATGACTAACAACAAGTTCGCCTTTCTTAACGGAAATGCCCTGAAAATCATTGCCGCCGTTACCATGCTCATCGACCATATAGGTTATATTCTTTTTCCTCAGTTTCGATTTTTGCGCATCATAGGCAGAATTGCAATGCCAATATTTGCATTCATGATAGCCGAGGGCTGCAAGTATACAAAAAATAAGATACGCTATCTTTCAGTTGTAGCCGCCGTTGCCGCAATTTATCAGATATCCTACTATTTCTATAACGGCAAGACTAAATTATGTATTTTAGTGACATTTTCCTTATCAATAATTATGATCTATGCCCTGCAGTACTTCTATGATGTGTTTTTTGCAAGTAACACTACTCTTATTAAGAAAGCCTTTGCAGGATTTGTGTTCTTGGCATCGGTGGCAGGAGCATATGTGTTTACCAGATTCTTCACCGTTGACTATTACATTTTCGGCTGCATGCTCCCGGTTATCGCCAGCCTTGCCCATTTTCCCGAAAGTGCCCCGTCTTGGCTTAAGCGTTTTGACTGCATTCCCGTGTCCGTAATCCTTCTCGGACTTGGCACGTTCCTTCTCTCATACAAACTTGGCGGAATCCAAATTTATTCAATGATTTCTGTTGTACTTCTGTTTTTATATTCCGGCAAGCGCGGCAAATTCAAAATGAAATACTTCTTCTACATATTCTACCCTGCCCATCTGTTTATTCTTGAACTCATAGCAGTGCTTATAAAATAATCACGACGCTTACAGAAAAATACCGCTGTCACACGACAGCGGTATTTTAATATCGTCACATCAGACTGAATCGTGTTTCAAGAACGCGGCGGTTTTGGGCGATTTAGGATTCCCAAACAGTTCGGCAGGTGTTCCCTGCTCCTCAATAATTCCGTCCGCAAAAAACACCACGCGGTCAGCAACACTGCGAGCAAATTCCATCTCGTGAGTTACGATGAGCATGGTTCGTCCGCGCTCCCGAAGCTCCTTTATAACACGCAGAACCTCGCCCGTAAGCTCGGGGTCAAGGGCACTGGTGGGTTCATCGAAGCAAAGTATGGCAGGCTCTTGGGCAAGCGCTCTTGCGATAGCCACCCTCTGCTGCTGTCCGCCGGAAAGCTGACAGGGATAGTTGCCCATTTTTTCAGAAAGCCCCACCTCGGAAAGCAGAGCTTCCGCACGGCTCTTATTGGCTTCTTTCGCCTGATTTATGGCTTCACGCCTGAGCCGTCCGAAGGGAATATCCGCACGAAGCTTCTCTTTTGCACGAAGCTGGAGCGGAATATACACGTTTTCAAGGGCGGTATACTGCGGGAACAGATTGAATGACTGGAACACAAGCCCAAGCTTCAGACGCATATCCCGTATCTCCGCGGCAGTGTAACTCTTTTCCGCATCAAAACGGAAGCCACCTTCAATCTCGATCGTGCCCTCGTTCGCCATTTCAAGGAAGTTGAGGCAGCGAAGGAATGTGGTCTTTCCGCCGCCAGATGAGCCGATAACCGCCACGACCTCTCCCTTTTCCATGGAAAAGTCGATGCCGTGAAGCACCTGCACACTTCCGAAATGCTTTTTTAAGTTTTTTATTTCAAGGAATGACATAATAATAACCTTGCTTTCGCATCAGCGAAAGCTTCCTTAATCAGGAATTTGTGTGTGGTTTTGCGAATCAAAATCGCTGCTGCAAAGCAGCGAAGAACACAAAAGCCGTGCGTGAAAAGCATTTTCACGTTCACACCTTGTAATAATCAAGCTTTTTCTCGCACCATCCGAAGAAGATGGTGAGTATTCCCACAAACAGAAGGAAGAACACCGCAATATAGAAAAGCGGCCACACAAGTCCTTTTGTAAGGTATGTGTTCTGCGTCACATGGAATATCTCCGCAAGAGATATGGCTCTGGCAAGTGATGTATCCTTAACAAGAGTGATCACCTCGTTGCTTATGGGGGCGATTATACGCTTAACCACCTGCATGAGGGTGACATGGAAGAATGTTTCTCTGGGTGTCATGCCAAGCACCTGTGCCGCTTCGTACTGACCCTTCGGAACGCTTTCGATTCCGCCGCGGTATATCTCGGAAAAGTAGCAGGCGTAGTTTATGACAAACGCCACGAGCGCCGCCAAGAAGCGTCCCCGTGAACCAACAAACGGCTGCACGCCGAAAAGTATACCCGGAACATAGAACACCACGAAAAGCTGAAGCATCAGCGGTGTTCCGCGGATTATCCACACCACGGTCTTGCATATCCACGCGATAGGTCTGAATTCAACCCGTGTGCCGAAATGCCGCAGAGATATTTTAAACTTCGACATTGAGCCGAAAGCTATTATAAGTCCCAGCGGAAGCGAAAACACAAGCGTCAATGCAAACAGTGAAAATGTGACGCCGAAGCCGTCAAGCAGCTTCAGCGTTACAGTCATAAAATCCATTAGCTTTTTTATGCACCAATGTTGGGAATAAGGTCGTTTGTAAGATCGTACTTCTCAGCCAGCTCAGCAAGCTTGCCGTATTCGGAGAGAGTCTTGATAGCTTCGTTTACCTTAGCGGTGAAGTCACTGCCCTTGCGAGCGCCGATAGCGTAAACCTCAGCCTCAGGCTGTACAGCGTCGTTGATAGCAAGATCAGCATAGTCGCCGTTGCCTACCATAGCCTTAGCCATCTGATAGTCGATAACTGCGAAATCAGCGGTGCCTGCCTTAAGCTCGAGAAGTGCCATTGCCTGAGAATCGAAGGTGCTTACGTTAGCTTCGTCGCCTGCAAGCTCAATAGCAACGCCCTCACCGGAAGAACCGCCCTCAGCTACACCCTGCTTGCCTGCAAATGCCTCAGCGGAGTTAAGCTCCTCAAGGCGAGCCGCAGTGGTTACGATGCACTGACGGTTTTCAAGGTAGGAATATGTAAAGTCAACATACTCGGTACGGGAAACGCCGTCGCTCTCGTTACCGTAGGTGAAGCCGTTCCAGATAAGGTCGATATTGCCGGAATTAAGCTCGGTGTACTTGGAAGGCCAGTCGATTTCCTGGAACTTAACCTCAACGCCGAGAACCTCAGCTACTGCCTGTGCGAATTCAGTATCAAATCCGGTCCATTCGCCGTTTTCATCCTTATAGTTCATTGGCTCGTATACGGTAACACCGCAGGTGAAATAGCCGTCAGCCTCGATAGCTGCCCAGTCGCTTTCAGTCTTACCGCAAGCGGTGATGCCTGCAAGCATGCAAAGCGCAAGAGTAAATACAAGCGCAAGTTTCATAAAACGTTTCATAATAAATACCTCTCTTTGTTACATTAGTTTTGTAAAGCGTTATATGACCATGAGTATTATACTACACTTTTTGGTTTTTGTAAAGGGGTTTTTGGAAAAAAGTTTGATTGCTCTTACTTTTATCCGTATTTTTAGTCATTGCTTGACTTTTTTCACAAAAAGTGTTATAATAAACACAGCAGAAAACTCCGCAGCGGCGGAGTTTTCTAAGTATAGTCGAGGAGCAAACCAAATGGCACTCAAATGCAATCTGAAGCTGAAAAAGTTAGCCGATGAGTCACAAATAGTAAACTCCGTAATTCCGGTTCTTATCTGCGACGAAAATCTTTTCGTATGTACCAAAAGCATTGGCGCAGAACGTCTTTTCAAGGATATAAGACCAAAACACAGGATAACAGACCGTTTCACGTCCGATGCACTTAAAATATTCGAAGATTACACACAGAATAATTTCTTTACAACCTTTCTGTGCGATGACAGCTATTCCGCTGTCATGGTGAGCCGCGGATGCGCATTGGGAGAAAATTACATCGCCCTTATATTCCGTCCCAAATACGTTTTTTCGGGAAATGTACCAAAAAAACTTCTTAACGAATCACTTGATTCGGTTGCTGAAGTGCTCACTCAGATTCTTACCCATAAAACTGACAGTCAGACGGAATTAAAGCATCGCTGTCTGCAGCTTTCGAGAGTCTGTTCCATATACGGCGACATCGCTGCACCTGCCCCCATCAGCATATCCGAGTTTATGGACAGCTTTGCAGCAAACTGTGAAGCAGCAATACCACTTCTTGGAATGTCGGTAAAAAGCAGTCTTGACAAACCCGTACCGCTTACCACGGAAATCCCACTCGAATTTCTTCAGATAACCGCCGCAACTATAGTAGTCACAATGCTGTCGGTTACAAACAGCGGAATATTGGAGCTTGGATGCACCAAGTCAGTTGACGGTAATTATGCGGAAATAACCGTCAGTGCAGAACCGTCCCTTGGAAACCTCACCAATATTTCAGACTTTGTCGGACTTATGGAAGCACCGATTCCCACAAAGCTTGAGCTTTTGTCGCTTGCGGATCTTGCGCCAAAAATGGATATCAAGCTTAGATGTTTCAGCGACCACGGGAAACTCACCGTTAGCGCTCAGATTCCGATCTCCAATGCACAGTCGGCGAAAATGTCTGCGTCCGAAAATGCAGCAGCACTGCTTTTCAAAGATCTTATCAGAGATATGTACGAATATATGGATGCCTGCAGAAAAATATAATTTTGCAGGTTCAAGCCGCCAAATACGCTTTGTTTTTTCGTCAAAATACAGCCTGCGCGTCCTTAGGGACGCGCAGGC
>JAZRGK010000027.1:0-34851 GCA_045644145.1 Candidatus Flemingiibacterium sp.
TATTCTAACGGCTTTACAGAAGGTTGTAACAACAAGATTAAGGTTTTAAAGCGTAACGCTTTTGGATTCTCTAACTTCAAACGCTTCCGTAACCGTATTTTGTTCGTTTTTTCTTAACCACCGATTCTCGCGCCAAAAATGCTTTGTCTCCGCTACGCTTCGGTGCACCATTTTTAGATTACTTTATTTTTTTAGTTTTTCTTTACCCCAACTATTGACATAGAGCCTGTATTTTACACACCGCGCCCCCCTAAAAAACACACCATTTTGGGGGGTGTGTGTATGGCTGGGTGTAAAACAAATACACACTTTTTACACACCGTAGTAACCGCAGCAGTTCGCCCTGTGAACTGCTTGAATGCTCTACAATGCGATTTAAGGCATTTACCCATAAAGATATGCTAATCTCTCTTAAAATTGCTTAAAACGAACCACAGGGCGATTGTGAACGAGATATGACAAAAGCGGAGGGCGGGTTTGACGAAGTCAATACCGTAACCTCACGCTTTTCTATATTCAACTGTTCGACAAGTTGGGATTTACCTAATTGGGGATATGCCCCTTATTTCTCAAAAGCAAAGGAATAATCTTAGTGTAGATTTTTTTTAAAATCACAGACATAACAACAGTGCCAACAATAACAGTTAATATATATATGAATTTGTTACGAATGATATTTAATCTTATTAGCCTTAAGAAGAAACCATGTGATACATAAATTTCCAATGAATATTTCCCACACATTGCAAAAAAGGAATTATTAATTATTGGGGTATCACACAAAATATATGAAAAGGAAATTGTAGCACAAACGAAGAATAAGAAACAAATTATTTTAAACAGTTGTTCTTTGAAATATAGAGAACTGATTATGTAGAATATAGCAAACAGCACACCACTTGTAATAAAGATTCTCCAAGCATATCTGTTGAGTAGAATATCTATCTGTGCTTTCAGATAACAATATACCATTCCTAAAATCACACACGGAATAGTTTGATACCACCAGACGCCTAAATCAATTAAGCGGCAAAAAATACAGTAACAGAAAATAGCAACAGCAACAGCGGTTATTGACATTTTAGCGGATTTGAAAGTTGAGAAAGAAAAGAAATAAAATAAGTATAAAACGAATGTTGCCTGTAAATACCAACCCTTGGAAACAATTGTCTCCCCAAAGAAAAATGATTGCGCAAATTCGCGAAGTGGAAGGGTGTGTTCTGTCCATAGTGTCCAAAAACTATATAAAATGATTAAAATTACATAAAAGCAATATAATGGCAAAAACCTGCTGCGAATGAAATTTTGAATATAATTCTTTTTGTATGATGATAACATCAACCCATATCCTGAATAAAAGAAAAATATAGACACAGCGAGTGCTCCACTCAAGTTCAAAAGCATGCCTATATATGTTTCGCTAAAGAAACCAGTGTATTGGTATAAATGATGAATAACTACAATGATAGCACATATTCCTCTCATGCAGTTTGTATACTCTTTTGATAAATATTTGTCTTTCTTCATAAAAACTCTACCTTCTAGAACGACTTGTAATTCGAGACGATCTTTAATGATGCATTAACAACTCGATAAATTCTTGTTTTCCGAACTCTTTACATATACCTTCAGTATACAATAAGTATACAGTTTTTTCAATCTGCAGCTCATATAATTCACAAAATTGTTATAAAAAACATCCTCGAAAGATCTTTCTTATAAATACCTTAACTCACGCTTTTGCTATTCGGCATATTGGAATCTATTCGTCTTTATCCTTGTAGCTATACAACCGCAGTACCGCCGCGCTCAAAATCATGATCACGCCATTACTGTATATGTCCGACAGCAGCTCAGGTATAGAATATCCCCATATAGCCGCCTCTAAAATCGGATGGGCAGCATGGGATATAATAAGTATCATAAGTAGTATTTTGAGTATCTTATCTTTCATAGGGGTTATCTCCTTCGTTAACTTTTATTTCATTGTGCTATTATACCGTAAATTCTCCTATTATTACTTCCTACGTCTAACAATCTTCCCTGCCACACGCTTGGCTATATCCGCAAAAAACGCAAACTGTGCCGTGCGGACAGAAAGGAGAAGGAACAACAAGTTAGGTAATATGGCAGTTACAGCCACAGCTACCGCAAATCCAAGCACGCCTGCAGGAATCATGGAGCATACCCACCTGTTAAGCAGCCAAGCCAATAAAACGACAGTCACATATATTATATTATCAACAGAAAAATACTTCGCACCGCTCATTACGCAGTGTTTTCCAACGCACACTGCTTCCCATATAACACCAACAAAAAGATGTGATACAGTGGTGCCGAGAAGCACACCGAAAAGTCCCATGTCAAAGCGGAACAGAAACAACGCAGACACTACAAGATTCACTGCCGCTTCAACAAATCCGCGCCACTTCACAGAGTCAAACAGACCGCCTGCATTTATAAACATCTGATTTGTCTGACGCATCCCGGCAAGCAGGAAATTTGCCGCCATAATATGGACAACGTGCTCTGAAAGAAGCCAGCCTTCACCGAAAGTAATTCCGATAAAACGTCCCATGAGCGTATCAAGAGCAATAGCCGAAAAGCCGTACAGCCACGCTACGGCAAAGATAATATTTCGGTATATCTCCCCGCGCCTGTCACTTCCCTCGGCAATGAGGTTGCCCACCGATGCCGTTACGGCGTTTATGACTTGCGTGAGAATCACCTGTACAGTCTGTAAAAGCAGGAGATAGTTAGAATACAAGCCCACAAGTGCCACATTTACAGTAGCAATAAGCAGATTGTCCGTACCCGTCACTGCCACACTGCCAAAGCGTGTCATAAACATGGCTTTGACGTTGGATTTTATGGTGTCAAGCGTGTTTTTCTCAGGCAGACCCTTGATGGCGCCAAGGTAAGGGAACAGCTTCCCTGCCGTACGGGATATGGCAAGATTTGATGCTACCGTGCATATAAGCTGTGCCGCAATATACAGAACAAAGCTGCCAGTGGTAATAAGAAGCACGAGCTGCATAATATTTTGAATCACCGAGAAAAGGCTGGTGTTTACGGAATTTTTATAATCCTTCTGGGAAGCGGTAATAAGCGCACGTTTATAAGAAAAGAGATAGCTTGCCGCTGAATTGGCTAAAAACAGCACATATATAAGCGTAATATGCGAAATTTGCGGAACGTCCCTTGTAATAAGCGGCAGAAACGGTATAAGGCACAGTCCAATAAGAGTAACAACCGCCGCAACTGCGCGGTAAGCGACGGAATAAAGATTCATAACCCGTCCGATACCATCTTTATCATCATCCGCTATAGGCTTATACAGCGCAAAGGTAAACGCCGCGCCCATGCCAAGCTCTGTCAGCGACAAAAGTGACAGAACCGAGTAGAAAATATTGTTAAGTCCAAGATAGGCATCCCCCAGCTTGTTAGCAAATACTATGCGCGTAACAAAGCCGAATATAAGACTTACAGCCTGTCCTATTATGGCGTACAGACTGTTTTTTACAGAATGTTCGGAGCGCATTACTTTATATCCGTAACATCGAAGCCTAAATCCTCAACGGTTTCGCGAAGTACGGCATCGGACGGAAGCGTGTCCGCCTCAACCACCGCAACCGCCGCCGAAAGGTCAATCTGCACGGAAAGTCCGAGAGCAGAAAGCGTCTTTTCTACGCGACCACTGCAGTGAGCACAGTGCATACCTTCGATTTTGATTGTCTTTTTCATTTTTGTTACAGTTCCTTTCTGACTTTTCACATTTACTTTTTTCAATTACATTTTGCGTTTCAAGATTATTTCTATCCTAATTTGTGTAGGTAAGGGGCTTGCTCCTGCCCCCCGTGCAGTTTTGGGTGTTTCAAACGGCGGCTCCGAGGCACCGCCCTACAAAACAGACCACGTATTCATATGGGAACACAAAAGGTAATTGGGAGATTTTTAATTAAATCTTCACTCTGTACAGCCGCAAAGCGTTCGTCACAACAAACAGCGACGACAGACTCATTGCGGCGGCTCCGATCATAGGGTTTAATAAAATGCCGAACCCCGAGAATACTCCTGCCGCAACCGGTATTCCCAGAACGTTATAGAAAAATGCCCAAAACAGATTCTCTTTTATGTTGCGTACAGTGCGCCTTGAAAACTCAATGGCTGCAGGTACGCCCAAAAGATCATTTCGCATTAAAACTATATCAGCACAGTCAATGGCTATATCCGTGCCGCTTCCTATAGCAATGCCTACATCGGCACGGGTGAGTGCAGGAGAATCGTTGATCCCATCTCCAACAAAAGCCACCTTGCCGCCGTTTTTAATAAGCTCCGCCACCGCCTGCTCCTTGTCCGCAGGAAGCACCTCGGCGCTGACGCGAGTAATGCCTGCCTGCGCCGCAACTGCGTTTGCGGTAATCTTATTGTCACCGGTCAGCATCATGGTTTCGATACCCATGTTTTCAAGGGCTTCTACCGCGGCACGGGATGTGGGCTTTATAGTATCGGCGACAGCGATAATTCCGAGAAGCACCCCGTCACACGCAAACAGCATGGGAGTCTTACCTGCCTCAGCCAAAGCGGAAAGCTCACCTGCATATCTTTCGCAGGATATACCTTCCTCGTTCATATATTTTTCATTTCCGGCGAAGCACTTCTTTTCATCAAGCAAAGCCGAAACGCCTTTTCCGACTACAGCAGAAAAATCACTGCATTTCCCTGCCGCGATTCCCCTTTCTGAGCAGTAATCCCGTATAGCCGAGGCAAGGGAATGCTCACTGCTTGCTTCAAGAGTCGCCGCAAGTTTAAGAAGGGTGTTTTCATCATCTGTTATTACATCTGTCACCGAGGGCTTTCCCTCGGTAACCGTACCGGTCTTGTCAAGTGCCACCGTCTTTACGGAATGAAGCACTTCAAGCGCTTCTGCGGATTTTACAAGAATACCACGCTCAGCCATGCGTCCCACAGCAACGGTTATTGCCACGGGAGTAGCAAGTCCGAGGGCACATGGGCAAGAGATTACAAGCACGGAAATAGCACAGTTCAGCGCGAAATCCACGGTTGCTCCAAGCATGATCCATACAACAAAGGTCACAAGCGAGATTCCCATTACAACGGGAACAAATACGCCGCTTACCTTGTCCGCAAGCCTTGCCATAGGAGCTTTTGTTGCACCGGCATCCCTGACAAGCTCTATTATCTTGGAAAGCACGGTATCTCCACCCACCTTGACGGCGCGATACTTGAAGCTGCTGCGTTGGTTTATAGAAGCCGCCATAACGCTGTCACCTATCCCCTTTTCACGAGGTATGGATTCACCTGTAAGTGCGGATTCATCAACACTTGATGCCCCTTCCACAATAACTCCGTCAGCCGGAAGGGACTGTCCCGGACGTATCACGATAATATCGCCCACACGAAGCTCTGAGGTCTTTACTGTAACAGACACACCGTTACGCTCCACCGTAGCAGTATCAGGTGCAAGCTTTATAAGGGATTCAAGAGCCGCACCTGTCTTATTCTTACTTTTTTCTTCCAGATATTTTCCCACTGTAACAAGGGTGAGTATCATAGCCGCAGATTCAAAATAGAGATTTCCGCCGTAGTAAGCCACTGTTTCAAGATCCCCTGCCCCAAGTGCAATGAGCATCTTGAATATAGCGAAAATTCCGTAGACCAACGCCGCCGATGATCCAACTGCAACAAGTGAATCCATATTTGGAGCACGGCGCACAAGGGCCAGAAAGCCCACAGTATAGAATTTACGGTTCAGATAGAGAACGGGAAGCGTAAGAATAAACTGCGTAAATGCAAATACGGGTGCATTCGCCGTACAGTGAAAGATTCCCGGTGTGGGAAGTCCTGCCATATGCCCCATTGTAAGATACATAAGCACCGCAAGAAATACAGCGGATACTATAAGTCGAATCTTTAAAGAATTCGCCTGCGAAGCTTCTTCATCCGTCTTTTCGTAAGCAGGCTTCTTCGATTTTTTAGCTTCCTCAGATAAAGGTGCGGCTGAAAAACCCGCTTTTTTTACAGCGGTGCATATTTCGTCCGTAAACTCCGTGCCGGGAGTGTCGGTATCCACCGTCAAAAGCTTGGCAAGCAAGTTCACATTTGCCTCGTTTACGCCCTCGATTTTCCTCACAACGCGCTCAACGGATGCAGAGCACGCGGCACAACTCATACCTTCTACAGTAAATTTCAGCTTCACGGCATTTCCTTCTTAACGTGATTTTTTGAAAATAAACAGCTTTGATGCAATATAGTTTATAATTACAGTAAGTACCGAAACAGGAATCTTGGCAATTCCCTCTCCGATAAGCAGTATATCCACCATCAGCCAAAGAAGTACAATTTCAACGACCCCCGATGCGATACGCACAGCCACAAACTGCCATACCTGACGAAAAAGCGCGTAAGGCGCCATACGTTTATCTTCAAATACGAAAATCTTATTGACAACAAACGAAAACGCCACTGCAAGCACCCACGATACCACCTGAGCCACAATATAATACATGCCGAAATAAAGAAACAGGTAATACGACACAAAGCTTACAGCGGTGGTAAGCACACCGAAAATGATATATACGATTATCTCACGGTATTTTATAAAAAGTTCTTTAATTTTCTCCATCGGTTCTCAAAAACTCCTCATAACGCTCAAATTCCCCAAGAAGATTTATTGCCGCAAGCAGTGCATTTGCCGACATATTATCCGGAAGATCAAGATATTTGCAAAGCCTGCCGCGCTTTACGGCGGACTCCTCGCTTCCAGATAAGCCTGACGCGTAAAAATCCGTTTTGTTAAGCTCGTGCCTCTGTTTTTCCATTGCCGTATCAGAAGCAAAGGGAGCTAACAAGTCATATATAAGCTTCGCTTCCATACCCTCAACCCCCAGAGTACCGGCTTTGGACGGCGTTTTTTTGCGCCGCTCCTTTCCCTCGATACTTGGGATATATAGGTGGTAAAGCTTGTCTTTCGGAAGCACTCGGTTAAAGTAATTCCGTATAACCAGCCCCGCGCCATCGGGATCGGTAAGCACTATCATCCCTCTTGGCTCGGCAAGCCTTTTAATAAGCGCGGATTTTTCCTCGGATTTGAACACACCAAATCCGTCGGTGACTATGATTTCGGCATCGGCAACCGCCGACACCTTAATTTTGTCGTACTTTCCCTCAACCGCTATGGGGATGGATATTTTAAGCTTGTCCATCATCAAAACACTTTCTTTTTTCTATACTGGGAAGCCGTAACAATAAGCCGTTCAAGAAGAAGATATCCCTCAAGCGGACTTGATTTAAGCGCACCGTCTGTTTCATAGCAAAGCCCTATTATTTCGGAAAGCGCCTGACGTTCGCAGGTCTTGGCTTTCGCCATGCGAAGCTTTGCGATGTAAGGATGTATACCAAGCCTTTTCGCCGCCTCATCGCTTGACACGCCTGCGTCAGCACACAGACGAAGGGCATACAGATCGGTAAATATCTTTATGATTCCGCCAAGTATTACGGGAACAGGCTCATTTTTCATCTTCATGTCACCGAGGATATAGAAGGACTTTTCGTTATCTCCCGATAAAATGGCATCGGCAAATTCAAAGTCGCCGATCTCCTTGTTGTGGGAGCATACAAGGTCAATGTCCACGCGGCACAGCTTGTCACGCTCCTTAAAATGAAGATAAGCACACAGCTTGTCAATCTCCCCCGAAAGCGTGGTCATATCGTGACCGACTACATCTATAAGATAGTTGCACTCCGGAAGCTCGGCTACTATTTTATCCGAGGTAAAATGCTTCTGCACCCACACAGTTATACGCTGTGTGCTCTCGTGAGCAAACTCCACCGGAAGCGCATACTTCGACAGAAGCTTCATTATTGCCGAAGGAGTTTTCGGCTCACCGGGATCAAAATTTTCGGGAGTGGTATATATGATAAGAACCGTGTCATCGCTCTCCAAAACGGCGGCAAGGGCAGTTTCAAGCCCCTCGCTGTCCTCTTTTTTACGGTACTCCGCAAAAGGAAGCTCATAAAGCTCAATAAGCTTGTATTCGCTCATCATCGGCATAGTCATAACCGACGAATAGAGGGCATCCGACGAATAATTGTCCCGTGTAAACACAAAATGGTTGAACGCCGCCGTATTTTCGTCAGGACACAGCTTTTCTCTTATGGAGTGAAGCTCCCTTTGCTTAAGAAAATTCTCCTCACCGAAGAAAAGGTAAGCTCCCGGCTTTATTTTCTTATATTCCGCGCGAAAATTCGCCGCAGTTACGGTCTTGTTTGCCATACTAACGTGTGGGGCGCACTATAACGTGCATAAGCGAGCGCTGTACAAGGCTTCCGCGGAATTCCATGCCGTAGCTAATCTTAAGTTCTCCCCCGTCCTCCGTCAGCTCGTTCACAAGCTTCTCCGTATCAATAACAAGAGGAAGCTCCATTTCAGGAGTGCTTTGGGTACACATAATACGTCCGCCGTCCTCGAAGCACAGTGAGCCGCTGACATTTCCTGTGCGGTTCATAACCACGATACCGGGATTGGCAATGTCAAAGGATATATTGGTGGTAGTTCCCTCCATACCCGTAAGCTCCGTTTCATCGTATTCGATGGCAAGTCTGCCGTCCTCTATGGTAAGCCTGCCCTCGTAGTCGATATCAATGCGCTGGGCATCCACCGAGTCGAAGCTGTCCGCGCTGAATACGTCAACGGTTGTAACATTTTTGACGTAATATTCATTTGGCGTAAAATGCGCCGACTTTATATTTATCATTACCGATTTTTCCATGATAGACTTTATTCTCCAAAATGATGTTTTTAGACTATTTGTTTCACGATAATTATATCATGTGAAAGTCCATTCTTCCACACTTATTTGTAAATTTTCGACGTTCACTGCTCCTTACTAACGGCAAGATACGCCTTAAGCACCTCGCATACGTCGTAAAGCGGACGGGAGCCTTTTATTTTGTAGTTTACTGCCTGAATCCCCGCCATACGGAAGGTGAGGTTTACATTTGCATCAGCCGCCGCCTTCGCCCAGCGCATGGGATCGAAGCTTTCGGGGATTATGGTCATATACTGTCCCTTATGCTCGATTTTCGGGATTCTCGCCTTTTCGCAAAGCGCCCTGGCAAGGGAAACATACATAAGAGTATCCGCCTGCCGAGGAATCTCGCCGAAGCGGTCCATAAGCTCATCCGCAAGGTCGTCAAGGTCGTCAGTATTCTCTATATGAGCGATCTTTTTGTAGATATCCATGCGTTGCGATTCGTTCTTAATATATTTCTCGGGTAGGTATGCGTCAAGAGAGATATCAAGCTTTGATTCAAATCGTGTCACAGGCTTTTCGCCCTTTTCTTCAAGCACCGCCTCGTTTAATATCTTCACATACAGATCGTATCCCACAGAATCAAGCTGTCCGTGCTGTTCCGCACCGAGAAGGTTTCCCGCACCTCTTATTTCAAGGTCACGGAGCGCAATTTTGAAGCCTGAACCGAACTCCGTATACTCGCGCATTGCCGAAAGGCGTTTTGTGGCTATTTCGTTAAGCGACATATGGGGCGGATAGGTGAAATAAGCGTAAGCGCGTCTTGAGGAGCGTCCCACTCTGCCGCGTATCTGATGGAGCTGAGAAAGTCCCAATCTGTCCGCATGGTCTATTATAAGCGTATTGGCGTTCGGTACGTCAACACCCGATTCTATAATGGTTGTGGAAACAAGAATATCTATTTCGCCCGTAACCATGCCGCGCCATATATCCGAAAGCTGCTCCTTGTCCATTTGTCCGTGGGCTACGGCTATGGTGGCATCCGGCACATTGCGCTGAAGCCTGAGTGCAACGCCGTCAATATCGTCCACGGTGTTGTGTAAAAAGAACACCTGACCGCCGCGCCTTAATTCTTTTTTGATGGCTTCGGTGATGATCATTTCATCGTACTCCATAACAAATGTCTGCACGGGGAAACGGTCACCGGGTGCTTCGTCTAGCACGGACATATCTCTGATACCGCTCATCGCCATATTAAGTGTACGGGGGATAGGCGTTGCGGTAAGGGTGAGAACATCCACATTGCCTGCGATCTGCTTTAATTTTTCCTTATGTGCCACGCCGAATCGCTGTTCTTCGTCGATTATTACAAGTCCGAGATCACGGAACTCCACATCCTTTGAAACAAGGCGGTGAGTGCCAACGATTATGTCAACATCGCCACGACGAAGCTTACGCAAGGTTTCCTGCTGCTGCTTCGGCGTGCGGAAGCGTGAGAGCATATCCACCGTAACGGGGAATCCGCGCATACGGGAAAGTATGGTCTGATAATGCTGCATTGCAAGTATGGTGGTGGGCACGAGGATCGCCACTTGCTTTCCGCTCATCACCGCCTTAAAAGCCGCACGAAGCGCAACCTCGGTCTTACCGAATCCAACGTCGCCGCAGAGAAGTCTGTCCATAGGCACCGAGGATTCCATATCGCGCTTTATCTCCGAGATGGACTGAAGCTGTCCCTCGGTTTCCTCATACTCAAAATCCGCCTCAAACTCCCGCTGGAAATCGTCGTCGGCTAAAAAGGCAAAGCCTGAACGTCTTTGGCGCTCGGCGTAAAGCTTAATAAGCTCCTTTGCCATATTCTTCGCCGCCGCCTTAGCCCTGGTCTTGGCACGTCCCCATTCTGCGCCGCCCATTTTCGACAGCTTTACGCCGCCGTTCTCCGTTCTGGCGCCGATATATTTCGACACCATGTCAAGCTGATCTGTTGGAAGATACAAAACATCATCACCGGCGTATTTTATCTTTATATAATCCTTTGTAACACCCACTACGGTAAGCTGTTCGATACCCATATACATACCGATTCCGTGGTTTGCATGTACTACGAAATCGCCTACAGTAAGGTCGTTGTAGGATAGAATCTTCTCTTGGGATGAGGCACTGTGCTTCGAGCGACCTTTTCGGGAAAGAATAGTTCTTGAATAGGAGTTTGGATTTTGATACATGGAAAGTAGGGCGAACTTAGTGGCGGTAAGCTCGAATCCGTTAAGATTCAGCCCCGAAATCACAAGCGTCACCGATTCAGGAAGGCTGAGTATGCCGAACTCGCTTCCTTCTGCCGCACGCACAGCCTGAAGCCCACGTTCACAAAGCTCTGAGGTTATATTTTTAGCCATTGTATCGTTTTCGCAGAGCACCACAGTGCGGAATTTGCCCTCGGCATAGTCACGCAGATCCTCTGTCAGCAAATCTATGTTGTCCGCATAAGACACCGTCTGCTTGGTGCGGAAAGCGTAAAGCCCCGAAAGCTTTCGTCCGGGGTGATTAGTGGCAAAGGTATCACAAAGAAGCGCGCCGCTTTTATCCACAAACGCCTCAAAATAGTCCGTATGACGGGAATATTCCGCGTATCTTGGAGATATTTCGCCCTTTTCAAGCAGTGATTCGATTTCACTTATAATGTGGAAATCGTAAGCCCTCATTCGGTCAAGACATGCGCGCTCCTCTTGAACAAATACCAGAGGATGGCGAAGCTCACACTGCCCTGCCGCCCACACGGCATAATCCGCAAGGGTGGTATTCCTCTCGTACACGATGGAGATATACTTGTCCGAGAAATTAAGCTCCGTACCGCCGTCTACAGCCTCAATCTCTGCCGCAAGTTCATCTTTCACTCGCTCCTCTGACGCTTTTTTCATCTGTGCGAGAGCCGCTTTTTTGATATCAACTCGCTTTTCGTCGGATATTACAAGCTCTCTTGCCGGTGTGACTGTAAAACTTGTGAGATTTTCGATATTGCGCTGTGTCAGAATATCGAAATAGCCCATACGGTCGATCTCATCGCCGAAAAGCTCGATTCTCACAGGATATTCCGAGTAAGGGGGGAAAATATCCACGATTCCGCCTCGCACCGCATACTGTCCCACGCCGTCCACAAGCTCCGCGCGGCTGTATCCGCCTTTTTCAAGTATACCGCATATGGAGTCAAGCTCGATGGGCTTATCTATGTCGATAACCGTGGTATTTTCCCTTAGAACATCCACGGGCATGGTAAACTGCATCGCGGCATCAGGTGCGGCAATAACACAGTCGTAGGCGCACTCGCCGTTTGCGGCGGCGATGTATGCGGATAAAACTCTCAATCGCTCAAATTCGTACTCATGGGATGCGGTGATGTTATGGAACACGAGGTCGCGTAGAGGATACATAAGCGGCTTCAGGGAAAGCTCGGAAAGGGCGTTAAAAAGCTTCAGCCCGTCCTTCTCGTCGGACACGAGAATAAGCGCAGGTATACCGTATTTTTCTCTGACACGGCGTATAACCGCGGCGTAAAATACCGCTCTTGCGCCATCCGAAAGGCCGCTTATCTGCAAGGGATGCGCCGCTTCGTGGCGTCTTTGGTCTATATTTTTTATTATCTGGTCGTACTCCTTTTCAAGGAGTATACTTTCGGCTATGATATTATTCATGTTGTGCTCCGTTTTTTGTTTGGTATGGGGGAACGGGGGACGCGCGGCTTTCAAGCACATTGCCGTGGCGATGTGCTTGAAAGAAAGCTCCGCAAAAACTTTATACATAGGGTAAAATTGTAGGGGTCGGCGCCCACGACGTCCCGTTTTCCGCCTTAATTCAATTTTGACATTGCCTTATCGATTTCACCTTGCAGGATCATTTCGATCCCCTCATAGGCATTTCCCATGGCTTCAAAAAATACGGGCTGATCGGCTTTCGGGATCTCTCCAAGCACCCAATCCGCAAGATCATAATCAGGATGCGGCTTTGCGCCAACGCCCATGCGGACACGGGGGAATGTGTCCGTCCCAAGCTGTTCGATTATAGAGCGAAGCCCCTTCTGACCGCCGTCGCTTCCCTTTTTGCGGATGCGAAGCTTGCCGGGGGCAAGATTTATGTCGTCGCACATGACGATTATATTTTCGGGTGCGATCTTATAAAAGTCCGCCGCCTCGCGCACAGCCTCGCCGGAAGCGTTCATATAGGTCTGGGGCTTCATAAGGAGCACTCTTTTTCCGCCAATACGCGCCTCACCTGTCAAAGACTTGAATTTTGAACGGTCGATTCGTGTGCCTGTCTTTTCCGCAATATAATCAAGAGTCAGGAAGCCTGCATTATGACGTGTACGAAGATACTTGTCACCCGGATTTCCAAGCCCCACCACAAGATGAGTTATAGGCTCGCCCGACACGGTATTACCGCGCTCAATTTTTTTGAAAAGATCAAATATATCTGCCATTATTATATTCTCCGTTATATTTTTAATTTCACAAAACACAAATTGACGACCCGATACTGCCACGGCTCGCCTTTTCTGAATTATTCTTTATATTATTCTACCACAGTCCGACGTCAAATGCAAGAGTTCGGGGAAATTTTTTGAAAAATAATGCGCCATAACATGTAAGCGCACATAACCGCAGATATATTAAAAAGCACATCGCCTCATACAAAAAACGCATTGCTTTGACAGCGTTACATATGTTATAATGTTTATGTATATACTTTCAAAATTCAAGAAGTATACTCACAATATTTTTCAGGAAGGATCTCTCATGAAAATTCTCTCCCGCGTACTTGCATTTCTCGCAGTTTCACTGATGCTCGCTGTGGGCATTTCCGCCGCTCCTACCTCAGAATGGCTTGGTGACCACTCCGACATAGCTCACTCAGACACAACATCTAAGCTCTATACCCTTTTTATGAACGAAGCAAAAAAAGCAGAAAAAGGCTTTCTCGGCGACGTGACGTTAGGTGAGGATATAAGCACACTGTTAGGTGCTCCGGGGTACGGTGTAAAAATAGCAGAGATTACCGGAAACGCCACCTTTATATACACCGGTGACTCCGCAAGCGACAACTATAGGGCTTACACAGCGATTATGTCGCAAATTCAGTCAACCCTTGATCCTCTTACCACGGAAATATGCAATGTTTATACGGAGTTTCTCGCTGACCATCCTCAGTATTTCTGGCTGTCCGGAAACGCGGAAAGCTCATACACCATGAAATATTCTTACTCCTCAGACGGCACTGCAAGCTATTCGGTAGATGTGTATTTTCTCCTTTCGGTAACCGGCGCCAACGGCGCTAACTTTGATATACGCTGCGAAAAATACAGATTTCCGGCGGTTATCGCCGCTGATTATGCTAAGCAGGAGAAGGCAATCGCCGCCATTCTTGCGCTTCCCGATGTTGTCAATGCAAAAACCGATGCGGAGAAGCTCCATGCCCTTAACGACGCGCTTACAAACCGCAACAGCTACTATTCCGGCAGTAATCCAAACCAAGCTCCCCACGAGGCGCATCACGGACTTGCCGCCCTTGTGGGCGCATCCGGAGACCTCGGTCCCGTGTGCGAGGGCTACGCATGCGCATTCAAGATACTCTGCGACCGAGTTGGTATCCCCTGCATTACCGTTAACGGTTACGCCACAAATAATGTAGGCGACAGCGGCTCACACATGTGGAACGCTGTGTATATCTACGACAATTGGTACGCTATTGACGTTACATGGGATGACCCGGCTTCGTCTGCCGATAAAACTACCGCGCTCTCCGGCTGTGAATGTGATGATTACTTCCTCGTTGGCGATGACACTGTCATTGACGGCGTCAGATTTCACGATTCCCACCATGCGGACGTTGAGCATCAGCTCTCCGGCCTCGGTATTAAGCTTTGCAGTACATCCTACGGTCTTACCGGCGGTAAGGAAGACCCAACACCTCTTTCCTCTATGCCGTTCACCGATGTTGCGGTAAACGATAAGTACGCCGCTGACATTGCCTACGTTTTCAAGGAAGGTCTTATGAACGGCGTGTCCGCAACAAACTTTGCACCTAATGCTGAGCTTACAAGATCAATGTTAGTAACCATTCTCTGGCGTTACGGCGATTCTCCAAAGCCATCTGCTCCCAACAGCTTTAATGATGTTCCTTCAGGACAGTGGTTTACGGACGCAGTTGTGTGGGCGGCAGCAAACGGTATAGTTACGGGATACGGCGACGGCAGATTTGCTCCAAACGACAGTGTTACTCTTGAACAGGCGCTTGTAATTCTGGCAAGATACGCGAACAAAATCGGAATCAAAACGACCGCTTCACCTAATATTTCCGCTTACAAGCACAGCGCTTGGGCGTCAAGCGGAGTTTCATTCGCGGCGGCGAACGGAATCATAAACGAGGCATGCGACCTCACCGCCAAAGCTACCCGCGCGGAAATAGCGGCATATCTCCACAGATTCTCCGCTCTTGAAGCAAAATAAATTAGATTCACATACAGCAATAATTGTACCCGAAAGGCATAAAGCCTTTCGGGTACTGTCATTTTATACACATTAACGCTCAGAATACAGCAGTGTCAATCATCAAATACCGTTTCCACGACTCTCTCGCACCCCTCGGGGGAATAACGCCACCTGTTGATATGCGTTACGTTGTCGTATACAACAGCACTGCCTGTCTGTGAAAGCGAACGCATGGCATCAATTATCACAAGCTTTATCTTCATACGTTCGGGGATGATATTCTTTATGTAGACCGATGCGCACTGCCCTACCGCCACGTCATCACGGTACTCAGCAAGTCCTGCTAAGTTTGGGGTAAGCTCAACAAAAACGCCATATGGCTCTATGCTTCTGACAGTGCCCGTCACCGTCTGTCCAACGGAAAACAGCGCGGCATTTTCTTCCCATGTGCCGAACAGCTCGCGCCCCGTCACATAGACTCTTGTAGCTATTCCATCCTCGTTTCTGTCCATGCCGCGCACCGCAACCCGTATCTCCTCGCCCACCGAAAGTCTGTCCGACGGATGGGATATGCGCGACACGGATATGCAGTCAATGGAAAGAAGTGACACGATTCCGCAGCCGATATCAACAAAGGCGCCGAAATGCTCAAGATGGGTTACCTTTGCGTTTATCACGTCCCCTGAACGTAAGGCGGATAAATATTTTTTGGCGCACTCAAGCTGTGCTGCCCGGCGTGAAAGGGTGATGATGGGCGCTCCTACTCGCCTGCGCTCCACGCTTATGACCTTGAAGCATACAGGCTTGCCTACCCTGGTTATCACCGCGATATCCTTCACCGCCTCGCCAAATGTGAGCTGGACCTCTTCTTTTTCTATAACACCCGTGAACGCTCCAAGCTCAACGGTAAGCTCATGATTTCCGCCTGCCCTTACCGCAATGCCTTCAAGTATCCGTCCCTCACGCGCGGCACGTTCAAGCCCCTCGATGCTTGATATGTATTCGTTATTCTCCTCAGATTTATAAAGAGTCCCCTCGGTATAGTATCCCTGTATCATTGATTTTTCCTCCGTTTTTTGTAATACACTACATTCTATGGTAAAGAGGCGGATAATATTACCGAAAAACGTACTATGCCGCGACATTCCTGCGGCTTGGGGGGCAAAAATTTTTTCATGGGGCATGGGGAATCCCGCTAATCCCATAGGGGAGGGCTTGCTCCTCCCGTACCATATATAACCGTTACCCCGAAACGGGAGGAGCAAGCCCCTCCCCTACCAAGGAAGCGCGAATGATAGCGCCGCGCGGTGCGGCGGCAAGCAGTGTCGGCATTCGCCCACACACAACGCACAAAAGCCTGTGCATACGCACAGGCTTTTGCATTTTCGGCTAATGCCGTAACTATTATTCGATACAGCCGATCTTCGTGAGGGATGCAATAAATTCATCCGCATCTGCGAGAGCGGTCTCACGGTCGATTTCATATTCTCCCATGAGGGCGTCTGCGAGAGTTTCACGATCTCCGCCATTCTCCAATGCACGCCACAAAAGCGCGCCGGATTCGTTGAGGGTTATCATTCCGTTGAAGCTGACACTTTCTGCACCCAATGGGAGCACAACGTAGTTATCAGCAACCTCACGGAGCACATAACAATCCTTTATTTTCATAATCCTGCCTCCTCTGCGGCTTTACGCATAGTTTCATAGCTGAGCATGGCTGCCGCCGGTTCAGGGCGGTTTTCAAGCTCGAATATAGGTATTTCGCGAATAAGTTTGTCGAGATGGGATAGAAGGAGATCCATTCGTTCAACATCCATACGTCGACGAATTGTCTGAGGCAAAATCTTAGTAAGAGCCTCTACAGAATCAAGACGACAAATCTTATTCTCAGGCGCTTGCTTCAAGAAACAAATTCCTACAAGCGGCACCTTCATGTTGATATTAATATGATTCTTGCCGCTCCATGGAGTACCGTAGGCGTACCACCGGTCCTCCAATCGGCGTAACGCAGGTTTATCATCGTTAAAAAGCTTAACCTCATCACCAAAAGTGCTTTGCCAAAGGCTTGTATGGGTAGATTTTCCCATACCACACGGTCCGGAGAAAAGATATGCCTTACCTTCATATTCAACGGCAGAAGCATGAAGCATCATACCATTGAAGTGAATCAACTTACGATAAAAATGCGCACAAGAAGCCATGTAATGAGCATCGCATTCGCTTAAATGAGAATAAAGCTCCATTCGATAATCCTTAGTACAAATTTCGATATCCGGTTTGATTTTTGAATCAACCGCATATTCAGAAGTTAATACAGCCAAATTAGCGCTGTCTTCAAGTTCTACAATCAAATCAGCAACACTCAATAACATGTTAAATCTCCAAAAAACAGTTTAGATTATACATCATCAGGGGTTTCAGAAGTCTTATAACCGCCACCCTCGGCGATGTTCTCAGTAACGAACTCTACAGCAAGAACTTCAGGCTTTGTATATTTCTCCACTACTTTCACCTCCATTCGCTCATATAATTCATATATTAATTTTGTACGCCTACAATTTACTGCGCAGCCACAGAAGCTTCTTGTGCCACTTCAAGGCCTGTAGTGGAACGAAGCACAACACTCATAGTGAAGTCAGTAGGATCAAGAGCAAGCTTCTCATATCCCTTCAATATAAAGTAATAACGAGCCGAAGTTCCAGCAGGAGACATATCCATAATGGTATTTTCATTAAATACATATGTCTGATTATAATCGCCCGTAGGTCCGGACCAAGTGAGAGTTACAGTCATTTCCAAAGCATTGTCAGCAATACCATTGTTGAAGTAATCAGTTCTGCAAGCTTTAGAAGCCTGATGCGCGAATTCAAGATATATTTGCTCAGAGTTGTAGTAAGCACTAGTGATAGAATAGATATCGTATATACTAAAGAGATAAGCATCGGTACCATTCCAGAAAGGAAGCACTTTGTACGTTCTACCACCAGCTACTGTAGTAGCATTGTTGCCATCAAGCAATACATTATCCTTAGGAGCAACGAGCTTACCACTTGCTACGCCAGCACCACCATATACCGTACCCGTAAGTACACTGTCCTTAAGGCCAACAACGTAATTAGCGGTAAGAGTATATGCACCAAGGTTAAGAGTTACACCAGGATTGATCATAACAACATTCTCAGTAGCATTACCAATCATAGTAACAGTCTGACCAGAGGTAGCAGCCTCGAGAGCCTTAGCTACGGAGTTGTACTGGGTGTCGCCGATCTTAGCAACGCCGCCTTCGGTAACAACGCCATCATCGGGCTCGGTCGAACCGCCACCGACAGGATTAGCAATGGTAACAGTAACAGGAATGCTTGCAGTTCCCTTCACGGTTCCGTCAGAGTTGTATACAGTAAGTGTAACTGTTGTTTCGCCGGATCCAACATTTGTGGGAGCAACAATACCATCATTGGGACCAACGCTAACGATGCTAGGATTGCCGGAAGTCCATCCCCAAGTCAGTCCACTGATATTAGAGGTAATGGACGGGCTGAGGTCGATTCTTCCGTTATCTTCAAGGGTCACGCTTTCGATAGCGCCAACGCCCTGCTCAATAATAGCAACCTCAAAAACTTCTTCAATTACGAGTGCGCCGTCTTCAACTTCGAAATTAACCGGATCGAGGTCAAAGTTTACTGCATCTTTCCCATAATAGTCGAAAGCAAGCTCAAACGCATAATTACCGGGCTTATACTGTCCTGCGCCGTAGCTATCTTCAAGCTTCAGATCATCACTAACCTTGAAATTGAGTGTAGCGATAGTACCGTTAACGGTGTAATCTGCTTCAGCAGTACCATTGTACCAGAACAGTGTGTAAGTCGGGCCATCAAAATTGTCAGAATGGCACGCATTGCCAAGTACGCCTGCATCTACAACAGCATCTTCGCCAAGTGTGAAAAGCGTTTCATCATACGTCAAAGCAACTTTAAGGCTAACTATGCCGGGGTTGTTTTTAAGTACGATTTCTACGGGAAGAATTCCGTCAACGATCTCACCTGGCACTGCAGCGATTGTGGGATCTGTAGTAGCCTCTTCAGCAGATGCAACTACAACCATCGAAGACACAATCATAGCGAATGCCATGATGATTGAAAGGATTCTGGTTGAAAGCTTCATGTTTCATTCTCCTTACTAAATAAAATTTCAAATCCATAAGGATTTACAAAGTTTTTTCGGTGCCCCGCACCGAGGGGTAAGTGCAGAATGTGTATGCCACATGTACGCATTCAACGAATAGAGTTTTGAGTCGCCTCAAAAGAAAAGTGGCTTAATCTTTTCCCAAGTGTGAACTCAACAATCGCATTAGTCGAACACTTTACTGTTCTATTATAACACACAGTCCTGATTATGTCAATGATTTAATTGCATTTTTCTCAAACTTGTGAATTTTTAACAAATCCCCGTGATACTGCACAATTTTTTCGATTAGGCATTTTGCTTTTTTGGGAGCTTTTTGTGGGGTTCGCGTATTGACAGCACCGCGCATATAGTCATTTATCACAATCCGCACTTTTTTGCAGAGTTTTGAACACATGAAATACCCAAATCGGCATAAAAGGCACTTGCAAAAGAATATATCGCCCTCGGTAATATGTAAATCAGCGTTTAAATGAGAAACGAGGCTCAAGGTCGACCTTGAGCCTCTATTTTGTGTAAGGACTATAGATTTAAAGATATTTTTGTTGTTTTTGCGTACGAATTTGAACTCTCGCGTTTTTTAGTTTGGGGTGATATTCCGTCTTCGACGGAGTGATATATTTTGCTGCGCAAATGTGATATTGAAACCTGTGGTTTCAGTGATATTATATTCGCCCCTAACGCCCGCAGGCATATCACTTGCGAAGCAAATATCACGCGCCGAAGGTACATATAACTCGCCGTAAGGCGAATATAACTGAAAAAAGCACGCGTGTGCGTGCTTTTTTCTGGCGGAGAGAGAGGGATTCGAACCCTCGTGTGCTTTTGGCACAAACTGATTTCGAGGAACTGAAAATCCGTCTCCGTCTATCCCTCTGTATCCCTAATTTCCGCATATTTTCGCAAGTTAGTGACCACTGTATTGCCCTTTCCGGGAAAAATGCGCGGCTAATGCAAGGCCCCAGGGACGAGCGGTCACTAATTTTTTTGTTCAACTTAACCGCGTTATTTCGTTAATACCGCAATTCTTTGTTCGATCAGACTCTCAAGGTTTGATTTCATCTCGTCCGGCATATACGATTCCCGGCACATCGAGATATATTTGTCTTTCAGCTTGACAACCGTCCCGATCATCTTCTCGGCGGAGCGTTCGGGGATACCGATGGTATCTGCAAACACGAGAAAATCCTTTCTGCGGATGTTCTGCTTCTTGCCGTTCAGCGTCAGAGCAAGCTGTTCCTTGTCTGACGGGATGACCACATTCGTGGAAAGCATATCATACGCGGCGGACAGAATATAGTTGCCGCTGCTTTCTTCCGTTTCGATCAGAGAAAAATTCTTCAGATGCATATCAGAGTTTCCGACAGCGAAGGAGAAGATGACTCTGAAAAACAGTTGAGCAAGATCCAGACCATCATTCATGGAATGCGTTTTTATTATTTTACCGCATCGCTCGTACGAACCACGGTATTTGTCTTCGGTAAGTCTTCCGTCGAGCTGACAGAAATCTTCCATGGCAAGCATTTGTCCGTCTGCACGGTCGATACGCTTTGTGATATACGCAAAGGTATTTTCCTGCGAAGGCAGACGAAGTAGCGCGTGCGGTACGGTTTTGATACCGCTGACTTCTGCCATCTTCATAACAAGGTATTCCATCTCAGGCAGGGCGGCGTACTCATCCGTCTGCGGCTTGAGGATATATCCGGTCGGATAGTTAACAAGCGTCAGGCGAGGTGTGCCCTCTCTTGAAAGATGCAAGGACAGCTTTTTCTGCACCCCCGGTACGGTAAAGCCTTTACTTGTGTTATCGATAGCAATCTGATTCAAAACTTCCTTTGAAACGTCAATATCGGGGAATAGGGCCGTTCCGAAAAAGGCTTTGACACAGGCTGTGTGCCAGCCGTGCGCGGTTTCGGTTCGTAGCTCTTTGCCGCAGCATAAACAACGGCTCATTCTTTAGCCCCCTTTATCTGAACATTTCCGATGGGATCTTTGCACGCGACGAGCAGCAGCCCAAATCGGTCTTTGCGGTCGATCTTCCAATTATGCGTTACAATATCCAGCAGCCAGCCTTCGGGAATCAGACCGTCAAAAAATGCAAAAAGAGTTTTGGAGGTGTACTCCTCTTTTTGAATGGGCAGCGTAAGACTGACCGCAGACGGATTCGCACTTTCGAGATAATCGCTGTCATATACAAACGAATATCCTGCATCCGTTTCCTTCAAGATTCCTGCAAAGGTGTCCCGTACATATACATACGCAGTTCTGTATGCTTCCATCATTCATCCTTCCTTCCGGGAACTGCCTTCATGCCAAACATTGAAAGAGCCTGATTGACCTTATCCATGCGGACGGTTTCCTTACCTTGCTCCAATTCGCGGACAAAGCGCAGTCCCAGTCCTGAATGGATCGCGAACTCCTCTTGGGTAAGTCCTGCTTCTTTTCTTTTTTGTTTGATAAATTCAGCAATCGTATTCATAACACCATTATACACCCTTTCGGGTATAATGTCAATAGTTTTGCATGATTTTATACCCGATAGGGTCGAAAACACGCGAATCATTCGAAACTACACCCGTTAGGGTATAAAAAATGATGAAATTCTTTTGGGCGTTATCTCCGATTCTCGCTGGACTTTGTGATTTTTTGTGGTATCCTTGTGCTGGCAAAACGGAAATGAGTCGCTCGTCGTTCGAACCCAAATGGGTGATTTGATCAACTGACATAGTATCAGTTGTATCCTTTCCTCCGCCGTCCCTGTCCGTCCTTTGGATGCGTTCAAAACACGGCAAAAAAGTCTCTCTTTCAGAAGATTGGTAGAAAACAGATAGAAAATTGAAAGAAAGTCCGCCGAGAGTGACCATCACGGTTACTTTCGGCGGTGAACTTATTTAGGGATTGATGCTTTTACCTTCGACACAGAATATTCCGTTCGTCAAAGGCTTTTCAAAATCGGGTTTATCCAACAGACCTCTACGAATCAATTCATCGGTAACATATCCAATAATCTGATTCAAATAGCAGTTTACCCACTGATTGATCTGACCGTGCAGATGGTTCGGCACGAAGCTTTCAAAATTCTTGCGTACAGACATAATCCACTCCGCAAGAAGCTCATCTATTTTTTCGTCGGTCATATCAAACATAGAAGCAAATTTGCCGAATTGTACCTCCGTGAAATAAGGGATATTAAGATAATAATCGCCATCAGTGAGCTTGATTAAATTGTTTTTTACGAATCGTGCCGCATCTTCCTGAACAAAAGAATTTTTAGATATTTTTCCACGTCCATTATTTTTTACTGAATCGGTCTTGCACAGCCAAAATATACCGTTATTATGATATATGCTATTATCGTAATATTTTTGTATCCAATAATTGTAAACCTGTGTCGAAGGATTGCTGTCATCCATTGTAATATTGCAGCCTGAATTGTATTCCGCGCAGTTTTCTGATTCATCCGACGTTTCTTCCACAATGAACCAGCCATAGCCTCCGTCCTTTCTCGGAGGATACGGACCGTTTTCAAGTTTTAATCGATTATTCTTTACATTACGAATTTTTCGTCTGAGCAGATATGGAACGATGATATATCCAAGCCTTCCTATTCCGAAATCATTGCCGTAAAAATCCAAAGAGCCGATCTTGTTTTCCGCTTCTCTTAGTATAACTTCCATTTTGTCCGCAAGCATACTGACCGCCGATGCAGAAACATCCTCGGTCTGTTTCCTGTCTTTTAATCGAAAGATAATAAAATTAGTTGCATATTTGTTGCCCACCTTACAGATAGCATCCCCATATTCAAGACGTGGGAGTTCATCCTCTACATACATTGTAGGAATACCCGTACTGATACTGATTTCTTCTACAGTCAATGGTTTTTCATAAGCCGCAAGACATATTGCACGCGTGATTTGTGAATATAAATAGTGATTAGTATCTACACGACCGTTGCAAGTTTTCGTATCCCAATTAATTCTTTGATATACTTTATCCATTTTGTCTTCTCCTATCCTGTCTCTGATTTTTTGGCGTCCTACATTTAGTCGCCATTTGATTGTGGTTTCGGGGAGTGAATACTTTTTTGCAAGACTTCTGATTGACAATTCGCCAATATAATAGTCCACAAAAATATTTCTGTACTCGGAAGATAACGTGTGCAAATAACGAAACACCGTTTCATATTGCTCCTGTGTACTGTCCTCATCGACATCGGAATAGTCGGCAATGTCAAAAAGTTCGTCTTCGCATGACAATACGATTTGATTTTTATTCCGCTTGTCAATAAACCGGGCATAGCGGTTATGAGCAATACGCCAAACCCAGGCATCAAGCGATTCAATTTGATATTTGTTCTTTCCATCAAGAATGTGACAAATAATCTCGCTCGCAAGATCCTCGGCATCGTATCGATTGGATAACCGTTTACAGCAGAAGCGAAATATCGGCTCAATGTACGGGATGATTTTGTTCTCGTCCAAGGTTTTCTCCTCCTTTCTTTTGGGATGCAATCATGATTACACCCTTATAGTGCATCAAAATCAGTTTGGATAGGTGCTTTTAAAAATTATATCATAAATTTGTGTCAAAAGATATGATTTTCGCCCCGATTCTCTCTGGACTTTCCGTTTCTATGTGATATCCTTTGTGCTGACAAAACAGAAAGGAGTCACAACAATGACAATCGAAGACAAGATAAAAGGGCTGGAGCATCTCTTCCGCAAATGCCCCGATGTGCTAACCGTGCTGGACTCGGCAAGATGGACGCGCATGAGCAAGAATTCCATTCACAAAGCGATCAACGAGGGAAAGCTCACCGCGTATAGCTACCGAGGCAAGCGGCTGATCAGCAAAATCGATCTGATCGAATACCTCGCAGCCACCACCGACGATGAAACCGCATGGCAGAAGCGGCGGAGGGAGCGAAACGAACATGACGAATAAAGCGCCAAATGGTGAGATCCTCTACGCGGAGGAAATCTGCAAAATCCTGCATATCAGCAAACGTAAGTGCGCGTGGATGCTCCAAAACGGAATGATTCCCTGCAAGGACACCGGCAAGAAGACGCATCGATACATCGTCACGCGATGCGATCTGGATGCATATATAAAAGACAGCGCCGAGCATTCCGAGAAATATTTCATCCCCGTCACCTTCACCTCAAAAAATCCCGGTGTGCGGAAACCAAACAAGACCTATGAGACGGATAAGTATTACCTCCATCCCGAGCAGGTGCCCAAGGATTTCCGCGCCTGGCTCGACGATGAATGGTACGACCTGCCCGATGCCTTCACGCCCAAGGACGTGGAAAGCATCCTCGGCTACGAGCATGAATCCGCCCGCCGATGGATCGCCCGCGGCTGGCTCAGGATCACAAAAGCGCATAATTTTGAGTATGTTGCCCGCGATTGGCTGATTGATTTCATGTGCGATTATGGGTTTCAGATTATAAAGAAGAGTGAGAGACATCGGGAGTTGCTGTGGAGGTATTTTGGGTGAGGCATAATAAGCCTTCGGGAGATATGTTCTCTCGGAGGTTTTTTCTTCGGTTTTTAATCTCAATCGTTCGAGATTGCTTGCTAAAACGCCAAAATAAAATACAGTTATCGCTATATTCAGCTATTGAAATTTTCGACATAATATGATATAATGTATCTGTTGAATTATATTCTTTCACGAAGAGGTGCAATTATGGCTGTCAGCTATAAAAAACTTTGGAAACTTTTGATCGACCACGATATGAAGAAAAAAGACCTCGCGAAAGCGGCGGATATTAGTAATTATACTATCACCAAGATGAGTAAGGGTGAAAATGTTACGGTCGAAACTCTCGGTAAGATCTGCAAGGTGCTGGGTTGCGGTGTGGATGATATTATGGAATTTGTTCCGGAAGATTAAGTTGGTAATTATTAAAAGGAGGTTGCACAATGCTACATAATGAAAATTCACGTGTGAAGATACCTGCATTGGTGCATTTTACTCGTTTAGGATACGAATATTTATCTCTCAAAAATTACACGGGCAAAGATTTGATCGATGAAGATACAAATATCTTTATTGATCTGCTCTGTGCCGCAATAAATAGAATTAATGGTGTTGAATATACCCTTGCCGATACTCAAAAGCTCATTAACGAACTCAAACTGGTTCTCGATAACGAGGATATCGGTAGGGCGTTCTATGCAATTTTGCTGAACGGATATAAAGGGATTAAGCTGATTGATTTTGAAGATATCTCCGGAGCTAAAAACAGTTTTAGTGTAGTAACAGAACTTACATACAAGAACGGTACTGATGAGTTTCGCCCAGATATTATCCCCCTTGTAAATGGTATTCCTCTCGCCTTTATCGAGGTTAAGAAGCCAAACAACAAAAATGGTATTAAAGCTGAATACGATAGAATGAACGCACGTGTTCAGAATAAAAAATTCCGTCGTTTTATCAACTTAACCCAGATTATGGTTTTCTCCAACAACAGTCCGTATGACGATATTGAAGTTGTTCCGTTGGAGGGAGCTTTCTATGCGGCAAGCAGTTATAAAAAGCTGTTTTTCAGTCATTTCCGTGAAGAAGATCCTAAATTGATTTCTTCTGTTCCCGAAGCAGAAGAAGATAAGGAAAACTTTATTCTTAAAGATAATAACTTAGTATCTATCAAACATACTCCTGAATACATTACAAACCGTGCCATTGATACTCCCACCAATAGCATTATTACCTCGCTGTTCTCTTTTGAGCGATTTTTGACGTTCTTAAAGTATGCAATTGCTTATGTGGAAAAAACGGATGAGAACGGCATCACACATCTTGAAAAACACTTGATGCGCTACCCTCAGTTCTTTGCAACTAAAGCCATTGAGAACAAACTGAACCAAGGCGTCAAGAACGGTATTATCTGGCACACTCAAGGTAGTGGTAAAACAGCACTTTCTTATTACAATGTTCGTTACTTGACCGACTATTTCCAAAAGCGTGGCACGATTGCAAAGTTCTATTTTGTTGTTGACCGTTTGGATTTGTTGACTCAGGCAGCCAATGAATTCCGTGCACGTGGACTTGAAGTTGAAGAGATCAATTCCAAAGAAGATTTTATCAAGAACATTCAAACTACCGGAACTTCCAACAACACTGGTAAAGCAACTATTACGGTAGTCAATATCCAAAAGTTCTCAAAGGAATCCATTGTCAAAAAGTCTGACTATGCCGTAAATGTGCAGCGGGTTTATTTCCTTGATGAAGCACACCGTAGCTATAAACCTACAGGTTCTTTCCTTGCTAACCTCTTATCATCTGATAGGGAGGCTGTTATGATTGCGCTTACCGGAACTCCTTTGATCGGCACTATTTATGACGATGAAGGAAAACCTGTTTCCGGCAGTAAATATGATTCAAAGGCTGTATTTGGTAATTACATTCACAAATATTACTATAATCGTTCTATTGCTGACGGTTATACTTTGAAGCTTATTCGTGAGGGCATCTCTACCACGTATCGAAAGAAAATGCAGGAAGCTCTTGAAAGCATTGAGATGCTGAAAGGCTCTTTGCAGAAGAAGGATATGTACGCTCACCCTGCGTATGTCACTCCACTTGTAGAGTACATCACCGATGATTTTCGCAAATCACGTATTGCTATCAACGACGATACGATCGGTGGTATGATCGTTTGTGATTCCTCCGATCAAGCAAAAGTTGTGTTTGAAAAAATGCAAGACACCGTTTTTTCTTCTGCACTGATCCTTCACGATGTAGATGATAAAGAAATCCGACAGGGATATGTAACCGCATTTAAGAAAGGCACTATAGATTTTCTTATTGTCTACAATATGCTTCTTACCGGCTTTGATGCGCCAAGACTAAAAAAGTTATATCTCGGCCGTGTTATCAAGGATCACAACTTGCTGCAGGCATTAACGAGAGTAAACCGCCCGTACAAGGGATACCGTTACGGTTATGTAGTGGATTTTGCCGACATTCGTGCAGAATTTGATAAAACAAATAAAGCATATTTTGATGAATTGCAGACAGAACTTGGCGATGCCTTTAAGCAATACGATAACATCTTCAAGTCCAAAGAGGATATTGCTAAGGACTTGGAAACCATCAAAGAGAAGCTTTTCTTGTTCGATACCGATAACGCCGAAATCTTCTCTCAACAGATCTCAGATATTGATGATAAGAAAGAACTTCTTGATGTTCGACACGCACTTGAGCTGTATAAGGAGTTATTCAATATTGCAAAGTTGTTCGGCTACGATGATATCAGCGATAAATTTGACCTCGATAAAGTTTCTGCACTTTATAACGAAGTTTGCAACCGTATCAATATCATGAATCAAAAGCAAGTTTTGGAAGATGCTCAGGATATGAGCGCTATTTTAAACCTTGCTTTGGATCAAATTGAATTCAAGTTCAAAAAGGTTTCTGAAAACGAGTTAATTATCGCTGATAAATTCCGTGAAACCCTTGAACGCACTCGCAGAGCAGTTCAAAATACACTCGACCCTAAGGATCCCGAGTATATCACCTTGCTTGAGGAACTTCAGCGTTTGCTCGCAAAGAAGAACATTGAAGAACTGACAGCAGATGAAATGAAGGCAGATATGACAGAGCTTGAGCGCATCAGAAAAGAAGCTGAGCGCAAAAATCACGCCGATAGTATGCTCGCCGCTAAGTATGAAGGCGACGTAAAGTTTATGAGAACCCATAAACGTCTGCGTGAAACACCTCCGCCTATTGCGGGTGATGTTGTTATCAACCAGATTCTTCTTAGCTTGAAGCATAGCGTTGATGCACAGATCATCGCAAACAGCCACCTACTTGACAATGAACCTTACTTTATGCAGGGTATGTTCCCGATGATAAAGAAAGAGTTTGAAAAGCACGATTTGAAATATACCGCTTCTCAGGTTAAATATGTGGGCGTTTGTATTTCAAATGAATACTTTACCGAAAGGAACTTTGCATCATAATGGATACGAATATAACCTTACAAACAAAACAGATGATTGATAACCTGAAGGCGGTTTGCGCTAATAAAGGCTTAGGAAACGCTTCCAGTGAATACAAAATCATCACCGAAGTATTTCTCTATAAATTCCTCAATGATAAGTTCCTTTTTGAAGCTAAGAAAGCGGATAAATCATTGGCTGGACTTTCTTCCGCAGAAGTTGAAGAAAAGCTCTCTAAAATGAGCGACGATGACTACGAACTGTTTTTGTTGAACTTCGAACCCAATACCGCAAAACTCAAAAAGACACATTTCATTTCTTACTTGTTTAACCATAAGAATGAAGAAAATTTCCATACCATTTTTGATGAAGCGTTGAAGGATATCGCCGCTTTTAATATTGATATCTTCTCTATCAGAACCGGTGGACAGTCTAAGATGAGCCTGTTTAACGGAATCTCTCAGCACGTTATTGAAGTTGAGGAAAAGGATGGGTTCTGCAGCGCAATAATTGATAAGATTGCTAACTGCAGTTTTGAAAGTGTATTTGAGCAGAAGTACGACTTCTTTGCTCAGATCTTCGAGTACCTTATCAAAGACTATAATAAGGATTTTGGCAAGTATGCAGAGTACTATACCCCTCATTCCATCGCAAGTATTATCGCAAAGATAATGGTTCCCGATGGTGCTACCAACGTTACCGTTTACGATCCTGCAGCAGGTTCCGGTACACTTGTTTTGGCGCTTGCTCACGAAATTGGCGAGAAGAATTGCACCATCTACACGCAGGATATTTCACAAAAATCAAATGAGTTTCTGCGCTTGAATCTTATTCTTAACAACTTGGTTCACTCTCTGCCTAACATTGTGCACGGTGATACCTTGCTAAATCCCTTCCATAAGAACAGAAAAGGCGATAGTTTGGCAACATTCGATTATATCGTCAGCAATCCTCCGTTCAACGTGGACTTCTCTGATGCCCGTGATACGCTTGCGGGAGAAAATTACAAAAAGCGTTTTTGGGCAGGTGTTCCCAATATCCCCAACAAGGATTTAGATGGCATGGCTGTGTACTTGTTATTTGTACAGCATATAATCTTTTCTCTTTCAGAAAACGGTAAAGCAGCAATTGTTGTTCCTACCGGATTTCTAACAGCAGGTTCGGGTATACAGAAAAAGATCCGTGAACACTTGGTTAACAACAAAATGCTCAGGGGTGTAATTTCTATGCCCTCTAATATATTTGCTACCACTGGTACAAATGTATCCATTCTCTTCATTGACAAAGAAAATCAAGATGGCAATATTATTTTGATGGATGCTTCAAAACTTGGCACAAAAGTTAAAGTTGATGGCAAAAATCAGCGTACCGTTTTAAGCCCGGAAGAAATCACAAAAATTATTGACACCTGCAATGCCGGAAAAACTGAGGATGATTTCTGTGTTGCAGTCAGCTATGCGGATATCGAAGCAAAGAAGTTGTCCTTCTCTGCCGGTCAGTATTTTGAGGTGAAGACCGAATATGTGGAACTTTCACCCGAAGAATTTGCAGAAGAGATGAACGGATATATTTCTCGCTTAAACGAACTTTTCATAGAAAATCGCCGTTTGGAGGATGAGATTAAGGCACAGTTGGGGCGGGTGAAATATGAGTAAGTTAGGAGAATATCTAACAATTAAACATGGCTGGGCATTTAAGGGTGAATTCTTCTCGGAAAATGGAACTCAGAGTATTCTAACTCCTGGCAACTTCTATGAAAAAGGGGGGTTTAAGTATAATGACGAGAAAGAGCGTTTTTATACGGGAGACTACCCGCCAGAGTACCTTTGTAAGAAGGGGGACTTGATTGTTGCCATGACTGAGCAAGCCGCCGGATTGTTGGGAAGTACTGCAATTGTGCCTGAAAACAACAGATATCTTCACAACCAGCGAGTTGGCTTAATTATCTGTGATGAAAATAAACTTTTGCCTCTATATGCTTATTACCTGTTCATGACAAAATCTGTGCGGGAACAAATTGCAAGGAGTTCATCGGGCACAAAGGTTAAGCATACCGCACCCGAAAAAATATATGACGTAATAACACGCATTCCAAACACGAAAACACAGTATGCAGTTTCTGATTTTTTATGGCGTATTGACTGTAAGATCCAAAATAACACTCGCATCTGCACCGAACTGGAATCCATGGCAAAAACGCTTTATGACTACTGGTTTACGCAGTTTGATTTCCCGAATGCGGATGGGAAACCCTATCGTTCCTCCGGTGGCGAAATGGTTTGGAATGACCAGCTCAAGCGCGAGATACCGAAGGGGTGGGATGTTGTTCCAGTAACAGAAAGCTTTGATGTTTGCTATGGCTTTCCCTTTGATACTGAGTGCTTTGTTGAGGATCCAAGTGCGCAACCTGTTGTAAGAATACGAGATATTTTAGAAGGAAGTATTTCAGCCTACACAACGGAGAAAGTTGACAAGAAGTATTGGTTACACTCTGGAGATATGATAATTGGAATGGACGGAAACTTTCACATAAATTTCTGGGACAGCAAGCCAGCATTGTTGAACCAGCGGTGTGTAAGAATCCGATCAACATGCGAGTATCCTGTGTTTATGGCCTATTTTTCATCGTTGCCGTATATTAAAGCAAGGGAAAAAACTGTTTCAAGGACAACGGTGGGACACTTAAGTGCCGATGATATTAAGGCATTGTATGTGTTTAAGCCAGATGCTGCAACATTGGCTTCTGTAAAATCGATTTTCAATGCTGCGCTTGAAAAGATATGTCAAGTGCAAGATGAAAATCGCGAACTCACAAAACTCCGGGATTGGCTGCTCCCCATGCTCATGAACGGACAAGCCACCGTGGAATGAAAGGAGCTTTAATATGGAAGTGATAAAAACTTTATTGATAGCGTGCGTTCCAGCAATCGTTAGCGGTATCGTTAGTTTTGTTCTTGCTAAAAGTCAAGCAAAGTCTGAAACAAACAAGCTTAAATTAGCAAATGAACATGAAATTGAAAAACTCATGGAACAACATAAGGTTGACATTGAGGCGATTCGTGAGCAACACCGGCTTGAAATGGAATCAAAAGAAAAAGACCACCAACACAAACTTGAAATTATGCAAAAAGAACATGAAAATGAAATGATACGTAAGGAAAGCGAGTTGGAAAATACGGCTAAGTATAATGCAGCTGGCAACATCATGACCGGCCTTTTTAATGGCATGCTTGGAGGTGCTTTTAATTTTCCCGAGATACAGGGCGAAATAACCAAGAAAATTCTTGAAGGAGTTAAATCCGCACCAGATAATAATGGAGGAAAGTAATTATGACAGAAGTAATTTGCGACAATAAACGATTAGTGTATTCCAACAGAATTTGTTGCATAAGCAATGAAGCGGTAAATCTACACATTGATTTAACGGATAATGAGTCGATAAATATTGAATTTAAATTTCACTGTGACGAAAGCGATGAAATTAAAACATCAATGCACTCTCCCGAAAACGGTAAAGTTATTTTTGATTTAACTAATTATACAAACTCGTTAGGAACAGGAATCACTAAACCAGTTGAAATAGGTGCTTTAAATGATAAAAAGATTTTTGTCATTTTTTATGCATATCGGCTTGATAAAACAGCATTCCCAATTTTGGATATGAGCTTGTATATGGAGGTTTAATATGAATACTACAGTTAACACCTCCTTGAAAACTCGTACTCAAAAAACTGAACTACAGGTATTTGATAATACAAAAGAATTTGCTGTTACGATCAATGAGTCAAAAGCAAGGTTGATTTATAATAAGTATTTTAAATCAGCAAGTGGTGGTACCGTTTTATCATTCTTTGGTACCTTTTTATCATGTTTAACCACATTGCTTACGGCAACCTTTAATGATATTTGGGGTATCACAGGTTCTGCCGCAGTACTTTCTGCAATTTTTGTGATTTTAACAGGTGTTTTTGGCGTTTTGACAATTGTTTGGGGCGGAAAGTGGATATATACCCTGGTAAAGCTAAACGAATCTTCTTTCATAAACGATTTAAAAGGTAATTCTATTTGTCGTGATTTGAAGAAAGACAGTTAGACGCATTTATTATAGAATTGCTTTTTAGAAAGGAGCGTAAATGTGAGCGAAACATATTTGGTTTTCACAGATGAAGCCGGAGCATACAATAAGCGGCCAAACGAAACGTTTCGTCATAGCCACCCTTTCTACATACGCTCTAATGTGTGTATGTCTGCAGATGACTATCGTCTGTTTCAAAACGAAATTAAAGAACTAAATAAGAAGTACAGTATCCCTGTAGGAGAAGAAATAAAGTGGTCTGATCTTTGGGAAATTCACAAGAGAAAATATCGTGCAGAATTCTTGAAAAGCAAATCTGAAGATACTTTAAAAGACTATTATTGCCGTGTTTTCAATCGTGCAATAGATAAAAAATCGCTCCAGTTTATTTTTACAATTACATGTGTTTACACGCAGCTATGCTACCATTCCGAAGAAGAAATGTTGAAGTTCCATCTTCAAGAAGCAATGCAACGAGTGAATATGGATGCTCGTCCCAATAATTTTGCAACTATCATTATGGACGAACTTAATCCAGATAAAATCAGAAAGCTGAAAGCTGCTTGCCATGAAATTACAGTAAATGGCGATTTTATCAAATACAAAAATATTTACTCAGGAATACTTACTGAAAGTAGTTCGCAAAGCGCAGGCATACAACTTGCAGACTTTGCTGCAGGCATTATGAATGGTTATCTCAGAGGTGCTCTGCTCAGTAGGGGAAGATATGAGTTCGCAACGGATCTTTGTAACAAGTATATATTTCCACATTTACGTCATCATGCTGATGGACGTATTATGGGGTATGGTATCAGAGAAGTACCAAGTGATACAAGTATAAGAACCAAACTTTTACCATTGTTTGAAAGTGAATTGGAGAAAGGGTAAATAATCACGTTTCTGATTCTCAACATATTCCCATACTCATAGACAACATTGCAATTCTCTCTGGACTTTCCCCCACTTCTGTGATATTGTGTGTACTACCACAAAAAAGGAGGTACTACACATGACACAGAAAAAACAAACACAACACATAACCGGAGCGGTTCTGACTCAGGAGATACCTGAGCAGGACCGCTCTCTCATTATCGGGAAAGCGGAACTCTGCCGGCTCCACCCGAACGTGAAGCCGGAGCACCTCGACTTGGCACTGGAAAGAATGCAGCAGTTTGGATGTCCCGATGGAGAAAACGAGCTCGAATATTTCGGCAAGGTGCTCGCGGCGGTGATCATTGACGAAACCATCGGAAAGCGAGGCGGCAAGCATGAACATCCTTGAAGACCTGTGGTTCGGCAACATCTCGCCGTGGGAGCGGCCGTTCAAGCGGGACAGCGCGTACGCCGAACTGCTGGCACTGGTGGTACGGCATCAGGAAGATCTGCTCTACCGGCTGAATAACGAAGAAAAGGAAATCTTCGAAAAATTCGCGGACTGCACAACCGAGATGCACGATCTGACCGAGCGCGAGGCGTTCATCAAAGGCTTCACGCTTGGAGCAAAAATCATCATCGAGGTGATGACAACAGGGGGCGACGAATGATCGCCTCCTTCTCATTCAGGCTGCCCCAAATCGGGGTAGCCTTCTGCAGTTCATCCCCAAAAAGTCACGCAAAAGGGCGACGTGAAACACGCCGCCCTCTATCCTACGCCGTGTGACCGCGTAAAACACCGCGTGTGGCGATTGTATTCGCCGACGGGGTTGTACGCGACAGAACCACCAAGACCGCACAGCGGGCGCGTGTGCGCAAACGTGCCGCGCCTGTACAGCATCCGTAGGCTTTTTAACAAAAATAATATAGTATACCCACTTTTCAAAAAAATATTCAAGTTTTTCGAAAAAACATTCGAGAAACTATTGACAGATTTGCAAATCCGTGTTATACTATTATTCCTCTTTTTCAAAAGAGGCTTAAACAACTGAATAGATGTCATAATGTGCCACCGTGCTCCTTCGGGAGCCGCACAGCGTTTCATACGCATTCCATACGCATATACACACGAGTTTTAGACTCATACATAATACATAGGCACGGAACATCTTTTTTAAGCGAACGAGTACGTTCGCTTATTGGTGTTTCCGTATCTGTGCATTGTGTATGGGTCTTTTTGTTTTCAGAAATCGAACATAAACATCGGAAAGGAGTGATGGTCATGATTCAGCCGATACAAAAACAGACAAGAGAAATGATGTGAGACAACAAACGAAAAGGAGAAATGAATGACAACAGAAATGAAAATCCAGAAAATGTCCGAGATCGAACTTCAGGAGGTGGAGTGGTTATGGTATCCGTACATCCCGTTCGGGAAGATCACGATCATACAGGGTGATCCAGGCGAAGGCAAGACAACGCTTGGTCTGCGTCTCGCGGCGGCGTGCTCCAACGG
>JAZRGK010000028.1:0-35208 GCA_045644145.1 Candidatus Flemingiibacterium sp.
ATTGTCTTCCTAAGACCGCTTGGCCTCCGACTTTTTGCCGATTCGGTGAGCTTTTCGGTGTAGGAGTATGCTTCGTCCACACTCATAAATGAGAGAAATGTGGTCTTGCCGCTGTCCTTGTCGCTTCCGATAGGCTTGCCGAGCAGTGCCACATCGCCGGTAACATCCAAAATATCGTCAATCACCTGAAACGCTCTGCCTACCCCGAGGGCATATTTTTCCGCCGCATCGCACAGTGCCTCGGAAGCACCGCCGGCGTAACATCCGAGAAGTGCCGCGCATCTTATAAGCTCGCCGGTTTTAAGGGATTGTAGGCGTTCAAGGGTTTCTATGTCAAAACGTTCGTTTTCGCCGATAAGATCAAGCACCTGACCGCCGATCATGCCGTCGGCACCTGCACACTTTGAAAGCAGAGCCACTGCTTTGCAGTTGGTTTCGGGGGATGCATAGGCGTTTTGTGCCGCAACTCCGAAGGAGCGAGTTAAAAGCGCATCACCTGCTAAAAGTGCGTTTGCTTCGCCGAATTTTATGTGGCTTGTGGGTTTCCCGCGACGAAGATCGTCATTGTCCATACAGGGTAGATCGTCGTGTATAAGAGAGTAGGTGTGAATCATTTCAAGCGCCGCCCCATAGGCAAGTCCTGCGTTGTATGCACGCTCCGGATCAGCACCGCTCTCTGCAGCGGAAAGCAGAGCAAACTGCAGAACGAGAAACGGTCTTAACCGTTTGCCGCCGCCAAGCAGGCTGTAACGCATTGCTTCGTATATAACGCCAAATTTGGCATCAGCCCCGGAAGCATATTCCGCAAGCACAGTTTCCACAGCCGCGGCACCTATGCCCATTAGGTTTTCTATATCTGTACCGCTCATTTTGCGCCCTCCTGTGCCGGAACAAAGTCCTGCTCTATGGCGCCGCCGTCCTCGCCGCGCACAAGAATTTTCACTCTCTGCTCTGCACCGTCGAGCTTAGCCGAGCAAAGCTTAACAAGCTTAACACCTTCCTCGAAAAGTGCCAGAGATTCATCAAGGGGAGCAGCTCCGCCGTCAAGGGCGCGGACTATTTCTTCAAGCCTTGCAAGTGCCTCCTCGAAGGCAAGCTCTTTTTTATTTTCCACGGTTACAACCATGCCTTTCTGTAGATTATAAGATTTTGCGCCGATTCCCGACGGGAAGCATCCGCGGTCAGCGAAAAAGCTCCGTAGGTTACTCCTTTACACTCGGGACGATTTCCACCGCTTCGCCGAGAACACTGCCGTCGGTGGTGCGGAATTTGAAACGGTCGCCTTTTTTTATCTGCTTCGTGCTTTTTACAAGCCTTCCCGATTCATCAAATACTGCCGAATATCCGCGGGATATGACCGACATGGGATTGAGAGCCTCAAGGGATGCCGTAAGCGATGCAAATTTGCCGCGTTTATCAGTTAGCGACAGCTTTATCTCCTGCTCAAGTCGCCCGGAGAGGGAGAGAAGGAGCATGCGCTTGTCGTCTATGAAATTTTGGGGCGAGGTCAGCGCACGGCTCTTTGCAAGCTCCGAGAGCTTATTTCGCCTTGCGGAAATATTCTTGGTCAGCGCAAGCTCCATGTGCCCCACGATATTGTTTATCTTGCGAAGAAGCTCCCCAGTGTCCGGAACGGCAATCTCAGCCGCTGCAGATGGAGTGGGAGCACGCATATCCGCCGAAAAATCGCAGATGGTGAAGTCTGTTTCATGGCCCACCGCGCTTATTACGGGAATCTCGCTTGCCGCAACGGTACGGGCGAGGGTTTCATCGTTGAACGCCCATAAATCTTCGATAGAGCCACCGCCGCGGCCGATAATTATTACGTCAACGCTTCGTGCGGCGTTAAAGTAATTCACGCCTGCAATAAGCTGAGGCGCCGCATCTGCGCCCTGCACAAGGGACGGATACAGAACGAGCTTAGCATAGGGGAATCGGCGTTTTGTTACGTTTATCATATCGCGAACCGCCGCTCCCGTGGGCGAGGTGATTATACCTATGCGCGTTGGGATCTTTGGGAGAGGGCGCTTTTTCGCAGGAGAGAAAAGCCCCTCCGCTTCAAGCTTTCTCTTTAACTGCTCAAAGGCGATATAAAGACTTCCGATGCCGTCCGGCTCCATTGCCTCAACATATATCTGATACTGACCGTCGCGTACAAAAGCGGAAACTCTTCCGCGGACAATAACCTTCATGCCGTTTTCCGGCACAAATTTTAACTTTGCCGCCGCGCTTTTAAACATTACAGCGCGGATAAGGCTATCGGCGTCCTTTACGGTAAAGTAAAAATGACCGGTTTTGTAGTGATTTGTGAAGTTGGATATCTCGCCCTTGACCCATACGTTTGCAAGTATGCGGTCACCGTCAATGATCTGCTTTATATAGGCGTTAAGCTGTGCTACAGTCAGCACCGCGCGGTCTTTTTCATCCGCAGAGCGGACATTTGCGCTTATTTCGTCCAAAACGCCCATCCTTCCTCCGCCGCCGCGCAGAGAAGTGCACAGCCTGCGGCATTGTCGCTTGAAAATTTCGGCTCGGCAAATCTGGCATCGAAGCCGTTTTTAAGTATCATATCCTTGATGATGGAATTGCACATGACACCGCCTGCGTACAGCACGGGCAGATTTTTACCGTCAAGCGCATTTTGGGTAAGCTCTGCAATAGTGCGACCAATAAAATCAAGGACATACGCCGCCACATATTCGAGGTGCTTTCCGTCTGTTATCATCTTAGCCGCCTTATTTTCGACGCCCGACAGATTGCACTCGCAGCCTTTAACCGAAAGCTTGGTTTTTTCGATGCGTTCGGTGTTTTTAAGAGCAAGCTCCTCAAGCTTAGGTCCGCATGGAAACGAAAGCCCCATTGCAACCCCAACGCGGTCAATGCACTGCCCGGCGTTCAGATCAAGCGTGCCGCCAAGCTTTTCTATAACGAAGCCCACGTCATGTGGAGTTATCTTGAGAATTTCCGTAGTGCCGCCGGAAACGTGAAAGGCGATAAATTCCCGTTCTATCAGATCGGGGGAATTACTTGAAAATATCGCCGCCATTACATGGCCAGCCTGATGGGAAAATCGGTGGAGCGGCTTTTTTGCGCCTGCGGCAAGAGTCGATGCTGCCGCTTCGCCCGAAAGAAAGCAGGGCATATATGAGCCGTTCGCATCCCTTGGGGTAGCTGATACACCTACGGCGCACAACTGCTCCGGCACAATGTCCCGAAGGGCTTCTTTCGTTACCGATGGCAGATTCTTTATATGCGCAAATACTGCATCGCTTTGCCGTAGTCCGCGTTCCCCGTCGGTTACGCCGAGAAGCCTTTTTACGTTCGAGTGAAATATACACTCGGATGCATCAAAAAGTGCGCAGGATGTGGTATAGTTTGAAGTATCTATACCGATGTAGAAACGCTTCATCAGTCAAGGTCGCACTCACGGTCAGGAAGCTCGTGAGAAATTGTATTAAGTACGCCGTTTACAAATGCCGGCGAGTTATCGTCATCGTATTTCTTTGCAAGCTCTACAGCTTCATTGAGAGCTACACGCTTTGGAACATCATTAACGCTTGTCATCTCATAAACGCAGAGCCGCATGATAGACACCGTTACTTTGGCAAGTCGGCTGAGAGCCCATCCCGAAGCAGTCTGAGAGATTTTTTCATCTATATCCGCAAGGTTGTACATGATCCCGAAAAATGCATCGTGCACATAGTCAATCTGGTCGCCGAATTCGATCTCCGCATTTTCGATTTCACGGGCATAGAACTCGTCTGCGGCATCGTCGGGTGAGAATGCCTTGGCGAAAAGAAGCGCGAAAACGTATTCTCTTGCAGTATGACGTGTTACGGGCGTTTTGATTTTATCTTCCATACAAGACCTCTTTCATATCTTAACGGCACAGCCTTAATAAAGCCTCACCGCATGATTATTCACTGAACATAATTACACATATTATATTATACATTTTTTTGGCGCAAAAGTCAATCATTATACGGAAAATTATGCATTATAAGGCCAATATTTTTTGCGGGCAATATACTGCTTTGCCGCCCATATGAAAAAACGGCACGAAAAATCCGCGGTTTGTGTTAAAATATCTCTTAAATGTTATGAAAAAATTACGGATTTATAAATATTTACTGCGTATAGTTGAAAAAAATTAAAAAAGGTGGTATGATATAGATTGCGGTCGATTTAAAAATGCCGAATTTTTCAAAGGATTTTCGTGATATGTGCATAATGAAAAAAATAAAGCAGGTAATTCTTAACGCCTGTCTGTATTTTACTGCATCTGAATTTTTGATACTTATCATCGCAAACGTGTTTAACCAGCTTGCGCCGTCAGAGGGCGGTACGGCAGGGAAATTCCTTAGCCTTAGTGCCGCGGCGCTTATCTTTTTTGCCTGCATAGCGGTTTCCGCACTCAATCTGATACTGCGCTCTGATTATTCGCTTTCTGTGCGGCTTGTGATCCATTTTCTCGGATGCCTTGCCGTGTGGACGCTTGTTACGGTTATCATCCCGGGCGCTTACACGAATGCTATGCAGATTACAGTACGCCTGCTTCTTTTTGCGGTGCTGTATCTTCTTATCGCTTTTGCAGTGCTGATTATTAACAGTATTGTTCGGAACCGCAGATCGGAAGGAAAAGAATACGAATCAAAATTCGGCGATTCTTATAGAAAATAACATTTTTAGTCATAATCGGAGGAATACTAAAGGTGAACACAAACAGTAACGAAGGACTTATGTATAAAGTCGCGGCAGTAATAATTTTTGTCGTAATTGCGGCACTTATTATCCTTGTATCGGTTTCCACGGTGCGCCATGCGAATGGTGCTGATGAAACTACCCAAGATACCTCACCTCTGTTTGCCGACCCGAATGTGGCAGAGGAAACTGATTCCCTAAATGCAGATATAACGGCTGACACTACAGCGGAAGTTCCGGCAGACACCACAGCATCTGCCTCCGCGGATACCGCGGCAGCGCTCGACACAGCCGCTTCCGTATCGGTACATGCCGCATCGGCTTCGGAGCCTTCGAGAAGTTCTACCGAGGAATGGGACAGCGTCCTCGCAAAATACCCTGATACGGTTCTTGCTTCCACCGAGGATGCAGGCGGTGAATACATTGATAAGCTAATATTCCTTGGCGATTCCACCACATACGGTCTTCGCGCATACAAAATGTTAAATGGAGGCAAGCAGACCACCCAGGTGTGGACACCGAAAAGCGGTACGCTTACCCTTACTCAGGTGTCTTTTGCGAAAATTGTGTATCCCGAAACCAACACCGAAATGACAATAAAAGAAGCTGTAACCGAGAAGAAGCCAGAATATCTTGTGGTAACTCTCGGTGTTAACGGCGTTGCTATCATGGATGAGGAATATTTCAAATCCGAATATAAGAAGATGCTTGAAACTATCCGTGAAGCAAGTCCGGACACAAAGATAATCTGTCAGTCTATTTTCCCCGTGGCACGCTCATATAAATCCCTTAACGACATTAACAACGAGAAAATAATGGCGGCAAACCGTTGGATTCTCGAAATTGCCGACGAGGTTGGCGTAAAGTTTGTTGATACCTACTCCGCGCTTTGCGACTCCGAGGGCTGGCTTCCTGAGAACTATCAGAACGGCGATGGAATGCATTTAAATGAAGTATCATTTAAAATTGAGCTTGACAATCTCCGCACCCATGCGTACATAACCGAATGATTTTTGAAAGGATTTTGAAAAAATGTTAAGTAAAAAGCATTTATCTTTTATTTTAGCTATCGTAATCGCCGCTTCTATGGTGGTTCTTGCATCCTGCGGTGCCACCGCTTCCTACAGTACCGAAATTCCCGTATCCAAGCTGACCGCGGCGGCAGATTCGGCACTTCCCGAGGGAAGCTCAATGACAGAGGTGCCCGATGACTATATCAAAGGCATGATGAAAATTGATGTATCCGCATTTGCGGAGTATGCCGTGAAGATACAGTCAAGCGGTATAAATATTGATGAGTACGGCATATTCAAAGCGCCGTCCGAGGATGCGGTAGACAGCATCAAGGGTATCGTTTCCGACTACCTCACTATGCGCCTTGATACATGGATGGATGAGTATATGCCCGAGGAGAAGCCAAAGCTTCAGTCAGCCACCGTTAAGGTCATGGGAAGATATGTTGTCTACTGCATTCTTTCCGAAGATGCAAAGTCTGACGTATTTGCGGCAATTGACGATATACTGCTCGGAAAATAAGTCTCGTCTGTGAGCGGAATTCATAAATATATCAATATCCCCCTGCATGATATGACTGCATGGGGATATTTTTCATTGTTCTTCAAACAGTGCCAGAAGCATTGGAAAAATATTCATTATTCATATATTTTGGATGAATAATGCTGACAGTTTTATAACATGTGCACTAAAATCATTGATTTTTGTTCGCCCGTATGTTATCATATATTCACACGGCAAGGACATCTGTTTTAGCGGATGCCGCTTGACTGTGAATCATAATTATATGGAGGATTCCAAGACAATGAGAAATCTCAGAAGAATCATGTCCGGTTCTCTTGCCACACTTATGATAGTGGCGGCACTTATGACCGGCGCTCATGCTAAGTCATACGATGATATTGCATCCGGTGACCGCTATGCTGAGCAGATCGAGATCCTTTCCGATATTGGAGTCATTAAGGGTACAAGCGACAAAGAGTTTTCACCCGATGAAAAGGTTACCCGTGAGCAGATGGCTATGCTTCTGTTCAGACTTATGATCGGCAAGGACAGTGCAGGCAGAATCAACTCTACTGCCTTTACCGACCTCTATGACGATACCTACCACGGTGCTATCTCCTGGGCAAATGCTTCCGGATATATTCTCGGTACATCGGCTACCACATTTGAGCCTACCGAGGGTATCACCATGCAGGATGCTATGACTATGCTGGTTCGTGCACTTGGCCACGATACCGCAAAAATGAATGCAGGCTATCCCTGGACCTACATTGATACCGCAATCAAGCTCGGTCTTGATGACGGCATGGAGGATGTAGAGTACACAAGCGTACTTACCAGAGCGGAAATTGCAGGTCTTCTTTACAATGCGGTTACCGCAGAATATCTTATTCCTAAGACCGCGGCAAACGGCTCCACCTTCTATGAGTCTACTACTATAGTAGAGCGCGTTTTCGGTTATGAGATAAGCGAGAGCGTTATTGTGGCTACCAACAGCTATGCCCTTGAGGGTGTAGATACCGTTGCCAAGGACGGTTATATCACCGTTCATACCGGGGACGGTCTTATTACCGTAAAGTATGAAGAGCTTGAGCTTGAGGGGGCGGCGGACAGCCATATCGGTAAGAGCTATAAGCTGGTATACAAGAGTGACGACAAGTCCGGTCTTGTAAGCGTACTTGGCTGTACTGAGCTTGGTAAGAGCACCGCGGCCGAGAAGATCGAGGTGGAGAAGGACTACAAGTACACTCTTATTGAGGGTGTGAAATATCAGGTAGTTGAGGAGCTTTCCGATGCACTCTCCACTAACGCAAACGAGCTTCTTGTGTATGCTTATTCCGGTGATGGCACTCTCGTTCAGGTGATGTCCAACGAAGAGCTTGCTGACCTTACCGGCGCGTTTGATGCGCATCTTATCTTTGACGGTAAGGAAAGCAGTGTTGCCAGCCGACTCATTATCAAGCCCTTTGAGTTTGGTATGCTTGAGATAGAGGACGGCGAGATCAACCTTGCCGGCGGCATGGAAGAGGATGAGCTTACAATAATCAACCCCGATAAGGCTGAAAGCGGCGACTATGTTCTCTACTATTTCAACGAGGGCAACGCTTCTCTTGAACTTGCGGCGGTTCTCCCCGTAAGCGAGCCTATGAAGGTTACCCGCCTGACAAGCACTACCGCGACTATCGGCGGTACTCGCTATATTCTCGGTAATGCGAAGCTTGGCATCGCCGCTGAGGATATCCACGCTGAGCTCGGTGTGGGCGAAACCGTAAGCGTCGTAGCATACGGCGATCAGATCCTTGCGGTAGAATCCTCTGACGCTACCGTAAAGGCTCCTTCCAAGTATCTTGTGGCTCAGAGCGATACCACCCCTGTGTTCACCGACGGCAAGTTCGGATACGTTATGGAAGCTATAATCGACGGCAAGGAAGAAACCATTATGGTATCTAACCGTGTTGTTCGTCCGGGCGAAGTATACCGCTACACCGTTGACTCCGACGGCGAGTATACCCTTATCCCCCGCACTGTAAGCGGCGGCATGATCGTGTCCGGTGACAATAAGTTTGTTCAGTCAGGCGATCGCAACGATGAAATTGCGTTTGCTATTGATGAGGCAAGCTCCAGCACCATTACCGCAGGAAGCTCCTATCACACCATCTCCGCAGGTGAGGCTGATTCCCTCATATCTACCGCAGGCGACAGCAGCTCCGTTAAGTTCGTAATGGATGGCCGCACTGTGATCGTTGTAAAGGTAGGCGACACTTTCGTAAAGGTATCCGGTGCATACACTTCCACCATAACCATTAACGACGGCGCATCTGTTACCGCTATATTTGACAACGAAATAGGCTCTGTAGAAACACTTCGTTATCTCTATATCTCAGACGGCAGTCTTGGCAGTGTAGATGCGGCAGCATCCTCTGTTAAGGTTATCCGCCATGTTGGCAAGGAGTATATTGATGGAACTGTGTACAACCTCTACATCGCGCTTGATCTCTCCACCGGAAAGATTGATACTATGATGTCAAGAAGCGCTGAGCTTTCTGAGGGTACTAACTACCTTACCGACATTGACGGTCTTATTTCCACCACCGAAGCATCCGTAACAAGCGGCATCGTATCCGGTTACACCTCTACCACCATTACTGTAGGCGGTGAAACCTACAAGCTGGCAAGCGGCGCTAAGTTTACAAAGCTTAACTCCGATGAAACCGTTACTTCGATTGCACTTAAGGATGTATTCATGGGCAGCGTTGAGATAATCATCGAAGACGGTGCAGTTAAGTCTGTCATCCTTCTTGGCCCGGCTTCCTTCAGCGCAGGATATGCCGACAGTAAGATCACCGTTGCGGCAGAGGATGATCTCCGCAGTGCAGATTCCTACGAGTTTACCTCTCTCGCAGTGCTTAATCCCGAAACCGGCAGAAAAGTAGAGGTTGACAGCGAAGGCTTCACCGCTTCTCTTCTTGAAACCGATACCTTCTCCTTCGAGATTGACACTGTGGAAGCTCTTGAAGCAGGCGAATACACCCTCACATTTAAAGTGAACGGCGTAAGATTCACCGCGGAATTTACAGTAGAATAATTTCCCAAAATAATAAGACGCCCTGTCGTGTGCAGGGCGTCCTCCTTTGGGTTAGAGCTAAACAACAAGGGCCGTACTCCAAGCGAGTATCGGAAAAAGCACAACGCCACATCCGATAGCGATCAACCCGTTTGATAATGAGCATGAAAGTAGCTGCTGCAAATACAAAATCTGTATTTGCAGCAGCTACTTTCTATATTATTCTCTTGTTATTGCATCCATGGGGCACGCCGCCGCACATTTGCCGCAGTCACGGCAATTTTCTTTGTCAATGCTGAATTTTCCCTCGGCGCTGATAATGACCGCATGAAAGGGACATTCCACATCGCAGGTCGCACAGCAGATGCATTTTTCTCTGTCTATATAGTGTGCCATTTTTCTCTCCTTTATTTGGACTGCGCCTTCTTCCTATGCTTAAGCATGCGAAGCTTCACATAAACCTTCGGCATTTTGTTTACGAGGAAATCTTTAAGCTTGTTGCGCACCGCGGCATACATGTCGTGAAGCTTAACAAGCAGCTTGTAGGGAACATGCTTGCCGGTCACACGCTTGTCGAGCCACTTTTCATAAGGCTTGCCTAACCACTCCGGCATCGCATAAGCCCATTTGTAACGCTTTACAAAATGCATAAAGTACGCCTCGATGAACAGCACCTGCTCCTCGGGAAACTGAGGCTGTACAAGCGGTACACGGCGCTTTGTAAGATCACCCTCGGGAATAAATCCGGCTTCCTTTGATATTTCATAAAGAGCGGTACCCTCATACGGATAGAAAATGTTCGGTATTGTACGGTCACTCTTGATACGCGCGTTTAACTTAATTGTCTTAAGCGCACGGTGTATATCTTCAAAGGGTAAACCGATGATGTTGTAGGTGAGCTGAGCGATACCGTATTTGTGGAACCAACCGGAGCAGCGGATTATCATTTCGTCGGTCTGATAGCGGCGCAGATACTTGAAGCGCATTTCTGGGTCACCGCTTTCAAGTCCCATGTCAATAGTATAGAAGCCTGCGGCTTTCATCTTCTTGACCGTTTCCTCGGTGAGAATGTCAAAGCGGATATTACCCGTACACGGCAGGTGTATCTCCTTTGTGTACATGTCGATGAACTTGTCAAACCAATCCGGGAACATATTGAATATAGCATCGCGGAAGTTGATGAACTTTATCTGCGGATGCTTTGCAAGCAGAGTTTTAAGGTAAAGTATAGCGTTCTCTGGAGAGCGGAAGCGAGCGTAGATTTTCTTGTTGGGGTAAACCTTACGGAAGTTGCCGTTGCCGCAGTAGGTGCAGTTGTAGAAGCACCCGCGGCTGACTACTACGATGGCAGTGCCTACCTTCGAGGATTCCAGATTGTCGTAGTCGAACAGCTCGAAATCGGGAATCGGGATTCTGTCAAGATCAGCAAAGAGGGGACGAATAGGATTCTTTTTAATGCTTCCGTCGGGCATCTTGAAGTAAAGGCTTTCTACATTGGTGTAATCCTCGCCGTCGCGCATCTTGTCGCACAGCTCAAGCTCGGCGTATTCACCGTCACCTACGCATACGCAGTCAACGCCGTCAACCGCAAGCACCTCATCGGGCACAAGGGTACAGTGATAGCTGCCGCAGATAACGAATACGTCGGGGCAGACCTCTTTTGTCCACTTTATATAGTTAACGCAGTCCGGGAACGCAGTAGTACGGATGGAGAAGCCGATAATATCGAATTCGCCTAGTTCTGAAAGGCGGTTTTTATAGTCTTCCTCGGTATGGAGATTAAGAAGATGAAGAAGCTTTACATCATGACCGCCCTCTTTAAGCACTGCGGAAATTGATGCAAGTCCTTCGCTGTAGTTTCCGCCGCTGACACGCCGTTGGCAGTCGCGGTCTGTATAGTCAGGATAAACAAGGAGCATTCTGGCTCCGCGTCCGTTAAGATTTTTGAGTTCCATTGTTTTTCTCCGTATTTAAGCTTTGTTTTAAGCAAAACAACCTACATTAAAGTATACCACAAACGCTCCCGCATGTCAAGTCCCACAGCGAAGGGGGAGAAATTTGTGTTTTTTTCAAAATTGTGTTGAAAAATCCCCCGAATTGTGTTATAATATAGTTTGATTGATTATAAAACGGGGTGACAACACATGTCAAGGATAGGTTTCGACAACAATAAATATCTTGAAATGCAGTCGGCGCATATTAGCGAACGTATCGCGCAGTTCGGCGGAAAGCTTTATCTCGAATTTGGCGGAAAGCTTTTCGACGATTATCATGCGGCAAGAGTTCTGCCCGGATTCCGCCCCGACAGCAAGCTTCAGATGCTTCTCCAATTAAAGGACGATGCGGAGATCGTTATTGCCATAAACGCGGATGATATCGAAAAGAATAAGGTTCGCGGCGACCTTGGCATAACATACGACCTTGATGTGCTTCGCCTTATTGACGCCTTTACCAGCGTTGGACTATATGTAGGCAGTGTGGTTCTTACCCGTTTTGATTCACAGAGCAACGCGGTGAAGTTTGAAAAGAAGCTTACCGACCTTGGCGTTAAGGTTTATCACCACTATTCAATAGACGGATACCCCTATAATGTTGAAACTATAGTCAGCGACAGCGGATACGGCAAAAACGATTTTGTTGAAACCACAAAACGCCTTGTTATCGTCACCGCCCCAGGACCCGGAAGCGGAAAAATGGCGGTTTGCCTCTCACAGCTTTACCATGAGAACAAGCGCGGCATAAAGGCAGGATACGCGAAGTTTGAAACCTTCCCCATATGGAATATACCGCTTAAGCACCCCGTAAATATGGCATATGAAGCCGCAACAGCCGACCTCAACGATATAAATATGATCGACCCGTTCCACCTAGAGGCATATGGCAAGACTGCGGTAAACTACAACCGCGACGTGGAGATTTTCCCCGTTGTGGATGCTATGTTCAAGCGCATTTTCGGCGCATCTCCGTACAAATCTCCCACGGATATGGGTGTAAATATGGCAGGCAACTGTATCATTGACAACGATGCTGTGTGCGAGGCATCATACCGTGAAATCGTGCGTCGTTACTATACCGCGCTCTGCGAACAGAAGGAAAACGCTGCAATCGGTGAAACCGTGCACAAGCTTGATCTTTTAATGAAGCAGGCAAATCTGTCGCCGGCAATACGTCCGGTAATAGATGCGGCAAACAAAAAAGCGGAGCAGACAAATGCTCCTGCCGCCGCAATCGAGCTTCCCGACGGCACTATTGTCACGGGAAAAACGTCTTCGCTTCTTGGTGCGTCTGCGGCGCTTCTACTCAACGCGCTGAAGAAATTAGCCGGCATTGACGACGAGGTACAACTTATTCCGCCGTCCATAATCGAGCCGGTACAGCATCTTAAGGTGGATTATCTCCACAACCGCAATCCAAGGCTGCACACAGATGAGGTGCTTATAGTTCTCTCAATCTGTGCGGCAACCTCACCTCTTGCGGCAAGGTCCCTCGATCAGCTTGACAAGCTTTCGGGATGTGAGATACACTCGTCGGTGATTCTTTCGGAGATAGATACAAAGACCTTCAAGAAGCTTGGCGTAAATCTCACCTGCGAGCCTCGCTATCAGGTGAATACCAAGTATCACGGGAAATAAAAATCAGGCTGCTTACATTACGCTGTGAGCAGCCTGAAGTGTTTTGCCGGCTCTAATGTTTAATTTCTATCGGTTACAGTGTTCCGTTTGATTTTGAATCACCCTACGGGTTTGTGGTGCGGTGTCGCAGAGGGAACACCCTGCCGAATCGGAGTTATTCAAAAAAATCGTTTTCTCGTGTAAGGGCTACAGCAATCAGGATTGTAGCAACAAGGTGGGGAATAAATTTCAGCGAAGCAATAAAGAAATCTATGCCTTTGTGCGCCACATGGAAAATGCTGTTCATGAAAGAATAGCGGTACGCGAGAAATTCATGCAAATACATCCGGCTGCTTACATCATCCGGAAGCAGTAACATTGTCACAGCCGAAAGAACGCAGAATGACAGACTGATGATCAGCCATTTGCGTTTACCGCCTGCCAAACGTGGGATCATAAACCCTGCGGCAAACACGGCAAGCACCGCGGGAGTAAGAGCAAGTGCGGATTTGAATCCGCTAAAGATGAGGGCATAATTTGTATCGTAACCGCCGCCGTTTGCTATTGTAAAATTCAGGAATGCTGTTTTGATTCCCAGGGTAATAAAGGTCAGCATGCCGATCAGCAAAGCCCCAAAGGCAAAAATTGACGGCAGTCTTCCACGGATCATTTTTTTGATTTCATCAAAATTCATGTAAATATCCTCCTTTGGTATGGAAATTCCGGGAGAAGATTTGCTGATTGCCGCTGCAAGAGCGTAACAGCTTTCAAATGAAGAATCCGAAAAAGAAGAAAGGTTTTTTAAAACAGCCTGCTTTTGGGCGATCTCTTCTTCAATAGCGGCACGATGTGTGCGGATCACCGCAGGAATCTCTTTCGGAAACATTAACATTTTTTTGATATCCGCGATGGAGAAGCCGGCTTTTCTCAGCACCGCAACCATCTGAAGTGTTTCAATGTCCGCTTCCTCAAAATAGATTGCACTTCTGCCCGTGTAGCTGCTTTCCCGCTTTGGATCAACAAGTCCGCTGTCAATATACAGCCGCACGGCTCGGTCCGTCAACCCTGTTCTTTCACATACTTCTTTCATTCTCACGCAAATCAGCTCCTTTCGGAAGATATTTTAGCATTTAACCTAGGGTGAATGTCAAGATGATTCGGAAATATTTTTTTAAATTTTAGTATCCTTAGATAATTGGGGATATTTTTATAACAAACATCCCCCTCGGCAGTGTTGCCGAGGGGGAATATATTCGCTTTTGGCGCGTTATCAATACATACCGCCCATGCCGCCGCCCATACCGCCTGCGGGCATTGCCGGCTCAGCTTCCTTGATGTCTGCAACAACTGCCTCGGTGGTGAGAACGGTTGCAGCAACGCTTGCCGCGTTCTGAAGTGCGGAACGAGTAACCTTGGTGGGGTCAACAATACCGGTTTCCATCATATCAACGTACTTCTCGTTGTATGCGTCGAAGCCGTAGCCCTTCTTACCGCTGGACATGATCTTGTCAACGATAATGGAGCCTTCAAAGCCTGCGTTCTCAGCGATCTGACGAACAGGAGCCTCAAGGGACTTGAGAACGATCTTAACGCCGGTCTTTTCATCGCCGTCAACAGCGTCAAGGAGAGCCTTAACGTCGTCGATTACGTTGAGGTAAGCAGTACCGCCGCCTGCAACGATGCCTTCCTCAACAGCCGCCTTGGTAGCGTTGAGAGCATCCTCGATGCGGAGCTTCTTTTCCTTCATCTCGGTTTCAGTAGCCGCACCAACCTTGATAACTGCTACGCCGCCGGAAAGCTTTGCAAGTCTTTCCTGAAGCTTCTCGCGATCGAAATCGGAAGTGGTGGTTTCGATACCGTTCTTGATCTGAGCGATTCTGGACTTGATATCATCGGGATTGCCTGCGCCGCCTACGATGATGGTGTTTTCCTTGTTTACCTTAACCTGTCTTGCACGGCCGAGCTGTGTGATCTGGGTATCTTTAAGCTCAAGACCAAGCTCGTCGGAGATAACCTCACCGCCGGTGAGAGCCGCGATGTCGCGGAGCATTTCTTTTCTTCTGTCGCCAAAGCCGGGAGCCTTAACAGCTACGCACATGAATGTGCCGCGGAGCTTGTTGAGTACGAGGGTGGTAAGAGCCTCGCCCTCTACGTCCTCAGCGATGATAAGGAGCTTCTTGCCCGCCTGAACGATCTGCTCAAGAAGGGGAAGGATTTCCTGAATGTTGGAGATCTTCTTCTCAGTGATAAGGATGAACGCATCGTCGATAACAGCTTCCATCTTGTCTGTATCGGTTGCCATGTAGGGAGAGAGGTAACCGCGGTCAAACTGCATACCCTCTACAACCTCGCAGTAGGTCTCAGCGGACTTAGACTCCTCAACGGTGATAACGCCGTCAGAGGTTACCTTTTCCATAGCATCTGCGATAAGGTTACCAATAACCTCGTCGCCGGAAGATACAGTACCTACACGAGCAATGTCTGCGGTGCCGTTAACCTTTGCGGAGTTAGCAACAAGACCTGCAACCGCCTTGTCAACAGCCTTCTGGATGCCCTTGCGGATAACGATGGGGTTAGCGCCTGCCGCAACGTTCTTCATACCTTCGTTGATGAACGCCTGAGCGAGAAGTGTAGCGGTAGTAGTACCGTCGCCTGCAGCATCGTTAGTCTTGGTAGCAACCTCGCGAACGAGCTGTGCGCCCATGTTTTCAGCCGCATCCTCAAGCTCGATCTCCTTTGCGATGGTAACACCGTCGTTGGTGATAAGGGGAGCGCCGAACTTCTTGTCGAGCACTACGTTTCTGCCCTTGGGACCCATGGTGATCTTAACTGTGTTTGCAAGCTTATCAACGCCTGCGAGAAGTGCGTTTCTTGCTTCAATTCCGTAAATAATGTTCTTTGCCATTTTAATACACTATCCTTTCAAAAAATTGTATGTTTTCCGGAGAGGAGCAAGCCCCTCCCCTACAGTTCTTGTGGACTATGCTGCTTTATTCTACAACTGCGAGAATGTCAGACTGACGTACGATGATGTACTCGTTGCCGTCGCACTTAACCTCAGTGCCTGCATACTTGCCGGTGATAACCTTTTGTCCAACGGTAACGGTCATAACAACCTCTTTGCCCTCAACAAGTCCGCCGGGGCCAACTGCAACAACCTCAGCAACCTGGTGCTTTTCCTTTGCAGCACCTGCAAGAATGATACCACTCTTTGTGGTTTCCTCAGCTTCTACCATTTTAACAACAACTCTGTCGCCAAGCGGTTTGATAGTCATAATAATTTCCTCCTGATATTTCAGCCGTCAAAAGACGTGCATATTTTTCTTGTTTTTAGCACTCGTGATGGCTGAGTGCTAACTCACGAATATATTGTACACCCGGAAAAAATAAAAATCAAGTGTTTTTTCCATAGTTTACACTTTAGTTACAACTTATTTCCACAATATATAATTCTGCCAAAATGCGCCGTTTTTTGCATTTTTATCACGCGGAGTGTGAGAGTGCTAAAGGGTTTATCGGATGCTTTTTGCAAGCTCCATGTGCTTTTCGATATATCGTTTGCCGAATATACGGCAGGAAGCGGCATCAAACTGTATACCGTCGCCTCTGAAAGTAAGCTCCCCCCGGTTCCCATACCCTAATTTTAGCGCCGCCCTGAGCATAGGGAATAAGTCTGTTTCACCTATTTATCCGTAGTCTATCCAGACTGTTCGACACATATAAATATCTTTGAAAATAAGTTTTTTACGGGAGATCATCATGTTTATACGGCTTATAGATTTTATAAACACATATATATTTGGACCGGGGCTTTGCGTTACCGTATTTGCCTGCGGCGTGTTTCTTATAATAAAACTGCGGCCGTTTTTTATTACTAAACCCCGTCGGATGAGAGATGCTCTGAGATCCGGCGGCGGAAACAGCGGACTTTCTCCCGTAAAGGCGATGCTTGTTGCCCTTGCCGGAACTCTTGGCGTTGGAAACATCGCAGGAGTGGCTTCTGCTATTTATATAGGCGGTGCAGGGGCGGTATTTTGGATGCTTATGAGTTCTGTGGCGGCGCTTCCTATCAAATATGCGGAGATAGTGCTTGCTTTGCGTCACCGCAGGCAGGGAAAGGACAATAAGCCACATGGCGGCGCATATTTCTATATCTCGGATATGGGAACGAAAACCGCTTCGGCGTGCGCATGGCTTTTTGCTGTACTTTGTCTTGGTGCATCACTTACTATGGGCTGTGCGGTTCAGGCAAATGCCATGGCTGTATCACTTGACAGGGCTTTCGATGTACCGCCTATCCTATGCGGGGGTGTATTGGCGGTTCTCACACTGATCACCGCTTCCGGCGGACTTGAGCGCATATCATTCCTTACATCCAAACTCATACCGTTAATGAGTGGCGTGTATATTCTGATGTGCCTTTACATAATTTTCGGAAATCTCCACGAGGCTGGTCAGGTGCTATGCGATATTTTTTGCGAGGCATTCAGCCCGCAAGCATTTGGGGGCGGAATAATCGGATTTATAACAAACCGTGCGCTGAGGATCGGTGTAACGCGCGGAGTTGTATCCAATGAAGCCGGATGCGGAACAGCGCCTATAGCCCATGCCGGATCAGCCACGGATTCGCCGGCGGCGCAGGGGGTGTTCGGCATGTTTGAAGTTTTTATTGATACTACAGTCATTTGCACACTTACGGCATTATGTGTACTTATAGCAGGGGAACATGGTGTAACGCTTGGCACAGACGGAATGGGTTCTGCCATTTCATCCTTTTCGCGTTTTATCCCGTGGGCGGATATTCTTCTTTGTGTTTCTGTGATCGTATTTGCGTTCTGTACGGTAATATGCTGGTTTTATTACGGTAAGGAGAGCCTTTCGTATCTTTGCCGCAAAAAAAACGCCCCCTTTTACGGGAAGATATATCTTATCGTATACTCAGTCACCGCCGCCGTTGGTGCGCTTGTGTGCTCGGATGCGGTATGGGGGCTTTCGGATCTTGCAATAAGCGCCATGACGGCGCTTAACATATGTGCGCTTTTATTCTCATTCGGTGAGGTAAAACAAGAGACTTTGGCGTATTTTTACGAAAAAAATAATATTATGGACAAAATTGAATAATACTGTTGCAAAACGCCGGATAGTGTGATACAATAGGGTTATAATTTGCTATTTCACGCTTCAAGGAGTATTTTTCAATGAGAAAAACATTTTTCCTGGCGGTTCTTGCCGGCTTGTGTATCGGTCTTGGCGGAACGGTCTATCTTGCCGTGGAAAATCCGGTATTAGGTGCCCTTTTGTTCTCACTCGGTCTTTTTACGATTTTCGGCTTCCGCTTCTATCTGTTTACAGGTAAGGTTGGATATGCACTTGACAATCCGCCATCTTATATTGGGTCGCTTATCGTAATCTGGTTGGGTAATTTCGTCGGTACGGCACTTATGGCACTGATCGTCAGCTTCACACGAATCTATCCGGACATTCAGCCGAGAGTAGAGCAGATCGTAGACACAAAGCTAAGCGACAATGTGATCAGCATCCTGCTTCTCGCTATCGGATGCGGTATGTGTATGTTTATAGCTGCAGAGCAGTACAGACAGCGCTCGAGCATGGTGAGAGCACTGTTCGTTATTTTCCCCGTAATGGTGTTTATTCTTTGTTCCTTTGAACACTGCATTGCAAACATGTATTATTTTGTCCTTGCACGGAGCTTCACTTTTCAAACCCTTGCATACCTTGTGATTATGACTGTCGGAAATGCCATAGGCAGCATGGCTATTCCCGCTATCATGAGGCTGACTTGGGAAGAGGAAGACGGATACGACGAAGATTAAAGCGCATTTACTGTCTCGGAGGAACCAATGCAAAAATTCATTATCGCCATTGATGCAGGCGGCACATTTTTTAAATCAGCAATAATTTCGGAGAATGCAGAGGTGGTGCAGGGATCGTTCCTTACTGTACCGTCCAATAATGATGCATCCCCCGAAATCGTTAAGGAGGCATATCGCAGAACGGTTACAACACAGCTTCGCACCGCGAAAAAAGCGGGTATAAAAATATCTGCGGTGGCAGTAGATACGCCCGGCCCCTTTGACTATGAGGGCGGAATCAGTCTAATGAAGCATAAATTCAAAGCCATATACGGGGTGCCTCTGCGCCCGTGGATTGCCGAGTTTGCAGGAGATGTTCCCGTAACATTCATCCACGACTCCGCCGCATTCCTAATGGGCGAAATGTGGAGATCGCCGTACAGCGAATATAAGAACGCCGCCGGGGCAATGATCGGCACCGGTCTTGGATTTGCAACCATGAAGGATGGTGTAGTTTTAAGAAAGCCTGACGGCGATCCGCTGTATGATATTTGGTGTGAGCCATATGATATCGGTGATGGCAAAGAGCATATCGCTGAGGATTTCGTGTCAGGAAGAGGAATCGCCGCAAGATATGCGCCCGGCGGACGGAATGCCAAGGAGATCGAGCTTTTGGCAACCACCGGTGATGAGGATGCGCTTAAGGCATACCGCGATACGGGAACTATACTCGGAAAAGCGGCGGCGCCGTATCTGAAAAAGATAAGTGCTGAGATATTCATTTTGGGGGGGCAGATAAGCCGCGCACTTCCGCTGTTTGAAGCGGAGCTTAAAGCGGCACTTTCGGATGTGCATACGCTAAAGAGAATCGTGCGCTCGGCAAAGCTTGAATATTCCCACATGTTAGGTGCGGCGTGCGACTGTTTTGACAAAATCAAATAGGCAAGGAAAAAGCAGGCGAAGCCTGCTTTTTTCTTGTTCTGCGGCAACTTAGTGTACGCATCCGCCCCACTCAACGGCAGTGAAGCCCATTCGCTCAAATGCGGGAAGCTCCTGCTCGGCAATGTAGGTATATTCATCCACAGCCTTTATATGCATCGCCATGCGAAGCAGGGAATCGGGCTTCGGGGTAATGCAAAGCGCGTTTGACGCTTCACGTTCGGCGGTCAGCTCGAAGCTTACGAGAGTATAGGGATTCGCTTCCATAATGGGCAGCCAATATATAATAAACTCGTTTGCTTCCCTCTCGGTAAAGCCGAGTGCCGCCAATTTTTCTTCCAAAAACTCCGCCGAATCCTCGCCTGCCACACAGAAGCCTTCATTGAAGGTGTAATACGGCGTATCGCTCGTTTCTTCCCAGTACAGCGCATAATAACTGCGTCCGCGCTCATCTGTAAGCGTGCCGTCGGGGGATGCGTGAACGCTCCAACCGTCATTGTAGGCAGGATATACGGTGGTCAGCCGTTCGGGGTGAGCAAATGTTACGGTGATGTCGGTTTCCGCTGTGGGGTAGAGGTACAGCACCGGCTTTGCGTAGGCGAAGGATGAGTAGCCGCCGTCTATAATGCCGATTTCCTTTGTTTCGGGGACATAATAATATTCGGTATGTCTTGTGTTGCCGTCTTTATCCCTATCACCGTTATCCTCAAACACGAAATAGTAGCACTCCATATCATTCTTGACGCCTACACCCGAGAGCATATCGTGGAATCCCATCGTATCGGTAACTTTACCAAGCTCGCACATAAGCTCCCCATATGGGGTGTACAGCCAAAGCGTATTGCCTTTTTTGCGCAGAACGTAGTCTGTGCCAACATCCATTATCACGCCGTTGTCGTCGTCTTTGCCGGAATACACCACCTCTTTTTGAGAATTGTAAATCGAATATTCCTGCGTGTTTGTGGGTAAAGATTTCGGTGTCGGAACGGCTATATAATTGCCATCGCCAAGTTCGGCAAATAATAGGAAATCATCCTCAAAGGCACGTTCAAAATTCTTGTCATATACGATATATGGCTCGAAATATTCATAACCTACGGCAAAGAAATCATCATATATAAGATGATGTACTCCCTCTCCTCGGCTGATGTGTACGACCTCATCCCCTTCTATAAAGAACATGTGAGTTGCGGTGTTGTAGGTAACATACTCGCCGAAAGTGCCTAAGTTTTTCGTGCTGGCAGGCGTATCAATTTCAAGCACACCAATGGCGTGCCCGTTATTTCCCCAAACGGGACGTGTTTCAAACACTCTGATTTTTTCGTCAGAAAACGTCAGCGCGGGAATCGGAAGCTCGGATGTTTCCTCAAAACTCATAACCTGCGGAAAATAGCGAAATAAGACTGCTTCGCCGTTTTCGTCAGTGCCGTTAACGGTTATTGCATCACCATACGTTGTGACTTCCCCGACCGTAAAAGCGTTGGAATGTGACGGAAAATGAATTGTATTCCTCATTTGCGCGTCATATACACGTTCCTCGGTGACTATATAATTGCCGTATTGTGCCGCAGTTTCTGCAGAGGCGTATCCCTTGCTCTTGCCGTTTTCATCAAGCCAGTGTATCCTGACACCGTACTCCGCTTTTTCCAGTACATAGGCATTTGTGCAGTCTGTGCTGTCGGTAAGCAGAAAATATCCGTCGTATGTTCCCGAAAGCTCCCCTCGGCACATTACGGCAATCTCGCCGCCAATATCAAGAAAAGCCAAGTCCCCTTCGGTATAAAGTATGCCGTCACCGGCAGGACTGTCCGTGTCGGACACCTCTGCCAAAGTATCTGATGTATCTGCGGTATGTTCCGTATCTGTTTCGTTCGGTTTGTTATCAATCTCCGAATTGCAGGCACAGAGCAGTGCTGTCAAAACGGTTAACAAGGCTAAATATCTCTTCATATGTATACTCCTCTCGCAATATAATAGTCTTACTATTACTAAAGACGCATAAGCCGAAAAAAAGTTCCTCACATACGCAAAAAATGTGCGAAAATTTCACCGCTTTGCAAAGAGCTTTTCCCACTTTATTCCTTTTCACTACAATTTACAGCTGCACTTTACAACATTTATACATATTAAACCCTTGACATAAAGCTTGTAAAATGGTATAATAATATGAAATATATTGATTACATTACGGAGGTATATATATGCAGACCAAACCGACATACCTGATACTCGAAAACGGTACGGTTTTTTGCGGAAAATCCTTTGGCTACGAAGCCGAGGTTACCGGTGAAGCTGTTTTCACAACCGCAATGACCGGCTATATGTCAACGCTTACCGATTCCGGTTACAAGGGACAGCTTGTTGTACAGACATTCCCTCTTATCGGTAATTATGGTGTTGTTTCCCATGAATGTGAAAGTAAGGGCACAACTGTTTGTGCGTATATTGTAAGAGAATTATGTCAAGAGCCTTCCAATTTCAGATGTGAGGGTGCTCTTGACGTTTTTTTGAAAGAAAATAAGATAGTGGGCATTTCCGGCATCGATACAAGACAGCTTACACGCATACTCCGCGACCACGGCTCTATGACTGCTAAGATAGTCTATGAGCTTCCCGAAAACATGGCGGACATAGTAAATGAGCTTAAGGCATATGCTGCACCTGATGTGCTTTCCGAAGTTTCCTGCAAGGAAATTACGGTTGATACGCCCGAAAATGCTTCCAAAAAGGTTGTTCTGTGGGACTTCGGCGCGGCGGACTGCATAAAGACAGCTTTGATAGCACGCGGATGCGAAGTGATCACCGTTCCGGCTGATACCAAGGCGGATGCGATACTCGGATACGCCCCCGACGGAGTTGTGCTCTCAAACGGTCCTACCGATCCGGCTTTGCACACCGATATTATTGCGGAAATTGCGAAGATTGCCGAAAAGAAGGTTCCCATGCTCGGAATCTGCCTCGGACACCTTATGTTGGCGCTTTCTCAGGGCGCAAAGTCTGTGAAGCTCCCCCACGGTCACCGCGGCGGTATGCCCTCAATCAGACTTTCCGATAAGCGTGTGTTTATCGCTTCCCAGAATCAGGGCTACACCTTGGACGAAAGCTCTTTTGGCGGAAATATAGAGGTTACTTACCGTAACGGAAACGACGGAACGGTGGAGGGCGTGACGTACAAGGCTATCCCGGCTCTCGGTGTACAGTTCCGCATCGGAAGCACCGGAGGCCCCAATGCCACCGACTTTATCTACGACGAATTTATCGCTTTAATGAAATAAGCAGAACGGAGGAATAGAGAATATGCCGCTTAGAAAAGATATAAAAAAGGTAATGGTTATCGGCTCCGGGCCTATCGTTATCGGTCAGGCCGCCGAATTTGACTATGCGGGCACACAGGCGTGCCGTGCGCTTAAAGAGGACGGTCTTGAGGTCGTTCTTGTAAACTCCAATCCTGCAACTATAATGACTGACAACGCTATGGCGGACGAGGTTTATATCGAGCCGCTGACACTTCCCACCATCAAGCGTATTATCGAAAAGGAACGTCCAGACAGCCTTCTTTCTACCCTCGGCGGTCAGACCGGTCTGACGCTTTCCATGCAGCTTGCAAAAGAGGGCTTCCTCGACAAAATGGGCGTAAAGCTTCTCGGTGCACGCCCCGAAACCATCGACAAGGCAGAAGACCGTCAGATGTTCAAGGACACCATGATGAAGATCGGTCAGCCCTGCATTCCCTCGTTGGTCGTAAACGACCTTGCGGCGGCTCTTGAGTTTGCACATGGAAACGGCTATCCGCTTATTATCCGCCCTGCATTTACTCTCGGCGGCACCGGCGGCGGTATTGCGTACAACGAAGATGAATTTATCGAGATCACAAACGGCGGTCTTAACGCATCGCCTATCCACCAGGTACTTGTTGAAAAATGTGTATCAGGTTGGAAAGAGATCGAGTTTGAGGTTATGCGTGACAGCGCAGGAAACGTTATTACCATCTGCTCCATGGAGAATGTTGATCCCGTCGGCGTGCATACCGGTGACTCTGTGGTTGTTGCACCTGCCCTTACACTTTCCGACGATGAATATCAGATGCTCCGCGGCGCGGCTCTTGACATCATTCAGGAGCTTGAGATCGAGGGCGGATGCAACTGTCAGTTCGCGCTTCATCCCGAGAGCAAGGAATATGCAGTTATCGAGGTTAACCCCCGAGTTTCCCGTTCCTCTGCGCTTGCTTCCAAGGCTACAGGTTATCCCATCGCGAAGGTTGCGGCGAAGATCGCTATCGGTTACACTCTCCCCGAGATCCTTAACGCGGTAACCGGCACCACCTACGCATGCTTCGAGCCTACTATCGACTATATCGTTGTAAAATTCCCCAAGTGGCCCTTTGATAAGTTTGTTTACGCGAAGCGTACTCTTGGCACCCAGATGAAGGCTACCGGTGAGGTTATGGCTATCGGTACTTCCTTCGAGCAGGCTATTATGAAGGCTGTGCGCGGTGTTGAGATCGGCATGAACTGCCTCTCACACAAGAAATACCGCGAGCTTTCCGACGAGGATGTAGCAGCAAGACTCTATAACGTAGACGACGAGCGTCTGTTTATCGTTTACGAGGCTCTTCGCCGCGGTACTACCGTTGATAAGATCCACGAGATCACTATGATCGACGAATGGTTCCTTAACAAGCTTCTTAACCTTATCAGCATGGAAAGAAAGCTTAAAGCTGAGCCGCTTACAAATGAGCTTTACAAGGAAGCAAAGGTTATGGGCTTCCCGGATAAGCTTATCGAAGAATATACCGGCAAGGCACTGCCTGAGGGTATGCACAGAAGCGCGGTTTACAAGGTGGTTGACACCTGCGCGGCTGAATTTTCCGCGAATACGCCTTACTTCTACTCCACCTACGACGATGAAAACGAGGCGGCGGAGTTTATTGAGAAGAAAAAAGACAAGAGCAAGAAGACTGTTATCGTATTCGGCTCAGGCCCTATCAGAATCGGTCAGGGTATTGAGTTCGACTACGCTTCCGTACACTGCGTATGGTCGCTTAAGCAGGCAGGATACGACGTAGTTATCGTAAACAACAATCCCGAAACCGTATCTACCGACTTTGACACTGCCGATAGACTGTATTTCGAGCCGCTTACTCCTGAGGATGTTATGAACATCATCGAAACCGAGAAGCCTTACGGCGTAGTTGTGGCGTTCGGCGGTCAGACAGCTATCAAGCTTACCAAATATATGTCCGAGCACGGCGTAAACATTCTCGGTACTTCCGCTGATTCTATTGATGCGGCAGAGGACAGAGAACGCTTCGATGCGCTGCTTGAAGCAAATAATGTGGCACGTCCCGAGGGCTTCACCGTAATGACTGCAGAGGAAGCTCTTAGTGTTGCCGCAAAGATCGGATATCCCGTACTCATGCGTCCTTCCTACGTTCTTGGCGGTCAGAACATGATCATCGCGTTTACCGAGGACGATATCAAGGAGTACATGAAGATAATCCTTGCCAACAATATCGAGAATCCGGTGCTTATAGATAAGTACCTCATGGGTATCGAGCTTGAGGTTGACGCCATCTGCGACGGAGAGGATATACTCATCCCCGGCATCATGGAGCACGTTGAGCGTACGGGAATCCACTCTGGTGACTCCATCGCGGTTTACCCGTCTTGGAATATTACCGACAAGCTTCGTGCTGAGATCATAGAGGTTACAAGAAACCTTTCCACATCCCTTAATATAATGGGACTTGTAAACATACAGTACCTTATAAGCAATCAGGATCACAGACTGTATGTAATCGAGGTTAACCCACGTTCTTCCCGTACCATTCCTTATATCAGCAAGGTAACCGGCGTTCCTATGGTAGACCTTGCAACACGCTGTATGCTTGGCGAAAAGCTTAAGGATATGGGATATGGCACAGGTCTTTACAAGACTTCCCCCTACGTTGCGGTCAAGGTTCCCGTATTCTCCTTTGAAAAGCTTATGAACGTTGACAATCATCTCGGTCCGGAAATGAAATCCACCGGTGAGGTTCTCGGACTTGCAAGCACTCGCGAAGAAGCACTGTTCAAGGGACTTGTTGGTGCAGGCTACAAGCTTAAAAAGCAGGGCGGTATCTTCATAACCGTCCGCGACTCCGATAAGGTGGAGATCGGTGAAACCGCAAAGCGTTTCTATGATCTTGGCTTCGAGCTCTACGCAACACGCGGAACTGCCAAGGTTATTGCAGATTACGGAATGAAGGTAAAAACCGTTGACAAGATTCACGAGGGCGAAAACAACACCCTTAAGCTTATCGAGTCCGGACGTATCGACTACGTTATCTCCACCTCTGCGAAAGGACGTATTCCTACCCGTGACAGCGTAAAAATCCGCCGCAAGACGGTTGAGCGTGCAATTCCTTGCCTTACTTCTATTGATACCGCAAATGCGGTTGCGGACTGCCTTAAGAGCCGCTATTCGCAGAGCTGTACCGAGCTTGTTGATATCAATGACATGCGTGACTCCAAGGAAGAGCTTAAATTTACCAAGATGCAGGGCTGTGGAAACGACTATATCTACTTCAATTGCTTCAATCAGAAGATAGACAATCCCGAGGGACTTTCCATTCGTCTTGCAGACCGTCACTTCGGTATCGGCGGCGACGGAGTTGTGCTGATGTATCCTTCCGAGGTTGCAGATGTAAAGATGCGTATGTTCAACCTTGACGGAACAGAGGGTAAGATGTGCGGCAATGCGGCACGCTGTATTGTCAAGTATATGGTTGACAACAAGATGGTTGATAAGGAAACCGTTGCTATCGAAACTCTCAGCGGAATTCGCGAAACTACCTTTGAAAAGGTCAGCGGCGAGGTAAGCACTGTCACTGTCAACATGGGCAAGGCGGAGCTTAATCCCTCACTTATTCCCGTCAAGATGGCACTGCGTAATATAATCGGTGTGCCCACACAGGTGGCAGGTGATAGATATCGCATTACCTGCGTGTCTATGGGCAATCCCCACTGTGTTGTATTCAACGATGAGTTTGAGGATGTACTTGACAACCTTGACCTCAACGTGCTCGGACCTAAATTCGAGAACGATCCTCTGTTCCCCGAGCGCGTAAATACGGAGTTTGTTAAGGTGCTTAATCCTACAACTCTTAAGATGCGCGTATGGGAGCGCGGTTCAGGCGAAACCTTTGCATGCGGAAGCGGTGCGTGCGCGGCTGTTGTTGCGGCTGTTGAAAACGGCTACTGCCCCAAGAATACGGAAATCACCGTTAAGCTTAAGGGTGGCGACCTCTCTATCCGCTACACCGATGAGGCAGTATATCTCACCGGCGACGCAACCAAGATCTACGAGGGTACGGTTGTAATGTAATCTGTCTAAAATAATACAGATAAATAAAAATCCGAAACTCACGCAAACAGCGTGGGTTTCGGATTTTTTGTGCTTTATATTAATCAGCGTGTGGTTTTTACAACTTCAATATCGGATTTATAATACTTCAAACCCTTAAGTGTTTTTTCCGTTGCCTCAAAGAATACAGCACATTTGGTGTCCTTTTCATCCTTAAAAATCGCATAGTAAATATCGGGGTCCTTCATTGTGGATACGCCGTAAATACGATTTTCTTCGGGAATCGCATCTATTCTTCTGTTTCCGTCTTTGTAGGGGGCAATCTCCCCCATAGAACTGATGCGCACACGACAGAGTTCGCGCATATTTTTTGAGCCGTAAACCTTAAGAAGCTTGAATTCGCCGTCAAGGATGTAATATTCGTACTCTATGGAAACAAAACGCCATGTGAAGAATATTAGAATCCATGTAAGCACGGGAAGAAGTGCGATAACGGGCAGAATATTCATTGTTGCGAAAAATGTGAAGAAACCGGCGACAAATACAATGTAAGCGGAGATCATAAATACACGGGCGAGCCTATATTTACCCTCTGATTTTTTCTTCACGCCGTAGTTGACAAACGTAATTGCGGCGTTGTCACCCATATCGGCGGAACGAAAGTATTTTTCGAGTTTCTTCTTGGCCATAGCAATTCTTCTCCTTGAAAAGCTGTATATCAACACAATATTTTACAGGGGTAATCAATGCGCGCAATATAAATAAATCTTCCTTGGGAAATCGGACTGGGAGATTTATGTTCAAATAAAAGCATCCTTAGATTCGCCGGAGCGAAGCGCAGGCATTTTCGGCTTTTATTATAACATAAATCTTCCTTGGGAAATCGGACTGGGAGATTTATGTTCAAATAAAAGCTTCCTTAGATTCGCCGGAGCGAAGCGCAGGCATTTTCGGCTTTTATTATAACATAAATTCCCGTAAAAATCAATATGTTTTTCATATATGGTTTGTCTTTACAAACTCCCCGAAATGTGGTATACTATATGCGAAAACTGAACGTTTACACCGAAAGGAAACACAAAATGTCATATAAGCTTGCTATATTTGATCTTGACGGCACACTTCTCAGCACCCTGGGTGATATTACCGATTCCGTAAACCACGCACTTGTTCAAAATAGTATGCCTGAGCGCACACTTGAAGAAGTACGGAGTTTCGTTGGCAATGGTGTAAAGCTTCTCATAGAGCGAGCTGTATCCGAAAATAGTTCCGCCGAAACTGTCGATAAGGTCTTGCTTGACTATCAAAAATATTACAGCGAACACTCTGCCATCAAGACGCGCCCTTATGACGGTATACCTTCAATGCTGGAAAATATTCGCGCATCGGGATGTAAGACAGCAGTGCTTTCAAACAAGCCGGACGCTCCCACAAGTGAGCTTTGCAAACAGTATTTTGGCGAGCTTGTCGATTATGCGGCAGGGGAAAAAGCCGGGATTTCCCGAAAGCCTGCTCCCGATGGCGTTATTGCCATTTTAGAGCGCTTTTCGGTGAATGCCGAAGATGCTGTATACATAGGCGACTCCGAAGTGGATGTGGAAACCGCCAAAAACGCGGGACTTGACTGTATCAGCGTTGATTGGGGATTCCGGGATAGGAAAGTTCTCATGGCAAACGGTGCAAAAACTATAGTTTCCACCGCGAGGGAGCTTGAACTTAAGATACAGAAAGCGTAAAATTAAACCGTTTCTCAAAAAATTCCTTTAAAGTAAAGGAATAGCCCCGATTAAATACGTCAAGCTGCACAAGTTATTGTAAAGAAACCCAAAACCTTCGCACCGCGTGGTGCGAAGGTTTTTTGATAATTTAAGCGTTTATTCTAAGGTCTTCCTCAGTGATTCGTCCGTTTTCAAGTGCATCGTTTAAGTAAGCTTCGAAACAGCCCGTATATGTAAGATACATGTACGGTTCTGTGTGCAGTATAAGCGTAATACCGAGGGTGATTACGCCGAGGAGCACCCAACCGATAAAGCTGAGTCCCACAACAAAAAACTTCCATTTGTTTCCGTTCATGATGCGGCGCGAGAGGGTTATTGCCTCCTGTGCCGGCACATTCGGATACTTTGCAAGTATATAGGGAGTCATAGCGTAGGAAAAAGACTTTATTATGCCGGGGATTATGAAAAGCATAGACCACAGCACTAAGTAGAGGGAGTAAAGCAACATGCCGCCGAGCTTTCTGCCGAAGTTATCCTGGAAAGCCGATGTGAACATAGTGCCAACATCCGCGTCTTCTCCGTTCATAAGACGGCTGTAGGTCATGTAAATTCCAGATGCAAGAGGGATAAGCAGCAGACTCGCTACAGGAATCATTGTATTAGCCGCACTGACGATGATCATGTAAAGGAATGCGGGAAGCACACATTTTCCCCACTTTGCACTCAAAACCGATTTAGCTTGATTTTTGATTTCAGAACGTGTTTTCATAATTACCTCCAAATTTATTTTGTAGTATAATTATACACTATATAGACTGCTATGTCAAGTATATTCATCGAACCGACTAAAAATGGTCCCGATTCGGCAATGTGTTCCCACTGTGAATGCATATGCAAATCCCTCGTAGGGCGGGGGGGGACTCCCCCCATTTCGTTAGTTTTTTGCTGCTCGCAGCGGCGGGAGCAAGCCCCCGCCCTACAAAACAGATTGTTTATTTGTACAGGAATACAAAAGGTAATTGGGATAAATAATACAAGCATCCGTAAAATGACGGATGCTTGTATTGATTTCGGATATCTTAAACTCAGTCAATAACCTTAACGGTATAACCTACAGCATATTCCTCACCGACGGGAAGTGTGATAGCATAAGGCTTATCCTCAAAGTTGCCGGTTTCGTCAAGATGTGCCGGCAGACCGTTCCAAGGCTCAAGACATACAAAGGGCGACTGCTTTTTTGGGGGAGTCCATACGCCAAGGGCGCTGAAGCCGTTAAAATCAAACTCTATGCCTTTGCCGGTTACTTTATGTACGAGCTTAACCTTGCGGCTCTGAAGCTTCTTTGTAAGAAGCACGTCAACATCATAATCTGCGTGACAAAGCTCCCATTCGTTTGTGTTTTTCAGCTTGTCAACTACAGGAAGAGTAGCGTCGATGTAGCCTCCGCCGTAATTTGTGGTGTAGATAACGTCCTCGTTCTCTACCTTTTCAAATACGAGCTTGTAATCGGAGAAATTTTCGCCATCGTTCATGGGGCAGCGGAAGCCGGGATGACCGCCGATACAGAATACGATGGGCTTTTCATCGGTGTTTATAACCCTGAATTCGGTTCTGAAACCCTCATCGGTGATCTTGTGGGTGATTAGCAGACGGAAGCTGTAAGGGTATACCTTTTTTGTTTCCTCGGAGTCGGTAAGGGCATATACTAACTTATCATCAGCAGCCTCAACAAGCTCAAACTCCATCTTGCGCGCGAAACCGTGCTTCTTAAGAGGATATGCCACTCCCTCGAATTTCACGCTTTCGTCAATAGTTGCACCTACCGTAGGGAAAAGCACAGGAGTGTGGCTTGCCCAATATTCGGGGATGCCCTCCCATACATACTCCTTGCCGTCAAGCTTGTAGGAGATAAGCTCACCGCCAAGAGTGGAGCAAACTGCGCTTGCGCGCGTGGTCTTTATCTGTGTGTTCATAGTAGTTTATCCTTTCTCTGAAGTATTTAAATATCGGCGGAGCATACACTCCGCCGATAAAGCTTCTTATTCTTTCATTCTCGGAGGGAAATCATCTCTTGTGCTGTCATTTTCGCGTTTTTTTGCTTCCTCGGATTCCCGGCGTTCGCGTTCTTCCTCGTTAGCCTTTGCACGAATCTCGTTTTCGCGCTGACTCCTTTGCTTCTTTTCAGCCGCCATTTCCTCAAGCTCCTCTATTGAAGGCGAGCTGTCCATTGCCGCGGCGAACTGATCCGCATCCATAACCTCGTTCTTCATAAGGAACTCAGCAACAAAATGAAGCTTGTCAATGTTTTCGGAGAGTATCTTCACAGCCATTTCATATGCGGTGTTCACAATGCGCTTGATCTCGCTGTCGATAAGCGATGCGGTATCGTCGGAGTAGTTCTTGGAAGTGTTGAAATCGCGTCCGAGGAATACCTCGTCGCCATCATGCTCCGAACCGTACACAATAGGGCCGAGAATATCGCTCATGCCGTATCTTGTGACCATACTGCGCGCAATATTGGTAGCTCTCTGAATATCGTTTGACGCACCGGTGCAGATATCGCCGATTATAAGCTTTTCTGCTACACGTCCGCCAAGGAGCGACACGATCTCATGCTCCATATCGCTCTTTGACATATGTCCCTTGTCCTCGATGGGCAGGGGGAGCGTATAGCCGGCTGCACGACCTGCAGGGATGATAGAGATCTGATGAACAGATGTGTTAGGCTGCAGCTTCTTCATGACGATAGCATGACCAGCTTCGTGATACGCGGTAATGCGTTTATCTTCATCGCGGACCACCTTGGATTTCTTGTTGGGGCCGACGATTACCTTGATGGTAGCTTCCTCGATATCCTCTGTACCGATAAGGCTCTTGTTCTTGCGTGCCGCAAGAAGTGCCGCTTCGTTAAGGAGGTTTTCAAGATCTGCGCCCGTAAATCCAACAGTAGTTTTGGCAAGAGTGGAAAGGTCTACGTTATCTTCAAAGGGCTTATTTACGGCGTGTACTTTTAATATATCCTCTCGGCCTTTAACGTCGGGATAATTAACCGTGATCTGACGGTCGAAGCGTCCCGGACGGAGAAGTGCAGGGTCAAGAATATCAGGGCGGTTGGTCGCTGCTATTACTATAACGCCCTCGTTTGCGCCAAATCCATCCATCTCGACAAGCAACTGATTGAGCGTCTGCTCACGCTCATCGTGACCGCCGCCAAGACCGGCACCGCGGTGACGTCCAACCGCATCTATCTCATCGATAAACACGATACTTGCCGGATTTTTCTTAGCAGTATCAAAGAGGTCGCGTACACGGGACGCGCCCACACCAACGTACATTTCAACGAAGTCCGAACCGGATATGGAGTAGAAAGGTACGCCTGCTTCACCTGCAACAGCCTTTGCAAGCAATGTCTTACCCGTACCGGGAGGGCCTACAAGCAATACACCGTGAGGGATATGTGCCCCAAGCTTTGTAAATTTCGAGGGATCGCGGAGGAATTCCACAACTTCCTGAAGTTCTGCCTTTTCCTCGTCAGCACCGGCAACATCTTTGAAAAATACTTTCTTTTTCTCGTCTGCGCCAAGCTTTGCTCTGGCTTTACCGAAGTTTGCCACTTTCCCGCCTCTGCCGCCTGCCTGATTCATAAATATGAACCATAATGCAACAAACAGAATGATCACAATGGCGTATGGGAGAAGTCCCACCCACCATGGGATAGTCTGCGGCTCAGCGATATTGTAGGATTCCAATTTGCCGTCGATAAGCTGCTTATCAATCATGTCGCCGAACTGATCCCAGAACAGCCCGAGATCACGAAGCTTAAAGGTCTTAACCTTTCCGTCGTGAGTGTTCAGTGTCAGTTTATTATCAGCATCGATCTCGAAAGACTTGACGTTCTCAATATAAAATTCCTCGTAGATGTCACTGTGGATCACTTCTTCGCCAGGCTGAGTTCCGAACAGCATTGCGGTGGAAACAAGTATTATACCTATCAGTGCCACATAGAAGATCAAAATTTTGTAGTTTGATTTCATTACTTACCCCATGACCCGATATCGGGTCTTTCCAAATATAAATATATTTCCCGAATTAGTTGTTTTCATAAACCTCGGGCTTCAGAATGCCTATGTAAGGCAAAGCTCTGTACTTTTCGGCATAGTCAAGACCGTATCCCACAACAAATTCATCCGGAATAACTTTTCCGCGGTAGTCGGGGACAAAATCCACCTCGCGGCGAGAGGGTTTATCCAGCATGGTAACGGTTTTTACACTGCGTGCGCCCTTAAGTTTAAGGTATTCCACAAGATAGGACAGCGTTCTTCCGCTGTCGATAATATCCTCAACTATGAGTATATCCGTTTCGGGAAGATCTGAACGGTAAAGGTCAAGCAGGATATTGACAGTTCCGCCGGATTTTGTTGAGCGTCCGTAAGAGGACACCTTCATAAAATCAATTTCAACGGGAATTCCGATTTTTTTCATCAGGTCGCCCATAAAGACAACCGAACCTTTAAGAATACAAACAAGAAGAAGCTTTCTGCCTCTGTAATCTTCGCTTATTTTATCGGCAATTCCTGAAACGATATTCTGACATTCTTCTTCGCTTACGAGTATGCTTTTTATGTCCTTATTCATCATTTTCTCCATTGCAGTAATATATAATAGTTGTTTTTTCGCTGTTAGATTTAACCCGATCCGCCGCAGGAAATCCGGGAACCCACACAATTCCATCATCATCGCAGATAACGGGAATCATAGCTCGCTTTGCCGGCGAAATGCCGCGGTCGTTGTACAGCTTTTTAAGCTTGCGCGTCATTTTGCCGAAAACATAGGAATCTCCGTCACGACGCGAGCGTGCAAACAGCACATTACTTATTTTATCAGAATTTACCTGCGTGAGTATTGATAATTTGTAAATATTTTGCAGGGTTTCGTTATCTTTTTGTAAATCCTTATGGGGCTTGCTCTCGTTTGAGAGATAAATTGCAAAACCAAGCTCATCAAATCGGTTCGCACCCGGATGAAGCGGTTTGCAAAATACAGGCGGCGCCGTGTCTGAAGCAGATGTGAAATAAAGCTTGCAGTCCTCGATTTTTGCCCTTATTTTCCCACCAAGGGAAATACTCGAACCCTCATTTGCGTTTTTCGCCAAAGCAAGCAGCGATTCTGCATGCACACGCTCCAGCATATGTCCGCCTGCGTCCCGATACATGGCTGAAACGATTCGTGAGGCTATAGCTTGAGGCGCTTTCGCCAGAATAGCCGCATCGATTTTTCCGTTTTGCACATGATGCTTGGCGAACCGTTTGGCTTCTTCCTCGATATACTGACTGTCCACGCGGAGATTTGCTGACATGCGTCCAACAGCTTCAAGAAATGAGGGATTAAGCGAAGCGAAGCGGGGAAGGATCTCATGGCGGATATAGTTTCTGGTATAGGCAGTATCGGCATTTGTGCTGTCAAATATATATTCTATGCCGTTTTCGTCGCAATATCCCAAAATATCGCCCTTGGACGAAGCAATGAGCGGTCTTATGATACGCACGCCGCTCTCTGTCCTGACGGGCGGAATGCCGCGAAGCCCATCTATGCCGCTTCCGCGTGCAAGGTTGAATATGACTGTTTCTGCGTTGTCGTCGGCATTATGTGCCGTGGCAATGCAGGTGAGTTCGGAATTTTCGGAGAGTATACTGAAAAAAGCTTCGTATCTGCATGCTCTTGCTGTTTCCTCTATCCCGCGCCCGGAGTTGGCCGCAAGGGAGGGAACGTCAACATATTCCAGCGTCAGCCGAATACCCAGTCTTGCGCATTCAGCTTTGCAAAATTCTGCATCTCTGTCGGCTTCTGCACCGCGGATTCCGTGATGAACGTGTACGGCATGGAGCTGCAGACCGTTTTTTTTGCATACCTCTGAAAGAATATGCAGAAGGGCAGAGGAGTCCGCACCGCCGGAATAGCCTATCAGTACACCCTTTTCGCCCTCAAGCATTGCTTCGCACTCTATTGTTTTAAGAGTTTTGCCGTACACATCAAGCTTCTGTTTCATTGATACCTTTCATTACATCGGAGCTTCGGCTGTGCCGTCCGGAGCGAGAGATGTAAACTTAGTATACTGACCAAACCAGCCCATTGGCACAGTGCCGGTTGAGCCGTGACGGTTTTTTGCCACAACCACGTCAGCAACGTTTTGTTTTTCCGGGTCGGTCTGGTAATAGTCACGGGAAAGGAACATAATTATATCCGCATCCTGCTCGATCGCACCCGAATCGCGCAGGTCGGAAAGCATTGGCATCTTTTCGCTGCCCTTACGGGATTCCGGATTACGGGAGAGCTGTGCACAGCATATAACCGGCACCATAAGCTCCTTTGCCAGAAGCTTAAGATTTCGGGAGATATCGCTGACTTCCTGCACGCGGTTGTCGATTCTTCGGTCGCTCTGCATAAGCTGCAGATAGTCGATGACCACAAGCCCAAGATTCTTAACTCTGCGAAGCTTGGCT
>JAZRGK010000029.1:0-22815 GCA_045644145.1 Candidatus Flemingiibacterium sp.
TTCACCATATCCATTTTTTGTTACTGTACCGGATAACGTTACCTTATATTCCGTACCACTTATTCCAATGAAGGTTTCGTCAATTATATAAAATTGTCTGTTTACACTATAATCCCAGTTTTTTTCTATTTCCACCCATCTGCCTGATGCGTTTTTATAGAACAACTCTATACTGACATTAATGTTGCTTACACCTGCATCACCGATAATGGTAGATTCTACACAACCGCTCTCGCCGTTGAAATCAAGTGATAATCTAACTGTGCTTACATTATCGTATTTTGGTGTAATTTCGGATGCGCCAACGGCTGTACAAAAGCACAGAGAAATAATACAAATAACCATAATAATAGCTGATACTTTTTTGGTTTGCATTTGCTCCTCCTTTCTGATGCAATGCTAATGCATCTAGTTTTAGTCTTTGTTTTTACGCTATCATCTCCTTTTATAACATGCATGCCAGAGAGTTATCCCTCTATTAAGTAATACAAATATGTGAATGTGTTTATTTCCGAAAATTTGATTTTTTATTATTTTTTTAAAATAAGCCCCTGAATGGTTTAATTAAGGTACACCATTCAGGGGCTCTTTTGACATCTATTTCACTGATTCGGCAATTTGAATGATTGCCTCAGCATCAGCGAGGGAAGATTCTAACTGAAGAATATAAGCATAATTGTTGTCATGCCAAGTAATTATTATTTTATTGTCTTTATAGATAAACATAGTACCTTCATTTAAATTAACTTTTACAGATTTCATTGTACAATCTTCATTATCGATTTGTACTGCGGATTTATCGTTAATTAAAAACTGTTGATATACCATGACCATGTTGTTGTTTATGTCATTATAAATTATAACATATTGTTTTTCTGATTGAGCAGCAACAATTCTTGTTAGTTTGGCTGGATGTAACTGCGGCTCTCGATATTCCTCAATGATCGTAGGGGGAGTTTCCTCAGTCACATAGAATACCGATACGAACTTATCATACCATTTAAGTATCGTTCCCCATACAGCTTCGCGTACTGCACTTACACTCATGCAAGCACAAAATGATACAGTACAGAAAACGAGCGCTGCCGCAACAACACGCCGGAATGCAATCGGCATACCACTCCACACCGTCCTCTTATCATAAATTCGTATTCTTCGGCGAATTTTTCTATCTAATTTCTTCGTAATAATAATATCTGAAGTATTTATGGAGTGTAGATAATTTACATCTTTTTCAACTAATTTATTTGCTGCTATAACAAGCAATGCGTCAATTTTAGAATTAAACTCGTTCACCCAGTTCACCTCCTGCCATTTGGATAAGTTTTTTCTTTGCCTTATGTAGTCTTAAACCAACAGCATTTGTTGTAATGCGCAATATTTTCGCTGCCTCGGTATATGAATACCCGAGCGCATACACAAGTTCTATTGTATCTTGATATTCTATAGGCAACTTCTCTAAATACTTGTAGAGAATATCTGCGGTTTCTTGATTTACAACAATCTCTTCAACACTGGCATCGTTATCCTCAATGTCAATGTCCCCAAACTCTTCATCTTCGTTTATATATGCAGAGGATATCTCTGTTTGATTTCTTCTTTTGTTCGCTTTATAAAGGTTTATTGCTGCGTTTCTACTATATAAAACAATCTGCGCTTTAATTTTATTTTCATTAGAGTGAGTAAACTTATCAATATTTTCAATAATGCTTATCATTACATTATCCAATATTTCTTCAGCATCATGATAGTTTCTCAAAATATTTATCGCAACCGCAAATATCAATCGGTTATATTTGTCATATATATGCTCAATTAAATTTGCATTATCTTCCGATAATGCCGACAACATCGAAATAAAAACCATTTACATTTTCCTTCCTCAACAATTGATATTAATCATATCATTATAAGCGGTAGCACTTAAATACAGATATGATTTACGGTGAGTTAGTATATTATACCATTTATTTATGAACTTTTCTATGAATTTTGACTCCATTTTAAAAATCGCAGGAGCACAAATTCATGCCCCTGCGAGTCATTATTCACCTGCTCATCCCTTAGGCTTTCCCCTGAAAAATACCGCCGCAAGCCAGGCAAATACCATCGCCGCCGCAACGCCTGCGGATGTGGCGGTAAGACCGCCCGTCAGCACACCTATAAGCCCACGCTCATCTATGGCTTTCTCCACGCCCTTGGCGAGAGAATATCCGAACCCCGTAAGAGGAACTGTCGCCCCAGATCCCGCGAAATCTACAAGCGGCTCGTATACTCCGATACCCGTGAGTATTACGCCTGCCATAACGTAAAATACTAATATTCTGGCAGGGGTAAGTTTAGTCTTGTCAATGAGTATCTGCGCTATCACGCAGAATCCGCCGCCTATTATAAAAGCCCACAGATATTTAAGCACGTTATCCATTTGCCCTTTCCCCCTCTATATGAAGAAGATGTGCGATTCCGGGAATTGTCAATCCCTGCTGTAAGCTTGCGGTGTTCATCATGGCTCCGGTGGCGATAAACAGCACATCCTCAAACATTCCCGAAGAAAGCCCCGGTAAGATATACGAAGCAAACACCGTACCCGAGCATCCGCATCCTGAGCCGCCTGCGTGTGTATCTTGCCTTTCACCGTCATATATCATAAGCCCGCAGTCGTGATGCACGCCCGATATGTCATACCCTGCCGAAAGCAGAAAATCGCTGAGAATACTGCTTCCCTCGAGTCCAAGGTCACCCGTAAATATGACGGAAAAATCGCTGGGCTTTTTCCCCGATTCATCAAAATAGCGCTTGATGGTATCCGCCGCCGCAGGTGCCATTGCCGCACCCATGTTGGCGTTATCAGTGATGCCTTTGTCAACAACACGTCCCGGAAGCACCTCGGAAATATAGGGAGCACCCGAATGTTCTCCTACAATAACTGCCGCCGCACCGGTTACTGTCCACTGCGCCGTTGGTGTGCGCTGCCCCCCATATTCCAGAGGAAAACGGAACTGTCTTTCGGCCGAGCAGTTGTGTGATGATGTTACAGCCGCACATCTTTTGTAGCATCCTGCATCCACAAGCATAGAAGCAAGTATCATGGTTTCCGCCATAGTGGAGCATGCGCCGAAAACTCCGAAAAACTGTGCATCGAAGTTAGCGAGTCCGTATCCGCTGGATGTGCACTGATTGATGAGATCACCTGCAAAAATGGCGTCTATGTCGGAAATTTTGAATCCGCCTTTGTCCATAGCGGTATTTAACGAAATTCTCTGCATCTCGCTTTCCGACTGCTCCCAGGTTGGCATATCAAAGGTGTCCGTTTCATCGTATTTGTCGAAATATTTTGCAAGTGGACCGTCCATTTCCTTTTTACCCACCACCGATGCCGATGCAAGCAGTGATGGCTTGTTTTTCAGCGTTATGATACCCTTTTGCACTAAAAGCACCTCACAATATACAAAATAACGCCGTAGATAACCGAAGTAAGCGTACCGTACAGTATGACAGGCCCTGCGACAGTAAATATCTTCGCGCCTACACCCAGTATAAACCCCTCTGCCTTGGTATCAAGCGCCGGTGACACCACCGCATTGGCAAATCCGGTTATGGGCACAAGCGTTCCTGCACCTGCAAATTTAGCAATATTGTCGAACACGTTGAGAGCCGTAAGAAGCGCGGCAAGAAATACAAGTGTGGTAGGCACAAGTGATTTTACATTTTCCTCGGTCATTCCAAGTGCCGTGTATGCATCAAAAAGCCCCTGACCGATCGCACATATGATGCCACCCACAAGAAACGCCTTGGCACAGTCGGAAGGCAAATTTGATTTTTTTGCGCGCTTTTCCACATATTTTTTATATGTTTTGTCATCCATATTCATAAGAAAAAACCTCCTCGCTTTTCATTATCTTGTCCGCGAGGAGATTTTTTATGCGTTCTTATGTGCACAGTTTGAAAAACTATGCTCCGAGAATCCTGCCAAGCTCTGTTACGCTTTCGGCAATAACATCCGCATCGCATGCCTCATGCTCACTTCTGTCGCCGTAGCCGAATGTAACGCCGATGCAAGGGATGCCGAACTCGTGTGCCCCATCCACATCATGCCGTCTGTCACCTACCATTACGGCATTGGATTTGTCAAATGGGAAATTTTCATATGCGTAGGCAATGACCTCCGCTTTTTTTACTCTCGTGCCGTCAAGCTCGCTTCCGAAGGTGGCGGAAAAATACTGCTTAAGCCCGTATTTTTCGAGAATCATGTCCGCGAAAACTATAGGTTTCGAGGTGGCAAGAATAAGTTTTCGTCCGTCCTTTGACAGCTTTTCAAGAAGCTCCGGAATCCCGTCGTATATACTCACCTCAAATATTCCCGTGGGGCGGTAATACTCTCTGTAATATTCCACCGCAAGCTTCGCATCCTCATCCGAAAGACCGAAATACTTTGAAAATGACTCCGTAAGAGGCGGCCCGATAAAGCCCCCAAGTCGGCTTCGGTCGCAAGCTACGCCGAATTTCTTCATGGCATGCTCTACTGATTTTGTTATACCCTCAAATGGATCGTCCAGTGTTCCGTCAAGGTCGAAAAGAATGTATTTGTATTTTTTCATATCCGTTTACCTCCAGCCATTATCCAAAGGAATAGTCAACCGGTATGCCTTCAATAAGCTTGCCGCCCTCGGGAGCAGTCTGCCTACCGCTTTCCTGATAGTATGCCTCTCTCGGTCGGTTTTCAAACTCAAAAACAACCTTGTCGCCCTCAAGCTTAAGTCTTGCGGAAAAGCTTGTGCCCTTTTTGGAGATAAATCCCTCAAGCACATCTGTATGTCCGTCCGTGAGAAGCATCTTTGCCTCAGCCGCAGAAATATTCCTTCCTGCGACGGTACTCCATATAGTAAATTTGCATCCATCCCTGTAGCCCTTGCATCCATATCCACGGCGTGTTCGTACCACATCTCGTCCGCAAAGGGGGCATGTGCCAATAATATCACCTGCGAAGCCGGTAGAATCCGCCGAATTTGCGAGAGAGAATACATGGGATATCTCAGCTTCGGCAATCTCCGTTGCACCGCGCACGCTAAGCTCGCCGCGGTATACACGCTTCAGCGCCTTGCCAAGCTCCGCCGTTTTGTATTTATCCATACCGATGCCCATAGTGCCAAGGGAATCCACCAAAAATTCACCGTCGGGAAGTATGGTGTAAACATCCTTTTTTAGCTGGATATATCCGGAATTTCTGGCGTTGTCGATTATCTGCGTACGGGTCGCCTCCGTGCCAAGCTCAAGCCCCTCGAACACAGCGCGGTATTCCTCCGCGTCGTCGGTATCGTCATCTTTTTTAGATAACTCATCGCGGAATGGATTTTTTAAATAGTTGTTCAATGTTTCAATAGTATAGTGCTTAGGCGGTGTTGTTTCCTTCTCCGCAGGCTTAAATTCGATATTGACGCTGTCGCCCTTTTGAAGCTTTGGGAGCACCTTATCTTTTGAGGTATAATCATCAAACTTCGTCCACCCCGGCTCAAGCATTACCGTTCCTTTAAGCGTAAACTCCTCACCGTCTGCCTCGGGATTTCCTACGGCTATCTTTATCTCCGTTTTATCCACAACACATTCAAGCGAGCAAAATACAGCCGCAAATCTGCGCATTATCGCGCCGTAAACAATAGTTTCATCCTCGCTCATGCGCTTCTTATCGGGAATCTTTGTGGTGGGGGTAAGTGCAGAGTGCGCCTCAATTTTTGAATCGTCAAAAATTTGCTTTGAATCCTTGAATTCTATGGGATATCCCACCTTTGAAACGGCGGTGATAACCTTTTTGATCTTATCCTTCTCCGCTGTGGCGAGGTATTCGGAGTTTGTACGGGGATATGTAACATATCCTTCTTCGTACAGCTTCTGAAGCACTTCAAGTGAGCGCTGCATGGACATTTTGTGCTTTTTTCCGAGGAAGCTCTGTAACTTCGACAGCGACCACAGCTTTCCGGGTGAAAGCTTATCCTTTTTGCGCTTCACGGCGGTGACAACCGCGCCCATAGCATTAAAATCGGCGCATTGCTTCTCGCAGGCGGCAAGCTTATCCGAATCGAACTTTAGTTTCGATGAAAGCTCCACCTTTTCGCCGTTGGTTTCGGCATCAGAACGGGGTTGATAATATTTTTCCAGCACAAAATTACGAATAGTCCTGTCCCTCTCGCATATAGCACGCACAATAGGAACAATCACGCGTCCTACCCTTAAAAGCGTGCCGGATTTAAGCGTTGCATAACGTGTCAGATTGATTCCGTAGAGCCAATCCATATATGTGCGTGCAAAGCCCTCGTCCGCCAAATTATTGTATTTTTCCTCAGGCGGAGCTTCTGCCGCCGCCGCACGGATGGTTTCCTCTGTCTGATCGGGAAGCCAAAGCCTGCAAAGCTTCTTTCCCGGCACACCAAACGGCTCAGAGGGCGAAAGGCCAAAGGCTTTCATTATACAAAGCCTTACAATTATTTCGCCTTCGCGGTCCGAGTCACCTGCGTTTATAATGGTGTCCACATCGGATCGCAGACAAAGCTGGCGTATGGTTTCAAACTGTCTTGCCGTGCCGTCATCGCCCTTACCGGATTTACGAAGTTCATAGGAAAACTCCGCAGGAAAGCACGGAAGTCCCTCTAAAGTCCACTTCGACTTTGGTGCGGCTCCCGTGTAATATTCGATATCCGCAAGCGAAAAAAGGTGACCGAAAGCCCAGGTCACCAGATATTCGCCTGTTTGGTAAAAGCCGTTTCCCTTGGGAGCTCCGCCAAGCGCACTCACAATGGAGCGCGCAAGGCTGGGCTTTTCAGCAATTACTAACTTCATATAAGATTAAATTCCTTTAATAAGAATATGCCGATGAACAGTGTAAATACGCTCATCAGCGTGGAAATAAGGAGTATCTGCGCCGCAAGCTCATGGTCGCTTTTCATTTGCTTTGCCATTATGTAGCTGGAAACCGCAGTGGGACCGCCGAGGATTATAAAGACAATACCAAGCTCAACGCCTGAAAAGCCAAGCATTATAGCGGCAAATACGCAAAGTACGGGCACGATAACGGTCTTGCACAGACTCGCAAGCACTGCCGTGCCTACACGGCCTCGAAGCGACTCAAGCTTGAAGTTTGCCCCAAGGCTGATAAGTGCCAGCGGCATCGACATATCAGCAAGGTATGAAAGGCTTCTATCAAGAACAAGAGGCATTTCTATGGGTAAAAGCTGCCACAGAAGTGCAAGCACTATGGAAATTATAAGAGGATTTGTTACTATACTTTTTAAGATGCGCAGAACAAGTTCTTTTACCGAAAGCTTACTTTCCGCAGGTGCATAAATACTGAGAATTATAACTGCAAATACATTAAAGAGCGTAACAATGACGGGTAATATCATAGCTATAATCGAAACGCCGGCATCCCCGAACATATTAGCGGCAAGCGTAACACCGAGAATAGCCGCATTTGAACGGAACGTCCCCTGAACAAACGCTCCGCATTTTGCCTTATCCTTAACGAACAGCGGTACTGTAAGGCAAAGCAGTATCACTGATCCGCCTACTGCACCTATCGAGAAAAGCATAAGCTTTCCGTTGAAGCTTTCCGCTATATCTACAGTAGCTATATCCTGGAACAAAAGGCATGGAAGGCATATTTTAAAAACAAGATTATCGCATGCCGAAAGAAATTCATGCCCGAAAAATTTGAACCTGCCAAGCACCGCACCGAGCACAACGATAATAAAAATCGGAGCTACTATATTCAGGCTGTAAAGAAAACTGTCAAGCATTTTCCTCTCCCCTTATCAAATGTACTACTTTAGAAAATCCGGCAGAAATTCATCGCTTACGTTATCGGTCACAAAGCTTCTGATCTTATCCATCGTCCAGATACGGCTCGCCGCAGTCTGACCGTAGTTCGGATTTCCGTGAAGGCTCACAAGCTCCTCGGTATAATCTTCCATAAGATATACCTGAAGCCCAAGGCGCTGTTTGTTGTAGTGAGTTACCGTGGGAATGAACAGAGGCGATTCAATGGATATTTCCCCGTCATTTGATTTTACAATATCGAAGGTCGCCATACCGCCTACAAGATTGTAGTTGTCGTACTGGGTGGAAATAAGGTTCCCAAGAGAGTATATGACTAAAGTTTTGGAGCCGTCCATGGCTGTTTTCCATTCCATGCCCTGCACATTGTGGGGATGCATACCGATTACAACGTCAGCGCCTGCCTCAGTAAGCGCCGCCGCAAGATCTCTTTGGGTACCCGTAATACCGCCGCTGTCATTCCCCCAGTGCATGACCACAAATACAAGGTCGGCGATCTCCTCTGCCTTATCGATCATACGCGTGATCTCAGGCTTATCTATGTATGGAATATACAGTGTACTTCCCGACGGAAGATACATATTGTTAGTACCGTATGTGTAGGAGAGAAGCGCGATTTTTACGCCTTGCTCCTCTATAACGCGGATGTTCTCGTAGTCTGCCTTATCGGTATATCCGCCTATCATGAGAACCTTATCCTCGCGCTGGTTCCAGTATTCGAGAGTTCCCTTATAACCCTGCTCTTTTCTGTCAAGCATGTGATTGTTTGCGATATTGATTATGTCAAATCCAAGCTCGATAAGCGTATCGCCAGCCGCCTCGGGGCTGTTGAACATGGGATATCCGAAAACGCCCATCTCATCCCCGCATATTGGGGTTTCCTGATTTATGAAGGCGATGTCCGCCTCACGAATCAGAGTCGCAATACCGTCATACATATCTATGAAGTTGTATTTTTCCCCATCCTTCGCACGGCTTCTTGCGTCTAAGAACACGTTTTCGTGGATTATATTATCGCCTGCCGCAAGGAATCTGATCCTTGTTTCGCCGTTTGAGGGCGGCACATCGGTTTCAGCGTTCGGAATTACGAGCGTTTCCGTCTGATCATTTCGCACATTTACATCCGCTTCCGTATCCTCGGTTGGTGCCCCTATAAATGTTGCATCGGGATCACGGGTCACTTCGTTAATTACAAATCCGGCATTGGGATCGGTCTTATCCGAGCAGCCCACCATAACAACAGCCAAAAGCAGAGCAATGGCGAATATTGCTTTAAATTTCATATTTATGACCATACCTTTCTTAACAAATCAATCTGAAAAATGACCCATTTTTCAGACTTTACACCTCAGTATATTTTTACTTCTTCTCCGATGCGCAGGGAGATTTGAAGAACGCTTCAAGATCCGCCGCCCATCTGCCGTTTTCATCCTTTTTAAATCCCAGCCATTTTATGAATTTCTCATCGCAGTCACCCTCAAAATAGGCATAATGCACCCCATGGAGATCAATGAAATTCATAGTCTGTCTGCCCATTATGAACATAGCTTCGGTATCGTCTGTACCAACAGCCTTTGCAAGGTCCGAGATCACGGCGGTTTCGCCTAATTTAAATTGGCATATACCCACAAATTCATCGGAAACCCATGCACCGTACGCAAGCATATCGGGGTCGTATGCTACCCTACATCTTATGCATAACTGTTCCTGCAAAGTTTTATCCTGAATCGGTTTAATAATAAGCATTTTTATCCTCTTTGAATCTTTGCGGCAAGCCTTGCCGTTTTATTTCTTTTTTCTTGAAGCATCGCTGCAACTGTTTTTAAGATACTCCACCTGCGACTTTGTGAGATGCCGCCATGTGCCTGACTTCAGACTCTGCAACCTGATATCACCGATCGCAACTCTGCAAAGACGTTTTACCGTAAGACCGCACTGTTCACACATCTTTCGTATCTGACGGTTTCTGCCCTCGTAAAGCTCCATTCGGAGCACCGTGGTTTCATGGCGCGGCTCCTTATTTATGGTATGCACCTCGGTTTTTACGGGCATTATCTCGTATCCGTCAATTACCATAGGTGATGACAGCTTTTTAAGCATCTGACGTTCCACGATTCCGCCTACCTCAACATGATATATTTTGGGTATGGAATGTCTTGGGTGAGTGAGCTTATTTGCAAGGTCACCGTCATTGGTCAACAGTAATAACCCGTCCGAGTCCATGTCAAGTCTTCCCACAGGATATATGCGCTCGTCAATACCTTGGCACAGCTCCAAAACTGTAGGACGTCCGCGTTCATCGGATGCAGTAGTAACATATCCTCGCGGCTTATTAAGCATTATGTAAACGTATTTCTTAAAGCCTTGCCTAAGCACACGTCCACCGTACTCCACCGTATCGGTTTCGGGGCATATCTTCTGCCCTATAACGGCGGTCTTGCCGTTGACGCGCACCGCGCCCCGAGCAATCTCCTGCTCGGCGGCACGGCGGCTCATAAGACCAAGGTCTGCCATATATTTTTGCAATCGTAATTCTGTCATTTTAACCCAATATCTTATCTAACAAATTTTGTTTGTACTCTGTTCTTGAAACGCTTTCGGCGGCGTACAGCGGCACATCCCCAAGAAGCGTATTTCCGCTGTAAAACTCAATTCTTCCAACCTCGTCACCCTCCGTTACGGGAGCGTAGAAATATCTCGGAAGGATCACCTTTCGGGTGATTTCAGAACCGTCCGCAGGAAGTATAGCGGAAAGCCCTTCGCGGTTTTTTATAATAAGCTCTGTTTTTTCTCCGCCGATGCATGGCATTATCATAGCGGACTCCTCCGGCTCTATGAGAGTTACACGTCTGAGTGACGAAAACCCCAAATCAAGCATTTTTGCATGATCGTCCCAATCATTTGGGGCATTCAGCGTAACCGCCACAAGCATAAGCCCGTCACGCTCAGCCGCGGAAACAAGACAACGTCCGCTTGACTTTGTAAAGCCGGTCTTTACACCCGCCGCGCCTTCATAAAGCTTCAAAAGCTTATTGTGATTGCGCAGGTAACGAACGGTTCCGCCGATCTCTATCTTGTGCGAATCCTCACCCACTATATGCCTAAATGTATCATTTTGCATGGCGTAAGCGGCAAGCTTTGCAAGGTCGCTGGCAGTGGTATAGTGCTCTTCGTCCGAAAGTCCGTGGGGATTAGTGAAATGGGTATCTAAAAGCCCAAGCTCTGCCGCTTTCTTATTCATAAGCTCCGCAAAAGCCTCAACCGATCCCGACACACATATGGCAATAGCCGTTGCCGCATCATTGGCGCTTTCAAGCATCAGAGCCCATATAAGCGCTTCAAGAGTGAGCTTGTCACCCTCTTTAAGATAGAGCGATGAACCCTCAACCCCAACCGCCTCACGGGGAACACATACTTCCCGTGATAAGTCACCCGATTCAATAGCACACAGCGCAGTCATTATTTTCGTGGTGCTTGCCATAGGACGGCGTGTCCCAGCATCCGCCTCATATACTACCTGCCCTGTAGACGCTTCAAGGACAATAGCGGATTTCGCCGACAGCTCCAACGCCGAAACCGGCATGGAAGCCGCAAGCATTGCCGGCACAAGCATCAGTGCCGCTATTTTTAATTTTAACATTGTACTCCTCCAAGCCGAAAATTAAAATTACAAGTTGCAATTAGAAGAATACACATTAACCCATCCGGATATGCGCTGAAAGTTATTCCTTAAAATCCGTTTTAAGCTTCTTCGGATTCCTCGGATTCAGACTTCGGTTCATCCTTTTTCTTTTCGAAGATAGCCTTTATCTTACCGATAATATCGGGGGATTTTTCGATTATATTTGAAATGGAATCAATCTTGTCCACGGAGCCTGCGCTGCCTGCGCCAATGTTAAGAAGCTGAACATTTCCGTCCGCGGATATTACAAGGAAGCCCACAGGCTGAACGGTAACACCTGTACCGCCGCCGCCGCCAAAATTGGTGGAAACGCCGCTGTGACGTGCTTCCTCAGCGGATTTTTTCGCATTTTTGCCAAGGTAATCAACACCGCCCGAAGCAAATCCCACCATAACCTTTGATACGGGAATAACGGTAGTGCCGCCGGGAGTGTTTATGGGAGTGCCGATAATAGTATTGGCATCTACCACTTCTCTTATTTTTTCAAGGGATGTTTCGATAATTCCGGAAATTTTGTTTTCTGCCATTTTTATAACCGTTCCTTTCTGTAATTATGTTTCATTTAGCACTTTTTTAAGATAAGCTATTCCCGTGCGAATGAGCGTGTCAAATATCTGCCACACTCTCAGGGAAAATGTAATACCAACATCCGCAGATGTCTTTTCCATAGTAAAGTCGGGAGTTACCCGCACTTCTGCGTTTTTTGAATATTTCGTATGAAAACAGTTTTCAAAAAGCTCCACAATGCACTGTACCGCGCCGCATACCGCACCGTACAAAATCGCCGTAGAAGCGGCATCGCTGCTTCCGATTATTATGACCAATCTTTCCACTTTTATATGCAGATGATGACCGAATCTGTCAAGAAATACTTTTACAAGCTCAAGCACCGTGTTGGCAAGACCCATAGCATCGGACTTTTCCTTGATTACATCTGTTTGGGAGCTTTTATCCTCTGCTGCAGTGCTCTTTTTTTTGCGTAAAGTCTTTTTCTGTTTCTTTTGAGATTTTTTCCCCTCAAGCTTCTCCTGCTTTTTACGAAACTTCTCGATTTTGTAGTCGGAAAGCTTTATTTTCTTCTCTTTTTTGGGATAAAGCGAGATTTTGAAGATACCAACACCAATTTTCAGTGCCAGCTCTCCGTCTGAACGGACGTGAATACCGATTCTTAAAAACATTATAAGCAGCATTACCGCCAAAGCGATTATGACCCCCACGGCACTCACTTCCCCCCATTATTTTTATGTTATTACTCCGCAGTATTGCCATTTGACATGGGTTCAACTGTTTCCGATACATCTGACATTTCTGTTTTTTTTGCCGATTCCGAAAGAATCTCCTCAGACTTACTCTCCGCAACCGCAAACAGCTCTACCGGCGGAAGCTCCTCAAGGGATGTTATTCCAAAGATGCGCAGGAAATTGTCGGTTGTGCGGAAAAGTGAAGGTCTGCCCGGCGCATCAAGAGTTCCGCAAACCTCAATAAGCCCCTTATCCGTAAGATTATTGACCGCGTAATTTGAATCTATGCCGCGGACAGAATCAATATATGATCTCGTAACCGGCTGATGATACGCCACTATAGCAAGGGTTTCCATAGAGCTTCTCGAAAGATTGCCGCCTGCCCTTACCCCCAGTGCAAGACGTATCTTTTCGATATACTCCTCTTTTGTGCAAAGCTGGCAGGAATCCTTGTACATTACGAGCTGTATGCCGCGCTCGTTTGCATGATCGGAATATGCCGCCGCCATTTCGGAGAGGTACTGCTTCACCTCGTTTATGGTACATTCCGCCGTTTGCGCGAGATTTTCATAGGTAAGAGGATGCCCTGCGGCAAAAAGCACCGCCTCAAGTATAGGCTTCACTGACATTTTCATCACCGCCCGTCATTCTTTGATGGTTTAAATATACTTTGAAATCTGTTGCTTCACCGAAATCCGTTTCATTTAGCGGACGTAAGGTAACACGGTTCTTCTTAATAAGCTCAAGAACCGCAAGAAATGTTGCAATAAGCTCGCTTCTCGTTTTCGCCGTAAGGAGAATGGACGTATAAAGCGCCTCCTTATGTCTGACAAGATAGCGTATAACACCATATATTTTTCCGCTTACGGGAACTATAGGCGTGCGCAGTATCTTCTCAAAGGGACGCTCCGCCGCTTCTCTGTTAGCCGCATCCACCGCGCTCTTATCCATAGAGCGAAGCATGGACAGCATAACACGGCGCAAAGCCTCAGCCTGCTGTGGTTCTATTTTACCGGAATCGGGCTTTACCTCGTCGGTGTCCTTGACCATACGCCCCGAATACTGTCCGAACTGTTCCGAAAGATACCCTGCCGCCTGCTTCATTCGCTGATATTCTAAAAGCATTGCCGCAAGCTTTGCTCTCGGATCTTCCTCCTCGTCCTCGGGTTTTGGAAGCAGCATCCTACTCTTTATAAGCATAAGCTCGCTTGCCATGACGATAAATTCGCCCGCAACTTCCATATCCATTTTGTTCATAAGGTCGATATATTCCATATACTGCTCGAAAATGAGCGCAATGGGAATATCTGTTATCTGCACCTTGTTTTTGTCGATAAGCTTTAATAAAAGGTCAAGAGGCCCCTCAAAAGCTTCAAGCTTGTATGTAATATTTTCCATACCAAAGCCTTTCTTAAATTAGTGGAATTATAAAATCCATACCGTTAATTATAGTTCCCACGAGCCACGACAAGGGGTAATCCAAAACTCCTACAAGCAAAAGCACCATAATGATCATAGCGATAGTGCGCTCATGCTTCATAACTCCAAAGTAAATCTTATCTGGCAAAAACGAATACAGCACTCTGGAACCGTCAAGCGGGGGGACAGGCAGGAAATTAAACACCGCCAGTGATACATTAAGATAAGCAAACATCCAAAGAAATGTTATAGACGCGGAAAAGAGATTTATGGCAAAAGTCATGTCTTCGGTAAGCATACCCGGCACAAAGAATGTCACAACCTCAAATATAGACCATGCGCCAAGTGCAAGCAGAATATTGGATACCGGCCCCGCGAGAGCAGACAGCGCCATTCCTCTGCGCGGATTCTTGAATCTGCCTGCTCTGATCGGTACGGGATTTGCCCAGCCGAAGCCGAAAAGCAGCATGCAAACGAATCCCCAAATGTCAAGATGCCTAAGCGGGTTAAGGGAAAGTCTTCCGAACCTTGCAGCGGTATCGTCGCCAAGTTTATACGCAACCCATCCGTGTGCAACCTCATGTACGGTCAGAGCAATAAGGACGATTACAAGACGCTCCGCAAGCTGAAGTATGGCAAGCGGAATATTATCGGTGGTAAAAAGCGTATCTATCATTTTGCCTCACCTAAAATCTGCAGAATGGCACGCATTGCTTCATCCTTTCCCGTACCGTCAAGTGCGGAAAAGGGAATTATCGTGCACTCCGGAGCAACAAGGGGATGTGAACGCAGAGCTTCAAGCGCCGCCTTCTTTCCGGACACATTAAGCTTGTCGCACTTTGTTGCGATTATAATATAAGGTATCCCAGACTGATTCATGAAATCAAGCATCATTTCGTCGTCTGCAGTGGGTCCAACCTTTAAATCAATAAGCTGTGCTACAGCGTTCATTGTGCCCGAGGTGAAGTAGGAATCGGTCAGCTTTGACCATTTTTCCTTATCCGCAGGAGCACGCTTGGCAAAGCCGTAGCCGGGCAGGTCAACTATATAGAGTTTATTGTCCACACGGTAGAAATTTATGGTTATGGTCTTTCCGGGCGAGCCGGAAACTCTGGCAAGGCTCTTTCTTCCAACAAGCCTATTGAGAAGCGAGCTTTTTCCTACATTCGAGCGCCCGGAAAGAGCTATCTGCGGAAGCTTGTCCACCGGAAACTGGGATTTAAGTCCAGCGGTCATTACAAGCTCTGTATTATTTACGTTGAGTGCCATAGCTTTTCTCCTTTTGTTTATCCGTTTGTCAGTGCGTGCGCCAGAACCTCGTCTGCGGTTCTCACCTGTATAAATTCAATGTTTTCACGCACAGTGTCTGCACATTCCTCAAGATCGGATGCATTGTCCTCGGGAATAAGCACGGTCTTTACCCCTGCCGCAAGCGCCGCCATGGTCTTTTCACGAAGTCCGCCGATAGCAAGCACATTTCCGCGGAGCGTCACCTCGCCGGTCATTGCAATATCGCGGCGTACCGGCTTGCCGGACAGGGCGCTGGCTATTACCGTAACAATGGTTATACCTGCACTGGGACCGTCTTTTGGAACTGCGCCCTCGGGAACATGGATGTGGATATCCTTGGTTTTATAGAAATCGGGATCAATTCCAAGCTCCTTTGCACGGGAGCGAACAAAGCTTACCGCAATATGCGCCGATTCCTTCATAACGTCGCCGAGAGAGCCTGTAAGTTCAAGCTTACCGCTTCCGTCGAATATTGCGGCTTCTATTTTAAGCATGTCGCCGCCGGTTTGAGTGTAGGCAAGACCGTTTACCGTTCCAACCTCATCTTTGGCCGATATGCGATCCGGCTTTATCTTCGGTGCGCCGAGATAGTCTTTAAGGTTATCGGCACTTATGGTGATCTTGCCCGAATCCGGTTCATCCACTATCATCTTCGCGCATTTTCTGCATACTGCGCCGATCTCGCGCTCCAAATTTCTTACGCCTGCCTCACGGGTGTAGCTGTCGATTATTGCATATACAGCTTCATCGGTGAATTTAAGGGTGCGCTTTGTTATACCGCACTTTTTCATCTGCTTTGCGATTATATGATTCTTCGCGATAGCCAGCTTTTCCTCTCTTGTGTAGGTCTTCATCTCGATGACTTCCATACGGTCAAGGAGCGGACGAGGCACGGTATCGAGAGTATTGGCTGTTGCGATAAACATGCAGTCGGAAAGGTCGAAGGGCAATTCGATAAAGTGATCTCTGAAATTCTTATTCTGCTCGGGATCAAGCACCTCAAGCATTGCCGAAGCAGGATCACCGTTTACGTTATTGTGTGTCATCTTGTCGATCTCGTCAAGGAGTATGACGGGATTTTTCGTCTTAGCCCTTGTAAGAGCCTCAATAATACGTCCGGGCATCGCTCCGACGTATGTTTTTCTGTGACCTGTTATTTCAGCCTCGTCACGAACACCGCCAAGAGATACGCGCACATATTTGCGTCCAAGCGCACGCGCCACGGATGCACCTATAGAGGTTTTACCAACACCGGGCGCACCCACAAGACACAGTATCTGTCCGCCGGGCTGTTCGGTTAAATGCTTCACCGCAAGATATTCTATAACGCGGTCTTTTACATTGTCGATTCCGTCGTGATCCTCGTCAAGTATCTTTCTTGCACGCTTAAGGTCTGTTCTGTCCTTTGTGGTCTTGCTCCACGGGAGTGCAAGAGTGCTGTCCAAGTAATTGCGTATAACCGCACCCTCGGCAGAACCGAACTGCATTTTTGAAAGTCTGTCAAGCTCCTCAAAAAGCTTCTCCTTTACCTCATCTGCCGCTTTTAGATTTATTATCTTCTCACGGTATCTGGAAAGCTCCGGTGTATCGCCAACACCAAGCTCCTCCTGTATTGCCTTAAGCTGTTCAGCAAGGATGGTTTCGCGGTGACGCTGATTCATGCGCCCGTTTACTTTGCGCTGTACTTCTACCTCTACCTTAAGAAGCTCCTCCTCATCGTAGAGTAATCTTATAACCTCTTCGATTCTTGCAATGGGATCGGTTATATTGAGTACGGTAAGCTTATCGCTGTAGCGTACAAGCAGATGCGCCGCGATAAAGTCCGAAAGCAGGTCGGGGGAAGTTATGGAAGCAAGAGCCGCACTTGGCTCGGTGGGAAGCTTGGGGAGCAGTCTTGCAAGAGTCTGTGCCGCTCTGACCGCCTCTCTTACGAGAGCCTCGCCGCGAAGTCCGCCGTCGTCCGACAATTTGCACCATTTCACAAGTATTCTGGCAAACTCGCACTTTCCCTGCTTTGCATATTCCTGTACCGTGGCACGGGTAAGACCCTCCACAATAAGACGGCGTGCACCGTCGGTTGTTTTAATATTCTGCTTTATCTTACCCACAGTGCCTATGAGGTTGGGTGTCATATCGGTTCCCTGCTTTTTCTGGGGAACAAAGAACACAAGACCGTCGTGAAGCGCGGCGGCATCAATGGCGTTCTGTGTGGGCTTGTCCGTAACCTCGATACTTACAGCAGTGCCGGGAAATACGATTATTCCCCTCAGTCTTACCACGGGCAGATCTTTATTTTCGATTTTTTCAATGTAGTTTATCATAGCCTTATCAATATCCGATAATATCGGAGTTCCTTTTAAATTAATATCATAATATTATACCATATAAATCACAGCATTTCCACAGATATGCGCGAATTTTTACGAACAGTTAATAATTTAGGTTAAAAACAACGAAAAAACGGCACTGCGAGCTGATAACATAAGCTTGTTATTCCGCATGGCCGTTCTTCCAATTAAAATTTTCCATACCATACAATTGTCCTTATAATTTAGCCCGTACAATCAATGGCGTATTATATTATACACGCTGGCGATAAATTTGTAAATCCGCATTTCGCCGATTTTTCGACCTTTTTTTTATGCACATTTGTTAAAATACCGTCTAAAACATAAGTCAGCTAAAGTTTTCGGACGTTTGTTCTCTTTTCTTTGGCCCAACAAAAGCTGTGCCGAACGGATTTTCTCTCACTATATCGGCAATTACCGTCGGCAGTTTTTGTTTATCATTCACGGCACCCAAAAAAGGCACACGCAGTCTGTAAGAATCAATCGGGTATCTCGGATAACCGTTTTCCATAAAACCGCTCCTTCTCCATGTAGCTGTTACCATTATATGCAGTTCAGCTTACGATGGTGATACGATTTTCAACTTAACATGAAGAAAAGCGGCGTTCTCCGAAGGGCACACCGCAAATATCAATCTTAATTTTTTAAAATAATCAGTCAAGAGGGGTATCGCTTTTTGCTAAAGCCACAGAAATAATATTTCTCGCCCCCGCAGAAAATAGCAGTCTTGCAGCGCTGGCTATTGATGCACCGCTTGTGGTTACATCGTCAATAAGTATTATATCCGCCCACGAAATGTCATATCCGAGCGAAAGCTTTATGGTGGACTCAGAATTCCGCATGCGTTCTTTGGAATCAAGCCGCTTCTGCTCGGATGAACAGGACAAACGCGTAAGTAACGGTAATGCTTTTATGTCAAGCATTTCGGAAAGGCACATCGCCACACGCTCCATATGGTCAAATCCGTATTTTCTGACGGATTTCTTCCGCCTTGGTATCCAGGTGATCAGCGCATTTTCATGAGCCGCGCTCCCGCGGCAGACAAAGTGCGCCTCACTTTCAATAATGTCACATAGCTCTCGTGCGACAAATTCGGCAACACGTTTCGGAGCGTGCTCCTTCAAGGAAAATATGAGCTGATTCTGTACAGCCATGCGGACTTTTGCCGAATAGTATACCGAAAACAGACATATTCCGCCCTGACCGGTCTTCTGCATCTCTTCGTCATACACAGCAGTGGGGCATCCGCCGTGTTCAACACGGCACAAGGTTTTTTCATACTCCCAAAGCTTCATGCACTTTTCGCAGAAAACGTCATCTGAATCCGTATAATCAAGAATATCGCCGCAGCCTTGGCATTTGGGCGGAAAAAGCAAATTAAATATCTTCACGATGTCTGAAAATCCCCGTATATCTCATAATAAGTCTGTTGTTCTCCACCATTCTGCCTATTACATCTCTCTGCCCCACAAGTATGACCATCTGCTTCGCGCGGGTTACCGCTGTATAAAGCAGATTCCGTGACAGTAGAGTTGGCGGACATGAAGCATACGCCGGCATTATTACGATGGGATACTCGCTCCCCTGGCTCTTGTGAACGGTTATCGCCCATGCGTGGTCAAGCTCATCAAGGCAGGAAAAATCGTACCTTACAATGCGCTCATCGAAATTTATTATCATTTCCTCAGCCGCATTGTTTATGGTTTCAATCTTACCGATATCGCCGTTAAAAATGCCCATTCCCTCTTTGCCGTCTTTTTCCCATGAAAGGTCGTAGTCATTCTTTATCTGCATGACTCTGTCGCCCTCTCTGAATATAAGCTCGCGGACTTTTTTCTCATTCTTGCGCGGACTTTTCGGATTCAGCGCCTCTTGGAGCAATTTATTAAGATGTTCGGTTCCGGCAAGCCCTTTTCTTGATGGGGATATAACCTGTATCCCCTGTGCCGCCCCATCACCGTATGTGCGCGGAAGTCTGGTTTTCCACAGTTCGGTAACCGTAAGAGCCACATTCATATCAAGCTCACGGTTAAGGAAGAAAAAGTCGTTATCCTTTACGTCAAGCTCCGGCATTATTCCGTTATTTATGCGGTGGGCATTGGTTATAATAAGGCTTGCTTCCGCCTGACGGAAGATTTCGGTAAGCTTCACGGTGGTAAAGCGCTCCGAGGCAATAATATCGCAAAGCACATTGCCTGCGCCAACTGACGGAAGCTGATCCGCATCTCCGATAAGCATAAGCCTTGCCCCCGGCTTCACTGCACGAAGCAATGAGTTCATAAGGTACATATCGATCATGGACGCCTCGTCAATGATTATTACATCCTCGTCAAGCAGATCGTTTTCGTTGCGCTTGAACCTTGCATCCTCATCGTCGTTATATTCCATCTCGAGTAGTCTGTGTATGGTCTTGGCTTCACACCCCGTGGCTTCACTCATACGTTTTGCCGCACGCCCCGTGGGTGCCGCAAGGGCAATATCCATATCAAGGCTCTTAAATATGCTTATTACCGCCCGTATTACCGTGGTTTTACCCGTTCCGGGACCACCTGTAAGCACCATGACTCCGCTGTTCACTGCATCGTAGATCGCCCTTTTCTGAAGAACCGCATACTTTACATCTTCTATGGTCTCCGTGCGCTGTATCAACCGCTCCACATCCCCCATATCAATACGGGCGCACAGCTTGTCAAGAAGCGAAAGCTTCTCAGCAATTTCCGCTTCGCATCTGTATGCACTGCGCTCAAAAACAGCGTCTATTCCCTCAATACCGGTGCGCACAAGACGTCCGTCGATGCACATCTTGTCTGCGGCAGATCTTATTTTATCTTCGCCGATGTGAAGCTTTCCTGCCGCAAGCGGCACAAGCCGTTCAAAGGGGAGAAATGTATGTCCGCCGGTGCGGGATGTTTCCGAGAGCACCCAACGGATACCGCTTTCGATGCGGTATTCGCTTTCAGGCTCGATGCCGATGCTTCTTGCAAGCTCGTCCGCACGTTCAAAACCGATACCTCTGAATTCGTCGCAGAGCCTGTATGGATTGGTCTTGATTATATCAAGTGCCGCCCCGCCCCATTTTTTATACACCCTGACGCTCATTGCCATGGAAAGATATTCCCGACAGAACATCATAAGGGTGCGCACACCGAACTGCTCGCGAAAATTGTCCGAAATATCCTTCGCCTTCGAGGCGGAAATACCCGGAATTTTCGCAAGCCATTCGGGATGGTTTTCTATAACGTCAAATGTATCCTCGCCGTACATATCCACAAGCTTTTCCGCAGTTTTCGGACCTATTCCTTTTACCGTACGGCTGGAAAGGTAGCGGAGTATTTCGTTTGATGTGGCAGGAAGCTGTTTTTCGTAGTAAGCAACGTTAAACTGCCTGCCGTAGTTTTTGTGAAAAGTCCACTCACCGGCAAGCTTTAATTTATCCCCCACCACAGTACCGGGCAGAATTCCGCAGGCAGTAATGATATCATCCGTATCATCACTTGAAATATCGCATACGGTGTACCCGTTGTCGGGATTAGTGTATATTATATTTTCTACCGTACCTTGAATATTTTCAAGGCTTCGCGTATCCTTCTGCAAATTCTCCGTCATACTCCGATTCCTTACAATTTATTATATCTGTAAATATCGCCGTGGGGGTTTTCGGCGCTACCATCTACAATTATATCATCATTTGTCAGAATAATCAACCGTCCGTCGGAAATTTTCTGTTCTTTACGCAGATATGCGGCATAGGAAGCCGCCTGACAGAGTTGTTTTTTGTCTGATATCACAACAGCCGCCCGTATGAGTTTTCTTATGTGCTTTGGGTAAAGTATGCGGACCTTAACCATATCAAGGATACAGTAAATTCCGAAAACAGCAAGCACTGCGGCAATTATTTCGAAAAATTCCTTCATAATGGCTCTCTCCTTCAATAATTATAGTATGCATCTATCGGGAATGGGTGAATCTCTATTCAGACACAGCAGCAAAAGCCTAAAATTTGTATAAACCGTCAAAATTGCGAGAATAATACGGTAGAATAAAGCAGGTTTTGTGGAATGAGGAGATTTTTCCTAAAATCCGAGGCAAAATCAAAATTTCTGAAACAAACTCTTGACTTTTTTTTTACAGCATGTTATAATGTATCTTGTCTTGATATGTTTTGCGGCATAACGATATACTTTATCTTAACAATATATCGGTCAGGATAAACAAATCTATTATTTTCAAAGGAGGTGCGATATGCCAACCTTTAATCAGCTCGTTAAGCAGGGCCGTTCCGAGAAGATCTACAAGTCTAAGTCTCCCGCGCTTCAGCACGGTTTCAACACCCTGACCAACAGAGCAACAGATGACAGCTCTCCTCAGAAGAGAGGCGTATGCACAAAGGTCACCACGACTACCCCTAAGAAGCCTAACTCGGCACTTCGTAAGATTGCCCGTGTAAGACTTACAAACGGATACGAGGCGACTGTTTACATTCCGGGTATCGGACACAACCTGCAGGAGCACTCCGTAGTGCTTATCCGCGGCGGACGTGTACGTGACCTTCCCGGTGTGCGTTACCACATCATTCGCGGTACCCTTGATACTCAGGGCGTTGCGAACCGTAACCAGAGCCGTTCTAAGTACGGCGCTAAGAGACCTAAGAAATAATCGGGTTTCTTAAACAAAAAATGAGCCGCCTCTGCTCCGAATGAGGAAAACAACAAGGTATAGAATTCTTAAGTTAGCTTGATGTTTAAAGAAAATAATCGGGATTTGTTTACTTTGACCGCAAACACGGTAAGCGTCCGTCGGAAAGTTTAATTTTTACCAAGCATTAACGGGAGAAAACTTTCGAGTACCTATGATATCATAAATTTATATGAAGGAGGGAAGTTACAATGCCGAGAAGAGGTCAAATTTCCAAAAGAGACGTTTTACCGGATCCGTTGTACAATTCTAAGCTCGTAACAAAGCTTATCAACAACATTATGTATGATGGCAAGAAGGGTGTTGCACAGAAGAT
>JAZRGK010000030.1:0-4605 GCA_045644145.1 Candidatus Flemingiibacterium sp.
GGTACACCGTTAACCTTAATCTGTGCATTTTCCGCCGCACGCACCTTTACTTTAACATACAGTGCATCGCCCTCCACACGTCCGTCATTTATATTGAGACAGTCGCCGTCAATCGGGAAAGCGAAGCTTACCGGGTCATTAACATGAAAAAAGTCACGCATATTAGTAAAATCGCTTATAAAGCGTCCTTTCGTTTTTGTTCAATGCTATGATAGCACATTTCCGGCTGTTTGTCAAGGCAGAAAAGACAAAAAAGAACGGTGTCTTTTGACACCGTTCCGTTTGGAGCTGCTAATCAGAATCGAACTGATGACCTCATCCTTACCAAGGATGCGCTCTACCATCTGAGCCATAGCAGCATCTGCAACAATTAGTATTATATCACATCCCATTCAAAAAAGCAAGAGATTTTTGAAATTTTTTTGAAATATTTTTATTGGCCGGTATTGATTTTTTGGCACGGCGATGGTATAATTATGTATTGAGCGGAAAAATCCCGATTATTCCGCACTGATTCTACTTTTGGAGGTGTACAGATGCTATACCGCACAGAGCACGACTCGATGGGCGAAATAAACGTTCCGCAGGACAAACTGTGGGCGGCGCAAACCCAACGGAGCTGTGATAACTTCAATATCGGTGTGGGCACCGAAACCATGCCGAGCGAGATAATCCACGCTTTCGGTATACTGAAAAAAGCGGCAGCTCTCGCCAACCGTGAGCTGAATCCGCAGAAAATGACGGCAGAAAAGCTGTCCGCTATCACCGCCGCATGCGATGATGTTATAGCCGGAAAGCTCGCCGATCACTTCCCGCTTGTGGTCTTCCAGACCGGCTCGGGAACGCAGTCAAATATGAACGCCAACGAGGTTATTTCCAACCTCGCAAACCAAATATCCGGCGCGAAGCTCACCCACCCCAACGACGACATCAACATGAGCCAATCCTCGAACGATACCTTCCCCACCGCTATGCATATCGCCGCAGTTATCGCCATAGAGGACAATCTTGTCTCTGCTATTGAACAGCTTATTGCAACATTTAAGCGCCTTGAAGCGGAAAATGACAGTGTCATAAAGTCCGGCCGCACACATCTTCAGGATGCAACTCCGATAAAATTCAGTCAGGAGATAAGCGGTTGGCGCGCTTCCTTGGAGCGCGATGCAGAGATGCTTCGCCTTGCCGCAAAACCGCTTTTGGAGCTTGCCCTTGGCGGCACAGCCGTTGGCACGGGACTGAACGCTCCCACGGGATTTGCTGAGCTTGCGGCTGAGAAATGCGCTGAGCTTACCGGCAAGCCATTCATCACTGCGAAAAACAAATTCCATGCGCTGACAAGCAAAGACGAGCTTGTATTCGCCCACGGTGCCATCAAAGCCGCCGCATGCGATATGATGAAGATCGCCAACGACGTACGCTGGCTTGCATCCGGTCCAAGATGCGGTCTTGGTGAAATATCAATCCCCGAAAACGAGCCGGGATCGTCCATCATGCCCGGCAAGGTTAATCCCACACAATGCGAAGCCGTCACCATGGTGGCGGTGCAGATCATGGGCAACGATGTAGCCGTATCAATGGCAGCATCCCAAGGCAACTTTGAGCTTAATGTATTCATGCCCGTGGCGGCGTACAATTTCCTGCAATCCGCCAGACTGCTTGCCGATGCCGTCCGTTCGTTTGACGAAAAATGCGCCTGCGGTATCGTGGCAAACAAAGAAAAGATGGAAAAATACCTGAACGACTCCCTCATGCTCGTAACCGCGCTGAATCCCTACATCGGTTACGAAAACGCGGCTAAAACCGCAAAAAAAGCTTACACTGAGGGCATTTCTCTGAAAGAAGCCTGCGTAGCGCTTGGATTCCTCACCGCGGAAAGATTTGATGAGGTTTTCCACCCCGAAAGGATGTGCTGAGTGTACATTTTTCGCCAACAGCGGTCAAAAATATAAAATTACATATTTGAAAGATGGCGAATCAGGCAAATAGTAAATTTACATTTAAAAAATGCTCCTTAGCAGGTCACAAAGCTAACTGCTAAGGGGCATTTATAATGCTTTCTCCACACCCATGGCTTTTGCAACAGCAAAAGCTTCCTTTCTGCCCTTCCCCGGGCGCGGTTTGCATAGCAAAACTTTCGTCTAAGGCGAAAGTAGAGCCACAAAAGGGGGGAAAATTTATTTTCAAACTTTACGCTTCTCTTTAAAATAGCTGTGGCTTATACAGCTTAACGATGTAATTCTTACCGAACCGCGCGTCTAACACGTGGCTTCGGTATACAAAAATCCGCACCCGTTCCCGGGTGCGGATTTTGTTTTTTGCTTAGATTAACTTAGCCGTAAGACTTAAATTATTCAGCAGGGATGTAGGGGAGTTCCTCGTATCCTTCCCATTTTGCAAGGTGACGCTCTAATACGATAAGGTCGATAACGTTAATATCGTCATCGGGATAGAAGTCGCAGAGCGAAACATCAATATCCGCTGCAGCCTTCCAGCCTGCTAAGAACTGTGCAAGCAGAGTTGCATCCGTTGTTCCAAGAACACCGTCACCGTCTAAGTCAGCGGCTTCATACTTAACAAGTCTGGGTGTGCTGAAGATGATACCGCCGTCATTGTCAATAGCGTTGATCTCAATGGATTCGATGCTAACGCCCTTAGCAAGGTCGATATCCAGCTTAACGTCGGTATAATACTCAGCCGCTAAGGTAATGTCCTCACGCACGGATGTACCGTCGCTGAGGGTTACAACTACTTCTGCGCTGCCTGCTGTTGCTGCTTCGAAAGCTGCAACAGAGGTTGTGAAAATGTATTCGCCTGCAGAAAGGTTAATTGCCTCGGTTGCAAAGGTTACATCTGCGCCATCTTCAACAGGCAGAATGTACATTGCATCACCTTCAAAACCTGCGGGATTATTGGTGTATTCAACCATCAGATAGTCTTCAAGTGTAAGTACACCGTTAACAGGCTTAACGCCAACTGCATTTGCGAAGTCGTTCTCATAAGCAGTAACCAGTGCACCGTCTTCACCTACGTAGGTTATCTTGAGGTTATCAAGTACAAGAGGAGCTAAATTGCCGCTAGTCTTATTTCCGTTTCTGATATAGAAGCCTACCGGCTGACCATCTGTTGTGGGAGTGAAAGTATAGGTAACTGTAGTAACATCTGTCCCAATAGCGTGCCATTCTTTATCGCAGACAAAACTTGAATTAGCAAAAATCGCCTCAGTTTGAAATGCGAAATCACTACCGTAATCCTTATCGTCGGGCGCGGTGCAGAGATCATATGTCATCGTGTAGTTTCTGCCTTCAACAGTTACAATAGGCGCTTCAACTTTAGCAACCCATCTTCCCATATTAGCAGGGTCAGTCATAATGCGCTCAGGGAAATAGAGGTACTCGCCGAGCTCACCTGCAGGAACATTGGTTACCTTACCGTTAGTAGCCGCCACAACGCCGTTAAGGAGATTGTTTTCATCGGAAACGATCACAACCTTGGTAGCTGCGCCTTCGCACATAACGCCGGTAAGGCTGATGTTCTTGAGTTCAATGGGGGATGCAGAAATACCGTCGAATTTTTCAGTAGTAGTATGAGTGGTGGTCAACGTAATAGCAGTAAGGGTTCCGCTTTCGGCAAGCTCATAAGGAGTAGCTGTAAGCTCCTTCCACCAGCTCTTTGCGTCATCAAGCTTTGCAATTTCAACAGACTCACCGTTGATCACAGCGTTTACGGCAACTGTGGCAGATGTAAGCTGTGCGACATAGTGATAGCCAAGACGTGCATCAGCGGAAAACTCAATTGCGCCGGCACCAAGCTCAATACCATCGCCGAAATCATAGAGCGTATAGGTAGTGGTTGCACTGGCAAAAGTACTGCCGTCAGCTTCGTATGAAGTTTCGCCATCTTCAAGACTTACTTCAGCATAATCGCTGGTTCTGGCATCTACTACAACAGCCGTGCAGCTCTTAGCCGTAAATGCATGTGAATCAGAGTCGGGCTCAAAAGTGTAGTTGGCATACATTTGTTTTACAATTGCATTGCCGTTCTCGTCTTTAAGCTCATTGAGATTGCTGTCATATTCTACGGAATAGCACTGGAAGTTGTCTATATCAAAGTCAGCCAAAGTACCCCACTTGGCATCACCAAGATACACGTCTACTCCTTTACCGCTGCCACTACTAAACTTGAGTGCCATCTTATAGTGTCTCCACTCGGTATCGAGGTGAATGTACTCGGTACGACAATCTCCGGTATTTGCGGTTAAATAACCGTCGGGAGCAACAGGATGCCAACCGTATGATGCACCAGTCCCAAGAGCGTTCTTGGTATTAGCGGTAGACATGTTGAGATAAAGCGGTACGATCTGTGTCCAGCGGTCTTTGGCAACATCAACAGATGCGCGCGCATCAAACTCAATGTAGTATATACCTGTAGGCTGTGTGCCTGCGTTGAAGCTAATATAAGATAGGGCGGTTCCTTCACGGTCTACATGGAGATAATAGTCACCGTCTGCGGCCGTGTCATCCACATCGGTAAGCACAGTTTCAGCATAACCACGCAGGTCTTTTGCCTGTGCTTCAGCCGTAACTGCTAAAGCCATCGCAGGTACAG
>JAZRGK010000031.1:0-26678 GCA_045644145.1 Candidatus Flemingiibacterium sp.
CCGAGGGCAACGATCAGGTAATAATCGGAAAGGACAATTTTCTCTTCTTTGCCGATACATTACCGGACTATACGGGAAGCGCTCTTATGACAGATGAAGAAATCGCAACCGCCGCAGATGCTTTACTTTATATGTACAATTACGCATCTGAGCACGGCGCGGAATTTTTGTTTGCCGCCGCCCCCAACAAAAGCAGCATTTATCCCGAGATGATGCCTTCGCGTTATACCATGAACACCGAGGGACGCGATCTTGACCGTCTTCTGACTGCGCTGGACGAGCGCGGCGTGCCGTACATTGATCTGCGCACCACGCTGACTGAAGCAAAAGAAAGCACACTTGTTTACCATAAACGCGACACTCACTGGAACAGCGAGGGAGCACGCATCGCATTTGAAGCTATGGCAGACAAGCTCTCCTTTACGGTTCCGGATTTCGACAGTTTTGACCCCATTTCAACGAAAGACCACCTTGGAGATCTTGACACGCTTCTCTTCCCTTCACGCAAGATGTACGATGACAATGTAACATATAATTTTGCTGACAAGTACATCTACACCACCGCTTACTCAACCCCCATGGATCTGCGCATAGCAACCAGAGGCGGCGGAAGCGGCAAGCTGCTTATGTTCCGCGACTCATTTGCCAATGCAATGATACCCTTCGCCGCATCCTCTTTCTCTGAGGTACATTTTGAGCGCGCGACGCCGTACTGCGACAACATAGACATGCTGGATGCATACGATGCCGATTATGTCATTGCCATGATAGCCGAACGAAACCTCCGTAATCTCATCAGCGGAAGTTCTAAAGCTTCCGAAGCTGAAAATTAAATCACAGGGGTAATCCAAAACAGTTCCTTTGGTGAAGTCCCCTGCAAGTGATACTGCCCACATCCCATATCCTCTAAGAAAGGAAGCTTTCGCAAAACGAAAGGCACGAAAACAATAAAAATGAAAAGTCTTAAGCGTTTTTGCACTCTGGCGCTTCTGGCATCGGTTATAACATCGTCAGCCTGCGCAGTGTCCCCCGAGGCAAAAAATCATACCTACGAGGATTTTGACGTCAAGTCATATCTGTGGCTTAAATTCCCTACCGAAGCCTTCGACTTCGGAAAGTTAAGTAGTTCTGTGTCAGCAAGACCGCAATCAAAACTGCCTAATTCCACATATGAGGGTCCTCGAACTTTCAGAATGGCAGTTTTCGAGAAAATGGACATCTATGAAACAACCACCTCACAGTACCCGTACAATACTCTCAAAGACGGAACCCCCATTATTCTCACAGAACCCGAGAACGGAAGCCCGTGGGCGGCTGTACACGATATCGACGGCACACCGCTCGGATATACAAAAGACGGCTTCCTTCATGCAATAAGCGACGGAGCTGTCTTCTATGCCGAGCTTCCCATAGAAACCGGCTCTGCGCCGGATAATTCAGGCAATCTTGTGGATGCCTATTCACATCTTGTGGATATCAGAAAATATCTTAAGGTATACAGCTCCACCGATCCCTCAAACGAGGGAGTAGACTTCTCCGAATATGACGTTAAAGTATCAATGAAGCTGTCCACAAATGAAACCAGCATCGGCATGCCGTTTTATAACAGCAACCTTTGCATGCTCCAATATGACACACTTCAAAAGCTTATAAAAGCAATAAATTTGTTCAAACAGGACGGATATACCGTGGTTATATACGATGCCTACCGTCCAACGTCTGTACAGCAGAGATGGTTCGACGTTGTTCGCGTCCACAAATGGGTTGCTGATCCCTCGAGAGGCATGGGCGGTATCCACGACCGCGGTACGGCTATCGATATGTCGCTTATAGATGCGGAAGGAAACGAGCTTGAAATGCCAACTCCCATGCATACATTCACCAACGATTCCGCACGAACCAGCGAAATAATGACCGAAACGGCACGCGCCAATATGGAATACATGACTCGCATCATGGTTTCCTGCGGATTCACCTATATAAACTCCGAGTGGTGGCATTTTCAGTGTGTCAACACCAAAAACTATCTCCCCACCGATCATCCCATCGACGAAATACCGCTCGTTCCTGCCGAGAATGAGCTTGCAAGTACCAATTAAAGGAGGCAGGTCATGAGTACAACAGATAAAACAGGGGCCTATGCAGGCACGGAAAGTATTGCTTACATGTCCGTACCATCCTTAGCCCCAAATACAACTCCGCCCGCTTCGATTTATGCTATTTCCATAATCAGCACCACGGGTAAACCCGATGTTATGCGGATCATCGTAAAACGCGATCTGACTATGCCCATAAAGAGCTTCACATTCAGATATCGTTTCTCAACCCTACCCATATATGCGCCCGACGACATCCATAATTTCAGTTCTTTTACATATTCGCAAGCGGATATCAACCAAAGCTCTGAAATAACCGTAAGCGGAAATATTCCTGACGGAATCAGATATAACGGCTGTTCAGCGTATATCAGCGAAATCGTGCTTGAAAGCGGACAGGCGCTCACTTTTGATGCAGGCGAGTACAAATATGTCCGCCGCCCCATAAAAAAGCAGACCTCTGTTACTGATTCTGCGGCAGGCTCCATACAAAAGGATTATTCTATACCAAATCCCGTTGCGGATTATGAGCGGCAGAAGAAAAAGCATATGCGCCGCGCCATTATTCTTGCGGTACTTGCGTTCATGCTCATCATGGAGGCTATCGGCGGCATATTTTTATACCGCTATCTTGGTGTCAGAAACTCCCTTGATTATCTTATGAAGGAATACCGCTTCAATGAGGCATATAAGCTCGCCCTTGACTCAGAATATACCGGTCTGCTGCAAAGAGTCTGCGAAAAGGCATCTCTCCATTATTTTAACGAGGGCGATCTGGAATCCTCGTATGTATACGCATACGGCGCACCCGAAAAGTTCACCGATATGATAATAGACTACGCCGCCGCCAGCGTAATCGATGCTGATTCAGGCAAAATCAACGAGTATGCATTTAAAGTGGCAAAAATGTCTGAAAATGACAGTAAGTTTGATTCTATCATACATACGGTCATCAGCATGCTGGAGTCTGCAGGGGATTTCCAAAATGCACTCCGTGTGGTAAGCGAGATACGCTCAGAGGAAGACCGCGCCGCATCCGAGGACGCTATATTCAATGATGCGTTCAGATATTTTTCAAGCAATCACCGCTACAATGAAGCGGCGCTGTTTATCGACGAGATCGAAAGTATATCAACAGTCAAGCGCACAAAGGCAGAGGTTATAAATACCGCTCTGGAGTGCTTCTCAGACTTAGGTGACAATGCAGGTATAATTTATCTCGCCCATCGGTACCCCACATATGCGACTGCAGATTCCGCAAATGCGGATGTTTCACCGGGCGACACCGGCGTGCGCACAGAGCTTGCTATAGTTTATCCAATGCTCTCCGCTTCTCAGAAACGCTCATATAACGCAAAAAAGCTTGCTGTCTGGAACTCCGGAATCGTGCGCATTAAAAAGGGTGCGGTTTCGGGAACTGACATAAAAAATGCAGTTTCTGTTGATACAAATCAAAGCGAAACGCTGATTCTGTGCAGTGACGGAAGTGTGAAACTTATCCCCCACAAAGGAAGAACGGCATACACAATTCCGGAGTACACCGATGTGGTAGCTATTGCTCTCGGCGAAAAACATGCGGTATTGCTCCACGAAAACGGCACGGTAACCGTACACGGCGACAACACAGAGGGTCAGGCAAATACATCCGACTGGACGGATATTGCCGCTGTTGCGGCAGGTCAGCGTTTCACAGTAGGTCTTAAAACCGACGGTACTGTGGTTGCGGCAGGTTCTAACTCATGCGGACAATGCGATACGTCATCGTTCCGCAATGTAGTGGACATCGCGGCATGCAATCAGTCTACGGTTATGCTGTTTTCCGACGGTTCTGTTAAAATTGCCGGATACCGCTCACTTGGACTTTCCGGCGTTGAAAGCCTTGTAAATGTAAAACGCATAGAAGCCGGCGGTGTATCAATTGTTGCCGAGCGCAAGGACGGCACATTCGGAATTTACACGGGGCAGTCCGGCGGAAACCCCGGCGATCCATACAACTGGCGCGCAATTGATGACTTTGACGTAGGACTTATGTGTATTGCCGCCATAGATAAATCCGAAGTAGTCTTCACAGACGGCGACGGAATCCCAAGCTAAGCAGAAAAAAGGAAGCTTTCGCTATGCGAAAGCCACGGTATAAATATGGACGAAAATAAGATTACAACAACAGAAGAAGCAATCGAAGCTGCAGAGAATGCTGAAACGGGAGCATCTGAGCTTCCCCAGTGCGATTCTCCTCAGGAAGCGGACAACTCCGAGGTGACAGCAGATGAATGTGGCACTGACAACGCCTGTGATGAGGAAAAACCACCGAAAAAACACCGCAAGCTTCCGATTATCATTCTTTCTCCTATAATTTTACTTATCCTTTTGGCGGGTGCTGTAATTGGAATCGGTGTTTTTCCGCAAAACTGTGAGGCAGGAGAAAAAATTTCGCTCCGCCTTGAGAATATACCTATCGTATCATCGTTCTACGAAATTGATACCGATCTTTCGGCTGTTGATACGAGCACCGTAGGAACTGTAAAACTTCCAATCACACTTTTCGGCGTTATTCCGCTGAACGCTTCCGTAAATCTGCGTGATACTATCCCGCCCACCGCGGTAGGGCGTGAGATAATTATTCCTTTGGGAGATACGCCATGCCCCGATGATTTTATCAGTGAGGCATACGATATCACCACCCTTGAATATTCCTTTGTCACCGAACCGGATACATCCTCCGACGGCACTGTAGAGATAGCTGTTACGGACGAGGGGAACAATACGGTAAATGTAAGGGGAAGCTACCGTGTCAGCGATTCCATCAAAACGCATGCATTTGAACTTGGTGTAACCTCAGATTTCATGAGTTCAGTGCTCATAAGAAAATACGGACTTGACTTGGCAGACCTCAGTCGTATCGACTCCTCAAAAGCAGGCGTATACCGCGCATTCGGTATGCTTCAGGGAACACCGTGCGCGTTTACCGTACAGCTTAACGACACCACCGCGCCTACGGCTGATGTGAATTCGTTTGACATTCTTTTAGGGCAAAGCATTGGTACAGACGATATCGTAACCAATATAAGTGATGCTTCGGCGGTAACTGTGCGTTTAGAGCCTGAGCTTGATCTTAATACAGCAGGTCATACAGAGATTACCGTATATCTTGAGGATGAGTACGGAAACACTTCCGCTTACACCTCGCATATACGAATCTACAATCTCGCGCCAAGCATTATAATTGAAGCCGGAAGCAGTGCGGCTGAACTCTCCCATACTCTGTCAGAGCTTTCCGGCGCAGACAGCTCCGAGCTTCGTCTTGCGCAAGGCTTTGAGCCAAGCCGCCTTGACACCGGAACTCACGAAACCATGCTGGTTGGAAATTATTCGACTATTCCCTTTGAGGTGATTGTTGAAGATACACTGCCGCCAATATTCAGTTTGCGACCTATGACCGTATTTATAGGGTGCGTGCCGGCAGTAAGCGATCTTGTGACAGATTTCAGCGATGCTTCGAACGTAGATTTCAAATTCGAATATGAGCCTGATGTGTCAAAACCCGGGAATCTGCTTGTAACCGTAATAGCCACGGATGCGGCAGGAAATTCCTCGAAACGTTCAACCACTATAAAGGTTTCTGAAGATAATATTCCCCCGATCATCTACGGTGTCAAAACAATCACAGCCTATGAGGGAGAAACCGTGTCCTACCGGAGCGGTGTATACGCCATTGACGACAAGGATGGACGCATTTCTGTAAAAGCGGATTCTTCCAATGTCAACGTATATGTGCCCGGCACTTATTATGTAACCTACACCGCATCCGATAAGGACGGAAACGCTTCAAAGCTTACGGCACAGGTGATCATAAAGCCTATAACCACCGATGCAGTAAATGAAAAAGCTGATGCGGTGCTGACCTCGATTATTTCCTATGGAATGACCGACCGCGAAAAAGCGCGTGCTATTTACGATTGGTGCGTGGGGAATCTTAAATATTCCACAAGCACAAGCTATCTTATGGGATATTTCAACAAGGCTGCGTTTTCGGGATTCACTCGCCGTTACGGCAACTGTTATACCTATTATGCCGTGGCAAGTGCGCTTCTTACCAGAGCAGGTATCACAAATACGGTAATACAGCGAAATGATGCAAGAAACCCTCATTACTGGAATCTTGTGAAAATTGATGGAAGTTGGTATCATCTTGATACATGCCCACAGCCCTCTCCCCACAAATTAGAGGTATTTCTTCTTACTGACAGCCAGTTAAAGACATTCCCGCTTGATTATTACTACAAATTCAGTGCAGGAACATATCCTGCCACACCGTAAAAGAAAGGATATCGAAAATGAAAAAGTTAATTATACTTCTTCTCTCCCTTACCCTCTCACTGACCGTTTCCTGCGGCGAGGTTTCCCCTGTAAATGACGACACCAAGGACACAGAAACCACGTCTGCAGAAGCCATCACCACCGATGCGGCGACTGAGGACACCGAACCTGCGGATACCGTTCAGGTTTCCCAAAGCTCCGTTTTTACCGCTGTACTTGATAACGGCATCACGGTTATTATCGGCGGAGATGCCGAGGAGCTTATATCCGCTCTCGGTGATCCTGCCGACTATATGGAAGCACCGAGTTGTATACACGAAGGATTTGACAAGGTGTATACCTACGACGGATACAGCATTACTACTTCCCCCGCCGCTGACAAAACTCAGTATATCGCCGAGCTTTCCTTGCTTTCCGACGCGGTGGCGCTTGAGGGCGGTTTGATGATCGGTTCGGGTGTTTCCGACGTGGAAGCCGTATTCGGTACAGACTTTGAAGAACAGTTCGGAGTAAGAAAGTATACACTTGACGGCGCCGCAGCTTCCATTATCCTTGACGGCGATACGGTAAGCGGAATAACCATCTCTTCAACGAATCAGTAAATCACTGAACCAAGTACCACAAAAAGCATCCAATCATAGAAATAACAATAAATACAACTCCTGCCAAAAGCGTACGGATATAAGCCGTGCGCTTTTTTTGTTTGCGGCATTTGTAGGTGAAGAAATCTCCCGTTTCAGGTTCTCTATCCCCGGTAATGCTAAGCTTTTTTACCCCATATCCGAGCATGTCGAATAATCCTCTATCCGCCGCAAAAAAAAGGATACCTAAGCCGCAGAGCATCATCCCGGACGCAAAAAAGCAGTCGGATATCCGCCCTATAAGCTCGAGGATATCCGATGAATACACGATTCCGGTGCAAAATCCAAAAAACACCGGTGTAAGCACCCATATGCCCATATAAACCGCCCATTTGCGAATACCTGTGCTCATTTTGGTATACTGCTTTATAAGGACTGCCCCCTCTTTAGTTTTTCGTATTCTTCTTCGGTGCACATAACAAAATGACCGTCATTTATTTCACGAAGCGCCCTCGTTTCCTCGGATACCCATTCTGAGGGATCGTAAATAATGCGCCGACGTGTCTGTTCGTATACAGGATCGGGCATAGGTATCGCAGAGAGCAGTGCTTTTGTATAAGGATGCATAGGATTTTTGAAAAGCTCATCGGATTTTGCGGTTTCAACTAATTTTCCGAAATACATAACACCGATCCGGTCGGAAAAGTATTTTACAACGGAAAGATCATGGGCGATAAACAGTACCGCCATTCCGAAGCGTCTGCGAAGCTCATTTAAGAGATTTATCACCTGAGCCTGAACAGAAACGTCAAGTGCCGATACCGGTTCGTCGGCAATTATCAGCTCCGGATTCATTATAACCGCACGGGCAATACCGATTCGCTGTCGCTGACCGCCGGAAAACTCATGAGGATACCGTCCCGCATGCTCCGGACGCAGTCCCACAAGAAGAAGCATCTCATATACGCGTCTGTCTATCTCCCCTTTAGTGTATCCGCCTTTAATAACAAGTCCCTCAGCTATTATTTCCCGTACAGTCATACGCCCGTCAAGGGAAGCGGACGGATCCTGAAATATCATTTGTATTTTCGATGTGATGTCGGATTTGCTCTTTCTCACTGCTTTTGATAAGGCAACGCGTTTTTCTTCTATTATGCCGTTAAAATGTGATTTGATCTCCCGTCTTTCAAATTCGCTTGCGGCGTTTTTTAGCCTGCGGCGGCACTCTCTCTTGGCTGACTGTATGGCTTCCTTATATCCGACCGTCCCTGCCGCTATGAGTTCACCGTCGAAATATATTTCTCCCGAGGTTGCCTCATAGAGCCCGATCACCGTCCGCCCCACGGTAGTCTTGCCGCATCCCGATTCGCCTACAAGCCCAAACACCTCACCGCGTTCAATATAAAAGCTCACATCATCCACCGCCCGAAGTTCTTTGTCACCCACTCCGAAATACCTGCGAAGGTGTTCTACCCTTAAAAGTATATTCTTATTCTCCACCGCCATCCTTCCCCCTTTTCTTCATTCGTTCTATACGCGAAACCACTGCGTCCGGCGGCGACACCGCAGGCGCACCCGGATGGAGAAGCCATGTAGCGGCACTGTGTGTTTCTGATATTTTATACATAGGCGGCTCGGCTTCATAGTCGATCTTCATGGCATAACGGTTTCGCGGGGCAAAGGCGTCGTATGCCGGCGGATCAAGCATATTTGGGGGTGATCCGGGAATAGCTTCTAAGGCATCGCTTGTATCAAGATCCGGCATAGATGAAAGCAATGCCCATGTATACGGGTGAGCGGCACGGTAAAATATATCCGCCACTGTACCCCTTTCAACGATTTTCCCCGCATACATTACAGCTACACGATCCGCAATATTCGCCACGACACCAAGATCGTGGGTTATAAATATAACCGAAAGCTTCCGTTCTTTTTTCAGACGTCCAATAAGCTCCAGTATCTGCGCTTGAATGGTTACATCGAGAGCAGTTGTAGGCTCGTCACATATCAGCAAATCCGGGTCCGCCGCAAGAGCTATAGCTATCACGATACGCTGACGCATGCCGCCGGAAAATTCAAAAGGATATTGCTCAAATCGTCTTGCCGGATCGGGTATTCCCACTTCCGCCATAATCTGTAGTGCTCTCACCTTTGCATCACGCATAGACATTTTATTTTTAACTATCATGGCTTCCGTAAGCTGTTTTCCTATTTTTACAATGGGATCAAGACTTGACATAGGGTCTTGGAATACCATAGCAATACGATCACCGCGAAGTCTGCACATTTTCTTCTCGGGAAGCTTTGTAATATCAAGCCCGCCGTAGATAATTTCTCCCGAGTCTATAACTGCGTTCGGTGAAAGAATCCCGAGTATGGCTTTGGCTGTTACGGATTTGCCTGAGCCTGATTCGCCTACTATGGCAAGCGTTTCGCCGGGCATTACGTCAAAGCTGACTCCGCGCACCGCTTGCAGAACTCCGTCCGAGGTTTTAAACGACACTTTAAGATCTTTTACACTAAGTGTAGGCTCCATTATACCACCTCTCCAGCCGCACGGGGATCAAACGCATCTCTTAAACCGTTGCCGAACAGATTAAATGAAATAAGCAGTAACGAAAAATATAAAGCAGGAAACAGCATTGCATGAGGGGCGGTAGTCATGGCGGTCTGCCCCTGTGACATAAGCGTACCAAGGGTAGTACCGGCAAATTCACTTAGATTTATGATGCCGAGGTAAGAAAACGTGGTTTCGGAGCTTATGACACTGGGAATTATCAGCGCACAGCTTGTAATAAGCGTTCCGATGGAGTTTGGGAAGATATGCCGTATCATAAGCCTTGCATCCGATGCCCCAAGTGTTCGTGCCGCAAGGACAAACTCCTGCCCCTTGAAGCGATAGAACTGTTTTCTGGTTAAAGATGCCATGCCTATCCAGCCCGTCAGCACAAAGGCAAAGAGAAAAGAGCCAACGCTTCCCACACGCCTTGCAAGATGAAGCGAAAACAGTGTAGCCACAACTATAAAGGGCATACCGGAAATAATATCAGCAACACGGTCAAGCACAAGGTCTACCGTTCCCCCGTAATACCCCTGCACAGCACCGTATATGGCACCTATAGTCAGATTTATAAAAGATACAATAACAGCGAACAAGAGAGAAAATCTCGCACCGACTCCTATAGCCGAAAAAAGGTCCTGACCTAATGAATTTGTGCCAAGCGCATATGCAGGTGGATATCCGTTTTTAAAAACATAATAGTTATAGTAGCACACCCGACATTCGAGTGCACCGCCCTTTTTCACGCTGTAGATATATTCCCCACTGTCGTTCGCTACTCTCAGACTGTTGTAAGGTGATCCCTCAGCGCTCTTATCGGTAGAATAAAGAGGTATAAGCTCTCCGCCACTATCTCTCAACGGCATCCCCGAAGAATCAACCTTGTACCAAACATTGGATGATGTCGTATCAGCTCTGTTTACATAAGGATATATTATCTGAAGCCCGGTTTCCTTCTGATATTCTTGTATCCTCGCAAATTCTTCCGGTGACATTATGCGGTACACAATACCGATTTCGTAATATTTGTTGGTGCGGAGAGTGTATATGACGGTCTTTTTCTCTTCACCGCGGAATTTTACAACTGTTTCTTCAGTATTGCGCACGGATATGATCGGATTCATACCGCACTCCTCACCGATTGCATTAAATGCCGCAAGCTGTGCCTCAGTTTGACCTGTGCGCACGGTGCCGCCGTCAAATATGCCAACCCCAAGCCTTGAAAGCGCTTCAAGATAAGGTGGAAATCCCGTATATACCGTATCCTTGTCAGCTATTTTATAGGGCGATATTATTGGAGAAAGCACCGCAAAAGTGAGCAAAAGCAGTATTATATAAGCGGCGGCAACGGAAGATCTGTTTCTCCTGAACCGACGCATGGCATCGCGGAAGTAGCTCCTGCTTCCGGTATCCGCACGGCTTCCATCATCTGCGCTTTCCCTTATTCCAACTACGGTAAACTTATCACCCGAAAGCTTTTCCGTGTCCATATAAATCTCCTTAATTTCTGCATATTTACGCCCTTGAGCCTATGCGTATGCGAGGATCGACCAAGCCATAGCTTATATCAACGATTATGCTCGCCCCAAGCCCTATTGCCGTGTAAAAAACCGTAAGCATAATAAACATAGGATAATCCCTTGCGTTTATGGCGTTGATATATAGGCTGCCTACCCCCGGAACGGCAAATATTTTTTCGATTATAAACGAACCGCTCATGATTCCGATAAAGTTTCCGAAAATCGCCGGCAAGACCACCACCATGCAGTTTTTAAGCCCGTGTCTAAATGTGGCACTGGTTTTTGTTAACCCCTTGGTGCGAGCAAGCAGCATATAATCGCTTGTAAGCACCTCGCAAAGCTCGGCTCTTGTGGTACGGGTAAAATTTGCAATAACTCCAAAGGACAGCGACAGTATGACCGGAAGCATGCTACGAAACATGTCAGGCGAGAAGTAATCCGTACCGGATTTCATGAGAAAGGGTAAAAGCCCAAGCCTATACGAGAGGAAATACTGTATAACGAAGGCGTATACGAAGGACGGCACAGATATACATATCATTGTCGCGGTAGACAGCGTGTGATCGATATAGCTGTTTTTGTGGGTCGCGGCAACAACTCCAAAAAATATTCCAAGGGGAATACTGAAAATAATCGAATAAAGATTCACTATCATAGTCGCCGGAAGCTTATCCGCAAAAATTCCGGCAACCTCTTGCCCAACATACAGCTTATCACTTACGCCCCAGTCCCATTTTGTAAACACATTCCTTAAAAATATTCCGAACTGCACAATATAAGGCTTATTGTACCCTTGGGCTTCTCTCCTTGCCTCGATAACCTGCGTGTGAATATCTCCGGGGGAAAGCTCAGCCGGCGGAAGCATTCTTACAAGTACAAAGCACATTCCCGTAATGATAAAAAGCGTAAGAAGCATTAGCAAAATTCTTTTTATGGCATACTTTATCATTTGCCACCGTCCTTAATACTTTATATCCCCGCTTGCCGCTTTTACATAATCAGCCCATTCACCGTCGCTGTAATTGTAGCCGAGATACATGATTCCGCCGCGCCCAAGCACCGGATTAAATTCATCCACAACGTAGTAAGCCTGCTTTGAAAGGAGTGACACAGAGGCATCCGCAAGCATGGGAATATAATTGTAGGTTTCAAGTACCGCTCCCTCTATGGCGGCAAGTATTTTTAGTCTTACACTGACATCAGCCATTCCCTCGCCGAAGTTATAGGATGCGCCGTTCCTTGTAATATATTTTCCGTTAAGCACATCAGACCATTCTCTTAAAGTCATGGTCACATCCTGAATTTTTTCCGCTTCTCCCGACGCCGCCGTGTTTATACTGAGCGTAAGCTCGACTGAATCTGAATCAAACCATCCGGCATCATACTGATACGCTGGATTTACATAAAGATCGGTGAGAGAAAAAGGATCAAGCACAGAGCCGCTCCAACCGCCAAGTACGGTATCTGACAGTCCGGCTTTGATCTTCTTAGACCATTCCGTACCGTATGGTGCGGACTTAACAAATCTTATTTTCCCCTCAAAGGGCGTTCCCACAGCCACCGCACCGATTCTCTCGGTAAGATAATCCACCGTGCGTGTCATAAAATCGTTATCCGCCGACATGCAGTATTCGATAGTAACGGTCTGATCGGAAATTCCATTATTATCCGAATCGGTAATATACCCGAGTGAAAGCGCACTGTCAAATGCTTCTTTAAAATATCTCCGTGCGGTGTCCGGATCGTATCCGGTGATAGAATCCGCCGCCGCATCAAGACTGCCGTATTCCGACGTGTCTACGCTGTAAAAATCGCACAGCACAGCTTTTGCCTCATCCGTATCGCGGTACCGTAGCAGCTCCACGGGATCGTACATATATGCATTTCCTATAAGACCGTATGCCGCGCTTCTGGCAGGGGATATGGTGGTAGCAAACAGCTCTCGGTCATAGCTTAAAGCCACCGCACGTCTGAACGGCTCAAGAGTTATAGTTTCAAGATCGTTTTTGGCTCTGTCAAAGCTCCCGGCGCTCTCTCTTTGCTGTATAACCCCGAGATTTCCGTTAAGAATAAGGAAAAATACGGTTTCACCGGGGGATTCATGGGCAAATTCACTGCTCCTGTACGCCGCAAAATCCTCTGCCTGAAGCGTATAGGTCATAAGCTCACCCTTAAGGAACATAAGCTTCGCTGTAGCGGATTCCGCCACCACCTGCGTATTTATGGCAGTGGTCTGATACATTTCCCGTTCCTCGCCGCTCATGGGGTCAATAAATGTGTGATTCCCGTCGGTGTATCCGTACCAGCGTTCATTTTTTTCAAAGCGCATAGATTTGTCTTTTTGATAGGACGTTAGCTTGTAGGGGCCGTATGACAGCGTGGTATCGGCACTTGTGTTATATGAAGAAAACCAAGCATCGCCGTCCTTTTTAAGACATCGCTCATAAAGCTCCTCGTTTACTATCCAGTTGCTTGTAAGCGCATACAAAAGTCCGAATCCCGAAAGAGCCCTTGAAAGCACCAGCGTTATCTGATATTCTCCCGATTTATAAAGCCCTACTGTGTTGTAATCAATATTGTCCGGATAAGTCCAAGTTACTGACGTTTCCGCTAAGAATCTGCGTCTTGCACTCTCGGCAGGCTCTCCGTTGCCGATAGCCGTCTGCATAAATGCAGTATATTTTTCTCCTACCGTTTGGTTTGAGCCTTCCTCTTTCGTATCTTGATACGCAGATACAAATTCCTCAGCATCAGTCATACCCTCGCGTTCCATGATCTCATCCGCTCTCAGCACAACACTGACACCTTGATTTGCGTATTCCTCAGCACCTGCAATGCTGAAATTTCCGGAGTAATAATCGGATGCTCTGTAATTTAGAAGCGTGGGATCAAGGAGTCGCTTCATGGAATAAACGTATGTGTCCGCATTTATAGGAGTTCCGTCCTCCCAAAGAGCATTTTTGTTAAGGTCGATAGTGTAGGCATATCCGCTATCAGCCCACTCGGGAATTCCAAATTCCGGATGATCTGCTTTAACCTGAGCCGTAACGTCAACCGGCTCGCCTGCCGCCATTTCAGGTATCATTTTATAGCTTGTAAAGGGGGCTTTTCCATAAGCGGGATGTTTTTCGTCGTTGAAGACAGCACTGTAAAGTCCCATGCGAAGATAATCCGCAGGATAACTGTCGGATGCAGTTTCATAGGTGTGTGGGTTCCAATTTGACGCCATTGTTGCCACATAATCGTTATAGGTATAGCTGTTACCTGCATTATTTTGCCTGCCGCAGCCGCCGAGAATCCCCATAAGCATGCAAACGGCAACACCGAGGGAAATATATCTTTTCATTCTCAAGTTCTCCAATAAAAAACTGTATTTTCGCTCATTATTCTTTCCCGAAAACCTAATTTGATACAGAACTAAAAATATAATTGACATATCCGAAAAATTGAGGTATAATTATATTTGGTATAATCACAACTCAGAATACTAAATTCAAATATAAAAAAGTTATAAGTCTGAAAAATGGGGCATTTTTCAGGCCGGAAGTTTTGTGCCTTTCGCGTCATCGACGCGAATTTCCTGACGGAAACCGCCACAAACTTCTTTGATTTGTTAAGAAAGGTATTGTCATAATCATGAAAATAACAGTAATTGGCGCCGGAAGATGGGGTAGCTGTATCGCATGGTATCTGGATACGCTCGGACATGCGGTTACGCTTTACGGGAAATCCGATTCCGAAGATATGAAAAGAATAATCAGTGAACGCAAAAATAACTATATCAGCTTTCCTGAATCTATTGAGTTTTCCACAGATATAAATTCCGCTCTTATATCGGATGTTACCGTCATATCCATAGGATCTCAGGGGCTGAGATCGCTGTGCCGTGAGCTTAGTCTTGCCGGGGCACATGGCAACACTTTTATACTGTGTATGAAAGGCATCGAAAACACAACCTGCAAACGGCTTTCGGAAGTAGTAGCCGAAGAACTTCCCGGAAGCAAAGTTGCTGTATGGCTCGGTCCGGGACACGTTGAGGAATTTTACCGCGGAATACAAAACTGCATGGTAATAGACAGCTCCGATGAGGAACTGAAATCACAGCTCATAGGCGAATTTTCCGGCGGCATAATAAGATTCTACTATGGAACCGATCTTATCGGTAACGAAATCGGTGCGGCAGCAAAGAATGTTATCGGTGTTGCGGCAGGTATGCTTGACGGACTTGGCATGACTTCCCTGAAGGGTGCCCTCATGTCAAGGGGTGCAAGAGAGATCGCCCGTCTTATTACCGCATACGGGGGAAACGAGCTTTCGGCATACGGGCTTTGCCACCTCGGTGACTACCAAGCCACTGTATTTTCGGAGTACAGCCACAACAGAGCTTTCGGCGAAAGCTTCGTGAAAGGCATAAAATTTGATAAGCTTGCAGAGGGATATTACACGGTACCTGCACTTATCAAAATGGCAAAGGAAAAATCCGTTGAACTTCCTATTTGCAGTGCAGTATATGATGTACTCTATAACGGAGTTAACTTAAAAAACGCTCTGGGAGCGCTTTTCGACAGAGCACAAAAAATGGAATTTTAATGTGCAAAATGACAATTTTTTCACCAAATCACGCTATTTATATTGACAAATCGCTCTTTTTATCGTATAATAGCATTGTAATATTATAAAAATATCGCTTAAGCGAAAAACGGAGGGTTACCAATATGGGAAAATTCGTTATAAAGACTACTGCATCCGGCGTTAAATTCAATCTTGTAGCCGGCAACGGTCAGATTATCGCCACCAGCGAGGTTTACTCCTCTGAGGCATCCTGCCTTAAGGGAATCGAAAGCGTTAAGAAGAACGCTCCCGCGGCTAATGTTGAGGATCAGACCGCAGAGAATGCTGCCGCAGTTACATGCCCTAAGTTTGAAATGTATCAGGATAAAGCAGGCGAATACCGCTTCCGTCTTAAGGCACGCAACGGCGAGATCATCGCAGTATCCGAGGGTTACTCCGCTAAAGCAGGCTGTGAAAACGGCATCGAAAGCGTAAAGAAGAACGCTCCCGATGCTGAAATCGTTAAGGAATAATTTATAAGAATAGCTTCAGCAAGAAAAAAGACGCTTCGGCGTCTTTTTTGCTGATCAATTACAAGTTTTCTGTGCTGTCTACACGTTTATGACGGTTATAATTTAGCAATATTTTCCGTTTCAATATATCATGAAGTTGCGGCGCAAACACCTATGCGGATTTTTTGCAAGAAAACTATTGACAAACTGCTTTTTTGGTGTTATACTATACTAAACCGATGAGGATGAGTAAGTAAGTTGTTATTATCCGTGTCACAGAGAGCCGCCGTAGGTGAAAGTGCGGTACAGGAAGAACAGCCGAATGGACATCCGAGGGCAAGCGGAACCGACTTTTGTCGTAGTATGTAAGACGGAGCAGACTCTCCGTGAACAACGGTCAGCATATATATGTATGCAAAAGAGGATGATTTTCATCAAGCAGGGTGGCACCGCAGGAGTTTATCTCTTGTCCCGGCAGAAAGCTGTGGGCAGGAGTTTTTTGTTTTCCAGCCCTGGCCGATATCATATTCGGGTAATATAAACCCGTCGAAAGGATGATTATTTATGTCAAAAGAGATGCCTTACAAAATTTATCTTTCGGAGGATGAGCTTCCAAGGCAGTGGTACAATGTGCGCGCTGATATGAAAAACAAGCCCGCTCCACTCCTTGACTCCGAAACTATGAAGCCTATTACCGCTGAAAAGCTCTCTACCGTATTCTGTGAGGAGCTTGTAAAGCAGGAGCTTGACGATACCACTCCATATTTTGATATTCCCGAGCCTATTCTTGACTTCTACAAGATGTACCGTCCTGCTCCCCTTACAAGAGCATATTTCCTTGAAAAGAAGCTTGGTACACCGGCTAAGATATACTATAAGTTCGAGGGCAACAACACAAGCGGCTCTCACAAACTGAACTCCGCAATCGCTCAGGCTTACTATGCAAAGAAGCAGGGGCTTCGCGGTGTTACTACCGAAACCGGCGCAGGTCAGTGGGGTACGGCTCTTGCTATGGCATGCTCATATTTTGACCTTGACTGCAAGGTCTACATGGTAAAATGCTCATATGAGCAGAAGCCTTTCCGCCGCGAAGTCATGAAGGTATACGGCGCATCCGTTACGCCATCACCCTCTATGGAAACTGCGGTTGGACGCAAGATAAACGAGCAGTTCCCCGGAACCGGCGGAAGCCTTGGCTGTGCAATATCCGAGGCTGTTGAGGCATCTACCTCTATGGACGGTTACCGCTATGTTCTGGGAAGCGTACTTAATCAGGTACTCCTACATCAGACTGTTATCGGTCTTGAATCCAAGATAGCAATGGATAAATACGGCATAAAGCCCGATATTATCATCGGATGTGCAGGCGGCGGCTCTAATCTCGGGGGGCTTATTGCGCCATTTATGGGTGAGAAGCTTCGCGGCGAAGCGGATTACCGATTCATTGCTGTAGAGCCTGAATCCTGCCCCAGCCTTACACGCGGCAAATACGCTTACGACTACTGCGACACCGGTGCGGTATGTCCGCTTCAGAAGATGTACACTCTTGGAAGCAGATTCATGCCTGCCGCAACTCACGCAGGCGGTTTACGCTACCACGGCATGAGCTCGGTTCTCTCACAGCTTTATGATGATAAGCTTATGGAAGCAGTTTCCGTGAAGCAAACGGAAGTATTTGCGGCGGCAGAGCTGTTCGCTCGCGTTGAAGGTACGCTTCCTGCTCCCGAGTCCAGCCACGCTATCAAGGTTGCCATTGACGAGGCACTTAAGTGCAAGGAAACGGGCGAAGAAAAAACCATATTCTTCGGTCTTACCGGCACGGGATATTTTGATATGATGTCCTACGAGAAATTCCATAACGGAGTTATGAAGGACTACGCTCCTACAGACGAGGAGATTGCTGTAGCACTTGCAAAGCTTCCTAATGTAGAATAAAATCAATATGAGAAAACGGGAGGAAAAATCCTCCCGTTTTCTCATATTTTGCGACAGGAGCAAACCCATGCTCTACACTGTATTGTACGATTCCTTATACATCCCGTAGGGCGGTGGGCTTGCTCCCGCTGTTTTTATTTATAATTTCACCGGCACAAACGCATCTGCAACCATTGAATCCTCGGTAACAACGCAGTCAAGCGCCATGATATCAACTCCTACCGCCGCGGCTTCACGAAGCGCGATGCCAAACTCCGGATGGGTTGCATCGTTTGGGGTGAGATACTTTATTCCTTTCATCTGCACAATAAACAGAATCACCGCCACATATCCTGCACGCTTTGCCGCTATAAGCTCGCGAACGTGCTTCACCCCCCGCTCGGTTGGCGCATCGGGGAAGCTTGCTATGCCGTCATTTTCAAGGGTTACCCCCTTGACTTCGATAAATGTGGTTTTGCCCACATCAGTAACGCACAGATCAAATCTGGACGAGCCGTATGTGACCTCACGGCGAATTTCGGCATGTGGCATCTTCTTTTTTAGCCACTCATACGCCGCCACATTTGGTGCCTGAGAATCCATATTTATAAGACCGATCCCCGGCTTTTCCACGGCGATAAGATCATATTTGGTTTTACGCCCCGTATTTTCCCCCTCCGAAAGTATCACGCACCGCCCCGGAACGAGAAGCTCCTTGCATCGCCCCGTGTTTTTGACGTGTACGGTTTCGGTGCTGCCGTCGGTCATCTGCACTTGGGCTATAAATCGGTTGGGCCGGGAAATGAATTCGGCGGTGATGGTTTTCCTGTATGTCATATTTTATCCCTTTACAAAATGGGATGCTGTACACCGCACAGCATCCCGTTTTAATTACTTCTTATCGTTAGCTCTTATCTCAACACGTCTGATCTTACCGCTGATGGTCTTGGGAAGCTCCTCAACAAACTCAACGATTCTCGGATACTTGTACGGCGCGGTGTGAGTCTTGACGTAGTTCTGGATCTCTTTCTTTAATTCGTCATTTCCCTCTTTGCCCTTGACAAGCACAATGGTCGCCTTGACTACCTGACCGCGAACCTCATCGGGTGCGGCGGTGATAGCACATTCAAGAACGTAAGGAAGCTCCATGATAACCGACTCTATCTCGAACGGACCGATGCGGTATCCGCTGCTCTTGATAAGATCGTCTGTACGTCCCACATACCAGAAGAAGCCGTCCTCGTCCATCCATGCGGTATCACCGGTATGGTAATATCCGTCATGCCATGCATCCTTGGTCTTTTCTTCGTTTCTGTAGTATCCCTGGAACAGACCGCAGGGGGCAGTATCGCCGGTGCGGATACAGATCTCGCCGGTTTCACCTACAGCGCAGGGCTTATCCTCGCCGTTCAGCACCACTACATCGTAAAGGGGACTGGGCTTACCCATTGAACCGGGCTTTGGCGTAGTTCCCACAAGATTTGCGAGCACAAGGGTGGTTTCGGTCTGTCCGAAGCCTTCCATAAGCGGCACTTGGGTTTTGTTAACCCACTGCTGATACACCTCGGGGTTCAGCGCCTCGCCTGCAGTGCAGGAATACTTGATGCTGGAAAGATCGTACTTTGACAGATCCTCCTTGATAAAGAAGCGGTACATGGTAGGCGGTGCACAGAATGTGGTGATACCGTACTCCTTAAACAGCGGCAGAATATCGTGAGCATCGAATTTGTTGAAATCGTATGTAAATACAGCCGCCTCGCACAGCCACTGACCGTAGAGCTTGCCCCAGAGGGATTTGCCCCAGCCCGTATCGGAAATTGTGAAGTGGATTCCGTCCGGATCAACATTGTGCCAGTATTTTGCGGTTATAAAGTGACCAAGCGCATATTTGTAGCTGTGAGCCGCAATACGAGGATATCCGGTAGTACCGGATGTGAACATCATAAGCATGGTGTCATCTCCTGATGCGGTGTCAGCGGTGCGCTCGTACACATCGGAGAAGTTCTTGTACTCGTCATAATCGAGCCAGCCCTCCATGGACTTCACTTCGTTGCCGCAGGCAAGAATCTTATGCTTAACAGACGGACATTTAGCGGCGGCAAGCTCTGACTGATGGGCAACATCACCGTCAGCGGTACAGATAACCGCAGAAACCTCTGCCGCATTGAAGCGGTACTCAAAGTCGTGCTCAACGAGCAGATTAGTAGCAGGAATAATGATCGCACCCATCTTGTGAAGCGCAACAATCGTGTACCAGAAATGGTAGTGACGCTTTAATACAACAAGCACACGGTCGCCCTTTTTAATGCCGAGAGAGGTGAGGTAGTTTGCAACTCTGTTTGACTCACTCATCATCTCACCGAAGGTGATGCGACGCTCAGTTTTATCAGCGGTAAGGTGAAGCATGGCAAGCTTATTTGGATTCTTCTTTGCCACAGCATCCACACAGTCAAAACCGAAGTTAAAGCTGTCCTCATTCTTGAATTTTATAGAGTTAAGCACACCTTTTTCGTCTAAAGTCGTGTCGATGAAATTCTCCCATACCGCACCGGTTTTCTCCACGGACACAACGGACGGTTTCTTTTCAATAGTGGGAGCAGCATAGTCGTACGCCTTGCCCTCTGCGTCTATAACAACGGCGAGGAATTTGCAATCCCCCTCAACCGCCACCATACCGTGAGGCGTTCCGCTGTTGTAGTAGATGGAATCTCCCTCAGAAAGCACCTCTACATGATCGTCGATCTGAACCTTTAATTTACCCTCAAGAACATAGTCAAACTCCTGACCCTCGTGAGTTGCAAGCTTTATGGGCTTATCCTGCTCATCCTCATGATATGCCGCAGTAACAACAAAGGGCTCTGCAGTCTTATTCTTGAAAAGGGGCGCAAGATTGTTGTAGCGGAATCCTTTTCGGCGAACGATAGGAAGACCGCCCCCTGCTTTTGTTACGGAGAAAGAAGAAAGCGTAGGGCTTGAGCCTTTGAGAATATCCGTAGCATCCACGCCGAATGTCTGTGCACATTTATGTATAAAAGTAAAGCTGAAATCCGATTCGCCTGCCTCAACAGCGGCATATTCGGCTTCGCTTACTCCTGTGCGCTTAGCCATATCAGCGCAGGTAAGTCCCATAATTTCCCTGAGAGCATGCAAACGCTCGGCAATTTCTTTTAACATGTTTTCCATAAATAAAATCCTCCAAAAATAAACAGTATTTTGTTTTCAGAAGGCTTCGGCAAGACCGCAATTATGTCGGAATATGCAAAAAACGCCCCAAAGCAGGTTCACACCTAAGCTTTGAGACGGAATCTTGAAAATATTCCGCGGTACCACTCAAATTGCGTAAATTACGCCCCTCACGGACTCAAACAAGTCCTTTGCCTTTACGCGGCATAACGTGGAAGTCTACTAAGATTACCCTTTCGGTTCCAAGCTCGGAAGCGATTGGTCACACTGAACAATACCACATCGGCTCACACCATCCGCCGACTCTCTGAAGAAGCATCACTCTGACCGTCTTCGTCACAGCCTTTTATTTACGCAAACATTATAGCATACTAAAGTCTGCTTGTCAAGAGATTTTTGAAAATTTTTTTTGATTTTGTTCGGTTGACTTTGTAAGCAGTTTGTGTTATTATTATAATCGGATATAAATTCATGTCTGTAAGCACATAACCTTCTACTGTGAAACAGAAAAACGAAAGGTGATAGTAGTCATGAAAGAAAACACAAAAATAAAGTGGAGAGGCGGAACACTTCTTGCCCCTCTGCCTGCCGTAATGGTAAGCTGCGGAACCATGGTGAAGCCCAATATTATAACTATCGGCTGGACGGGTATCATAAATTCCGATCCGCCCAAAACCTATATATCCGTGCGAAAGGAGCGTTTTTCACACGCACTTATAAAGGAAAGCGGAAAATTCGTAATCAATCTCACAACCGAGGAATTAACCCGCGCTACGGATTTCTGCGGAGTGCGCTCAGGGCGCGATGTAGACAAATTTGCTCACTGCAAGCTAACCGCCGTACCTGCCTATGAGCTGGAAGATACCCCGGTGATAGCAGAAAGCCCCATAAGCCTCGAATGTCGTGTGACGGATGTTGTTTCACTGGGTACTCACGATATGTTCGCGGCAGACATTGTAAGCGTTAATGTTGATCCGAAACTCATTGATGAATCAGGGGCACTTCATATGGATACGGCGAAGCTTATAGCCTACGCCCATGGTGAATACTTCGCTCTCGGCAAGAAGCTCGGCGATTTCGGATATTCGGTGCGCAAAAAGAGCACAGCAAAACGCCGCGCTGCACAGAAACGCATAAAATCGGGCAAACCCACGGCAAAATCAGCCAATAAAAAGAAAATGCGTAGTGAGTGAAGAAAAAGATCACGGAACAGAGATGGAAATACGTGCTTTTAATTTTATTTTTTCAAGACTCTTTGGCTTCATCATTTGACGATTGAGCTCTGTATTTGTAAAGTGCAATCGCTGTTGATGCAAGGGCGAAAAGTTCGGCAAAGAAGTTGGTTGACAAAATAATTCCTGTGTAAACGCACCATATAAATGCATTTCCAAGAGCAAACTTTCTCATCATCTGCGTGTTGGGGGCAAAAACAGAAAACATATTGAACAGTGCACCAATAATGGGCAACAATTCAAGGAGTGTGAGCCAAATGTTTGCAAAGGGGGCGTACCCCGTCGCATTGAGTAATCCCCAAAAGCCGCCGCCGATGTAAAGGACAGAAAAGATGACCTGCTCTCCAAGAGATGCTGTCTTGTACTTTCGGGTATGCAGATAATTTATAACCGCCTGTGTGATAGCAACAAGGTTTAAAATGATTGCAGAACCGATTGTAAATTCATTCAAAATAAGAAAATTAATGGCCATTAAGATATTCATAAGGGCTATATTCATCAGCATTTGCCATCTTTTTTTGAAAAAAGGGTTAATGATGCAAAGAATCGTTACGATAATTCCAAGCGCTTGCGCAAAATAATGCCAGAACATATTGATTCTCCTTCTATTGATTAATGAAAGGGCCAGCCAACAGCATACATATCTGCTTCGAAGCGTGCTTCTTCTTCCTTGGTATATTGCTTTAAGGGGAAGGTTGCATTACCAACATCCAGCCCACTGATTCTCATGGCGAGCTTTACGCCGGGAATGATTTCATAATCGCAAATCAGGCTGATGACTTTATTGATTCTGATCTGTGTGGCAAGTGCCTGATCAAGCTTATTTGCCTTGAAATCCTGATAAAGGCTTACGAACTCCTTCAAGAGGATGTTGTACGTAGCACCGACTCCGGCATCCGCACCGGCAGCCAATGCGGGAAGAAGAATTTCCTCATCGCCGATCAAGGTGTTAATCTCTCCTTGCGTTATATCCTGAAGCTTCATTAGCTCAAACAAATCGTAGGAGCTCCACTTAACACCGGTTACATTGTCGATCTCAAATATACGGGAGATAAGATTGGCGGACATATTTTTTTGTGCGTTGGGGTGATAATAGATGATGAGGGGAATATGAACGTTGTTGGCAAGCTTTTTATAGTAATTGTAAATCTCATTGTCTCCGTAATGGAATAGCGTAGGCGGTATTGCAGCAATCGCATCAGCGCCGCATGCTTCTGCATGTTTTGCAAGTTCAATGGCATCGTTGAGATTTGCAGACGCGATATGCGTGATTACGGGGACGCGCCCTCTTACCTCGTCTACAACAGTTTGGCACATAATTTCACGCTGCTCACGCTCCATAACAAACCCTTCACCGGTGCCGCCCAAAACGTAGAAGCCACTTGCTCCATCGCTTATCTGTTTGTTAACGATAACTCGTGCCACATCGGTGTTTACGGTCTTGTTATCTTCACAAAATGGAGTTACAATTGCGGGAAAAATTCCCGTAAATTTAATTGAAGACATAAAAATTGACCCTTTACATTGTTTTTTTCTTGTGTTATAATGTTATCATAAAGGCGTTAACCATGCAATAAACAAAGCCGACATCTTTTTTATGGAATGTCTGAACAGGAAATGTTATGATCAATAAAGAAACCTTGATAAATATAGCAGGAAAAGAAACAACGATTTTTATGCAGGATGGCTTTTTCAGCTTTTTTGATACGGATACAAGCACTCATAAAAATGCTTACACCGAGCTCCACTGTATAGAAAAGGGGACTATGGAATATGTAATAGATGGTGAAAGTTTTTTAACTCAACCGGGAGATTTGATCGTGATACCGGCAGGCGTATTTCATAGCAAACGTATTTTGGACACGGAAAAACATAGCGCCTGTATATTCCAAGTAGATATAAAGGTGGAAAATGTATTAAAACACAAGCTTTCTCCCGATATCTTTACGGAACTTATCAAGTGTGCCAGAGAGTACAGCAATGAGGGAAAATCGCTTAAACTTTCTTCTTACCTTGCGCTTGTTTGTAGCCATATCGTTGAAGAAATTCCCAAGCCTTTGGGAAATGTACAGGATAGAAGATTCCTGATCTATGAGTTTTTCTACAACAATTATCATCTTGAAGCCCATATTTCCGATCTTGCAAGAATGTTGAATCTTTCGCAAAAGCAAACCGAGAGAAGCGTGTTGCAATATACCGGAAGACATTTCCGCAATGAACTTGCTTACAGACGCATAGAAGTGGCAAAACACCTATTGGAAACTGAAAACATCACCCTTCGAGAAGCGGCGGAGCGGGTGGGATACAAATCCTACAGTGGTTTTTGGAAAGCATTTAAAATGTACGGCGGTAATGCTTAATATAGAGGGTGTGCGGGAAAGAAATTGCAGAAAAGCCAGAGCGTCAAACAACGTATCTGATTTATGATACAACTTCGTAGGATATAGCAGACGGCGTTGCTGATTGTCTTGTTTTGCAAAAATTATTTCTCGCCGTAAGTAATTGAGAATCGAAGAACTTTCTTCTCGCCGGGAGCGGTGTGGAAGAATCTTTCTTTGTTTTCAAAATCGGCAATTTCATCTTCAAAAGGAGGAAGCGCGCACCAAGGCTCAATGCATAGGAACGGCGCATCAGTCTTTTCTTCTTTCCAAATTCCCACAAACGGCATATCCGGATACTTTACCTTAACATATCTCTTTGCGCCTTCACATTCAAGTATGATAGTGTCGGTCACATCCTTCATAAAGATACCGTCATGATCGAAAAGCTGGTGTGTCAGATGTACTCTGCCCTTTTCATCCGCAGGGAACGGTCTGGTTTCGTTTGTAAAGAAATAGTCCGGTGACAGAATCTGCTGCTTTGCGACGCAGGGCTTTTCAAATCTTACATAATAGTCGGTAAGCCCCTTTCCGTCTTCAAGCGGTACATTGAATCCCGGATGACCGCCGTATGTAAAATGGAGTATATCGTCACCGGTGTTTGTTATAGTTGCCTCCGAATGAAGCGTGTCACCTTCAAGGGTATAAAGAAGCGAGAATTTGAATTTGAAAGGGTACATTGCAAGTGTTTCCTCAGTTTCGCACACAGTGAAACGCAGTGCATTATCTCCCGCCTTCTCAACGTCAAACTCCATGGAGTGAACAAAACCGTGTATTCCCATATTGTAGGTTTTTCCGGCATTTATGTATGTATTGTCTGCGAAACGTCCGCAGAGCGGAAACAGAACAGGGGCATGATCTTCCCAGTATTTAGGATCACCCTGCCACATGTACTCGCATCCGTCCCTTACAGCGGAAATTATCTCTGCACCGTATGAGTTTATAGTAACAGTAAGCTTGTCATTTTTTAGTATGTGATTCATTTTATGATTCCCTTTCGTCTTTTTTATTACATTGTACACTATAAATGGTAGAAAATCAAGGGCGTATAGCAAAAAACACCTATTACTGTTCTTTATTTCCGGAAAAATTGACATACTACTATGTTTATGGTTACTATAAATCGGGATATATCCTATAATGAGATAAAAACGTTTGGATAAGAAAAAATCAGTTTAATAATTATATAAATATCAAAGTGGAGGTACATTATGCTCACAAAAGGAACAAAAGCTCCGGATTTCACCCTGACCGATAGGGACGGAAACATCGTTTCCCTCTCTAATTTTCTCGGGAGAAAGGTAGTTTTATATTTTTATCCCAAAGACAATACTCCCGGATGCACAAGGCAAGCGTGCGCTTTTGCAGCGGCATACAATGAGTTTGCAGAAAAAAACATCGCCGTTATCGGAATCAGCAAGGATAGCGTGGCATCTCATGTTAAGTTTGCTGAAAAATACAATCTTCCTTTCATACTTCTCTCTGACCCCGAACGTATAGCTATTGAGGCATACGGTGTGTGGCAGGAAAAGAAAATGTGCGGCAAGGTAGGTATGGGTGTGGTACGCACTACATTTATTATTGACGAAAACGGTATTATTGAAGAAATAATGGAAAAGGTTAAACCTGATACAAATGCCGCCGAGATTTTAGCTAAGCTGTAAAATCCCAATTTTTCGCGCTCAGTAAACAGAATAAACATCCACCCGCCAAGCGGGTGGTTTTTCACATGCGGGCATAGCCCTATTATCCTCGCGATGCGTAGAACGCACTTGTACGGTCTGCCAGCTGCGCGGAGACTGTTACTTGCTACCCGTAAACGGGCCTACATCGC
>JAZRGK010000032.1:0-4809 GCA_045644145.1 Candidatus Flemingiibacterium sp.
ATCGTAAATGACCTCCTTTGTTGTATTTCTTGTGCAGTTGGCAGACCGCACTCTTATTATACAACAAAGGAGTTTTTTTGTCATCTTCAACTATATAATTCTTACCGAACCACGCGTCTAACGCGTGGTTTTGGTATACAACAAAATCACGGAGTGACTTGTCACTCCGTGGGTTTTGTTACACGCCGCATACAATATGGAAGCATAGCTCAGCTGGTTAGAGTACTTGCTTGACATGCAAGGGGGCACTGGTTCGATTCCAGTTGTTTCCACCATTGAAACCATCGCCAAGGCGGTGGTTTTTTCGTATGCGGAATAGGCGGTGACCACAGCTTTGACCACTTATGGGAAATAATTTTTCTGGAGGATATGATGAAAGTAAAAATTCCTAAAAACAACTTGCAGAAAAGTTCTATTATAATTGATGATAAGAATATTGAACATTCGGAAGAAACCATGAAGCGCACTTGGTATGAATTGGGCGATGCTCTTGCTCATAAGAAATTAGAATATACCGATACCGATAAGGCATTAGAGGTTACTTTTCTAAAGCAGTTCGACAAATGGTTTCAAGGAATTGGAAAAAGTGAAATGACCGTAGCGCTTTCAGACTTTTTTGAGTCTAAGTATGTTGGACGCGGCACGATAATTAAACCCACAGAACCAAAAGAAACTCCCACTTATGATAGATTATTGCCAATAGCAAAATTTATTACTGAAGATAACAGATTCAGTCCAGCTGGCATCGAATGGTTGTATCTTGCTGTTGGAAATAGCCAAGCTATCATTCAAGAGTGTGCAGAAAAAGAATGTCGAGCTAAACACAATGATCGTTTTGCTTTTTGCAATTTCCAAATCTCTTCTAATTATCCTGACTTAAAAATCGTCGATCTTACCATAGCAGATGAGATGTCATATTCTTGGTCGTCTTGGTGCTATTAAAAGCGCACTCACGTTTATAGCTTTGATCATTGGAAGATTCATTTGGCTTGACACAACAAAAGATTGTTTAAAAAATGACTTACGAGGCTTGCTAAAAGAGATTAAAATATATCCTTTGGCAACAGCATTTATGTTTATCTCTATTATTATTGGAGTAGTTGTTGGCAACGATATATTGCTCGGAATTGTTTTTTGGGGCAATCTGCTCTCGTTAATAGCTTTTTTGTTTTATATGAGATCAACAAAAAAAGATTCAAATGACATTTCGAATCAATGAGTTCATAATTTCTTTGGTTACTGCACACCAAATATTGAAGGGCGACCGCCTTGGTCGCCCTTCTGTCATTATGAACTCGCCGCCTGTTTTCTTCTCTCCTTCTCCGCCTTGATCTCAGCCTTCATTTCCACGATCAGCACCGCGAGCTTTTCTTCACATTCCTCACGTGTCTGTGCGTAGATATTGCGCGAGATGCGCTTCCCGTCGGCGTTGGTTGGTGTGAAGCGCCCCTCGTAGAGATGCTCGTTTATCACTGATATGCATCCCGTGCCTGGCTTGCGAATCTTGCCTGTGTACGGCTCAAATTTCGCCTCTGTGGCGTTTTCTTGCGATTCGTCGGTACTTGCCTCACTCTCGTTCACCTCGGGCACCTCCACGCTTATACCGCCGATCTCGCGGTCGATCTTCGCCGCCGCTTGCTGCTGCATGGTATCGGTGATATGACTGTAGATATCAAGCGTAGTTTCCGCGCTGACGTGACCGATCATAGCAGATAGCGTCTTTACATCCATGCCGTTCTCGATCGCCATCGTGGCAAAGGTGTGGCGCAGATCGTGAAACCGCACCTTCTTGCATTTAGCACGCTCGAGTATCAGCTGAAACCGACGGTACACCGCCGACGGATCTCGCGGTGCGTTCTCTTTCACCGGCGACGGGAACATCCACTCGTGCTTGGCTGTTTCTTTAATCTCCGCAAGCAGTTCCACCATTTCCTTCGCTAACCGTATCGTCCGTATCGAAGATTTCGTCTTTAGCGTAGACACTATGGTTTTACCTTCTACCTTCACCACTTGCCGTGAGATATTGAGGTCGCCCGTCTGCATATTGGGGTCGCTCCACTTCAGCCCAAGTATCTCGCCTCGGCGCATACCGGTAGTCAATTCCAGCAGGAACAGTTCATAGTATCCTTCCTCTTTTGCTTGTATGAGGAATCTCATGATTTCCGCCTGCGTTAGCACCTGCATCTCTTTTGATTTTTTTGGCGGCAGTTTGCATACGATTGCAGGATTTGATGTGATCAATCCCTCGGCAACCGCTTTTCCGAGTGCGGTTCGGCATGTGGTGTGACAGGAGCGCACCATGCGGTCGGATAATCCATTACCGTATTTTTCGGTTAAGCGTTTGCGGCCTGATTTCTTCAGCTTTGCGTAAAACTGCTGCAGGTCGTTCTGCGTGAGCTTGTTGAGCGGTATCTTGCCTATCTCCGGTATGATGTGCGTATATATTCTGTTTTCATAGCACGCTTGTGTTTTCGGTTTTACCGTTAGTTTGCAGAAGTTTTGATACCAGAAATCAAGCCAGTCACCAAACGGCATGTCTGCTGTTAGCTTATCGTTTGACTTACCGCACACCTCTTTGAGTACTTTGAGCTTCTCTGCACACTCCGTCTTGGTATCTGCCAAGACGTTTTTTGTTTTGGGATATCCGTTATCGTTGTATCCGATAACTACACGTCCTTCCCAACGTCCGTCTTTACGAAGGAATATACTCCCATCGCCGTTCTTTCTTTTTGCTATGGTTTATCACTCCCTTATCTTATCATAATATTTTCATCATATTGCTTACCACTTCCGAAGCATTTTTCTGCATATCAGCAGTCACGTGCGTGTAAGTATCAAGCGTAAAGCTTGCATTGGTGTGACCGAGTATGCCGGATAGAGTTTTGGCATCAACGCCGCCTTGCATCGCATGAGTGGCGAAGGTATGGCGTAGGTCATGGAATCGTATCATCGGCAGTTCGGCACGTTTCAGAATCGATTTCAATTTATGGTATGCCGCCGCAGGACTAACCGGATACTCGGGATGAAACAAATTCGGGAATATCCATTCGCTTATCGCTGTCTTCTGCCGCGTGAGCAATAGCTCTGCAACACTTTTCGGTAATGTAATTGACCGTACACCTTTATCCGTCTTTGTTTCGCCTATGTTTACTCCGCCGCCTTTCTTTGTTGACACCGATTGTTGCACGCGAAGTTTACGGGTATCAAAGTTAAGAGCGCTCCATTTGAGTCCGCATATTTCACCGCGGCGGAGTCCGGTCATTATCTCGACATAGAAGAAGTCGTGCCAATGTTCCTCGCTTTTGATAGCTTCGAGGAATGTATCGAGCTGACTGTCACAAAGTATCTGCTTTTCTGCATAGTTGCATTTGGGAATCGTCGTGCCGTTAGTCGGATTGTTCGGTATCAGATGCTCCCGCACCGCAGCATCTAACGCTTGGTGGAGGATCATATGCGCCTTGCGTACCATGCTGTCGGATAGCGTGTGCCCGAGTGTGGGATGCTCTCGAACTCTGCCCTCGTTTTTGACTTTGTTGTATAGCTTCTGTATATCAACAGTTTTGAACGTCGACAGCTGCTTGTTGCCTATGAAGCGTTTGATTTTATTGTTTACAAGATCGCGGTAGGATTCAAGTGTTGACTCCCTGACCGTAAATGCGACGTACTCATTAAGCCACTTGTCGAGCCACTCACCGAGAGTCATGCGGCTGTCCTCGGTCAGCTCCACGCCTGCGTATGTTTCTTTGAGCGCGTTCAGCTTTGGCATCAGCTCGCTTTGCGTATTCGCGAGGACCGATCTGTATATCGGCTTGCCGTCAGATTTGTGTCCGACAGTGATGCGGCCTTCCCAACGTCCGTCCGCACGCTTGCGAATCATGCCGTCACCGTTTGGTCTTCGTTTTGCGATAGTATCATCTCCTTTTTCTTTTTCATACTACACAATACCACACCTCGCCGGATTTATCCAGCGAGAATGGCATTGTTATCATAAAGTTTTCAATCAAACCATCGACATCTCCCCACGCTTCTTCTGCTCGATCTCGCGACGGAGTTTCGAATCCACCACGGGAGCCTTGCTGTCTTCCATCGCCGAGCTTGTATCGATGATACTGCTGGCGTGGCGCATCAGAGAGGTGATGTATCCGCCAAACTTCGGCAGAGGCTTCGGCGCGGTGTCATAAGATGTGTTTTGTGCCTCTGCTTGATCCAACTTATCCCCGTAATGTACCGCAATATTCACCACTGCATTGCGTATCGGTTTGAATTCTTTGTTCTCCTCAATCGGAATTTTTACAGGATCAGCATCGGTGTAGGTGCGATTGATCTCGCATTTGCACTTGTACCACAGGTCATGCAGCTCTGCGATATCAGTATCTGTGGCAATCATCTTCACGATGTCATTGACGATTTTCTTCGTGTTTTTATCAAGGTAACCGTAAACCTTCTTGCCTTTCGCTTTTCTCACCCGGGCGGTAAGCGTGAGGAACAGCATTTCCATCTCCGGCCAATGGATCATACTCTGTGAAATTTTTTCTACGATCTCTCGCATGCGTTCACGGTAACGCACACGTATATCATCGCTTATCCTCGTCTGCTCATCGTAAATAGAAATGAGGTCCTGCCTGAAGATGTCGCCGGCAATCGTTCGCTTGATGCTTTCGATGCCATCCTTGCTCAAGTATGGCTCTGTCGGATGTGTCGACCACACCAGCATATGCACATGAGGATGATCCTCTTTGTCATGGTACGCCGCGTACCAACGAAGATTTCCCGGCGAGATCCTCATCGCCTGCGCGATATCATTTCGCC
>JAZRGK010000033.1:0-6344 GCA_045644145.1 Candidatus Flemingiibacterium sp.
AGTGATTCTGATGGCGCTCGGTTTTCTTTCATCCTTGTTCGGATGTTCACAAAGAGCGGATCACGGTTCGTGGACTTCTCTTGTGGTAAGCAATCTCTCGCCCGACAGACGGGATTCATACAGTTTCCGCGTAAACGTGTCGGAGAGCGGTGAGATGATACTTGTCGGATACTGCTATGACGATGAGAATGAGTATCGCTCGGATGACGGTATTGTACTGTCCTCGCAGACCGCTGATAAGCTCCGTGCAATGGAGATCGAAAAGCTATCAACATACAGCCTCAAAAGAAAGACCTGGCCGTTCAAGGCTGCAGATGATGTGGAAAGAATCGCACAGGTTGCCTACGAAGACGGAACTGAGTTTGCGATCTTTCTGTCAAACGAACAGAGAACAGAAATCGTTTCTCTTCTCGAAGGCGAGCTGGTAGCGGCGTTATCGGTCGAAGTACACGGCGAATGGAACAAACTGAATCTTAGCTTCAGAAATGACAATTATTCCGAATGGTACGATTTTGAAGTAAGCCGGAACGATGTCGGAGAGTGGATCGCAAAGGGATTCTGCTCGGATGAAGAGTACAACCGATACGAAAGCGAAGACGGGATTGTACTATCCGATCAAACCATGGAAGCAATTCGCGCAATGAACCTGGATCGGTATGCGGCTGTACGGAAGGCGGAGTCTGATCCCGAAATGGAAGATGTGTTGATCCTCGACGATTCCTCCGGTGGCCTGACGCTCGGATATGCAGACGGGTATCAAGTGGAAAAGGCAACGCCGTCGGAAGTGGATGACGCGATTGCTGAGCTTCTGAAAAAAGAATTCGCAGAAAAAGCGGATAAGCAGTAAAGGAGTCGTCTATGAAACGTCTCCGAAACAGCGGCAATTTCTTTCTTGCACTGCTCGTCAATATGATCTTGAATCTGGAATGGACGATTCCCGCGTGGATTCTCCTCGCCTGCCACTATTTCTTTGGCTGGAAAATACTCTGCTTCTGGATTGCGCTTGGAGTCTGGCTTCTGAATATTCTTCTGTGGATGGATATTATGGGCTGGGCTGCGAGATGCGGCAGTGAAAAGGATCCACCGAAAGAAAACAAAAATCCGTATTCGGTAGGTGCAAAAAAAACCAATAATACGGATCGAAACATGAACAAGTAATCATATCTCAAACAATATTTCGAAAGGAGTTCTGTTATGGGACTTATTAAAGCAATTACAGGAGCTGCCGGTGGCGTACTTGCCGATCAGTGGAAAGAGTTTTTCTACTGTGAATCTATTGCCAACGATATTCTGATGGTAAAAGGCCAGAAGAAGACATCTACCCGTTCCTCCAACACCAAGGGTGAAGACAACATTATCTCCAACGGATCGGGCATTGCCGTAGCAGATGGACAGTGCATGATCATCGTGGAACAAGGCAAGGTCGTTGAATTCTGTGCAGAACCCGGTGAGTTCACATGGGATTCTTCCACAGAGCCTTCTCTCTTTGCCGGAAGCCTCGGAACCTCGATTATTGATACCTTCAAGACAATCGGAAAGCGTTTTACATACGGCGGCGACACCGGTAAGGATCAGAGAGTTTACTATTTCAATACAAAGGAAATTCTCGACAACAAATTCGGCACAAAGAATCCTATCGCATTCCGCGTTGTGGATTCCAGAATCGGCTTTGACGTGGACGTAGATCTCCGTGTCAACGGTATCTACACCTTCCGTCTTACCGACCCGCTGATGTTCTACACCAAGATCGGCGGCAACGTGACGGAATCTTACAACAAGTCCGAGCTGATGGATACCATGAAGACGGAGTTCCTCTCCGCTCTCGGTGTTTCCATCGCAAAGCTCTCCACCCTCGAAATCCGTCCGAATCAGATTCCTGCACACGCAGAGGAGCTGGAAGTTTATCTGAACCAGGAGCTTTCTGCTGAATGGGGAGCACGCGGTATCGGTGACGTGAAAGTAGCGGTTAATCCGCCCACACTCTCCGAAGAAGACGCACAGATGCTCAAGGATGCACAGAAGACCGCTATGTACCGCGATCCCACGATGGCAGGTGCAACGCTGGTCGGCGCACAGGCAGAGGCGATGAAGACCGCGGCAGGAAACTCCGCAGGCGCTATGACCGGCTTCATGGGCATGGGTATGGCAATGAATCAGGGCGGCATCAATGCACAGAATCTGTTCGCAATGGGCCAACAGCAACAGCAGCAGCCTCAGCAGGCAGCCCCCGCTCCTGCACCTGCAGCAGACGGTTGGAAGTGCTCCTGCGGTGCTACGGCAACGGGCAAATTCTGTCCCGAGTGCGGTGCGAAGAAGTCCGAACCCAAGCCTCAAGGCGGCTGGACCTGCAAGTGCGGTGCTACAGCAACCGGCAAGTTCTGCCCCGTATGCGGCTCTCCGAAGCCGGCTGACGATGCTGGCTGGACTTGTTCCTGCGGTGCTGTAAACAAGGGTAAGTTCTGCGCAGAATGTGGTGCAAAGAAGCCTGCAGATGCTCCTCTCTACCGTTGCGACAAGTGCGGATGGGAGCCTGCTGATCCGAAGAATCCCCCAAAGTTCTGCCCTGAGTGCGGCGATATTTTCGATGATAACGATGCAAAGTGATCAGCAAATAAATAATTTGCAATAAATTATACAGCCGATATTCGAAGCGTCAAAGGCGACGATGCGGATGCTTCGCCATAAGAAGCATCTGTGCATATTTCGGATATCGGCTGATTCTATTATGGAGGTATACAATGGGATTTTTAGATAAACTGTTTGCTAAAAAAATCTGCGACATATGCGGCGGTGAAATCGGTCTTCTCGGCAACAAAAAGCTTGAAGACGGCAACTGCTGCAAAGACTGCGCAAAAAAGCTGTCCCCGTGGTTCACCGAACGGAAAGAATCCACCGTTGCGGAGATCAAGGAACAGCTTGCTTACCGTGAAGCAAATGCGGCGGAACTGAAAAACGGTTTCCGTCCGACCCAGACGCTGGGCGATTATTATAAAATGTATGTAATGTTCGAAAACGGCTGTCCGAGCAAGTTTGCGGTATCGAATGCTGCAAATATCGTGGAAGCCAATGCGGACATCATCAAGTTCACGGATGTGGTATCCTGCAATGTGGATATCCGTGATTCGAAAACCGAGCTGAAGCGTAAGACAGAATCGGGCGAGGAGGTCAGCTACAACCCGCCGCGCTATGAATTCCGTTATGAATTCTACGTGGAACTCGGGATCAACAACCCGTATTTCGACAAGATCCGCTTCAAGGTCAACCGGAATACCGTCAAGCTGATCTCCGAACTGCAGACCCACCGTGCCTCCAGTGGTATCGGTCAGTTCCTGCTTTCAAACAACGATTTTGACCCCACCTATAACCCCGAATTCCGTCAGTATCAGCAGATGTGCGACGAAATCACGAATATTATACAGAAGGGTCAAAATCCGCAGAGTTCCACGGAATCCCTCGATCTTCCGGAAGAGATTCTGGAAATCAAGCGTCAGGAGGCGTTCAGGGACAAAGCAACAGCGGAAGAGGACCCGAAAAAGAGACTCGCGCTTTACGAAGCGGAATGTGCACGGGTCAAGGACAATCCGGCACTTACGGAGTATGCAGAATATCTTGATAGGCAGAGGACGCTTTTGCAGTATGCGTGCATGACACCGGAAGAACAGGCAGCAAAAATGGTGGAAAAGATGCAGCAGGCGCAGGTATCACTGATGAAAGACTCCGGTCTCCCCGAGGAAACCGTTGCAGCAGCTTCCGCGGCGATGGCTGCAGGTGCGGCGGCCGCCATGGAAAATAAGCAGGCAGAAAGCAAATCGAAGAAATGCCCTGACTGCGGTGCGACTGATCAGAACGGCAAATTCTGCGAATACTGTGGTGCCAAGCTAAACTAAGTGCTTTATTATACCAAATAGCAAAGGAGTGAATATATTTGGCAGCATTACAGGAATATAAATGCCCATGCTGCGGCGGCGCGATCGAATTTGACAGCTCGCTGCAGAAAATGAAATGTCCATACTGTGACAATGAATACGAAATGGAAACGCTGGCGTCCTATGACGATGTGCTGAAGAGCGAGTCGGCGGACGATATGCAGTGGAAAACCGAGGCGGGAAGCGAATGGATGGAGGGTGAAACCGAAGGGCTTCGCGTTTACGTCTGCAAATCCTGCGGCGGTGAGATCGTCGGCGATGATACGCTTGGCTCCACAGCTTGTCCCTTCTGCGACAACCCGGTTGTTTTGATGGGACAGTTTGCAGGAGATCTCAAGCCGGATTATGTAATCCCATTTAAGCTTGATAAAGACGATGCGATCAAGGCGCTGAAAAAACACTACGGCGGCAAGAAACTGCTTCCGAAGATATTCAGCCGTCAGAATCATATTGAGGAAGTCAAGGGAGTATATGTGCCTTTCTGGCTCTTCGATGCGGATGCAGAGGCCAATGTACGCTATAAAGCTGCAAAAATTCGCACTTGGAGCGACAGTAGCTATGATTATACTGAAACGAGTTTCTACTCCGTTGTGAGAGGCGGAACAATCGGTTTTGAGCGTGTTCCTGTGGATGGCTCCAGCAAAATGGATGATGCGCTTATGGAATCGATCGAGCCATTTGACATGAGCGGTGCCGTTGATTTTCAGACGGCGTATCTTTCGGGCTACCTTGCCGACAAATATGATGTGGATTCCGAAACCAGCATCGTCCGTGCGAATGAACGCATCAAGAAGAGCACCGAGGAAACTTTTCGTTCGTTTGTGAAGGGGTATGAATCGGTTACAACCGAAAATTCTTCGGTAAACTTGCAAAACGGTTCCGCAAAATATGCGCTCTATCCCGTTTGGCTTCTCAACACCACTTGGAACGGTAAAAAATATACCTTCGCCATGAACGGTCAGACAGGCAAGCTGGTAGGTGACCTTCCAATGGACAACGGCGCATATAAAAGACACTTTTTCATGGCAACAGTCATAGGTGCTGCTGCGGCTTTCGCCGTTCAGTACCTTATGTGGCTTCTGTAAGGAGGGGTTATGATGAAAAAGAAAGTTATATATCTTCTCCTTGTTGTATGTTTAATTTGTGCAACAATTCTCCCGGTCAGTGCGGCTGATTACTGGTTAGTATTCGATGACGCGGATCTCCTGACAGATTCCGAAGAAGTCGAACTGGATGCCAAGTATGACGAAATCACCAACCGTCATCAAATGGAAGTGGTTGCGGCTGTATTTAAAACCATCGGTGATTATACACCTATGGAATATGCCGATGATTTCTACGATTATAACGGCTACGGCTACGGTGATAACAACGACGGTCTGGTTCTGATCGTTGTGATGGATACCTCGGATTGGTACATATCCACCTGCGGAAAAGCTATCACCGCATTTACCGACGCCGGCATCGATTATATCGGTGAGCAGATTGTTCCCTATCTCTCCGACGGAGATGTATGCGGTGCATTTGATAAATTTGCGGAGCTGTGCGACGACTTCATGACACAGTATGAAACCGGCGATCCTTATGATACGCACAATCTGCCGAAAGGGCCATTTCTCACCGTCAAAACTGTGCTTATCTCGCTTGCGGCCGGTGTCATTATTGCGATCTTCTACACTCGCAAGCTGATCAAACAGCTAAATACGGTTCAAAAGAATAATGAAGCCACAAATTACGTGAAAGAAGGCGGAATCAACGTTACAACGTCAAACGACCTTTTCCTTTACAGAACCGTAAATCGTACAGCAAAGGAGAGCGACTCCAATCGCGGCGGTTCCAGCACTCACAGATCTTCCTCCGGCACGACACACGGCGGTGGCGGCGGTAAGTTCTGATCTGGCAGATGAAACTGAGAATATTTGAAAAGGAGATTTGTTATGAATATTATCGGCACATGGAAAGCTAAAAAAGTCGGTATGTTTGATGAAGAAATCGGAACGGTAATGAGAACCATTGAGGAAATCATGGCTATGGAAGAAACCGACGAAATCATCGAAGTAAAGCAAATGCTTACTGTCACGGTAGTGTTTTCCGAGGGCGGCAAGCTGGAAATGCGCATTGTAGTTCTGCCGGAAGAAGTTGAAGCTGCTTTGGCAGACGGAGCCGTTATCGCTGAAGACGGTTCAACAACGATGATGGAAGCTGAATGGAAGATAGAGAACGGCGAGATATTCTATAATCTCGGCGATGAAGGCGAGATCGATGGAGAACCTATCGACCCGTGGATCAAAGCGGATTATGACGAAGACGGTTGTCTTGTCATGACTAATCTCGCATTTGAAAAAGCGTAAATCGCAACCTGGGGAACTCCGGTTCCCCTCTTCTCAAAGTGCTTCACATCGGTGGAGTATTTTGAGA
>JAZRGK010000034.1:0-11729 GCA_045644145.1 Candidatus Flemingiibacterium sp.
ATTGCGGCAGGAGATACTATTGTTCTTGCTACAGCGGATGGGAAGCTTGTGTGCAGAGTAAAACAAGGTGAATAAAAGCCTAAACTTATTTGGGTATACAAAACAAAAAACCTCGTCATTGACGAGGTTTTTTGTGGTGAGCCACCGGAGATTCGAACTCCGGACCCTTTGATTAAAAGTCAAATGCTCTGCCAACTGAGCTAGTGGCTCACACAGTACCCATATATTATATCACAGCCACATGCAGTTGTCAAGAGGTTTTCGATTTTTTTGTATTAGCTTTTCGAAAATTATTTTATATATTTTTCTTGCGCCTTATAGTACTTGATCACGCCGTCGGCAATAGCTTTGGCTATCTTGTCTACCGTATCAGGTTTCATCATGCGTTCGTATTCTTCAACGCATGTGATAAAGCAGGTTTCTACGAGGGTTGAGGGGAATTTTGCATTTCTGACCATTGCAAGCCGCTGTTTTGTGGGAGAACGGTCGATTTTGTCAAGCGCTTCCGAGATGACCTCGCCCATAACGTCTGTCAGCATATATCCGGAGTCTGACCAGTAAAGCCCCACCACCCCGTGGATCGTAGTAATGTCAGATGTATAGGGCATGGAATTCTGGTGAATGGATAAGACGAGATCCGGATCTACGTCAATAAGTGTCTGCATGCGGTCAGCTATGGGAACGTCGATCTCGGTTTCGCGGTCGCGAATCTGTATTACCTTGGCACCGAGTGCTTCAAGATATGGCTGTGCCGCCATGACGATCTCAAGATTGAAGTCGGACTCGTTTATTGCACCCTCACTTCCGCCAAGCGGACCGAGAGCGCCTGGATTTTTACCGCCGTGCCCTGCATCAAGAATGATTGTTTTACCTTCAAGCGGTTTGTCACCTTCCTTAAGCTTTTCTGGATTCTTCCACTCAAATATCAGTTTTCCATCTTCATAATAGTGGCGGAAACCGTAGAAATTTTCGATGTCATAAAGCTTGAAATAATACTTATAGGAGTTTGCTTTTACGCTTTTCTCGCTTCTCACGGACTCAAACAGCGGATTCTCGGCAAAATCGGCGAGGGGGACTGTTTTTGTGTCGATATTGTAAAGGGTCACGCAGAATTCGCCGTCGGCAAGATTGCAGTTGATGGGAACATTTTCGTTTACGTCAAAGGTGAAGTATGTGTTCTGCTCATCTGTCGATGCCACGGCTGACCTTACTGTGGCAATGCCTATTTGATTGCCGCTAAGCACCTTTACCTTGTCCGCGTCGATGTAGCCGCCGCATCGAAGCTTGTACTTTCCGCCTGAGAGGTGCACCGCATTATCGCGCATGCCTGCAGATTGTGGTGTATAATCGTCGTAGTACCAGCTATCCGTCTGAATCTTCAGTTCTGTATCGTCTGCCAGAACTTCTATGGGAAGGGAAGCGTTGTTCCCAAGCACTTTTATTGGAGCGGATTCCGATGTGAATGTTTCGCCGCCGTATGTGATTTCAAATTTTACAGTTCCCCAGTCTTCTATTTTACCTGCGGTTCCCCACACGGTAAAGCTTCCGGTGTAGACCTCTTTCATGTATTTGCCTTCTTGGGACGGAACCCAAAGCGTGGGAGTTAGGCTTATCTTTTTTCCAGCTAAAGTTGCCGTCACCGTAGCTCCCTTAGGCGCAGTGACGCTTACGGGAAGCGTACCGTTTCCCATCCACTCATAGGTTGGCGTTACAGCGGCTATACCGGGTGAAGCGAGGGTTGGATATGTTATTTCTGCGGTACTGCTGACCGTGGCGGTACGGGTTATAACGTATTCAGTATCCTTATCTTTGTGAGAGAAAACAAAAGTGTTTTTACCCTCGTTAAGAGGTAAATACAAGGAAAAATAGCCGCTTTTCGTGCGCCCCACCTTTTTTCCGTCAACATAGAGGGGATATGCGGGGTCAGATGTGCCGATGACAAAAGTGTTTTCTCCGTCGATAATGCTTCCGGAATATGGGATGCTTATGTAAAGCTCCCGTTCGTTTGAAACGATATCTGTATGTTCCGTTTCCTCTGAAAACACGTCCCGAACCTCATCAAAAAGCCCATGAGAGTTGTTTTTCAGCGCTTCGTAGCCGTAAAGTATAGAACCGCGGTACATAAGCTCGCTTCTGGCGAACTCAATTTGGTTGCGAATCTCTGATTCGGGAGATTCCCATGTGTCGTAGTTGTACACTCCGTGGCTGATAAGTAATTTTACGTTGCTTCCGTCAAGAAGCGTGTTCCACCAACGCACAAGCACATCATAACGCGCCGCAGAGGTAGAAAAACGCCAATATATCTGAGGCGCGATATAATCAACATATCCGCCCTTTATCCATGCGGTGGGATCGCAGTATATAGCGGAGTAGGATTCAAGACCGGAAGTGTCACTTCCGCCGTTTGTGCCGTCACTGTTTTGCCATATGCCAAATGGGGCAACACCGAACTCGCAGTCGGCATTAACAGCCTTGATTGCATCATAACAGCCCTTGATCATCTTGTTGACATTATCGCGGCGCCAATCTTCAAGTGACATTTCGCCGCCGTATACCGAGTATGTGCTTGCATCATCGAAAATTGCAGGCTTACCGTCTGCTCCGTTCTGGGGATAGGGATAGAAATAGTCGTCAAAGATAATACCGTCAACATCATAGTTTGCCGAAATCTCGGCAACTCCGTCTGCAATAAGGGTGCGCACTTCGGGAAGTCCGCAGTCAAAATACAACTTGCCGTCGGCATAGGCAACCGTGTATTCGGGGTGGAGTCTTGCCGGATGATTCTCCGCAAGTGCGGTTGTGTCGTGGGCAGGGGATGATGCTGAGCCTACTGTTACGCGGAGAGGGTTCACCCAAGCATGTACTTTAATATTGCTTGCGTGAGCCTTTTCTATTATATATGCTAACGGATCAAAGCCATCCGGAAGCGGTGCTCCTTGGGTACCGGTAAGGTATTCGGATGTTGGGAATATCTTTGAATCGTATAGCGCATCGGATGAGGGACGGGCTTGGAAGTATATGGCGTTAAGTCCCGCATCTACACATGTTGCAACAATATCGTCAAGCTCCGCGCGGAGTTCATCGGCAGAAAGGTTTTTTTTCGATGGAAAATTTATATTATATACGCTTGCGATATAAACACCGCGAACCTCGGCATATTCACTTTGCGCAGGAAGCACCGGAATATCTTCGGCATCATCTGCCGCCGTTGTTTCCGCGGAAGAAGTGTCGGTATCGTCCGCACTCACACTGTTAATCATGCCCGGAATAAAAATGATGGCGGACGCTACAATAATAAGAAGTGTTGCGACAGTCATCAAAATGAGCATTATATAGGTGGAACGGGGCGCTTTTTTCGGGGTTCTGGGTTTTTTATTTTCGGTGTTATTCATCGAATATCTCCTGATTGGCGTTTTATTATATATTTATTGTATCAAAATTCGACGTGTTTTGCAAGAGGAAATTTGTTGTATTTTTGCAAATTTACGCATAGGCGAAAATCCGTGATATCATTATACATAAATTTTTCACACTCTGTTATATTTTTATGAAGCTTGGCAATAATATAGTATAAATATGTGTGGAATATTAAATTATAGGAATACCATCCCCACAGAAAGGAAAAACGGGAAATGACAATTATATCTCCGCTTTATGTGATTTGGCTGACTGTTATTTTGGCGGCTATATTCATAGAAGCGCTCACCGAGCGCCTTATTGCAGTGTGGCTTGCTCCTGCGGCGGCTGTGGCGTTTATCTGCGGTATTTTTGAGGTTTCCGTTAGCAAGCAGGTTGCGGTGTTTGCAGTGCTTGCTGTGACTATGGTAAGCGTTGCAAAGTTAATATGCGGTGTGGTAAACCAACGCTGTAAACATAATGAAAGCGACGGGGACATAAAATAAATCAAAAAGGAGCGGGAGGAGCTTTAGTGAAGGCGCTTACAGTATATAAAGGAGAGGAAAATGCCGGGATTCGCGGTGGAATTGTAATGGGCGGTAAGCTTTTGGTGGCTGCCTTACTTCTATGTGCCATATGCGCTGTTACATATGGGGTGGCGCGATTTTTTGCAGGTGATGCGGCTGTGATTTCGGCGGCACAGCTTACTCCGAAAAATATGCCTGTTATAGTGATAGATGCAGGTCATGGAGGCATGGATGGTGGCGCATCGGGAGCAGACGGTACGCTTGAAAAGGATATAAATCTTGCGGTGGCAATGCGGCTTTCGGAGCTCTTTAAGGTTTCTGGGATAGACTGTGTAATGACACGCACCGACGACCGAATGATTGTTGATGACAGTGTAACCTCACACAGAAAGATGCATGATCTTAAGAATCGCCTTGCCGTAACTGAGAAGTTAAAGGGTGATGGGGAAAATGTTATTCTTGTGAGTATACATATGAACAATTTCTCTATACCTAAATATTCCGGACTTCAGGTGTGGTATTCACCCAATAATGATGAGAGCGCTAAATTAGCAACTTATGTTCAGAGCTACGCCAGAAGTTTTCTTGATAAATCAAATAGCCGTGAAATAAAAAAAGCTACATCGTCTATTTATATTTTAGACCGTGCCACTGTTCCTGCAATTCTTGTGGAGTGCGGATTTTTGTCAAATCCCGAGGAGTGTAAAAAGCTTGCGAGCGCGGAGTATCAGAACGAACTTGCCGTGACTATATTTACATCACTGTGTGCGTGGATGGGTGGTGGTAAATAGTATACATGAAGAAAAAGTGGAGCGAAAGCAAACATAAAAAACATCAATGTCAGACACAAAAGAAAACGGCGGGAGCAAGCCCCCGCCCTACAGAGTAATGTTCGAACACATCCGTAGGGCAGGGGCTTGCTCCTGCCGTATACACAAATTATATACGTTTTAATGGATTCCTTGCATTTTTCCTAAAGACATTAAATTACTTGATCTTTGCAAGCTCGTCTGCAATGTCGCAGATCTCCCACGGTGCATTAAGATCCTCTCTGCCCATGTGACCGTAAGCGGCAAGCTTTCTGTAAATGGGACGGCGAAGCTTAAAGCGGTCGATGATTGCCGCAGGACGGAGATCCACAAGCTCTGCCACCTTAGCGGAGATCTTTTCGGGATCAACTACTGCTGTGCCGAAGGTTTCGATGAGCACAGATACGGGCTTTGCAACACCGATAGCGTATGCGATCTGCACCTCACACTTCTTTGCAAGCCCTGCCTTAACTACGTTCTTAGCGATGTAGCGTGCGGCATAGGATGCACTGCGGTCTACCTTTGTGGGGTCTTTACCGGAGAATGCACCGCCGCCGTGGCGAGAGTATCCGCCGTATGTATCAACGATGATCTTGCGTCCGGTAAGACCGGAGTCGCCGTGAGGTCCGCCTACTACGAAGCGTCCGGTGGGGTTAACGAAGATCTTGGTGTCAGCATCGATAAGCTCAGTAGGGATAATGGGCTTAATAACGTTTTCAATAACGTCTGCACGGATTTTGGAAAGCTCAACGTCAGCGCTGTGCTGAGAGGAGATAACTACCGCATCAACTCGAACGGGCTTGTCACCCTCGTACTCAACTGTAACCTGTGACTTACCGTCAGCGCGGAGATAGGGAAGTGTGCCGTTCTTGCGAACCTCGGTAAGGCGAAGCGCAAGCTTGTGCGCAAGGGAGATCGGCAGAGGCATAAGCTCAGGGGTTTCGTCGCATGCGTAACCGAACATAAGTCCCTGGTCGCCTGCACCGGTGTCGTATTTGTCGGTAAGCTCGCCCTCTTTTGCCTCAGGCGCCTTGTCAACGCCGAGAGCGATGTCTGGGGACTGACCGTGAATCTGATTGAGTACCGCGCAGGTGTCGCAGTTGAAGCCCTTTGCGTCATCGTCATAACCGATCTCGCGAACGGTTTCACGAACGATCTTCTGGAAATCAACGGTTGCAGTGGTGGTGATCTCGCCCATAAGCATTACGATGCCGGTAGTAGTGGTGGTTTCGCATGCAACGCGGGACATGGGATCCTGCTCGAGCAGTGCGTCAAGCACAGCATCGGAAATCTGGTCGCATATTTTGTCGGGATGTCCTTCGGTAACGGACTCGGATGTGAAAAGATGTCTTGCCATTTTAGTTTCCTCCATATAATTTGATTAGCGGCAAAAGAAAACCCTCGGATAATCCGAGGGTTAAAAAGCATAATGAGGCTCTCATCTCCTCGGATTTAGCACCTTACATCCACACTGATGCAGGTTGCCGGGCTTCGCAGGGCCGGTCCCTCCGCCTCTCTTGATAAGATATAATAATTTTACGACAACATTATATCATATACTTTGCATAATGTCAATAGCACGCAGACAATTTCGGGAATTTTAACGGATTATCCTGAAGCCGTCTACAAAAAATTTACGAATCTGCAAATTGCGGTACAGGATACCTATATCTTATTATCAGACAAATGCCTCTACGATGAACTTTACGAGTTGAGAGCCGAATGTCATGATAAGTCCCGCGCCCACAACGCCGCCGAAGATTGACAGCGACGCTTTACGCTTGTCCATGTCAAAAATAGAAGCTACAAGTGCTCCAGTCCAAGCTCCTGTACCGGGGAGTGGGATTGCAACAAACAAAAACAGTCCCCAAGAAGCATACTTTTCAATTTTTGGGCGATTTTTATCCGCTTTTTCATACATCCAGTTGGAAATTTTATTAAAAAGCGTAATATTACAGTCGCGCATCCATTTGAGCACTGCTTTTACGAAAAGCAGTATAAACGGTATGGGCAGGCAGTTGCCGATTATTGAAACGATAAGCGTGGGGAACCACGGGAGTCCCATTCCGGTGCCGATTGGTACGCCGCCGCGGAGTTCGATAAGCGGAACCATAGACACGAAGAATACAGAGAGATATTTTAAAAGTAACGACATAAAACCTCCGTTATATGTGCAGTATTTTAGACAAACGTTTGTAAAGAAGTAAATTTATAACAGCGCAGGCAACGCCTTTTACAAAATTAAAGGGCGCGACTGCGAAAATTATCAAGGTTTCAAGGGAGCTTACATTGGAATTGGCTTCAGCGCTCATTGTAAGGATAGCATCCATAGGGAAGTGTGCAAGCTTAACATAGGCTGGTATCATAATAAAATAGTTGACAAAGCAACCAATTACAACCAGCGAAATAATACCTGTAACAAGAGCAATAATTGCGCCTTTAAACGATTTTTTGTATTTGTAGATCAAAGATGCCGGGACAACCAACGCGCAGCCCATGACGAAATTCGCAAGCTCGCCAACGCCTGCAGTAATCGTTCCGTTAATGCATAGGTTAAGTAAGTTTTTCAGCAGCTCCATTATTGCCGCAGCAAGTGGACCCATCGCAAATCCGCCCATAAGTATTACTGCCTCGGATAGATCAAGCTCATAGAAGCTTGGGGCGAAGGGAAGCGGAAATTCAAAAAGCATAATAATCGCTGAAATAGCCGTAAGGATAGCGATTTTTGTCATATTGTGAAGTGAAAATAAGGATTTGTTTTGCTGTTTCATAATAAATTCTCCTTTCAGTTGAAGGAGAAGACAAAAATCCTCCGATACGGGGCGGAGGATACAAATGCCGATGTTATATCGGTATAGGTTTATCTTCTCTCATCCGGACTTTACCGTCGGTACAGGAATTTCACCTGTTCAGCCGTTTTAGGCTCGCGGACTCACGATATTAGTTTACCGCCGGTATGGAATTTCACCATGCCCCGAAGATATATGGCTTAATATAAATTTCAGGGGATCGCTTACGCGATCCCCTGAAGTTTAGCATAAGCTAAAATTATTCAATGATGGAAGCAACAACGCCGGATCCAACAGTTCTGCCGCCCTCACGGATAGCAAGACGGAGACCCTGCTCGATAGCGATAGGAGTGATAAGCTCAACAGTCATATCAACGTTATCGCCGGGCTTGCACATTTCAACGCCCTCGGGAAGGTTGATGATACCGGTAACGTCGGTAGTTCTGAAGTAGAACTGAGGTCTGTAACCGGAGAAGAAAGGCTTCTGACGGCCACCCTCTTTTTCAGTAAGAACGTAAACCTGAGCTACGAACTTAGTGTGGGGGTTAACGGAACCGGGCTTACAGAGAACCTGACCACGCTCAATTTCGTTCTTCTGGATCCCACGGAGAAGAGCACCGATGTTATCGCCTGCCTCAGCAGTGTCCATGAGCTTATGGAACATTTCGATACCGGTAACAACAGTCTTCTTGCGCTCTTCGGTAAGACCGATGATCTCTACTTCCTCGTTGAGCTTGATTACGCCGCGCTCAACACGACCGGTAGCAACAGTACCACGACCGGAAATGGAGAATACGTCCTCGACAGGCATAAGGAAGGGCATGTCGTCGTTTCTTGGGGGGGTAGGAATGTACTCGTCAACGTTCTTCATGAGCTCAACGATAGGAGCGTACTCAGGAGCGTTGATGTCGGTGGAATCGGACATAAGAGCCTCACGAGCAGAACCGCGGATGATAGGAGTATCATCTCCGGGGAAGTCGTACTCGCTGAGGAGGTCACGGATTTCCATGTCAACGAGGTCGAGAAGCTCAGCGTCGTCAACGATGTCGCACTTGTTCATGAATACAACGATTGCAGGAACGCCTACCTGACGAGCAAGAAGAACGTGCTCGCGGGTCTGCTGAAGAGGACCGTCAGTACCTGCAACAACGAGGATAGCGCCGTCCATCTGAGCAGCACCGGTGATCATGTTCTTAACGTAGTCAGCGTGGCCGGGGCAGTCAACGTGAGCATAGTGACGGTTTTCAGTCTCGTACTCAACGTGTCTGGTGTTGATTGTGATACCACGTGCCTTCTCCTCGGGAGCGTTATCGATCTGGTCGTATGCCATGAACTCGTTAGCGCCGTTAGCGATGGAGAGAGTCTTGGTGATAGCAGCGGTAAGGGTGGTCTTACCATGGTCAACGTGACCGATGGTACCAATGTTAACATGGGGTTTTGTTCTTTCGAATTTAGCCTTTGCCATTTTAAGTTTCCTCCTTAAAAATTAACTTTAAAAATATATTGTGTTATAAACCGCTCCGGACGGCAAACCGTCCGGAAACGGTCTTAAAACCATAGTGGTTTCGGGAGAATCTATCTCCCAATAAGATTGGCTTCGCCAATCTTAAGCTTTTTTGCCTCTCTCGGTAATGATCTTTTCCTGAATGGACTTCGGCACTTCAGCGAAGTGGCTGGGCTCCATGGAGTAAAGACCGCGACCCTGTGTTCTGGAACGGAGATCGGTTGCGTAACCGAACATTTCGCCCAGCGGAACAGAAGCGATAACCTGAGTTGCACCGTTGTCGTCGTCCATGGTCTGGATCTGACCGCGGCGGGAGTTGATGTCGCCGATAACATCGCCGAGGTAATCGTTAGGAGTAATAACTACAACCTTCATCATAGGCTCGGTGATAACAGGATCTGCCATCTTCATAGCTTCCTTGAAGCACATGGAGCCGGCGATCTTGAACGCCATTTCGGACGAGTCAACCTCGTGGTAAGAACCATCGTAAAGGGTTACCTTAATGTCAACAACGTTGTAGCCAGCAAGTACACCGGTCTGCATTGCAGCCTGAATACCCTGATTAACAGGCTCGATGTATTCCTTCGGAATAGCACCGCCGACAACCTTGTTTTCGAAGAGGTAGCCTGCACCCGGCTCGTTAGGCTCGAGTATGATCTTACAGTGACCGTACTGACCCTTACCACCGGACTGACGAGCATATTTGTGCTCGTGATCGACTTTCTTTCTGATGGTTTCCTTGTAAGCAACCTGAGGCTTACCGATGTTAGCTTCAACCTTGAACTCACGGAGAAGTCTGTCTACGATGATTTCCAGGTGAAGCTCACCCATACCTGCGATGATGGTCTGACCGGTTTCATCGTCAGTGTAGGTTCTGAATGTGGGGTCTTCCTCTGCAAGCTTAGCAAGCGCGATACCCATCTTCTCCTGACCGGCTTTGGTCTTGGGCTCGATAGCAACGCGGATAACAGGCTCGGGGAATTCCATGGACTCAAGGATAATGGGGTTGTCCTCGTCGCAGAAGGTATCACCGGTGGTGGTGTTCTTTACGCCGATAACAGCCGCGATATCGCCGGAGTAGCATACGTCGATGTCCTTACGGTCATTAGCGTGCATCTGAAGAATACGTCCGAAACGCTCCTTGGAATCCTTGGTAGAGTTGTAAACGGTAGTACCGGAAGAAACTGTACCGGAGTAAACTCTGAAGTAGCAGAGCTTACCAACGAACGGGTCGGTCATGATCTTGAATGCAAGAGCGGAGAAGGGGGCCTTGTCGTCAGAAGGACGCTCGTCCTCTTCTTCGGTTCCAGGAATGATACCCTTAATTGCAGGGACATCAGTAGGAGCGGGCATGAAGTCTACGATAGCATCGAGGAGCTTCTGTACGCCCTTGTTCTTGTAGGAAGTACCGCATACAACAGGAACGATCTTGTTGTCGATGGTAGCAGCGCGGAGAGCCTTCTTGAGCTCGTCAATTGAGATCTCCTCGCCGTCGCAGTAGCGCATGAAGAGTTCTTCATCAGTCTCGCAGATTGCTTCAACCATCGCGGTGTGGTATTCTTCTGCCTTTTCAAGCATATCCGCGGGAATTTCTTCAACGCGCATATCCTTACCAAGGTCATCATAGTAAACGTCAGCCTTCATTTCCATAAGGTCGATGATTCCCTTGAAGGTATCCTCTGCGCCTATAGGAAGCTGAATCGGCACTGCGTTAGCCTTAAGACGGTCGTGGAGCATCTTTACTACGCGGTAGAAATCTGCACCCATGATGTCCCTCTTGTTAACGTAGCACATACGGGGAACACGGTACTTGTCAGCCTGACGCCATACGGTCTCAGACTGAGGCTCAACGCCGCCCTTTGCACAAAGAACAGTTACGGAGCCATCAAGTACGCGGAGCGAACGCTCAACCTCAACGGTAAAGTCAACGTGACCGGGGGTATCAATAATGTTGATACGGTTGTTGTTCCAGTGGCAGGTGGTAGCAGCGGAGGTGATAGTGATACCGCGCTCCTGCTCCTGTGCCATCCAGTCCATGGTCGCGCCGCCGTCGTGAGTTTCGCCCATCTTGTAGTTTACGCCCGTGTAGAACAGTATACGCTCAGTTGTCGTGGTCTTACCAGCGTCGATGTGAGCCATGATACCGATATTACGGGTTCTTTCAAGCGGGTATTCTCTGCCCATTGATTATTTCTCCTTTCAGAATTCGTTGTGAGATTAATATCTGTAGTGAGCAAACGCCTTGTTTGCTTCTGCCATTCTGTGGGTTTCTTCCTTCTTCTTGAAAGCGCCGCCCATAGAATTGAGTGCGTCGAGGATCTCGTTTGCGAGTCTCTCAGCCATGGTCTTCTCACCGCGAGTTCTGGAATAGGTTACTACCCAACGCAGACCAAGGGTCTGACGTCTTTCTGCTCTTACCTCCATCGGTACCTGGTAAGTAGAACCGCCTACACGGCGAGCCTTAACTTCAAGCACAGGCATGATGTTTTCAAGAGCTTCATTGAAAGCTTCGAGGGGATTTCTGCCCAGCTTAGCTTCTACGATAGCGAATGCATCGTATACAATCTTCTGTGCAACACCCTTCTTGCCATCATACATAATGTTGTTGATAAGCTTTGTTACGAGCTTAGAATTGTACAACGGATCCGGTAAAACGTCTCTTTTGGAAATTTGACCTCTTCTCGGCATTGTAACTTCCCTCCTT
>JAZRGK010000035.1:0-9399 GCA_045644145.1 Candidatus Flemingiibacterium sp.
CTGAGGGCAAGGTTGACCGAATCGTTGGACGTGAGCGTGAGCTTGACCGCGTTATTCAGATACTCTCGCGCCGTCAGAAGAATAATCCCTGCCTTATCGGCGAGCCTGGCGTTGGTAAGACCGCTATTGCGGAAGCGCTGGCGCTGAAGATAACCGAGGGCAATATTCCCTCGCGTCTTGCCGACAAGCAGGTATACCTTGTTGACCTTACCGCTCTCGTGGCAGGTACACAGTTCAGAGGTCAGTTTGAATCCCGAATCCAGGGACTTATAGGCGAGGTCAAGGAGCAAGGCAATGTGATCCTCGTTATTGACGAAATTCACAATATCGTGGGCGCAGGTGAAGCTGAGGGCGCAATGAACGCCGCTAACATCCTGAAGCCTGCCCTTTCACGCGGCGAGATTCAGGTGATCGGCGCCACCACCATGAACGAGTACCGCAAGCATATCGAAAAGGATTCGGCGCTGGAACGCCGCTTCCAGCCTATTATCATAAATGAGCCATCGGTTGAGGATTCCTTCGCTATCATCTGCGGAATCAAGCACTACTACGAGGATTTCCACGGCGTTACCATAAGCGATGATATAGCAAAGCGCGCCGTAACCCTTTCCGAGCGCTATATCACCGACAGATTCCTGCCCGACAAGGCTATTGACCTTATCGACGAAGCAGCGGCACACGTTTCACTCGGAAACACGATTCTTGACGAATTCAAGAAGATATCCGGTGAGCTTACGGAAACAAGAGGTAAAATTGATGCCCTTGAATCCGCCGCTGATTCCTCTGAGCTTCCCGACGAGGAGCGTTACCGCCAGATAGCCGAGCTTAAATGCGAGGAGATAAAGCTTTCCGAAAAGGTGGACGAAATGCGCCCGGAATACGAAAAGCGCCCTGCCCTTACAAATGAGCATCTTGCGGATGTTATCGAGATTTGGACGGGAATTCCTGCAACATCCATAAACGAAAACGAATTTCTCCGCCTTGACAAGCTTGAATCCCGTATAAAGGAGCATATTATCGGTCAGGATAAGGCGGTTTCCGCCGTTGTTCGTGCAATCAAGCGCGGACGTGCCGGAGTTACAAGTAAGAGAAAGCCTGTATCCTTTGTATTTGCAGGACCTACGGGTGTTGGTAAGACCGAGCTTGTAAAAACCATTGCAAAACACCTTTTCAGCACTCCCGACGCCCTTATAAGAGTGGATATGTCCGAGTATATGGAAAAGCACGCCGTATCCAAGATAATCGGCTCTCCCCCCGGATATGTTGGCTTTGACGAAGCCGGACAGCTTACGGAAAAGATACGCCGTCACCCCTATTCCGTGGTTCTTTTTGACGAGATCGAGAAGGCGCATCCCGATGTACTGAATATTCTCCTTCAGATACTTGACGACGGCAAGATAACCGACTCACACGGCAGAGTCGTTGACTTCTCCAACACCATCCTCGTTATGACCACCAACGCAGGCTCGTCCGTTGGCTCTGCGAAGGCAGGATTCGGCACAGAAGGCACATCCCTTGAGGAAGACAAGACCGAGAAATCGCTCCTCGAATTCCTTCGCCCCGAATTTATAAACCGAATTGATGAAATAGTCACATTCCGTGCTCTTGAAACCGAGGATTTCGCCCGTATTGCATCCATTATGCTTGGCGAGCTTCGCGATGCGCTTGCTGAACGAGATATGAAATTCGCATGGACCGATGAAGCGGCTCTGCTTATTGCAAAGCGCTCCTATTCAAGAAAGTACGGCGCGCGCAATCTCCGCAGATATATTCAGACCGAGGTTGAGGATAAGCTTGCGGAGCAGATAATAAAGAGCTACGATAACAGACTCACCATGGCGGCACTCAGTGTCCGCGACGGCGAGCTTGCATTTGATCTGGCATGAGTATGAGCAGTGTAAAAGAAGTATGGTACGATAAAACGGTTGAGCAGATTGAAACCAGATTCAAAACGGACAGAGGAAAAGGTCTTGCTCACGATAAAGTACCGAAGATCCGCCGCGAGCGCGGTTCAAACAATGTATACAGCACACTTTCCGAGAGCGCTGTGCGAAAGCTTATCCCCACCGATTTTACCGCGCTGCTTCTGCTTGCGGCGGTATTCACGGCGGTAGTTTTTGACGTACCCATAGCATCGGGAGCGATCGTCGGTATGCTGGTCATCAACTATGCCGCCGCGCTTTTCACATACTTTAAGGCGCAGAAGGTGCTCTTTTCCATGAGCACCTATTCCCTGCCTACAGCTAAGGTTCTCCGCGACGGTAAACCTGCGCTTATCGACATGCGTGCGCTTGTTGAGGGGGATGTGGTGTTCCTTTCAGCCGGCGATATCGTTCCTGCGGATTTGAGGCTTTTCCAAAGCGAGGGGCTAACGATAAACGAGGGAACGCTTACAGGCGTGCAGTCCTCTGTATCGAAGGATGCAGGATTTGCAAACTTCTCCCACTCTCTCCCAATCGAAAATCACGCAAACGTTGCCTTCGCCACCACGGTGGTAACCGCAGGTCACGGCAGAGGCATAGTTGTTGCCACGGGACAAAACACTGCGGCATGTATACTTGGCAAGACTCCCACACCTGCAACTCACGAGGATTTAAAAATACTTTCCACCCTGAAAAATTACTGCAGTGTGTGGAGCATGTCCATGCTTGTGCTGGTATTTCTTATTACTCTCGTGAATCTGTTTTTGCCGTCCCACGACAGCATATTCGGGGTTTTCCTTACGGGAATTTCTCTTGCCTGCGCGGCAATGTCCGAATTTTATGTGGCGTTCGGTTACATAATGGTAGGATGTGGCATTTTCAGCGCCATGAAGCGAAAAAAAGACGTGAATGTAGGCGCGCTTATCAAAAATGCGGGAAAGCTTGACAAGCTTAAGAAGCTGTCTGTGCTGATAGTTCCAAAAGACGGCATAATCACAATCGCGGACTGCGTGGTTGACAAAATATACACCTCGCGCACCCTCTACAGCGCATGTGACGTTGACCGCATCGACAAAATGCGTGCAACTATACTTGCCGGCGTTATTTCCACGGGCATCTACGGTCCTGGACTTTCCTCGCTGAATACCGCTTCAAGAAAAATAACCCCCGAGGAAGAAGCTATAATATCGGCGGCGGACAGGCTTTCGCTTTACAATTCGCGAATCGACCGCACACATCCCATACTCGAGCACATGCCTGCCGGCGGTGCTTCAAAGTTTGAAACTACCCTCACTGTGGATTCGGACAAGCATTATATGGCGGTTTGCCGCGGTGATGCAGAGGCGATACTTAACGCCTGCGAATATTATACGGAAAACGGCGGCATCTACCGCATGACAACCGAGGACAGACTTGAATTTTTGGGCGCGGCGCAAAGCCTTACAAAAAGCTCCTACCGCGTGGCGGCGGTGGCTACAGGTGTAACGGGATACAACAATCTCCGCCGCATCGGTGCTATCCAAAGCGACCTGACGTTTGAGGGCTTCATCGCCATACGAGAACCGCTTCAGTCCGGTATCGCTCAGACAATATCGAGATGCAAGGCTGCTGGGATCCGCGTCATTATGACAACCGACAGATACGCGGCAAACGACAAATATCTTGCTATGTCTGTGGGTATTATCGAAAATGAGCGCGGCATACTCACAGGTGCAGCGGCCGAATCTATGCATAAGGATATGCTCCGCACAAATCTTCCCCTCTACAATATGTACTCAGGCGTATCATCCGGACAGATGGCGGAAATCGTCAAGATGATGCGAAAAGACGGTGAATGTGTGGGTCTGCTTACCGGCGGTATGAACGGCGCACTGCTTCTTAAGCGTGCGGACGTTGGATTTACCAGAAGCATCACCATTTCACCTAAAGCCAAGCGTTCAGGCGTAGATCTGTCCCTGCGCCGAAGCGGTGCTTATTCGAGGATCGCAGGCAGGACGGCTTACGAAACCGAGGCATTAAAGTTTATTTCGGATGTAGTTGTATCCGATGCGGATAGTAACGGAAGCGGCGGATTTTCGGCAGTGGTTTCCGCTCTTGAATATTCGCGCACCGTATATCTAAACCTTTTACGCATGGTTCGGTATCTCACCACGTCCCAGTTGTCGCGCATATTCATTGTGCTTGGTGCAATGATTCTCGGTACGGCGGCGCTGACGCCTATACAGATCGTATTCAGCGGTCTTGTTACCGACCTTGCGGCAATCCTTGCATCTGCATTTGCAAAGCCGCCGCATAATGTACTGACGCTCCGCGACAATGCAGAAGAATCCCTTGAAAAGCCGCTCTTTATGAATCTTGGCGCCCTTCTCTTTGCATTAATTCAGGCGATATCTGTTGTGGCGATATCTCCGGTACTGAAGCTGATCAATTTCGGTATTTCTACAGAAGAATTGGCATCAGCGGCGTTTATCGCCTTCACGCTGACACAGCTCGTAACATTTGCGGAGCTTTCCTCGGAAAAGAGCATTTTTTCATCGGGTATAAGGCTCAGTGTAAGCTATCTTATGTTTGCACTTGGAATTCTTGGATTTATCGGAATTTCGGTAGCTTTTCCGCAAATTGGCACCACGTTCGGCATCGTGAACCTTTCCACGCCTGCATGGATCGCATGCGGTGCTGCTGGCGTTATTACGCTTTCACTTAATGAGGTGTATAAGTACATCGTGGGACGTGAGAAGCGATGAGATTGCTGAAAAAGAAAGGCTATTTGTATTGACATACTGCCACGGTTGTGGTATAATTTAAAAATGATGTAAAATTCGATCAACATTTGGAGGAAATATAATTATGAAATGGACAGGCTTAAATGAGCTGCGTGAGAAATACCTCTCGTTCTTTGAGTCAAAGGATCATCTTAGACTCCCCAGCTTCTCTCTTGTACCTAACAACGACAAATCTCTGCTTCTTATAAATTCCGGCATGGCGCCCATGAAGAAGTTCTTCACGGGAGAGGTTGAACCGCCGCACCGCCGCGTTACCACCTGTCAGAAGTGCATCCGAACCCCTGACCTTGAGCGTGTTGGTAAGACCGCACGTCACGGTACTTACTTCGAAATGCTGGGTAACTTCTCCTTCGGCGATTACTTCAAGCATGAGGCTATCGCATGGGCGTGGGAATTCCTTACCGTTACTCTCGAAATTCCGGGCGAGCTTCTCTGGCCCTCTATCTACGAGAACGACGACGAAGCATACGATATCTGGGTAAACGAGATCGGCGTTGATCCTGCGCATGTTGTACGCCTCGGCAAGGCTGATAACTTCTGGGAGCACGGCTCCGGTCCCTGCGGTCCCTGCTCTGAGATATACTTTGACCGCGGCGAAAAGTACGGTTGCGGTTCTCCGGACTGTAAGCCCGGCTGTGACTGCGACCGCTATATGGAGATCTGGAACAACGTGTTCTCTCAGTTCAATAACGACGGAAACGGCAACTATACAGAGCTTGTACAAAAGAATATCGACACAGGTATGGGACTCGAACGCCTTGCCTGCGTAATGCAGGGCGTTGACAACCTCTTTGAGGTTGATACCGTAAGAAGTGTGCTTGATACCGTATGTAAGATCGCAGGAAAGACTTACGGAAACGGCGGCGACACCGATGTTTCCATCCGTGTTGTTACTGACCATATCCGTTCCGCTACATTTATGATCTCCGACGGCGTTATTCCCTCTAACGAGGGACGCGGATACGTTCTCCGCAGAATTCTCCGCCGTGCGGCACGTCACGGAAAACTTCTCGGCATCAACCGTCCTTTCCTCACCGAGCTTTGCGAGGTTGTTGTTGAAACCAACAAGGCAGGCTACCCCGAGCTTGTAGAGAAACACGACTACATTATTAAGGTCATCTCGATGGAAGAAGACCGCTTCGATGCAACTATCGATGCCGGACTTTCCATTCTCTCTAACCTTATCCGCCGCGCACTTACAGACGGTGCAGACACCATCCCCGGCGACGAGGTGTTCAAGCTTTACGATACCTTTGGCTTCCCCATCGACCTCACCCGCGAGATCGCGGCTGAGCAGAACCTTAAGCTTGACGAGGAAACCTTCCAAAAGCTGATGAACGATCAAAAGAACCGCGCAAGAAGCGCACGCGCAAACATCAGCGGTTGGAGCGATACATCAAAAACTCTCATTGCAGAGCTTCCCAAGACCGAGTTCACCGGCTACGGAAATACCGTTACCGACGGTGCAAAGGTTCTGGCTATTATCGTTGATGATGCACCCGTTGATTCCGTTTCCGAGGGCGATTTCACCCTCATTCTCGACAAGACTCCCTTCTACGGCGAGGGCGGCGGTCAGGTAGGCGACTCCGGTACAATTTACGATGCTGACACCATGATCTCTGTTACCGATACCAAGAAGTCCGACGGCGTTTACATCCATCTTTGCACCGCGGTTAACGGCGATGTTAAGGTTGGCGACGTTGTACGCGCCGAGGTTGATGCTTCCCGACGTGCGGCGATCATGCGAAATCATTCCGCGGCTCATCTTCTCCAGGCGGCACTCCGTCAGGTTCTCGGCTCTCACGTTGAGCAGGCAGGCTCTTATGTTGATGAATCGCGTTGCCGCTTCGACTTTACACATTTCGCGGCTATGACCGCTGATGAAATCGCCAAGGTTGAGGGGCTTGTAAATGCTCACATTCTTCTCGGCGAGGAGATCATCACCAAGGAAACCGACATCGAAACCGCACGCGCTGAGGGTGCAATGGCTCTCTTTGGCGAGAAGTACGGAAACGTTGTAAGAATGGTTAAAATGGGCACATTCTCCACCGAGCTTTGCGGCGGTACACATCTTGACAACACCGCAAAAGCAGGACTTTTCAAGATCATCGGTGAATCCTCTGTTGCGGCAGGTGTGCGCAGAGTTGAAGCGATCACCGGTCTTGAGGTGCTCAAATACATCGCCGACAAGGACGAGCTTATCGCTAAAACCGCGGGCGAGCTTAAGACAAACCCTGTTGAGATTGCGTCCCGTGCGGCACAGCTCACCGGCGAACTGAAATCCGCGAAGCACGAGATCGAAGCGCTTAACGCCAAGATTGCGGCGGCAGGCACTGCTGATATTATGAATAACGCGGTTACGGTAGGCGCGCTTACTGTAGTAGCGGCATCCACCGAGGGTATGGCACCCGATGCTGCACGCTCGGTTATCGACGACCTCAAGGCGAAGAACGATTCCATCGTTGTGCTTCTCGTAACAAACGTGGACGGCAAAGCAAATATCATCTGCGGATGCGGCAAGTCGGCGGTTGCGGCAGGTGCAATGGCAGGCAAGATCGCAGGTGCGGCGGCGGCTATCACCGGCGGTAAGGGCGGCGGACGTCCCGACAACGCAATGGCTGGTATCGGCGACATTACAAAGATCGCCGAGGCTATAGCGGCTGTTCCCGGCATCGTTGAAGGTATGCTTAAGTAAGATATACAAAATACATGAACACCCCGACAGATTTTAAATCTGTCGGGGTGAGTTGTTTTCTTATAAAAGTCCCTGTGCGGCGCGTTCAAGAATCCCATGCATATGGGCAATGGCAACGCCGTAATTAGTCACAGGTACGCCTGCCGTGACAGCGGCTCTGTAACGTCTTTTCACCTCGCGGGGATTAAGCGTGCAGCCGCCGCAGTGGATGATAAGCTTAAACTCCAAAAGCTCCTCAGGGAACTCCGTTCCGGAAGTAAACACGAACTCCGGCTCTGCTCCCGTATGCTTTTTTATCCAACCGGGAAGCTTTACAGTACCAATATCCTCGCACTGCCTGTGATGAGTGCATCCCTCGGAAATGAGTATCTTGTCGCCGTCTTTTATAGAATCAAGCACCGCCGCGCCTTTTACGGATTCGGCAAAGTTGCCCTTGTATCTTGACATAAGCATGGAAAATGAGGTTAAGGGAATATTCTCCGGCACAATTTTAGAAACAAGACCAAATACCTGAGAATCCGTGACCACCATTTTCGGGGTTATCTTAGCAAGTGCCGCTTCAAGCTCCGTTTCGCGGCATATTATAGGCATCGCCCCCGATTCAAGCAGGTCGCGTATAACCTGCTGTTGGGGCAAAATCAAACGTCCCTTAGGCGCGGAAGCATCAATTGGAGTAACAAGCAGTATAGTGTCACCTGTATGAACGAGGTCGCCTATAAGACGAGCCTCGTTGCCCGTAGGTGCAAACTCACTGAGCTTGCCACGAAGCGCTTCTATTCCCTCGCCCGTAAGCGCGCTTACACACACGCCGTCGGCATCCGCAGGTACGGCAATGTCGCATTTGTTGTACACCAGCACATATGGAATCTCACGCTTTTTCGCATCATTTACAAGCTCACGCTCGTATTCGGACATTCCCCGTGACGCATCGGCTACGATTATGGCAATATCGGTTTTTGCAAGGACTTTCTTCGCCTTTTCTACGCGCATAAGTCCAAGCTCGCCCTCGTCGTCAAGACCGGGGGTGTCTGTAATCAGAACGGGACCAAGGGGCAGAAGCTCCATAGCCTTTGAAACGGGGTCTGTGGTAGTTCCGGCGACATCCGAAACGATGGCGAGGCTTTGCCCCGTCAGCGCATTGATAAGCGCGGACTTTCCGGCGTTGCGTCTTCCGAATATGCCTATGTGTATTCGCTCCCCCGATGGGGTTTCGTTAAGTTCAGCCAAAATTATTAAGCTCCTTTCTTGATAAGGATACATAATACAACGCTTTATGTGCCTGACGCACAAAATAGCTCCCTTGATGGGTGACAAGTTGTGTTTTCCGGTAGTTACTGCACCTAAGTGCAGTAATTACTAAAATCTGAAGTCGCGTGCGCCGTTCCTGATATCTTTAAGACGCTGTATAACCAGCGAACGCACCTTGGGGTTGGGGATATTGGCAAGCTCGCGGATAATAAGGTCTGTACCGACAACTCTTGTGTCAAGGCTTGCGTAGTCCGTGAGATATTCCTTAAGCGTCATAAGCGCGTTGGGGTGACAGCAGTTGTTTATCTGCTTTGATTTGCAGAGATCCATAAATCTGTCGCCCGTTCTTCCCTCTCTGTAGCAAGCTGTGCAGAAGCTGGGGATGTAGCCAAGGCGCATGAGCCAGTTTACCACCTCGTCAAGAGTGCGGTTGTCGGAAACGTCGAACTGCGAGGAGTTTTCGTCCTCTGCCTCAGGCTCCGCGTAGCCGCCAACGCTTGTCTTTGATGCGCCAGAGATCTGAGAAACGCCAAGCTTAAGTACACGCTCACGCACTTCCTTGCTCTCACGGGTGGAGATGATCATACCCGTATAGGGCACGGAGATGCGGATAAGTGCGCAAATTTTTGCAAAAATATCATCGGAGATGGAGTTATCAAACGCCGAGGGGTCAATGTCCTGCGCTTTTTTGATGCGCGGCACGGATATGGTGTGCGGTCCAACACCGTGAACGGCTTCAAGATGCTCGGCG
>JAZRGK010000036.1:0-41503 GCA_045644145.1 Candidatus Flemingiibacterium sp.
CCTGCCAGCGGTATCACAGCGTACTGCACAAGGCATTCGTCGATGCCGTCAAGCGGCGGATCGTCCCAGCGAACCCCGGGGATCACGCAAACCGCCCGAAGCAGGAGCAGTTCATCTCCGGCTTCTACAATGCCGAGGAGGTCAAGCAGTTGCTCGAGCTGGCAAAGGATGATGAGATTTATATCCCCATCCTCCTCGCTGCGTACTACGGTCTGCGCCGAAGCGAGGTGGTTGGCGTGAAATGGTCGGCGATCGACTTCACGGAAAACACGCTGACCATCCGCCACACCGTCCACTCCACCGAGGAAGGACTCGTCACCAAGGACAGGCTGAAGACAAAATCCTCTTACCGCACGCTCACACTGGAACCCTTCGTGCGGGAAGAGCTGCTCAAGCACCGCGAGGAACAGGAGCGGATGAAGAAGACGATGCGCTCGGCGTACTCGAAGGAATACACCGACTACGTCTGTGTGGATGCCCTCGGTCGGCTGTATGATCCCGACTTTATCTCGAACCGGTTCGGTCAGCTTCTGGAAAAGCTCAATCTGAAGAAGATCCGCTTCCACGATCTGCGGCACTCATGTGCATCGGTACTGCTTGCGCAGGGCGTGCCGATGAAGCAGATTCAGGAATGGCTGGGGCACTCGGATATGAGCACCACGGCGAATATTTATAGTCATCTGGATGCGGTGAGTAAGGCGGATACCGGCGCGGCGATGAGTAAGGCGTTGGGGTGAGAAGGAACACGCCAACTGATTAATCAGTTGGCGTGTTTTCTATGTTTTTTATGTATTTGCACTTGGGATAATTGGAACATCCGTAGAACTGCTTTCCAACATTATTGCCGCGTGATGCTGTTCGCAAAACAAGTTTTCCGTTGCATCGGGGGCATAACATAGATTGAGGCGCTGTATCCGTGTTTGGGGGTTCAATATTCAAATCTGTTGCCTGCACAGCGGATGAATAAGTATTAGGTTCGGGATGATCAAGCTTACCATGGATGTTAGATATATGACGGGCTTTTGTGGCTGAGTCAACCTGGGTGTATGGGAATAATTTATCATATAGTGTATCTATGATGTCAATGCTTAGCTTTACCTCAGAACTTCCATTGCAAATGGAGGATACGACAGATCCAACATCGCAGCGCTTTACTACATATACGTCCTCGCTTTGAATCTGAATCTTTTTCAACGTGCACCTTTCTGAAAAAATGACGACAGAATGCATTGGCATGCAATGATCTTCGCCGAGAAACGTGGTCAAGTGTTTAATATGCATGCGATTTTGCATAATTGGGTTGTAAAAGGATTCTTTTCGGCTTTTTCCTCTCCCCAACGGCAACGTTTGATACCAGTTTTTTTGATTCTCGCTTCCAAATATCCATCCACTGTAGTTTTTGCTTTCAAAAACAAAAATACCTTTTGAGCAGAGCATCAGGACATCAATTTCGGTTGTTTCTCCGTTTTCCTTAGGAATGTAAAGATTGAATAGAAATTTTGCCCCATCCTTTTCAGCTTTTCTCAGCCGTTTATATGTTAGATATTCTCCATATCGCCCCTTGTTGAATAAAACCGCCAAATACGGGTGCTTGGTTGATTGATAATAGGAACTGCTCTTATACTGCATATCAACGATAAGATATGTAATAACAATTGCAATAATGATGAGAATTATCACGGTTATCCACCTTCAAAGCAAAATCTAAGACCGCAATTCTCACGAATTGCGGCCCTTTGGCGAAGAGAGAGGGATTCGAACCCTCGTGTGCTTTTGGCACAAACTGATTTCGAGTCAGCCCCGTTATGACCACTTCGATATCTCTCCGTATTTGATTGTGTTTGAATTTTGCAAGGCTTTTGCAAGGCCGAAGTTAAAATGCTCACATCCAAAATTCAAGAAAAATGAAGCATCTGCGAGAGAATCGACGAAAACACGAGCTTTCGCACGTTCGCGAGTGACGAGGTCGTTTACATTTCGAGTCAGCCCCGTTATGACCGCTTCGATATCTCTCCATATTAAGTTAAGTTTGAATTTTGCAAGGCTTTTGCAAGGCCGAAGTTAAAATGCTCACATCCAAAATTCAAGAAAAATGAAGCATTTACGAGAGAATCGACGAAAACACGAGCTTTCGCACATCCGTGAGTGACGAGGTCGGCTACATTTCGAGTCAGCCCCGTTATGACCACTTCGATATCTCTCCAAGCTGATATGCCAGCCGCATATGCGACTTACATATTATAGCACAAACTTGATATGTTGTCAATACAAAAAACTAAAAAAGCCAAATTTTGCATGGAACAAAGTTCCTTCACACATAACCGCAAAATCCGGAACAGAGCATCTCCGTCCCGGATTTTTTATTTGTTTCGTTATAACCTAATTTGCAATTCCCTGATGTTCGATAACGGACTGCGCCATTTTACGCTGTGCCATAACAAGCTTGTAGTAAATGCCCTTGTTTTCAAGAAGCTCGGAGTGAGTACCGAACTCCGCCACACGCCCCTTGTCAAGCACCAGAAGCTTGTCCGCATTTCTGAGAGTTGATAGCCTGTGTGCAATTGCGAATACGGTTCTCCCCTCGGTAAGCTTGTTTAACGAATCCTGAATAAGCTTCTCGGTTTCCGTATCAAGGGCGGCTGTGGCTTCATCAAGGATTATAATTCGGGGATTGTGGATAACGGCTCTCGCAATGGCAATACGCTGACGCTCGCCGCCGGACAGTGAATAGCCTTTTTCGCCTACCATTGTATTATATCCCTCAGGGAGATTAAGAATAAAATCGTGGGCGTTGGCAATACGCGCCGCGTCTATTACCTGCTCATCCGTTGCATGGGGCATAGCGTAGCGTATATTGTCGCGGATGGTTCCCGAGAACAGGAAGGTTTCCTGAAGCACCACGCCGATCTGTGTGCGAAGCGCATTCTGGGAAATATCCTTAATATTTACGTTATCTATCTCTATAGCGCCCTCGTTTACATCATAAAGACGCATGAGAAGGTTGATAAGCGTGGTCTTGCCGCATCCCGAATGTCCCACAATACCGATCATTTCACCGGGATTCACATGGAACGAAACTCCCTCTAAAACAGGATTGTAGCTCTCGTAACCGAAGGTGACGTTTTTTACGTCGATCTCACCTTCAATTCGTATATCAATAGGCAGGTCGATATCCTGCACTTCCTGATTCTCCTCGATTATCTCGAATATCTTTGAAATGCTGGTTAAGAAGTTTGAGATGTTTCTTGGAATAAATGTGATGTACATAAGCGGCGCGTAGATGATGTTTGCGTAGGAGTTTATCTGATGCAGTTCGCCAACCAGCATCTCGCCGTGGAACAAGAGGTAGTTTCCGTACATAAGTATCAGGTAACTTCCAAGCTTTACCGCAAAGCCTAGAAGCGGAAATACTGTGTCAAACACCTTTGCGTTATGCTCATTCTGCACCGCATGCTTTGCTGATGCGCTCTTGAAGCGTTCTATCTCGCTTGCCTCACGTCCGAAGCATTTTACCACGCGGATACCGTTCAGTATATCCTGAAGGAGATGATTGGTGCGCTGACCAAGCACCCAAAGTCTGCGGTTTCTGAGCTGGACGAATTTCCAGAACTTAGATATAAGAAATACTACAAAAGGTGTGGGCACAAAGATGAACAGCGCCATTATGGGGCTTATAGCAAGCATCACCACAAGTCCTGTAAGGAATGAGAAAACCTGCACAAACAGATTGGGGAGCTGATTTACGATAAAGTCCTGTGTCACATTGACATCGCCGTTGATACGTCCCATAAGGTCACCTGTGGATTTACGCTGTACGCTGGACATGGACAGTGACTGTATTTTCTCGTACAGTATGGTGCGCATCATCAGGGTAAATTTATTACCCGTCACAGCGGAAAGGCGGCTTTGAAGCACCGCAAGAGCACGGTGGAACAAATCAAGGGAAACGATAGCCACAATAATAAGCGCGAATTCTGTCATTTTATCCGCTTTTCCGTGGGTAGCTTCGTTGAGTATGTAGTTATTTAAAGCAATCTTCTGTATTTTGGGAACAAGGAACTGAAAAATCACGTTGAACACCGCAACCACAAACGGAAAGCACATCATAAGTCTTAAGCCCTTGGTAAGTGCAAAAACCTTTTTGTAGACTTCCATGTGGTCGAGGCAATACGGACATATAGTTGTACCACGCACAAAGGGTCTGCCGCACTTAGGGCAGAAGCGTTCCCTCTCGGAGTTTTCGATAGGCTCATCCTTTGAGGAATCCTCAGCCAGTATTTCGCAGGCTTTTACTATAACAGCGTATCTTGGGAGATGCCTTCCCGATACGAACTGGCATATAAGAGTGACTCCCTCTCCGAAATCCCCATAGAAGCCACAGCTTCCGTACATGACCTCTGTCTTGAAGCCGGAAGCGCCGGCAAGGTTGTAGCTTGCAAGAAGCTTGTCATCAAGTATCTTGTATATTTTCTTGTTGGTTATGGCAATAAAGCCCGACACAAACCTATCTTCAAGGATATTGAAGGGGATGCAGTACATAAGCTTTTCGTCCGACGGCATAGCAGAGTCAAGGACTGCTTTTTCCCGTTCGGGCAGATCAAACATAAGTCGCACAGACTCACTTCCTTCCCTTTACAGGTATATCTCTATTTTCTTAAGGCTTGCAGCATCAAGCTTTGACGGGTCAAGAATTTCAAACACGTTTCCGTCAATATCGTTTATAAGTATGCGTCCATCCTCAAGAATCCTTATATTTGAGAAAGGATTGTTTAAAACAAAGGTAACATGTCCAGCAGTAGTCGCCACATCCCAGTAAAGGTAACCGAACTTATCTTTTACGGACATTATCTTTTCGATCTGCGGTGTAAAATAGCGTCTGTCAAGCTCCTCTAAAAGAAGGGCTTTTGTTTCGTCATCGAAATCGGTGATGCGGCGTATCATTCCGATCTCCTTGCCGCGTCCCTGCTTTTTTGAATCAGGCTCACGGACGGAGAGAAATTCGTCAGGGTTTGTCACCGGGAAGGAGCGGAGCACTACCACGCGCTCAAACTCCTCGGTTTCGCCGTCGTAATTTACTATTTTAAGGGATATAAGTCCGCCGCCGGAACGCTTGAACCATGCGTTTTCCGGAGTAAGATCAATGGAAACGCGCTGATTTTCAAGTATCAGATCACCGTCGTCGGTACCGTCACCGAGAATATCATTTTTGGGCTTTGTCTGGGGCTTTGCATCAGTTTTTTTCTCATCAGCCATGATTTTTCCCTCCTCAAAGTATATTTGCACGATATATTCTTTATTATTTTGTTACATTCCCGCAATTATCTTCTTGTTAGCCTCATTCTGGAGCGTGTAGAGTCTAAAAAACATGCCCTTCTTCGCTAAAAGCTCCGCGTGAGTTCCCTCCTCCGCAATCTCGCCGTTTTCGATAACGAACAGCTTGTTGCAGTCCTTTAGAGTTGACAGTCTGTGGGCTATCGTAATGGTGGTTCTTCCCTCTATAAGGGCAGACAGCGCATCCTGAATAAGACGCTCAGTTTCCGTATCCATAGCCGCTGTGGCTTCATCGAGGATAAGAATAGAGGGTGCAAGAAGCAGTGCTCTTGCTATTGATACTCTCTGCTTTTCGCCTCCGGACAGTGAACGGCTTCCCGTCCCCACCAGCGTTTCGTATCCCTCGGGAAGTCTTAAGATGAAATCGTGGGCATTTGCAGCCTTTGCGGCGGCTATTATCTCATCCATGGTAGCATCGGGCTTTGCATAGCGGATATTGTCCGCGATGGTTCCCTTAAAAAGGAATATTTCCTGGGAAACAATTGAGATATTTTTTCTCAAAGACTGCATCTCAATGTTTTTCACATTATGACCGTCTATCTCTATAGTGCCGCTGACAGTATCGTAAAGTCGGCTTATGAGGTTTGCGATAGTGGATTTACCGCTTCCCGTATGTCCTACAAGACCGATATGGTCGCCTGCATTTATCTTAAGGGACACATTTTTTAGTATAGGACGGTTTGCCGCGTAATGGAAGCATACGTTTTTGAATTCGATGTCGCCCTGAAGTTTTTCAAGCTTTACGGGATTCTTGGCATCGGTTATCTCGGGGATCGCATCGGTTATCTCAAACATACGCTGTGCGCAGTTTGCGGTATCGGTCACCATGTTTGTAAAGTTGGTGAAGAAGTTAAGAGGACCGAATATCATTCCTATGTAGCCGAGATATGTGGCAAAATCACCGTAGGTCATATGCCTATCCATAACCTCAAGTCCGCCGAATCCCCATATTACTTGGCTGGACAAACCGATAAGCAGTCCCACCACGGGAAAAATGGTCAGCGAAACCAGATTTGTCTGGAGATTTGCCTTTGTAAGTCTTTTTGCGTACTTATAGAAGCGCGCAGATTCCTCTGCTTCCTTGGAAAACGCTTTTACCACACGAATACCTGTGAGCGAGTCGCCCAGCACCGCATTAAGGGCGGATGAGCGCCGCCACTGCTTCGAATACATTCTCCAAAGCTTCGGAAGCATGAATTTGAAGATGCAAACGATTATCGGCACCGGGACAAACACAATAAGCGTCAGTTTCCAATTAAGTATAAACAGAAAAACCGTAAGACCGATAAAGTTCACCGCGTTTATAACAAAATTAGGCACACCGTCGATAAAAAATCCGCGGATTCGGTCAGCGTCATAGTTAACACGGGTAATAAGTCGTCCTGTCTGGTTATTATTGAAGAAAGAGAGGGACAGATTCTGAAGCGCTGTGAAGATATCCATCTTCATATTCAATGTTACTCTGGTGGACATAACAGCGTTGGCGCGGTTTTGTACTATCGAGATACCCAGTGACAGAAGCGCCATAGCAAAGATAACGCCTATCATGATAAACAACCAATTTTCGCTGTGAAGCGTACCCACAGCCTTTCCGGCTATCTCACCCGGCGGAGTTATAACCTGGTCGTAGAGCAGTTGATTTGAAATTATGGGGGTTATGAGCTGTACAAAGGATGCGGCGAACATACATAAAAGCACCGTGGCAAGCTGTAGCTTAAATGGGCGGAAATATCCGAAAAGTCTTGCGAACACCGCCTTTTGATTGGTACAGTGGGAGCATATTTTACGCGCCTGATCCTCGTAGACTCTGCCGCATTTGGGACATTTCGCGTTAAACTGCTCGAATATGGGGTCATCATGCTTTACATCTTCTCCCCCGATAAGTCTGTTCATCAAGTCAACAAAGGCGAAAAGCTTACGTTTCTTGGCATTTGTGGAATATGCAATTATTACGGTGGTAAGCTCATCGCCGTCTTTTTCCTTAGCAAGCAGTCGGTTTGAAGAAACAAAATTATCAACGTATGCGTCTGAAACCCGTTCCATGTCAAATTTGCGGAACACCGCGTCTTTGTAAAGGTCGGGCACAAGAGCATCCTTCGGCGGCTTATACGCCTTACCTGATTTAGCCGCTTTATTTTTAGCATCCTCTGCGGCTTTTCTTGCCTTTTTGCGTTTCTCTGCGGTTTCACTGTCCGATGTGACGGACATTACGAAAAGCTTCTTTAAGCCCGCATCAAATGCCAGAAAGCTCTCTCCGAACTTTCCGTCATGGTCAAGATCAAGCTCTAACACCAAAGAAAGGGATTCTGTATCGACCCCATGGTGTATAAAGCCGATTCTCGCCTCCTCGGTAAGTTTGTCAAGTGGAAGCATAACGGTATACCGCACGGCAAAATGTCGTGTTTTCTCCTTCCCAAGTAATACTGACGCACTGTTTTTTATCATAACACACCGTTTTTTCAACTTCACAAAAACCGCTTAAAATTCAAAAAACGATATGCTACTATAAATATATCATAATTTCACAAAATTTCAAGTAAAATGCGTCAAAATGTTTATTTTTGGCGAAGCGTACAAATTTAACTGTGTTTTTTGGTAACTTTGCCTTTGTGGTGCTATCCAAACATTTGCAAAGCTATCCCGAACTGACACTGCACTTTCAAAACTGGCAACTTAGCTTATTGGCAAAAATCAGCAAAACGGTGGGGGATCTCCCGAAACCCTCTTTCTTCAAGGCTTTCAAACCTGAATACGGCACAACTCCGAAGCTTTACAGAAGCTTTTTAGCTTTCTTCCTGTTCGCGAGGGAAAGAAGGATGTTTTTATACACTTTCACAGCTTATTTCTGTGAATAGTATAATGATGCCATTATTTTTATTTTCAGACTTTTTTTTAAAAAGTGCTTTACTTTTCCAAAAAAATATGATATACTTGTTTTGGCGTGCTATATATTTTAAACCAAATAAAGGAGTTAATCATGAAAAAGCATCAAATTACAGCACTACTTCTTGCGCTTACCCTCGGTCTTTCCCTGTGCGCATGCGGGGATGACACAAAAAATCCGGCAGATACCAGCACCTCCGACACATCCGCTGACAAGTCCGGCAGCGATGAGCTTACTCTGAATTTACCGGATGACCTCTACTATGAAGATCACACAGTAACATATCTGGCTCTTGAAAAGTACACAAACTACTTTAAACTCATCACCGCAGAAGACACCAAGGGTGACGTGCTTGAGGAAGCAGGCTACAAGCGCGCATTGGCAGTAAGTGAACTCCTCGGTGTGGAATTTGACAAGTATGAAACCATGGATATCGTTCCCACCCTCAACAGTGCTATTATGTCCGATGAAGACACATTCGATTTTGTTCTCCCCCACTGTCAGGCCGGCCCCGCAGCTCTTGTTTCCGGCGGTTTGCTTCTTGACTGGGCAGAGCTTGATTATGTTGATTTCAGTAAGCCCTGGTGGAACAGGAGTATGCAGGATACTGTAAGCGTTGCCGGCAAGACATTCTTTGCGGCTGGCGATATTACCATGACCTGGCAGGGTATGGGCGCTATCATTTTCAACAAGGAATACCTTGAAACATATAAGATCGACGAAGACCTTTATCAGATTGTATACGATGGCGAGTGGACACTTGATAAAATGTTCGAGCTTGCTACCGGTGTAGCCAAAAACCTCGACGGCGGCGATAAGATGGACGAAAAGGATCAGTACGGCTTGCTCCTTAACAGCGACGGCGGTGCATCCCTGCAGCTTTCTGCAGGCATTCCCTTTACAAAGCTTGACGATGACGGATGTCCCGTTCTTGCGATGAACACCGAAAAAATGTACAATCTTGTTGAAAAGTACTATGAGATAACCCACTCTCCCGATACTTTCCTTGGAGCATACGGAAGCACATCTTGGCCAACCAGCGTATACCGCGATATCTTTATGAGCGGCCGTTCCTTCCTCACCAGCCTTGACGTGGGCGGTCTTTACACCAGCCTGCGCGAAGTAAACTACGAATTCGGTCTTCTTCCTCACCCTAAATATGACGAGCAGCAGGAAGACTACCTCTCCGCCTGCGCGGCAGGTATCATCGGTGTTCCGGTAAATGCTGATCCTGAACGCACCGGCGCTATCGCAGAAGCACTGGCTTATTACAGCTACGTTTATGTTCGTCCCGCATTCTTTGATGTGGTTCTTCAGAACAAGGCTCTCCGCGATGAAGACTCCTACAACATGCTGACTATGATGCACGAGGGTAAGGTTTACGACTTCGCTTACAACTTCGCACCCGCAGCAGCAAACATAATGGATGCGGTAGTTATTAAGAGCAACAACACCGACTTCGCTTCCTACTATGCATCTCAGGAAGATGCTCTCAACATCACCATACGTGAAATTTACGACGCAGTCGTAGCAAATTCGGATAACTAATTAATGTTTAATCCGGCTGTCCATCGCGGACAGCCGGATTTTTATTTTTACCTATTGCCATATTGCGAAAAATGTGGTACAATAAAAGAAGAGCACCGCAAATCAAAACTGAGAGGTAAAGCCCCCATGCTTAAGATAATCAAAAAGCTCTTTAAAAACAAAAACGAAAACTCCGTGTCATTCCGTATCGACATGGCGAACCATCTGGCAGGACGCGCCATAAAATATTGCAGTGAGCGCGATCCCGAAACCGGAACTGATACCGTAATCGGAAAAGCAGGCTCGCTTTCCATAAAGGACGATGAGTTTATTGTGCTTTCAAGCGCAGATATAGTTTTTCGCTGTAAAATAACCGAGCTCCGCGCCTGGGAGCTTATGAGTAACGACGGTGCAATGATTACCGGTCCCGATCTTACAAGCGGCGGCAGAGAACGCACTATTATGGTGTATTACACATATTATCTTAAGTAAAAAGTCCAAAACGAGGTAATTACAAATGGCACAGGTCGATCTTCTTGATATGCATAAATATTTCATTCTGCAGCATCTCCGCGAAGGCGATGTGGCGGTGGATTATACCATGGGTAACGGTCATGACACTGAATTTCTCTCAAAAACCGTAGGCGAGAACGGCAAGGTCTACGCCTTCGACATACAGCTCGCCGCACTGAATTCCACCGCGAAAAATCTAAAAGAGGCAGGATGTCCCGAGAACTATACCCTGCTCTGCGCTTCCCACCACAGAGTGAAGGAGTTCGTACACGAAAAAGTCAAGGCAGGCATGTTTAATCTCGGTTATCTCCCGGGAAGCGATAAAAAAATAACCACCCTGCGAGATACCACCCTTGCGGCGATCGATTCGGCAATCGAGCTTATGGACAAGGATGCCATCATTCTTATCGCCGTATATCCCGGTCACGCCGAGGGCGATATCGAGGGTCAGCTTGTAGGGGAACGCCTTGCAAAGCTTGACCGCAAGAAATACACGGTGGCATGCTTCAAAATGGTAAACTCCCCCACAAGCCCGTTCTTCTACATAATCGAGGGCAGATAATGAGCCGCTCATTTCTGAATATCGTGACAGTTGACGGTAAGCTGTGCCGTATTGCGGAGTTTGGATTTTTCGCGGACTGTCCGTCCTTTGACGGAAACGGCATCGTGTTCCGTAAAGGCGCTGACTATAAGCGCATCGACCTTGATACGGGAATCGTTGGTAAGGCGGATGTCGCAAAAACGGCGTGTTCCGCCGACACACACCGAACCTCTCCCGACGGACGGTACTTTCTGTGGCTTTCCGTTGAAGCCTCCGCAAATGGCGGCAAGGGATATGTGCAGATGATGCTCCGCGACAATGAAAAAAGCACCGAAACGGTGCTTACAAGATTTATGGGCACGGAAAACTCCATCGGTGCTGTGCCGTTTTCGGAAGATTCCGTAAGCATTGCGTTTTTCGGCTATCCCGAGGATGAGCTTGGTTAATAATAAAGTCCTCTCACACTCAGCATGCGTTCGTGAGAGGACTTTTCGTATTATTTTGTATCTCCCGTCCAGTCAATGCGGTCAAATATGCTCTTTACGGGGATGATCGTTACTCCGTCAAACTCCAGCTTCTTCCCTTTTCGTCCGCGAAGCTCAAGATTTCTCGCCGGAACGATTATTTTGCGGAACCCAAGCCTTACAGCCTCGCTTACACGCTGCTCAAAGTTCTGCACCGCGCGGCATTCGCCTGCAAGACCTATCTCACCCATGGCGATAAGATCATCGGCAACCGCCTCATCCTTAATAGAGGAAATAAGCGCCATAGCCACCGCAAGGTCAGCCGCAGGCTCGTCTATATGCAGACCGCCGATTACGTTGAGGTAGGCATCGTTTACGGAGAATCTGTATCCAAGCCGCTTTTCAAGCACCGCCAAGATAAGGCACATACGGTTGTAATCTATACCGTTTGATGTGCGTCTGGGTGAGGGATAGGCTGTCTGTGCCACCAACGCCTGCACCTCGGCGATAATGGGGCGTGTACCTTCCATGACGCACACGGCGCAGTTGCCGGACACACCAACAGGTCTTCCGGCAAGAAGGGTTTCCGAGGGATTTTCTACTTCCACAAGCCCCTCATCGGACATCTCGAACATACCTATTTCGTTGGTTGAGCCGAAACGGTTTTTAATAGCCCGTATAATACGGTAGGAGCGAAGCTTTTCACCCTCGAAGTATAAAACCGCATCCACCATATGTTCAAGCACCTTAGGTCCTGCGATACCGCCCTCTTTGTTGACGTGTCCCACCATAATAACGGACACGCCCTCGTTCTTCGCCTTTGCGATAAAGGCAAGAGAGGATTCACGCACCTGAGCAATGCTTCCGGGCGCGGATGCAACGTGCTCGTCGTACATGGTCTGCACAGAGTCAACGATTATAACGTCGGGATGAAGCTTGTCGCACTGCTCCATTATACGCCGCACGTTGGTTTCGGTGAGCACATACAGACTTTTTCCGGATACGCCAAGCCGTTTAGCGCGCAGCTTAAGCTGTCCTTGGGATTCCTCTCCCGAGATGTACAATACCTTTCTGGGGCTTCCGTCATCGTTTACGCAGAGTGATGAGGATATCTGCAAAAGTAGTGTAGATTTACCGATTCCCGGCTCACCTGCAAGCAGTACGACCGAGCCGTGAACAAGTCCGCCGCCAAGCACGCGGTCAAGCTCCCCCATTCCGGTGCCGGAACGTATAAAGGACGGAAGCTCAAGCTCGTCAAACGCCACTGCATCGGATTCGTATTCGGGAGTGATACGTTTTATTTTTTGGGTTGTCATGGCAGATGAAACAGTGGGGGCTTCGCTCTCCTCCATGCTGTTCCATGAACCGCATGCCGGACATTTACCGTACCATTTAGCGGTGGTATGCCCACATTCCGCGCATGTAAAGACAGATTTCGGTGTTTTCATGGATATTCTCCGTTTCAGAAGCTTTATAGGATAATTATACACTATTTTCACCGTGATGTCAACGATATATTGCGTACAAAACAGCGGTATCAGGCGCTTTAAATCCGCCCATAAAATTTTTTAAAATTTTTTTGATTTTTTTAAAAAAACCTATTGACAAACCATTTTAGATGTGGTATAATACTATACGTTGCAGGGCAATAGCTCAGCAATATGCGAGAGTGGCGGAACTGGCAGACGCGCACGTTTGAGGGGCGTGTAGTTCACACTGTACGGGTTCAAGTCCCGTTTCTCGCACCAAAAGAACCGTGTTAAGGCGAAGCCTTGATACGGTTCTTTTTTTTGCACGGAATGTGCGTAAAGTCGTATGGCAAGAACGCCGCAGGTGTTCTTGCCCGAGCTATCGCGTAAGCGATTGCTCGTAGGGTTCTCAAGTCCCGTTTCTCGCACCAAAAGAACCGTATTGAGGTGTAGCTTCGATACGGTTCTTTTTTTGCACGGAATGTGCGTAAAGACGTATGGCAAGAACGCCGCAGGAGTTCTTGCCCGAGCTATCGCGAAGCGATTGCTCGTAGGGTTCCAACGTCCCGTTTCTCGCACCATAAAAAGCCGAGAGCATTAGCCAGACGTGCTAAAGGACAGTTTCATAAAGTTCAACCTCGGCAGGGAGTTTCCTTGCCGAGGCTGAACTATTTATATACAAGGTTTATATTCGTCAAGACCGAATTCGTGGTACGGTTCGCGATAGAATTTCATACAGAAATCATTTTTGTTGTTCCACATTTCTTCGCTGTAACCATTTTTCAAAAAGTTATATGCTTTATCCAAAGCATCGTCACACTCTTTGAGTCTACCCAATTTGTAATGACAAGCCGCAATTTTTACACATGCAACTGCTTGATACACATAATGCTTGAGTAACGTATATTCCTCCGGTACTTTGCGGTGCGCAAACACTTCAATTCCATTAACTACTTCCTCAAATGAGAGTATGGCATTTTCATAATCTCCGATTTCCCAAAAACCAAGTCCTTCGTCTTCGCAACATGAAAAAAGATCTTGGTGTGCCCAAACCTTAAACTCACGTGCTCCTTTCAATCGATCCTTTCCTTTCAACATGTATGATGAACAACGCATTCTATCATAAATATCAATGTTGTAAACATAGGGCATAGACTCAATAATTGCTTTTGCTTCTTTATAATTACCGTTCATAATTAGGATAGACGCCATGTCGTTCTTTGCACTTGATACAATAAAATAGTCATTGGATTCTGCAATGAGCTTTTTGGCAATAACTAAAGCAGGTTCCTTTAATTCGGGACATCCGTGATATCTCATTTGCATTTCATATTGCATGAGAAGTTCTTTTTTAAGAATATCTGCACTTGGATAAGCGGCTATTCCTTCAAGCAGCCGCTTTTCTGCTACATTAAACGGCGCACCGCCGCGTGAGCTATAAAGAATTTCCATAATTTTTTCTTCAATATTGTTTGCATCGTAATCAAACAGAACATCCAAACTTACACCAAAATATGCAGCAATCACGGGAAGGAGAGCGACGTCAGGGTATCCTGCGCCCATCTCCCATTTTGAAACAGCTTGCGGGGACATATTCAAGGCACTTGCTAATTGCTCTTGTGTAATGCCTTTCTTTTTGCGGAGCGCACGTATTTTGTTTCCAAGGTTAATCATAAACATTTCCTCGTTTCATTCAGATTAACAGCGGCCTCTGTTGTAAAAATTATATCATGAAACAATATTATTTTCAAGCAACTCGCTTTGGGATAATTTCCACCAATGGTTGATATAGTGGAATTTTACTTTTGTAAATAGCTTTAAATCGCGCCACCACATTAGTGGTGAGTAAGTGCGCACTTGCGTGCAAGAAAAAAGCCTCTGGCTGTAACCGATTATCTTTCAGTTGAATTATTATAAAACTGTCCTTAAAATCCCAAAGCATCCGCTCTTGGTCTTTTATCGTCCCCCTCAAAAATCCCCCACACCACTTGACATTCCGCCTGCCGCGTGATATAATATCCCTATAACTTTTACAAATTCAGAGGTAACAAGAAATGTCTAAAATCATACTTACCGGCGACCGCCCTACGGGTAAACTCCATATCGGTCACTACGTCGGCTCACTTCGCCGCCGCGTGGAGCTTCAGAACAGCGGTCTTTACGATAAAACTTACATCATGATCGCCGATGCGCAGGCGCTTACCGATAACGCCGACAATCCCGAGAAAATTCGCCAGAACATCATCGAGGTTGCTCTTGACTACCTTTCCTGCGGTCTTGATCCTGCGAAGTCTACCCTTTTCATCCAGTCGCAGATTCCGGAGCTTTGTGAGCTTTCGTTCTACTATATGAACCTCGTAACCGTGTCAAGACTTCAGCGAAACCCCACCGTTAAAGCGGAAATTCAGATGCGCAACTTTGAAACAAGCATCCCCGTGGGATTCTTTACATATCCCATAAGCCAGGCGGCGGATATTACCGCATTCAAGGCTACCACCATTCCCGTTGGCGAGGATCAGCTTCCCATGATCGAGCAAACACGCGAGATCGTGAGAAAATTCAACGACGTGTACGGCGAAGTCCTTGTTGAGCCGGATCCGCTTCTTCCCACCGAAGCCGCAGCAAGACGTCTGCCCGGAACCGATGGAAGCGCGAAGATGTCCAAGTCCCTCGGCAACTGCATCTACATTTCCGAGGATCCTGCAGAGCTTAAGACAAAGGTAATGAGTATGTTCACTGACCCCGATCACATCAAGATCACCGATCCCGGCAAGATCGAGGGCAACACCGTATTCACCTATCTCGATGCATTCGCAAAGGATGAACACTTCGCGGAATTCCTTCCCGACTACGCAAATCTTGACGAGCTTAAGGCGCACTATCAGAGAGGCGGTCTTGGCGACGTAAAGGTTAAGAAATTCCTTCTTGCGGTGCTTGAATTCACCCTCGAACCTATCCGCGCACGCCGTGCGGAATATCAGAAGGATATCGCAGGCGTATACGACATACTGAAAAAAGGCAGCGAGGTCGCACGCGAAACCGCCGCAAAGACACTTGATGAAGTCAAGGCGGCAATGAAGATCAACTATTTCGACGATGAAGCGCTTATCGCTTCTCAGGCAGAAAAATACAAGATATAAGTAAAAGAGGCTGTTGCACTTAGGTGCGACAGCCTCTCCGTCATATTTGGCATACGGGAAGGAGCTGTTGCATTTAAGCACAACAGCTCCCCTTTTCTATTATTTACCCTGTATAATCTGCTTTGTGCGCTGTTTAAACAGTAAGAGGTCAAAATAAGGATGGATTTCCATCTCGATTTCGGAAAGGTAATCAACCATTTCGTCAAGCTTCGCCATAGCTCTCTCGGTATCGTTTCTGGAAAGCGCAAAGTATATCTTGGATAAGCGCTTGCAATATTCACCGTGATATGTAAGAATTCTCCAGGATTCTCTGTGACATTTATCGGAGAGCCTTGAACCTGCTGTTATAGCACCTGCATATCTGTCAACAATTGACGGAGCTTTAGCAATAATATCGCCTACCGCTTCATTGCCGAAGATCCCCGCTTTACGGGAATGTTTATCCTCAGAACCGGTATCCTGAGCGGTAATATCCGTATTCTGCTTAAGCGCATTAAAATCAAAGGTACTCGAAATTTCTTCAAGATAAGCCTTGGCAGTTTGCCAATCCGAACCAAAGGAATCCTCCAGATATTTGTCTATGTACGGCTCGGTATCGATCGATGTATCAAATAAGAACTCACCGAAAATGCTGCAAGGGAGACCTGTCGGGAAGTAAGAGCGCTGTGTCTGGTCACTCATTATTCCGTCAAATCCGGTAACCCCCAATGTCTTGACATCATGTGCCATCTGACGGCCAAATGACATATATCCGGGATCTCTGAAATGACCGGTGTACATAAAATACTCAAATAAGAACTTGGGGCCGTCGAACACCGGCTTCCAAGCGTCAACAAATGACAGAGCCATATCTATGCCGCCGCGAACGTTGAAATTATTTCTCTCCCATTTCGGAATACCGCCCTCACGCCTTTTATTGGAGTAGGGCTCTCCCGAGCCGCAGGCGGTAGTCATAATAAAGCGGTCGGGATTGTTCAGTTTTTCACGGATAGGCGGCCAAAGAGTATCCACATATATGATAAAAATTATCTTTGCGTTGTTTTTTTGTGCTGTGAGCTTCGCATCCAATTTATTAAGCATCTGCACATAAAAGTCCGATGGATGCTCCTTAACGCAGTCCTCACATTCACAGTGATTGTTTGTACTGTCGCCAAGCCAGAAATGAAGAAAGTCAATGTGTGGCTTCTCTTTCAGATAGTCAGCGAGCCAATCAACAATCTTGTCCTGAACCCATTCCTTTGACATACACATCTGCGTAAAGAACGGAGCGTTTTTAATAAGCTCCCTTTTACCGTCAACAAGGGCAAAGGCTTTCTTGGTTTCTTCGGGAATATTATAGACTGTTTCTCTGCTTATATGTCTGACACCGAACGGTTCGGTATGTGCGCCATGCCCCAGCGCATGAAGCTGTAAGCCGCACTTTTTAATTATATGTTCTAATTTTTCGCAGTAATCGCAATACTGTTCGTACGGTATGTCGTCATGAGGAAGCTTGGTGTTTTCAAGGTGTCGGTACCATCGGTTCATATAGTCGTACGGAACGATCTGCTCAATCATAAACAGATTCATATCTACCTTTGGAAGCCAAAGAACAGTGTCTCGGAGATGCTCGAAGCTTACTGAACCTTCAATGCACTGTCCTCTGAACGGATAATCCGCTTTTTTTCTAAACTTAAAGAGATGGGTGCTAAGACTTTTTTTCGGTATATATTCACCCTCGTCACCGGGACGAACCCAACGGCAGCCTGCAGACTTCAGATATTTATATACACCCATAAGAACACTGCGCTCATTGCTTCCGGCTATATAACCTTTAAGACTGTCAATATTGACGTCTACAACGTCATCAATCATATCATCCTTTACGTCGGTATCATCCAAACCCAAATCCGCAAGAAGGCCTAAAGCTATATCACCTTTTTCTTCAGAAAACTCCACTTTTAAATCTTCATCTACCAGCATCAAATACTTTTTAAATTCATCCGCTGCATATCGCAAGGTTTCGGTATTTCTTGTAATCGAAATCTTCATATTCGCACACGCTATCCTTTCTGCATGAACTTTTTCACGCAAAACAATTATATACTATTTACTAATAAAAGTCAAGGAATATTCAGGGAAACATGCAAAATTATACTATAATAAAAATGCGGATGGCTGTGTGCCGTCCGCATTTCCTATATTTATAACTTTTCATCAATTCCCGAGAGCAGTTCTTCTGCCGCATCAAGGATTGCTCTGTCATTTTCATATGTGATGATCCTCCGTGCCTGCTCGTAGGAGCAAAGGCGGTAAGAGCTTACCTCAGACTGCTGTATCTTCACATCGCCGCCGTCGAAACGTCCGAGGAAATATACCGACTCCTTCGTAGTGCGCGCAGTCAGGGAATATACAACCGATTTGCGGAAGCCCTCAATAAGCTTAATAACAACTCCGGTTTCTTCTAAAACCTCGCGTACAGCAGTTTCCTCCTCGGTTTCGTACTTTTCTATATGACCTTTCGGAAGACCGCAGTGACCTAAATTCATGCGTATGATAAGATATTTTCTGTCTGCCCCATCTCCGGTATATACAACCGCTCCGCAGGACTTCTCTCTGAGGCAGTAAATTTTAAGCGCATTTCCGTTTTCCCAATAATCCACAGCTTCGGCTATCTGATATTGCATCCACAGCCTATCCTCGCTGCCTGCCCCCGAAAGCGCAACCGAAAACGTACCGCTGGTTGTATCAATTAACATTCCCACAGCCACACCGCTGACGGTCGTACCGATATCTTCGGATGCGCACATAATGTATGCAGTATGTACACTGTAACCGTCTTTGCCGTTTATAACCACTGTTCCGCGCGCTGTGTTTTTGTATCTTGCGTAAACTCGCACAGTGTAGGTATTTCCAAGCAGCGATTCGGCAAAGCCGCGCTCTGACTGCTCAGCATGCCTGCGGTTTTCATACATGTGTTTTTCAGCCATCCGGTCATCTCCTTTCGTGAAATGTTTCAGAATCAATCAAATATTATTATAACATACATTTCACGAATTTTCAAGAGATTTTATAAAACTTCACAAATTAGCGTTGTTTTTTGCATTTTTCGGAATCATTTTGCCCCATGGACAGCGCAAATTCACTTTCCTCTCAGCTCTATTCGCACATCTCCGTTTTTTTCAATAATCAAGTGCATTGGGCGTATATACTGATTGTAAAACTGCGTGCACTCCGCTTCTGTCATGTGTACGCGTGTGTTTTTATATACTTCATCAAGCATTACTTCAACATTAAGCTGCAGATGCTCGTCAAGATAGCGTTTGGTTTCGTTTACAAGGGCAGCTATTTTTATTTCGTTGGCATTTCCCGTGCAAAAATCGTCTATATAACAGTAGAAAATATCCCTCTCTACAAGTGCCGCCTTAATATCCGCACCGCACTTCCCCACCTCAGCCATCACAAGAAATTTGGCGTCAGGAATAGAATCTATAAGCCCCCAGTAGTCCGAATCGCTGGATGCTATAATAAACGAATCCACCGAATTTTTATAATATTCCTTAGACACTCCAACAGACAGCTTTATATCCACTATTGATTTTGTGACTTTAACCCGTTCCGTCATTATATGCTCCACCGTCACACCTCCGCAGTAGCTTTCAAAAAGCCGCCACGCTGTGGATGCATGAACATCGTTATATAGAAATATCTTGCTGATCTTTGCAACAGTTTCGGGATCAAGATTTTTTATGGTAGCAATAAGCTTATAGGGATCTGAATTTTCGCAGTCTACCACTATAACCGTTTTGTTTGATGCCTCAATAAATTCATAGATGCTGTTTTTTATTTTATTCCCCGCATCCGTCACACGGCTTAAATCATCAAAAGTATCCCCATGAAGCTTATAGAGTAAAGTGCAGAACTTCTTGTCATTATAAAGGATATTGCCGTGATCATCCGGAACCCAGTTTATATACATTTGATATGGATATTTATATCTGTTGGCATAATATACCGCCGCCGCATTTTTGGTACCCTCTACCGTTAGTCCGTCCGGCATTATAAAAAGGTCGCGTATATACGAAAAATCAAGCCATATGGGAAACAGCTCTCTGCAGTTGTTTATGCGGTCTGACAGCACACGGTTTATTTCGAGAATGTAATCAACCGGCTGTCTTGCATTGTTTTTAACTATGCTTATGCCCATTCCCGAAAGATACTGTATAGCATCGGTGGGAACGTATTCGGGCATAGTCAGTATGGTGCGGTATTCCATTTGCATAAGCTTATTTATATGCCCGAAGCTCCGCTCTATAGCAGTGCGAAGACGGCACAGCTCACGCACGATCTTAGCCCCCGAATGTGCTTCAAGCTGCTCGTAATACTCAAGTCTTGGCGGCTCATGTTCATTTTCAAACTGTTTTTTGTTAACTCCGATAAGATACGCAACCTTTGAGATTATTATTCGTGTACTGTTGCGGTATCCGACACCTTCACCCGTGTCAAATATTTTTTCGCCGGATTCGGTATTTTTGCAATTATCAGGTTCCATCTCTTTTCTCCTTTCAAAATAGCTGTACCTTACCATTATAGCAAAAATACCGTAAAACGTACCGCATATAATGTCGGAGAACAAAGAAATCCTTCGACTTTATCCGATGGACTAAAGTGAATATCTGGAAAGCCCATCTCCTATCTTTTTCAGCGCCGCTCCCTCTATTCTGCTTACGTAGGAGCGAGATATGCCAAGCTTCTCTGCCACTTCTCTCTGAGTTACGGCGCTTCTGCCGCCAATCCCATACCTCATAATGATAACTTGCCTTTCTCTCGGGGAAAGCTCGCTGTTTATAATAGAAATCGCCCTGGCTGAGCGGAGCTTTATATCAAGATCATCAGCTATCGTATCCTCTACTGCAATAATATCTCCAAGTGTCAAAGGATTGCCGTCTTTATCCGTATCAATTGTTTCATTCATGGACACCTCGGCTGTCAGCTTCTTCTGCGCACGGAAATACATAAGGATCTCATTCTGCAAGCATTTCCCTGCATAGGTTGCAAATCTTGCGCCGTTCCTCGGATCGAAGGAATCCACTGCTTTAATAAGTCCGATAGTGCCTACGGAGATAAGATCGTCCTGATTTTTTCCGCTCCCGTAATATTTTTTGACGATATGGGCAACAAGCCGCAGATTGTGCTCAATAAGCTCATTCCTTGCTGTCATATCACCGCATTCACGCATAAGCCTGAAACATTCTCTCTCCCGTTCAGCACTGAGCGGCGGCGGAAATGAGCCTTCGTACGACACTCCGTTTTGTACCCTGAGAAAAACAAATAACAGATGTGACAGTATACCTTCAAATATCCCAAACATTGGCTTCCTCCATATGTAAAAATCAAAAAGGGGCGTATCCTGCCCCCTTTTTAATATATGCCGCGTTCATTATTCATATTACTTATACACATCTTACCGTGATACCGGCTTCCTCAGCACGCAAAGCAATATTCGAAAGTCGTTCATGTGCCATATCACCTACTATAATTATGCAATCGGAATTGTTTATTATGTATTGAGTACCGCAAATGTCGTCAGACTGTCCTATCATATCATCCGCACGCTCAAGGACGGTGAAAAAACGCTCGCGCCTTTCCGGATGCCATCTTTCCGCTTGATCGTCGGATTCAGGTGCCGCAGTAAACAGCACATTTCCGCCAAGCTCTTTTATAGCCATGCACGCTTCTGCCGCCCACATCGGTACCCCCTGCTCGACTGTTGATATAAAATGAGTGTACCCCCTCTCTATTGCTTCCTGCATTGCCGCCACAAGCCGATATTTCATCTGTGCACACAAATAGTGCTCCTCATCGTATCCAAACACAAGCTCATCCGGATTTTCACCGAACACTGCACATAATTTTACATTTTCCATATTAAAGGTCATCCTTTCCGCAGAATACCGTGAAAATCTGCTGTTTTTCCTTTCATGTGACATTATTTTACCACACACTATATGAAAATTATGTCGAAATATGAGGTGGAAACAAATTTTTTTATAAAAAACAAAGCAGCCACCGTTTTGTGTGACTGCTCGTGGCATATTATAATTCATCCGTTATCATGCTTGTCATATCGTATGAACCTGCAGGCTTACCCGCAATGTACGCCGCCGCGCGTAATGCGCCTCTGGCAAACACCTCACGGGATGCCGCGCTGTGGCTCACCGTTATGACCTCATCAGCACCGCAGAACAGCACGTCGTGCTCTCCCACTATAGTTCCGCCGCGAATCGCGCTGATGCCTATCTCATTCTTTCTTCTGGGTTCGCGCCTTGATTGACGTTCATATGTATACTCCGCATCGTATGTGACCGTGTCGGAAATAGCATCGGCTATCATAAGCGCTGTGCCGCTGGGGGCATCAAGCTTTTTGTTATGGTGCTTCTCGATTATTTCGATATCAAAATCTTCGCCAAGAACCGCCGCCGCTTTCTTCGCAAGCTCTATAAGGAGATTTATGCCTATTGACATATTTCTCGAATAAAACACCGGAATATTCTTTGCAGCATCATTTATAAGCGCAGTTTCCTCCTCAGTATGACCCGTAGTGCATACAACGATGGGAATGTTTTTTGAAACAGCAAATTCAAGTAATTTCGGAGTAGCCGTGTGGTTAGAAAAATCAATAATTGCATCCACCTCAACATTAACCTCATCGGGACTTTGGAAGATCGGTATGGTATCAACTGTGGGCACAACGTCTATTCCTGCCACTATCTTATATTTTTCGCTTGATTCAGCCGCCGCACGGGTAGCCTTGCCCATGCGTCCGGAAATACCCGAAAAAAGTATTCTCGTTTCCTTCATTGTCTGTGTTCTCCTGATTTTATTATCCTTTTGAGTCTGACGTGGGGCTTAGATTACGCCGTATTCCTTCATTACAGCCGCAAGCTTTGCCTTGTTGGCATCTTCCATTTCGCAAAGAGGCAGACGCATCTCCTCGGAGCAGAAGCCCATAAGCGCCATAGCGGTCTTTGCGGGAACGGGGTTGACCTCGCAGAAAAGGGTATTTGCAAGCTTTAAAAGCTTAAGCTGAAGCTCTGCGGATTCCTTTGTCTTGCCCTCAAACCACAGACGGCAGATATCGTGGGTTTCCTTCGGAACTACATTTGAAAGCACGGAGATAACGCCCTTTCCGCCCAGAGAGAGAATCGGAACAATCTGGTCATCGTTACCGCTGTATATATCGAGATCATTTCCAAGCTCTGCCGCGATCTCGGCAATAGCACTGATATTGCCGCTTGCTTCCTTGGTAGCTACGATGCGCTCATGCTTTGCAAGCTCCTTGTAAACGGGGAGAGTAATATTGCAGCCGGTACGGGAAGGTACGTTATAAAGGATAACGGGCTTTGTAACAGCATCCGCAACCGCCATGAAATTCTTCACCATACCCTTGGGCGTCGCCTTGTTATAGTAGGGCGTTACGAGAAGAAGCGCATCCGCGCCCACATCGCAGGCGTATTTTGAAAGCTCGATGGCATACGCAGTATCGTTTGAGCCTGTGCCGGCAATTACCGGAACTCTGCCTGCGGTCTTTTCCACGCAGTAGCGTATGCAGTCCTTATGTTCGTCATCGGTGAGAGTTGAGGATTCGCCGGTAGTGCCGCAGATAACGATAGCATCTGTGGAATTTGCGATCTGACGCTCGATGAGCATACCAAGCTGTTCGTAGTTGACCTTATCGTTTGTAAAAGGGGTAACAATGGCAACCGCCGCTCCGGTGAATACAGTTTGCTTGTTTGACATAATAAATCTTCCTTTCACTGTGTGCGTTTGCGGTAAATTATGTACAATGGGAAACCATTTTTGTCCCCGATTGTTGATATTTAATGAGAATTTTCCGAAACGCTGTAAAAAAATAAAAAAACCGGTTGAAAACCGGCTATCCATGTACTATAATATTATAGGAACTGATTTCCCAATCATACCAAGATACATTAAGATAGCACTCCATCATTATGAATGATGACAGTCGGGCGGATATTATCCGACAGACCAGACAAGCCACACCTCGCCATATGGCAGATCTTCGGCACTCAGAGCCTTTCGGTATCGGTCATTGGCGGCGAAGCCTTGCGGTACCTACTATTCGGAGAATGCGCCTCTATCATAACAGTGTTTAATTTTCACTGCTAATATGATAACACATTTATTTCCGCTTGTCAATACCTAACTATATAAAAATTACAACTCCAAGGAGCATATTTTAAGCAATGATAACAAACGAACGCATCCAAACAGATCTTACCACCAAAGATTTTTTCTACGACCTTCCCGAGGAGCTTATCGCCCAACACCCAAGCGAAATCCGCGACAACTCAAGACTTCTCACAGTAGACAGAAAAACAGGCGAGCTTGAACATAAAATATTCCACGACATCATAGATTACCTGAATCCCGGAGATGTACTGGTCATCAACGATTCCAAGGTTATCCCGGCACGCCTTTACGGTGTGAAAGAGGGGACCGGCGCAGAGATAGAATTCGTGCTTCTCCGTCAAGCAGAGCTTGATACATGGGAGGTTATGGTGCGTCCCGGCAGGAGAGTAAAGCCGGGCAGTGTTATTATATTCGGAGAGGGGCTTCTCCGTGCAGAGGTAAATGAAATTTTAGATGGCGGAAACAGACTTGTAAAGTTCGAATACGACCATTCTGCCGGCAACATCTACGATCTGCTTGACAAGATAGGAAACATGCCCCTTCCCCCGTATATAACGGAACGGCTTGCAGACAAGAGCCGCTATCAGACGGTTTACGCAAAAACCGAAGGCTCAGCAGCCGCACCCACCGCAGGGCTTCACTTCACTACTGAACTGCTTGAAAAAATCAAAGCCAAAGGTATCGCCATCGCTCCCGTTATGCTCCATGTAGGTCTTGGAACATTCCGCCCTGTCAAGGTGGACAAGCTTACAGACCACGTTATGCACTCGGAATTCATCACTGTCACCGAGGAGTCGGCGAAGCTTATAAACGAACGCCGTGCCGCAGGCGGACGTATAATCGCGGTGGGCACTACCTCATGCCGTACCCTTGAATCCGCATCCGATGAAAACGGCATTGTTCACGCCATAAGCGGCGACACAGGAATATTCATTTATCCGGGCTACAAATTCAAAGCCGTTGATGCGCTTATAACAAACTTCCACCTTCCCGAAAGTACGCTTCTTATGCTTGTATCCGCGTTTTCCAGCCGCGAGATCATGATGAACGCCTACAAGACCGCGGTTGAGGAAAGGTATAGATTCTTCTCCTTCGGCGATGCGATGTTTATACGGTAAATCCGTTGACTCAGGCGCATGCAAACCTCACAATCCCACACACGATATTTGCAGATCACCGTCCTCATACCCCATGAGGGCGGTATTTTTACGCCATTTTTACATCATTTACAGGGATTATAATCTTAATGCGCATATTATGCGCATATTTTGCAAAAAATTATTCAAAACCTATTGACAAATGTGTATTTATATGGTATAATATGCGCATAAATGGCACATAAAGTCGAAAAAGCCCGAAAAATTTGATGAAAGGAAGCTTTCGCCGCGCGAAAGTATCGGCTGATATATGGCAAAGGTATCAACTAACATAAGCTTAGACGCCGACACGAAGCAGAAGGCTCAGGCTCTTCTCTCAGAGTTCGGTCTTGACCTCTCAACGGCAGTAAATATCTTCCTCAGTCAAATGGTGAGGGAGAACGCAATCCCCTTTGTTATCGGCAGAGATGTTTCAAACGCCGATACGCAAAACATCCCGAAAAAGAGAAAGCTTGACAAATCCGCAGGCGAGGTAAGCCGCCAATGAGTACGAAGCCTCGCATAGCCGCTGTTGTAGGGCCTACCGCATCAGGCAAAACCGCACTGGCGATAGAGCTTGCTAAGATCCATAACGGCGAGATCGTTTCCTGCGACTCCATGCAGATATACCGCGGAATGGACATCGGAACGGCAAAACCCACTTTAGAAGAAGCTTGTGGTATTACCCATCACATGATAGACATTATCGCCCCCGATCAAAGCTTTTCCGCCGCCGATTATGCTCCGCTTGCAAAAGCCGCAGCGGATGATATAATCTCCAGAGGAAAACTCCCGATATTTTGCGGCGGCACGGGGTTGTATCTCGATTCGGTGCTCACCGCCAATGATTATGCCGATGTAGAAACCGACCCTGAGCTTCGCGCAGCTCTTCTTGCCGAAGCCGAACAAAACGGCGCAGACGCCATGTGGCAGAAGCTTTTCGAAGTCGACCCCGACTCCGCAGTCGCGACGCACAAGAACAATGTAAAGCGAGTGGTGCGCGCTTTAGAGATATACCTATCCAGCGGTATCACAAAGGCCGAGTGGGATAATCGCTCGCGTTTACGCCCTGCCCCATATAATTCCGTTATAATAGCCTTGGATCGCGAACGAAACGAGCTTTATTCAAGAATCGATCGCCGCGTTGATCTGATGATAGAGCTTGGATTAGAGGCGGAAGTCCGCGAGCTTGTAAATACCGGTAAGCTTCCAAGGAATTCAACTGCCGCGCAGGCAATAGGCTACAAAGAAATAATACGCTATCTGGATGGTGAGTGCACCAAAAGCGAAGCTATAGAAAGCATAAAAATCGGCACAAGGCACTACGCAAAGCGTCAACTTACCTGGTTCAGGCGAAATCAGGGCGTGAATTGGATAAAAACGGCGCATAATTTTGAAGATATTGTAAACATTGCAGAAAAACTATTAACTTAACGGAAATTATATGCTATAATATATCGTGATATAGTGTTTAAATGCTTTGCAAACCAGCACTGTCAATATCTTTGAGGTAAAGGATGCAAAAAAACAAAGAAAAGCAAGCAAAAAACGCCTCACTTGGATTCGTTGGATATTCGGCATCAATAATCCTCTCCGTTATAGCCGTCGTGTATCTAGGATATCACTTCATAGGAAGCTTCGGAACCGAGCTTTCAACAGAGTACGCTCTGCTCGTTACCGAAAACGACGTAATGGAGTTTGATGCGTACATACTGAGAAACGAAACCGTTGTCAATACGGTCGCTTCGGGCGGCGTAGGCTACAACTTTCCCGACGGAACCAAAGTTGGTAAAGGCAGCGAAATCGCTTCCATTTACGGAAGTACGTCCTCATCAAACGCGGACAAGCGCGACGAGATAATAAGCTTAGATGACAAAATAGAGCTTCTTTCGGAAAGCAATGACATAAGCGGTCTTGCCGCTTCCGATACATCCACGCTGGACAGCCGCATAGACGGATATTATATGACCATCAGAAAAAGTGCCGAGGAAAGTGTGTACGACAATCTCCCTAAGCGCCGCGATGAATTTCTCACGCTCTTAAACAAGCGCCAGGTCATCACCGGAAAGGTTGAGAGCTTCGACTCCGCAATTGAGAATCTCAAAGCTGAGCGTGAAGCTTTAACAGCTTCTCTCGACAATGTAAGCGAAACCGTAGTTGCCGCTTCTTCCGGATTCTTCTATTCTTCCCTTGACGGGTATGAGGCAATTTTCACCGCAGATGCCGCAAGGAATATGTCTATTGCGACTTTCGACAGCATGCTTGCCCATGCCCCCACGGTATATCAGGAATCCGCTATAGGCAAGATCGCCACGGAATTCACATGGTATATAACAATGGAAACCACAAAAGAGGAGCTTCGCTACTTCAATGAAGGATATTCGTACCAAGTGATTTTCCCATACAACAACGACACCCAGCTCACAATGAAGCTTGACGACATTGTTTCCCCTGACGGCGAGCTTCGTGCAATTCTCGTGTTCTCCTGCGGAAATATCCCGGAAGACTTCAGTTTTCAAAGAATGCAGCCCGTGGAGATCGTTCGCAGTTCATACAGCGGATACCGCGTGCCTATATCAGCAGTTCGCCTGATGGATGGCAGAATGGGTGTGTACATTCTCGTGGGCAATACTATAAACTTCAAATACATCGACGTTATTCTGGAGTCCGACGGCTACTATATCGTAGCCCCACAGGACCGTGAAAATGATCCTGAATACTACACCAAGTTAGGGCTTTACGATCTAATTATTACTGCCGGTAAGAATCTTGCCGTAGGTAAGATGATATCATAGTCCGGGTTAAGGAAGAAAACATGGATACATGCGAGAACATCCGGCGTTTCGATCACGAGCTTATAGCTTCCCGTCTTAAGGAAGCAAGAAGCGAGATAGAAGCGCTGTCCGACGGCAGAAGCGTAAAGCTGCTGGCCGTAACCAAGACCGTACCGGTGGAGGTAATAAACTACGCAATAGACGAGCTTGGAATTGACACCATAGGCGAAAACAGAGTTCAAGAGTTGCTTTCGAAATACGAAAGCCTGCACAAGCCAAAATCGGGGAAGCTTGATATACACCTTATCGGTTCGCTGCAGACCAACAAGGTCAAGTACATAATCGACAAGGTGGACATGATCGAATCGGTTGACAGCTTAAAGCTTGCCGCCGAAATCGACCGTCAGGCAAAAAAACATTCCCTGACTATGGATATTCTCATTGAAGTCAACAGCGGACGCGAGGAACAAAAGGGCGGCGTTGATCCCGACGAGCTTGAAGCTTTTGTAAAAGCTCTTGGGGAATATTCAAATCTCTGCCCTCGGGGTCTTATGACCATCGCTCCGGTATGTGTAAACAAAGATGAATATCTTAAATACTTCGGCGAAACCCGTGATCTGTTTTGGCGCATCAAATCGCTTGGACTCGATCACATAAAGGATGACCGCTGGAACGTGCTCTCTATGGGCATGAGCGGAAGCTATCCCGAAGCAATACGCGCCGGCTCAACCGAGATACGGTTAGGTTCAACCATATTTGGCGCAAGAACATATCCCGAAACCCTAAAAAATGGAAATAAATAATTTTGTAAAATTATTGGAGGTATAACATAATGGGACTTTTTGACAAGATTAGGAACGGCATCAACCCCGAAAGCGACCCCGGCTACGACGATCAGGATCTCTACACTCAGCAGATTCAGAACGACTTCAACGACACTCAAATGTATCAGCAGGCTCAGTACAATGCTCAGGATCAGTACGCCGCACAGGATGACGGTATGCAGGTAAGCGGTTCTTCACTTGAACTTAAAGTTGTGAAGCCGGAACGCTTCGACAACGTTCCCCAGATCGCTAACCATCTGCTTAACCGCCGCACCGTTGTATTAAACCTTGAGGACACCAACAAGGAAACCGCGCGCCGTCTTCTCGACTTCCTTTCCGGCGTTGCATACTCCATCAACGGCAACCTCAAGCGCGTTGCAAACAACACCTACGTTATCACCCCCTGTAACGTAGATGTATCGGACGGCCCTATCCGCGAAAAGCGTCAGAAGGAAGAAAGTTCCGATTACTACGAAAACGAAATTTAACTAAAGAAGCCGACGGCGGAGGTATCTCCCCCGTCGTTGGCTTTTTCTTCGCATCCGGAGATAATTTTGTTGTGTTAACTTTTATTTACGTTATTACCACGCTTGTCAGCATCTTTTTGGTGATCCTTCACGGACTTATGCTCATGAGAGCCGTGTTCTCGTGGCTTCCGGTAGACGATGAAATGGGTGCTGTGAATTTTGTGTACTCTGTTACCGAGCCTGTTATTTTGCCGTTCAGGCTCGTTTTGGAGCGCTCCGAATTTGTTGCAAGTCTGCCTATCGACGTCCCGTTTTTTGCCGCGTTTTTTTCAATCGGCATCATTCAGACGTTTTTGCCTGCGGTGATTTAACGGATATGAACATCTTATCACATCTCACCGACGATGAAATCAGGCTTATAAAACGCTGTGAAGAGCTTTTTTTGCGCGCCGAAAACGGCATCCCGTCAATCTCGCAATTCCTCAGTCCTCGCGAACGATTTATAATCGAAAACAGACTCTCAGCTATTTTTTCGGCGGATGAATCATCACCGCTGTGCTTTTTCTACGGCGGGTTCCCCAGTGCACAGCGCACAGTGCTCTGCACCCTGCCTGCTTACACAAGGTATACTCTCTCTGAGGAAGCCTCGTATGGGGATGTTTTTAAAAGCGAGTTTCCCGAGGCAATCGTTCCTCTAAGAATAAAATCCGGCGGCTTTGTGACCTTATCCCACCGTGATTTTCTCGGTGCACTCACTGCATTTGGTATCGAACGCTCCGCTATGGGCGATATCATTACCGACAGTGAAGGTGCCGTAATATTTGTCGCCCCGGCAGCGGCAGGTCTTATCAAAAACGAGCTTACCTACATCGGGCGTGACAAGGTAAAGGTGTCTGATATTACACTTCCTAAAGACTTCGACCATGTTCCCGAATTCGAATCGGTTCGCGGAACCGTGGCTTCCCCAAGGCTTGATGCGGTTATTGCCGAGCTTGCCAGATGTTCCCGTGAAACCGCAAAGTCGGTTATACACAGCGGACTTGCGGAACACAACTACTTCACCGCCTCGGCCCCCGATGCCGCGGTATCAAAGGGTGATATAATTTCATGTCGAAAAACAAGCGGATGTAAAGGCGGGAAATTCATCATCGACAGTCTTGATGAACGCTCCTCCAAGGGCAGGATCATTCTTACTGCCCGCCGCTATACATAAAAATGAAAGGATGTAAAGAAATGCTTCCACCGCATGAATTAAGGAATAAAACTTTCACAAAAGCAGTGCGCGGATACAATCCCGTTGAAGTGGACGAGTACATTGATTTTCTCATTGAAAAGTACACTGAGCTTTACCGCGAAAACGACGAACTTGAGCGCAAGTTGAAAACTACCCTTACCCGTCTTGATGAGATAAAGAACGACGAGGATTCCATTCGCAGTACGCTTATTGATGCAAAGCGTGCGGCAAACAAAATAAAGGCAGATGCAGAAGAGCGTGCGGAAAATATTGTGCGCAGCGCAAAGGCATCCTGCAATACTATTCTTTCTGATTTCAACGTAAAGATTGAAGCAGGCAGAGATATGTTAGCAGAACTTCAGCGTGATGCATTTGCTCTCAAAAACGAGCTTTTTACCCGTTACAGTGAGCATATCAAATTTATCGAAAAGCTGACCGAAGATATGGATGAATCTGCAATTCCAGAGCCCGGCGAGCTTCACCGTAAGGCAGTAGATGCGATCAAGAACGACATTGCGAACATGTACCGCTCGAAGTCCGATGAAACCGCAGATGTGCCGGAAACGGAAAAATATACTGCCCCAGATGGTATACAGACTGATACAGAAAGTGATATTTTCGATGAGGGAGAGCCGCTTGTAGTTGATCGCGAGCCGCTTACCTCCCCCGCAAAGCAGGGATTAAGAGATTCTGTAAAAGAACTTAACCGCATTTACAAAGATTCGGGCGATGAAATAATCAACACCCCCGACAGCGATATCGAAGATGATGCCGGATATCTTGATTTTGTTAGATCTGTCACCGGCAAAACCGATTCAAAGAAAGACGCGGATTTTGATATGCTGTTTGATGACGGCAAGAAAAAAAGAAGAAAATAATCAACAATCAATATAAGTAAGGAGCAAAACCTATGCCACAGGACTATTCCAAAACTCTGAACCTGCCAAACACCGACTTTTCCATGCGTGCGAACCTTCCTCAGCGCGAGCCTGAGATCGGAAGCGTTTGGGCAGACGAAAAAATCTACGAAAAGATGCTCGAAAAGAACGAGGGCAAGCCGCTGTTCGTTCTTCACGACGGCCCCCCCTTCTCTAACGGTAACATCCACATGGGTACTTCCATGAATAAGGTTCTCAAGGACTTTATCAACAAGTACAAATCCATGACCGGCTACAAAGTCCCCTATATTCCAGGTTGGGATAACCACGGTATGCCTATCGAGTCCGCCATTATCAAGAAAAATAAGCTTGACCACAAGAATATGTCCGTTTCCGAGTTCAGAACCGCATGCCGTGACTTCGCTCAGGATTTCGTAAACATTCAGATGACATCCTTCAAGCGTCTTGGCGTTTTGGGCGACTGGGATAACCCCTACCTCACCATGGATCCCAAGTTTGAGGCGCGTGAGGTTAAGGTGTTCGGTGACATGTACAAGAAGGGCTACATCTACAAGGGACTTAAGCCCGTATACTGGTGTCCTCACGACGAAACCGCGCTTGCAGAGGCGGAGATCGAGTACAAGGACATCGACTGCACCTCTATTTACGTTAAATTCAAGGTAAGTAACGATCTCGGAAAGCTTTCCGGACTTGATCTTGCTAACACTTATTTCGTGATTTGGACTACCACAACATGGACTCTCCCCGGTAACCTTGCTATCGCCGTACATCCCCGTGAAAAGTACGTTGCTGTCAAGGCTGCGAACGGTGAAACCTACATTCTCGCCGATGCTCTTGCTGACAAGACCATGGCAGCGGCAGGTATTACCGAATACGAGCGTGTTGCTGAATATGTTGGCGGCGACTTTGAATACATGACCGCAAAGCATCCCTTCCTCGACCGCGAAAGCAAGCTTCTCCTCGCGGAATACGTTACCATGGAAAGCGGTACAGGATGTGTACACACTGCTCCCGGATTCGGTGCGGACGACTACATGACCTGCATGCGCTACAAGATAGATATCGTTGTTCCCGTTGACGACCGCGGTTATCAGACCGAGGATGCCGGCAAGTTCGCAGGCATGTACTATGAGGAATCCAACGAAGCTATCCTTAAGGATATGACCGAAACCGGCGCACTTCTCGCTTCCGAGAAGATCAGCCACAGCTATCCTCACTGCTGGAGATGTAAGCAGCCCATTATCTTCCGTGCAACACCTCAGTGGTTCTGCTCCGTTGATGCGTTCCGCGCTGAGGCTGTTAAGGCTTGCGAGGGCATTAACTGGATGCCTGCATGGGGCGGCGACCGCATGATCTCCATGATCAACGAGCGTGCAGACTGGTGTATCTCCCGTCAGCGCCGTTGGGGTCTTCCTATTCCTGTATTCTACTGCCCCGAGTGCAAGAAGCCCGTATGCACCGAGGAAACTATAGCCGCTGTATCCGCCGCTTTCGCTAAAGACGGCTCAAACGCTTGGTTTGACAAGACTGCCGAGGAGCTTCTTCCTGCAGGCACAAAGTGTCCTCACTGCGGATGCGACCACGGATTTATCAAAGAAACCGATACTCTCGACTGCTGGTTCGACTCCGGTTCCACTCATTTCGCTGTTCTCGAAGACGGTGAGCTTTCCAAGTGGAGCGGCATGAAATGGCCCGCTGACCTCTATCTTGAGGGCGCTGACCAGTACCGCGGATGGTTCCAGTCTTCCCTGCTCACAGCGGTTGGCGCTAAGGGCGAAGGCGCGCCTTACAAGGCTGTTCTTACCCACGGTTGGGTAGTTGACGGCGAGGGTAAGGCAATGCATAAGTCCCTCGGCAACTCCGTATATCCTGAGGACGTTATCAAGAAGTACGGCGCAGATCTGCTTCGTCTGTGGGTTGCATCCAGCGACTACACCGTTGACGTTCGCTGCTCCGACAACCTCTTCAAGCAGTTCTCCGAAACCTACAGAAAGTTCCGCAACACCGCGAGAATCATTCTTGCTAACCTTGGAAATATCGGCGAGGACTTTGATCCAAGCCGTGATATGCTTCCCCTTTCTGAGCTTGAGCCTATTGACAAGTGGGCGCTTGCAAGACTTAACAAGCTTGTTAAAGAATCCACCGAGGCATACGAAAACTACGATTTCCATATCGTTGTTCACGCTATCGCAAACTTCTGCACTGTTGACATGTCGAAGCTTTACATCGACATCACCAAGGACAGACTCTACGTTGAGGCGGCTGACTCCAAGACTCGCCGTGCGGCACAGACTGCAATGTACTACATTCTCTCCGCGCTCACAAGACTTACCGCACCTATTCTCTCCTACACCGCCGAGGAGATCTGGGCATCCATGAAGCATATCGCTTCCGATGATAAGCTCAGTGTATTCCTTAACGATATGCCGAAATATGACGCGGCTCTTGATTTTGACGGCATCGCTGACGGCTACGATAAGCTCTTTGATCTCCGCGACGATGTTATGAAGGCACTGGAGCTTGCACGCGCTGAGAAGCTTATCGGTAAGTCCCTTGATGCTAAGCTCACCATCTGGACAAACGATGCCGATGCTTACGCTACGCTCAATGCATACGCTTCCGAGCTTTGCGATATCTTCATCGTAAGCGGCGTAACTCTCGTAAACGGCGCAGCTCCTGCTGATGCATTTGCTGAAACCGCAAGCGGCATTGCCGTAAAGGTTGAAGCGGCTGACGGTGAAAAGTGCGACAGATGCTGGAAGTATTCAACGAATGTAACTCACGAAGACGATTCCTGCCTCTGCGCTCGCTGCAAGGCGGTTATCGGCTGATGAGATTTCTGTGGCTTCTGCCCATTGCGGTGACCGTATGGCTTGATCAGCTTTCAAAGCAGCTCGCCGTTGCTCACCTTAAAGGAATTGACACATATCCGCTGATTGACGGCGTATTTCACCTGACATATCTCGAAAATCGGGGTGCGGCTTTCGGCATGTTCAAGGATCACCGTTGGGTGTTCATGATTATATCCACCGTAGCAATTATTGCGGTTCTCGCATTTATGCTTGGCGGATACAAGAAATACCATAGTCCCCTTCTCTATACGGGGCTTTCCCTTATAGCAGGCGGCGGAATCGGCAACATGATCGACCGCATAGCTCTCGGATATGTGGTGGACTTCTTCGATTTCCGACTTATAAACTTCGCTGTATTCAATGTAGCCGACACCTTTGTTTGTGTTGGTTGCGGTATAGTGGTGCTTTATATCATCCTTGATGATATAAAGCAATCAAAACAAAAGAAAGCGGACAGCGTGTCCGAATGACAAAAAGGGCTGTCGTTTATGCGACAGCCCTTTTTTGGAATGTACACAAAGGATAGATCAATGAACATAATAAATGAAGCAGACATTGGCAAACGCCTTGACATTTATATAAGCGAATCCGAGGGGATTACCCGTTCAGCGGCGCAGAAGCTTATTGCCGACGAAAATGTGACCGTAAACGGAAAATTCCCTTCCAAAAATTATAAGCTTCGACTTGGTGATGAAGTGGAAACGGAGCTGCCCGAACCGGTGTCGGACGATGCTCTGCCGCAGAATATCCCCCTTGATATCGTATACGAGGACAGCGATTTGCTTATAGTCAATAAGCCTCGCGGTATGGTGGTGCATCCTGCTCCCGGCAATCTCGAAGGTACGCTTGTGAACGCCTTACTCTACCACTGCGCTGACTCCCTTTCGGGAATCGGCGGAGTAATTCGTCCGGGCATAGTACACCGCATCGACAAGGACACAAGCGGACTTTTAATTGTCGCAAAAAATGACAACTCCCACTTGAAGCTCGCTGAACAGATAAAAGCCCACAGCTTTGAGCGTGAATACCGCGCTGTGGTATTGGGAAATCTACGAAGTGACAGAGGAACAGTTGATGCACCCATCGGACGGGATGTGCGCGACCGCAAACGCATGGCAATATGCGCTGACGGGCGAAATGCGCGCACACATTACGAGGTGCTGGAACGGTTCTCCGCCATGGGACACAGCTATACATTTGTGCGCTGCACTCTTGAAACGGGGCGTACACATCAGATTCGTGTGCATATGAAATCCCTCGGTCATCCGCTCCTCGGCGACACGCTGTACGGCGGCGGAAACACTAAATTTGAACATAACCTCGGCGATCTCCTCTCCGGACAATGTCTGTGTGCATCCCATATCGGATTTGTTCACCCCACAAGCGGAGAATTTCTGCGCTTTGACTGTGAGCTTCCCGATTATTTTAATAGGATTCTCGAAAAGCTACGAAAGGCATCAATGTGAAATTTTCAAATATAATGATAGTCACCGATCTTGACGGCACATTCTACAATTCAAAGTCCGAGCTTGTACAGAAAAACCTCGATGCGGTGGAATATTTCAAGAAAAACGGCGGACTTTTCACCGTTGCCTCGGGACGCGTTCCCCCTTACTACGGAAGAAGCGGCGATTCTATTCCCTCTATTGCAAACACACCGGCTATACTCTGCAACGGCGCATTTTGCTATGATTTTTCCACCGATAAGCGGCTGTGTCAGGTTGAGCTTGACTACGAGCGTGCCGTAAATATTATAAACAGAGTGCGCGAAAGCTTTCCGGAGACCAACGTTCGCGCCTGCTTCGGCGACTGCGAGATAGCGATCTCTCCGGATCAGATTTTTTCCTGCCACCGCGGAAAATATCGGCTGAGCGGAAAAACACCGCCTGAAATTTTTGGGTGGACCAGGGTTTCTTTTACCGACGAGAGCGAAGTGCTTTCCGAAATACGCCGTATGGTAGAAGAAGAAAACTCAGAATACTTTTCATTTATGCTTGCCTGCTCCACTATTTTTGAATTTCAGGCCAAGGAAGCTACCAAGGGGCACGCTCTTGACAGACTTCGTTCCATCGTTATAAACAGAGGTCTGGCGGATGAAAATTTAAAAATATACGCCATCGGGGACTATGAAAACGATCTTGAAATGCTCCGTCACTGCGATGTGCCGGCATGCCCCGAAAACGCCATAGATTTAATAAAAAGCACAGCAAAGATTCACCTTTGTCACTGCGACGACGGTACAGCCGCCGATCTTATATCCCGTATAGAAGCCGGGGAGATATAGCGTTAAAATAAATCTTCACCCTAGAAAGGATGGCTTTCGAAAACGAAAGCACTGGTAATTCACGTTGTTAAAGCTTGCACGTTATCTTAAAAAATTCAGAATCTACGTTATAATCGGACCTGCCTTTAAGCTTATCGAGGCTATTTTCGAGCTTATTGTGCCCCTTGTTATCAAAAATATGATAGACGTTGGCATCGGCACGGGCGACACCGGATATGTGCTCCGCATGGGCGGTATACTTGTGCTTCTTGGTGCGGTGGGGCTTTGCTCTACCCTCGTATGCCAGCGTTCGGCGGCTATTGCATCCCAAGGAGTTGGTACTGTCATAAGGGACGATGTGTTTAAAAAGATTGCTTCCCTCTCCCACGACAAGCGTGACGAGATCGGTACCCCCTCGCTTATCACGCGTATTACAGCGGATATAAATCAGCTTCAGGTAGCGGTTGCCATGCTTATACGCCTTGTTATCCGTGCTCCTTTCCTCGCAATCGGCGCTATCATCATGGCGATGAGCATAAGTGTTCGCATATCGATTATATTCCTTGTTGCTACGGTACTTATTTTCCTCGTTATCTTCCTTATAATGGCGAAATCCGTTCCCCATTTCAAGAGCATACAGAAAAAGCTTGACCGAATCTCGCTGATCACCCGTGAAAATCTCTCGGGAGCGCGCGTTATACGCGCATTTTCGGGTAATGATCGCGAGCTTCACCGATTCCGCGAAGCAATCGACGATCATACAGCATCATCCATCAAAGTATCAAGGCTGTCTGCTCTTCTCAACCCTCTCACGCTGGTTATTGTAAATTTAGCAATAGCGGCAATTATTCTTCTTTCGGGAAAGCCGGTAGACAACGGAGAGCTTACACAAGGCGATGTAATAGCACTTGTGAATTACATGAATCAAACACTCCAAGCGCTTATCGTTGTAGCCAATCTCTTTGTTATCTTCACAAAAGCCGCTGCTTCCGCGGTGCGCGTCAATGAGGTGCTTGATGCAGAGAACGGTATCACCGATGCGTTAAACGCCGCATATTCCCCCGTACCTTCAAAGGTAAAAGTAAAATTCGACGATGTATGCTTCCGCTATCCGGATTCAGAGGAAAACGCCCTTGATAACATCTCATTTGAGATAAACGAGGGTGAAACGGTGGGCATAATCGGCGCAACCGGTTCGGGAAAGTCAACAGTTATCGGGCTTATTCCCCGTTTCTACGATGTAACGGGCGGCACCGTTTATTTCGACGGTGCGGACATACGCACAGTTCCGGCAAGGGAACTTCGCGACCGTATCGGACTTGTACCTCAGAAGTCTATGCTTATTTCCGGCACTATAGCCGACAATCTTCGCTTTGGCGCACCCGATGCAACAGACGAGGAGCTGTGGGCAGCATGCGATGCGGCACAGGCAACTGAATTCATAAAATCTAAACTCAATGGACTTTATTCCGCTGTTACTCAGGGCGCAAAGAATCTGTCCGGAGGTCAGCGCCAAAGACTTACCATAGCACGCGCTCTTGCATCAAAGCCTGAGGTGCTGATACTCGACGACAGCTCTTCCGCCCTTGATTTCGCCACCGATGCCAAGCTTCGCTCAGCGCTCGCGGAGCTTTCGCGTAAAAACAGGCTCACGCAGATAATAGTATCACAGCGTGTGGGCACTATCAGGCACGCCGATAAGATCCTCGTTATGGACGATGGCAGACTTGTTGGCATTGGCACTCACGATCAGTTGAAGCGCGACTGTGACGTATATCTTGAAATATGCCGCTCACAGCTCAGAGAGGAGGAGATATAATGAACAAGAAAAGCACATTAAGCCGCCTTTTCACCTATGTAAAGCCTTATCTCCCTCTCGTAATTCTCGCACTTGTTACGGCTATTCTCGGCGTTGCTCTGACGCTCCTTGCACCAATTCTCACGGGTTTTGCCATTGATAAGCTTGCAGGAGTGAATAACGTTGACTTTCCTGCACTCTACGCTATTCTGAGCGTACTTACCGTATCGGTGCTTGTATCCGCCGCATCCCAGTGGGCAATGAACATCTGCACAAATATGATAAGCTACAAAGTTGTAAGAGATATGCGTGCGGACATGTTCGGCAAGCTTCACCACGTTCCCCTGCGTTATATCGACAGAAACTCCCACGGTGACCTTATTTCCCGCGTAGTCAACGACATAGATGCAGTTGCCGACGGACTTCTTCAAGGGCTTGCGCAGTTTTTAACGGGTATTCTCACTATTCTCGGAACAATCGCATTTATGTTCTCCATAAACGTGACCGTTGCCATTGTGGTTGTGGTGCTTACACCGCTCTCACTCTTTGTGGCGTGGTTTATTGCAAAATTCACTCACTCCGCATTTAAGGAGCAAAGTGTGATACAAGGTGAACTTTCGGGATATGCAGAGGAGCTTATCGGAAACGGCAAGATCGTCACCGCATTCGCATATGAAGACCGCGCCTGTGAGCATTACCGCGAAACAAACGCAAGATTACGGAAGGCAGGCGTCCGCGCACAGTGGTATTCCTCGCTGACCAATCCTTCCACAAGATTTGTCAATGCAATGGTATACGCTCTTGCCGCTGTTATGGGATGCTTTGTGGCGATCACCAAAGGCACAATATCCGTTGGTGCGATATCCAGCTTCCTCACCTATGCGACGCAGTATACGAAGCCTTTTAACGAGATAACAGGCGTTATAACCCAACTTCAGAGCGCACTTGCATCTGCGGAAAGAGTATTTGCGGTACTTGATGAATCCGACGAGCTCCCCGACGCTGACGGCGAGATTTCCGAGGAAGAATGTAAAGGAAGCGTGGCGCTTGACTCCGTTGACTTCTCATATACTCCGGAGCGTCCGCTTATTAAGGATTTCAACCTTGACGTTGCCCCCGGTAAGCGTGTTGCAATAGTAGGACCTACCGGCTGCGGCAAGACCACGCTTATAAATCTGCTTATGCGCTTCTACGATGTGACAAACGGTGAGATTCGCGTGGAAAACCGACCTATCAAAACCTTAAAACGTGCATCGCTTCGTTCGCTTTACGGAATGGTTCTCCAGGAAACATGGCTGTTTAAAGGAACGATACGCGAAAATATTGCTTATGCCAAGCCTGATGCAACCCTCGAAGAAATCATGGAAGCGGCAAAGCGTGCCCACATCCACAGCTTTATACGCCGTCTGCCTAAGGGTTACGACACGGTAGTAACCGAGGGCGGCGGAAACATTTCCGAGGGTCAGAAGCAGCTCCTCTGCATCGCCAGAGTGATGCTTGCAATGCCGCCCATGCTCATACTTGACGAGGCAACAAGCTCCATCGACACCATGACCGAGATACGCATACAAAAAGCCTTCGCCGAAATGATGCAGGGCCGCACATCGTTCATTGTAGCCCACCGCCTGTCTACCATACGCGAGGCGGATATTATCCTCGTTATGTGCGACGGAAACGTTATCGAGCAGGGCAGTCACGAAGAGCTCCTTGCACAAAAGGGCGCATATTATGAGCTGTACAACAGCCAATTCGCGGCTCAGTAAATTAACGAAACTCTCGGATATAAGCTCAAGGCTTGTATCCGAGAGTTTTGGGCTTTAGTACAATTATAAAAGCGGTGTGAACATTTAAGTTCACACCATCACTTTATCTTCAATTGATTGTTACATTTGTTATATCGCCTTCACCAATAAATCTTTTTGAAAAATTGCTGTCAGCTGGATCGAGTTGAAAATAGTATGTTTTTCCTTTTTCAACTGTGAATCTTTTTCCACCATAAATATTATCAGCTCTACCTGTATATCTACCAATTTCTGTGGAGCCAAAGAAGTTTTTTCTATATAGTGTAACTGTGAATAAATCATTGCTTGTAAATGGCTCTCCTTGGTTATGCGCGGGTAAATATACCATTGCCCTCGTCTGTATTGTCAATGTGTCTTCATTTGCAGTAAATTCATCAGATGGACAAGAAAAGTAAAAATCAAAAGTAAAGTGCCCGTTTGATTCTATTCGGGAATTTTGATTATCAAATCTAATATAGTTATCTTCTGCATTATCTGCGGATACAACAACTGCACCAATTAAACATACTGTTATGACGAGTAAAACAACCTTAAAAATATTCTTTTTCATCTTAAATAACCATCCTATATATTTCACAAAATATTATTTAGTGTTTAATCTACTTAGAGTTAATTATGCTCTTCTCAAAGAGCAGTGCATAAAACCCGACGGTTTAGAAATAACAATAATCTCTCCTTTCAAAATTACACACATTGTGTGTAGTTTATTACAGAATACTCAATCAAGCAGTTGCTTATTATTTTTTGTTAACGCTATGTTTTTTATATGTAAAAATAAAAGAAATCCTATTGACGCTCCAACAATTCTCAAAATAACTGCATCAATATCAAAATAACCAATTTTACAAAGACTCTGGATAATCTCAATTAGTATCGCCATAGACGCAGTTAGCAACAAATGGTATCTAAGAGTAGTCATTGATTTATATGCCCCCCTCAGAAAGATACCGAGTGGAATGAATATTACTACGTTCCCAAATACATTTCTTAAGACAATGTCTGTGTTAATCATATCTTTTGAGATTAAATGTAGCCAATTAAAAATTGTTCCAAATGGAATAAAATTGGCATGTATGAAAAAATTCTCAAAATAATCTCCAGGTAACTGTCGTTTACCAATGAACAATATACTCATAGCAAGTGCAATGTATATATACAATAACACTTTCCATAGTACTTCAGTGCAATTCAGCTTTTTTTCCAATAATGATTACCTCCTTTCGATTTATTTGGCAGATTTAGAATTTGAGTAAAAATATTATGTTTCGTTGCAATTAAAATATGGTCTTTCTAAATCTAACCATCATATGGCTCATCCTATTTTAAGAATTGCTCGGGCAAACTGCCGTTGATGTAGCCGATATCGGTTCAGCATATCCATTTTTTGTTACT
>JAZRGK010000037.1:0-12074 GCA_045644145.1 Candidatus Flemingiibacterium sp.
ACGCCCGAATTTACGGTAAGCGAAACATCGTCAAGCGCCACCTTTTTAAAAGGGGTGTCCGGCGAGTATATATACGATACGTTTTTCAGTTCTATGGCAGTCATTTATCTTCTCCAAACAACTTCATTATCTCATCGGTACATTCATCCACCGAAAGCTTGTCTATCTCCACCGGTACACCGGAAGATTTTAACATATTTAAAACCTCAACAGTCTGCGGCACGTCAAGCCCGATGCGCTCAAGATGCGAAACGTGGGTGAACACTTCAGAAGGCTTTCCGTCAAGCTCTATTCTGCCGTCATTTATGACCACTACGCGGTCACACATTGCAGCCTCATTCATATAGTGGGTGATGTGAAGCACAGTTATGCCATAGTCGCGGTTAAGGCGGATAATGGTGTCCATCACTTCACGCCGTCCCGCAGGGTCGAGCATGGCGGTGGATTCGTCGAAGATTATGCATTTCGGCATCATTGCGATGATTCCGGCAATGGCTATACGCTGCTTCTGACCGCCGGAAAGCTGATGGGGCGAATGACGTGCAAATTCGGTCATTCCCACGGTTTCAAGGGCGCTGTCAACGCGACGGCGGATCTCTGACGGCTCGATTCCAAGGTTCTCCGGACCGAAAGCTATATCCTCCTCCACCACAGTGGCTACAAGTTGATTGTCAGGATTCTGGAACACCATTCCCACGTTTCTGCGGTTTTCAAACAGCTCGTCCTCAGTAAGATCAGGCTTTGTGATTTCAAGACCGTCCACGAATATCTTGCCGCTTGTGGGGGTAAGCACTAAATTTATAAGCTTGGCAAGGGTGGATTTACCTGAGCCATTGTGCCCCAGTACAGCCACAAGTGAGCCTTTCTCGATTGTAAGGTCAAGGTCACGAAGCACATGGGCTTCACTGCCATCGTCCTCGGTGTAGGAAAAATTCAATTTTTCGACTTTTATAAAGGGTTCGTTCATTGTAAAGACAATTCCTTTCTGCGCGGTGAAACCACCGCCTTGGAACTATTTTAAGGTGAGTTTTAACTATATCTCGGTATAATTTCCGATAAACCTGAAATCGGACAGTTCATCCGACAGTGCACATATAAGATTAAATGTATGCGTGTCTGCCATTGAGCCGTGGAAATCAAGATGAAAGCGGTATTCGAAGGGCATTTGCGGTATAGGGCGGCTTTCGATCTTGGTGAGATTCAGACCAAGCGCTGAGAAATATCCGAGAATTCTGGCAAGAGTTCCCTCTTTGTGGGCAAGTGAAAACTGTATGCTTATCTTATCCGCGCCGCTGGGCACCGTAAGCTCCCCTGCGATCGCTGCAAATCGCGTGGTGTTATGCTTTTCGTTCTGTATTCCCCTTTCGATTATTTCGAGCCCGTAAAGCGCCGCACATTCCTCTGAAGCGATAGCCGCAATGTCCGTGCGTGGGGAGTGAGAAACAAATTCCGCCGCCATAGCGGTATTTGTGTACTGGTGTGCCGTGATTCCCGTTCTTCCGAGGAATTCGGAGCATTGCCCGATCGCCTGGGGGTGGGACAGAACTTCTTTTATATCGTTAATACACGTTCCGGGCTTCGCAAGCAGGGCGTGCTCCACGGGAAGCTTGCAGGAAGCGTATATGTATGCATCGTTATCCATAATCAGACGGTACACGTCCGTAACAGAGCCGTAGGTAGAATTTTCAACCGGCAGCACACCAAAATCGATCTCGCCGGAGTGTAATGCAGAAAAAATCTCCGCCCAGCTTTCAAAAAACACGATATCCGCCCCTGGAAACATAACTCTTGCGGCTTTAGAGGAAAATGCGCCGTCTACGCCCTGCGCGCCCACCTTCTTGCCGTCAAAATTTTCCGGAGCATCTTTTCCTGCGTCAAGCGCCGCCTTAAAAAACGCGCGTCTTGAAAAATATTCGCTTTTAAGCTCATACTGGTGGAGCTTCGACATATTCATGATACCGTCGTAGGTGCCGACAAGCTTTTCTCTGATATCTTCGGGGGCACGTGCACCGATTTTTTCAAGCACGGCACGTTCTCTCTCCTCATCGAACACCTTCATATTGTTTGCGAGCTTGTATCTTGCAACGCTCTCTGCCACTCTCATTCGCTTTTCAAGAAGCGACAGCAGCTCGCCGTCTATCTCGTCAATTTCTTCCCTGCATCGGGATAAGTCTTTCATTGCCTTTTTTCCTTTCGTGACATTACCGCAAAATCGAAGACTCCCAACGTGCGCTTGAACCGCAAGGAAGCGGTGCATCCGTTTCGGTAACGGGCAGTCCTATTTCATCGGCAGTTACCTTGCCGCCGTATTTCTTCGCTATATGGAGATTCAAAAGATATCCAGTAGTTGATGCGGAAAGTCCTGTGGTGTAGGAGTTAAGTAAGAAGAATAAAGGCTCGTCTGACAAAACATTCACCGTCAGCGCCACAAGGTCGTCTATATTCTCTTCTAACTTCCAAACCTCGCCCGACGGACCGCGTCCGTAGCTTGGGGGATCCATAATGACCGCGTCGTATTTGTTGCCGCGGCGTATCTCCCGCTCCACGAACTTCTTACAGTCGTCGACAATGTATCTGATAGGCGCATCCGCAAGACCGGACAGCTTGGCGTTCTCCTTGCACTGCGCAACCATTCCCTTTGCCGCATCAACGTGGCATACGGATGCGCCTGCTTTTGCCGCCGCAACCGTTGCACCGCCGGTATAACCGAACAAATTCAGCACCTTTATAGGGCGTCCTGCCTTTTTTATAAGCTCGGAGAACCAATCCCAGTTTATCGCCTGCTCGGGGAAAAGTCCCGTATGCTTAAAGCCCATGGGTTTTATGACAAACTGGAGTCCGAGATGCTCATAGGAAAGCTTCCATTCCTCGGGAAGTCTGTTCTCCTTCCAACCGCCGCCTCCCGATGAAGAACGGCGGTAAACAGCATCCGCACGCTTCCAAAGAGGGCTTCTTTTAGCGTTTTTCCATATTACCTGGGGGTCGGGACGGATGAGGATGTATTTTCCCCATCTTTCAAGACGTTCGCCGTCCGAGGTATCTATAAGCTCGTAATCCTGCCAGTTTTCGTTTTTCCACATATGTTTATGCCCCAAGTTGAGGCGTCCTTTCATTTGATTTGCGGTTAGACGGGGGAGAAATACCGTGCACCTTGTAGAACAGGAACGTCCACGCCGCCCCCTACAGGGCGAAACGCCCTACGGTAAATAATATCCCGACATACATCATTTATTGTCTAACGACTGTGAGAAAATATCCATTTGTCCGTTTGCCGCCTCATTTTTTGCCTGCGGCTCACTAAACGGGAGTCCCAAATGCTCATAGGCAAGGCGTGTGGCGCATCTGCCGCGCGGTGTGCGTGAGAGATATCCTATCTGCATAAGATAAGGCTCGTACACGTCTTCAATGGTGATAGCTTCCTCGCCCACCGTTGCCGCGAGGGTTTCGAGTCCCACGGGGCCGCCGCCGTAGAAAGTAATTATGGTTTCAAGCATCTTTCTGTCGATATTGTCAAGCCCAAGCTCGTCGATCTCCATCATATCAAGCGCCGCGGACGCGGTATTTCTGTCGATAGTTCCGTTTCCCCGCACCTGAGCAAAGTCGCGCACACGCTTTAAAAGTCGGTTGGCGATTCGCGGCGTGCCTCTTGAACGTGAAGCAAGCTCCAAAGAGCCTTCCTCGTCGATGGAAACGCCAAGTATACCTGCGGAGCGGCGTATAATAAACGCAAGCTCATCTACGGTGTAAAGCTCCAGCCTTAAAAGCACGCCGAAACGGTCACGGAGCGGCGTTGTAAGCTGACCCGCTCTCGTGGTTGCGCCGATAAGGGTAAAGCGCGGCAGGGGCAGGTGTATACTCTGTGCCGATGGGCCTTTGCCGATGATGATATCAACGGCAAAATCCTCCATGGCAGGATACAAAATCTCCTCTACTTGACGGGGCAGACGGTGTATCTCATCGATAAAGAGCACGTCCTTTTCGTTAAGGTTTGTAAGAAGCGCCACAAGGTCTCCCTGCTTCTCTATAGCAGGTCCGCTCGTTACGCGAATATTCACCGAAAGCTCGTTTGCGATGATATTGGAGAGCGTGGTCTTACCAAGACCGGGCGGGCCGTAAAGAAGTACATGGTCAAGTGTATCCGAGCGGAGCTTTGCGGCATCTATACTGATTTTGAGATTTTCCTTAGCCTTGGTCTGACCTACATAATCATCAAGGCATGTGGGGCGAAGACTTCTTTCGCTTTCCGCATCCTCGGCGGACAATTTGGCATCAATAAGTCTGCCGTCAAATTCGTTTTCTTCGTCAAAGTAGTTCACCGTGCCACCTCCTTCTTAAAAATACCGATTTATTTCATAAGCCGCTTAAGCGCGGCGGTTATCATTGCTTCAAGAGACATTGATGCCGGGTCGATCCCCGAAAGCGCCTTAGTAGCCTCGGCTTTGGTGTAGCCGAGAACGATAAGCGCATTCACCGCATCCGCCACACGTCCCGTTGACATTGCAGCCTGAGGTATTGCGGCACTCACAGCACCGTCATAATCCTTTTCAAGCTTGTCCTTAAGCTCAAGAACAATGCGTGCCGCAGTCTTCTGACCGATGCCGTTTGCCTTGGCAAGCGCCTTTATATCCTGAGAGCACACTGCTGCCGCGAACTGTTCCGCGGTAAGGGTTGACAGAATGGATATAGCCGCCTTCGGTCCAACGCCGGAAACCGATATAAGCTTTGTAAAAGCCGCATGCTCCTCCATGGAGTAAAATCCGAACAGCTCCATGGCATCCTCGCGCACCGCAAGGTATGTATAAAGCTTCACCTTTTCGCCGAGCCTATGACCGATAGCCGCCACGGTGTTGGTTGACACCGTCATTTTGTATCCCACGCCGCCGCAGTCAATGACCGCCGTGTGAGGCTCGGTGTGGCAAAGCTCTCCGTTTATGTGATAAAACATTTTCTGTTACCCTACCTCATGCACAATGCAATCACGCATAATTTGAAATGAGGCCCTTTCGTTTTTATATCTGACAGTTAATCTGCAAGTCGATCATACGCCATTCTGGGCGCACCGTCAGCAAGATGTATGATGCCGCGGTATACAAATCCGCAGGATGCCAAGGCTTTCTGCATGGGAATATTGTCTTCATGGGTATCTATGCGGAGATGGTCATATTTCCTGTCTGCAAATTCCGTGATGAGTCGCATGACTCCTCGAAACGAGCCGTCACTTGCCACACGGTGAATCGCGGCATAAGGCGCGTCGCTCGCCCAATTGCCGCCGTGAATTTCAGTATATGTGGGATCCTCGCCCTCAAATATGCCGAAAACAGCGGTAGTCTTCCCTTCGGAGCATACGACGTAAAGATTGCCGCCACAAATATCCTTGCTTACGATTTCGGGATAGGGATAACCGTTTACCCACTGTGTCATATTACCGTTCTCGCGCATAAATGCTCTTGCGGCGGCGTATATCTCCATAATACGGCTGTAATCGGCATCCGTCGCTTTTCTTATTTCAATGGAGCTTGGCTGTGTATTTTTGTTGATGTTCATTTATTTATCCGTACCTTGTCAAGGTTAGTTCATTCTGCTCTTGTAATAATCTTGGTTGAAATATCCGCGCATCTTGGAATTACCCGTATTAGCGTGACATATTGCAATAGCAAGTGCATCGCAGGTGTCGTCAAGCTTCGGTGCATTTTCAAGCTTCAGAAGAAGCTGCACCATGCTCATGACCTGCTTTTTCACCGCACGTCCGTAGCCCACCACCGACTGTTTTACCTGTAAGGGCGTATATTCGCTGATTTTAAGCCCGTTCTGCCTTGCGCAGAGTAAGATCACGCCCCTGGCTTCCGCAACGGGCACCATGGTCTTCTGGTTGGTGTTGAAAAACAGCTCCTCAATAGCCATTTCCTCGGGGTGATATATGGAAATAAGCTCCGAGAGTCTATCGTATATCATTTCAAGCCTTGCATCCACATCCGTATGCGCCGGTGTTTGTATCGAGCCGTGGGCAAGGGTGGTAAAGCGCGAGTTTTTGTATTCGATTATGCCGTACCCCACAATGGCGATACCGGGGTCGATTCCGAGAATTATCATTTTACCCTCGCTGTATCTCGTTATATAATATTATAATATATTATTATACCATAGATACACAGTCTTGTCAATGCGAATTGGCAACAAATTCGGGCACATCAGCCATTTTGTGCCGATGTGCCCGAATTTATGATAGTTATGACCGTTCTTTGGGAAGTTATGAATGGTTTGCGCAGCAAAACCTTTCGCGAATCGGAAGGTAAGCAACAACTCACGTTTAGTCCTTGCAGTCGTACCATGTGCCGCCGATCGCCGCCGAAACGGTAAGCGGAACGGTAAGCGGAGCGCAGTTTTCCATCTCGCGAACAAGAATATCACGCGCCGCCTCGGCATCCGCCGCCGATGCTTCCACTATAAGCTCGTCATGCACCTGCAAAATAAGCCTTGCGTCAAGTCCGCTTTCACGGAGAGCCTTGTCAACCTTAATCATGGCGATTTTGATTATATCAGCCGCGCTTCCCTGAATGGGGCTGTTCATGGCAACGCGCTCGCCGAATCCCACAAGCATCTTTTTGCCGGATTTTAACTCCGGAATATCCCGTCTGCGCCCGAACATGGTGGTAACGTAGCCGTCTGCCTTCGCTTTTTCAACCACGTCCGTGAGATATGCCGCTACCTTCGGATATTTGGCAAGATACGCCTCAATATACTCCGCCGCCTGCTTTTTGGTGACCCCGATATCCTGCGCCAAGGAAAAATCGGAGATTCCGTACACGATGCCAAAATTCACCGCCTTTGCGCGCTTACGCATCTCGCCTGTGACCGCCCCAAGGGGTACACCGAACGCCTGAGATGCGGTGACTGTATGAATGTCGATGCCGTTTACAAAGGCATCCGTCATGGTTTCGTCCCCGGAAATGTGGGCAAGCAGTCGAAGCTCGATTTGGGAATAATCCGCGTCGATAAGCACTCTGCCCTCGTCTGTGGGTATGAAGAATCTGCGAAGCTCGCGGCCAAGCTCGGTGCGCACGGGGATGTTCTGAAGATTCGGCTCGGTTGAAGAAAGTCTTCCTGTAGCGGTGACGGTCTGATTGAAGCTTGAATGTATTCTTCCCCTCTCGTCCGCCGCCTTGGCAAGCCCTTCGCCGTAGGTGGATTTTAACTTTGTAAGCTGTCTATAATCAAGAATATCCTGCACGATCTGATGGTATGGTGCAAGCTTTTCGAGGATATCCGCGCTTGTGGAATAGCTTCCGTTTTTGTTCTTTTTGCCGTGAGGAAGCGCAAGCCGTTCAAAGAGCACCTCGGAAAGCTGTATGGGGGATTTTATGTTGAATTCGCCCCCTGCGGCAAAGTATATGCGTCCCTCAAGTACGGATGCTGCATCGGTGAGCTGCTCTGTGAATTTTTCAAGCCCCACGGTGTCTATTTTGAATCCGTGAGCTTCCATTCTTGCAAGAACTGCCGCAAGAGGCATTTCGATCTCATAAAGCAGTGATTCTTGGGAACGCTCGGAAATCAGCGACGAAAGCATGTCCGAAAGCTTTAAAAGATCCGCCCCGTCAAAGCCATCGGATGAGTCGCCGAGATAGGCAAGCTTAAGGGATGCCGCATCGTATTTGCCGGCGGTGGGATCAGCCACATACGCGGCAAGGGTAACATCGAAATCGAAGGTAACGGTGTCAAAGAATCCGTACTCCGAATACAGCGCCTTGGAGTCGTATACAAAGAGCTTTATTCCCCTTTTATGAAGCTCGCACAGCACATCGGAAAGCCCCTCGCGCATGTCCGATTTGTACACATTAACACCATCCGCTGAAAAGCTTAATGCGTCGCCGCACATCACACCTATACGCTCACTTCTATTTTCAAGCGCACGTCTTGCCGCCTCTGCAGGAGTGGCGCACAAAACCGCCTGTTTATCGGAAGATTCCGCCGTACATCCGCATGCGGGAATATCCGCCGCATCAAGTCCGAAGCGCTTTATAAGCGCGGAAAACTCTAATTTCGTGAACAGTTCAAGCAGTTCCCCGCGAGCCGCTTCCGCGCGGTCACATCGCCCGTCAATGTCCGATACGGACATACCGATAGGAGCATCTCTAACAATGGTGGCAAGCCACCTTGACATGTACGCCGAGTCCTTGCCATCCGCAAGCTTTTGGCGCTGTCCCGGCTTTATGTCGGGAGCATCCAAATTGTCGTATACACCCTCAAGAGTGCCAAATTCAGAAATAAGCTTAAAAGCGGTCTTTTCACCGATTCCGGGAACGCCCGGAATGTTATCGGATGAGTCGCCCATAAGCGCCTTTACGTCAACAAATTTATCGGAAGTGATACCGTAGGTTTCGATGAATTTCTGCTTGTCGAAATGCACCGTTTCGCTGTTTGTGGCAAGAAGGACGGTAACATTTTCGCTTATAAGTTGTAGTGAATCGCGGTCACCCGTGAGAATGTACGCCACTTCACCGGAATCCGTTGCCATAGCACCTACCGTACCGAGAATATCGTCCGCCTCGTAGCCCTCAAGAGTGATAACTCTGGCACCCATCGCCTCAGCGCATTTTTTGGCGTAAGGGAGCTGCATGGCAAGTTCCTCGGGCATGCCCTTACGGGTTGCTTTGTAGCCGCCATATTCCTTGTGGCGGAAGGTTGGGGCGCGCATGTCAAACGCCACCGCAAATCCGTCGGGTTTTATTTCTTCAAGCGCGCGGTTCAGTATGTTCACAAAGCCGTATACGGCGTTAGTGTGAAGCCCCTCTTTGGTGGTAAGGGGGCGTATGCCATAAAAAGCTCTGTTAAGTATGCTGTTGCCGTCAACTGCCAGTATCTTTTTCATATGTGTTTCTCCCGTACTTACGAAATCTTGTTGGTCAAACAAATAACCACCGAATACGGGAGGAGCAAGCCCCTCCCCTACCGGATTTTTATGAATATTCATAAAATGCAATTTCACATCGCAGTCTAACCAAGGCTTCAAAAATGTTATATCCACGGCGAATTGCCACGACAAATGGACAAAATCTCAATTTCGCTTATAATTATACCACAACTCGCTGATTCTGTCACTATAATTTCCCGAAAAAAACCGATATTTTTTAAAGCGGCGCAATATTAACAAAGCGTTCACAAATAGGCAACACTATATACGATTATAATTTTAAAGTTTTATGATATAATATAAAGTAATTATTTAAAAATACTAAGCAAAGTGAAAGGAGCGAGTAAAATGCCGACAGCTCCCGTTAAAAATACAAAATCACCCCCGCCTGCCATAAAACAAAAGTCTGCAACTGCGCCGAAGATGGATTCTCACTATACCAGAATGAGCGCAAAGTTCAGAACCGCAAAATATTTCACCACCATACTGCTCGTGGGATTTCTTATATTTTCCTTTACATTCTTAAGAGGAGATATCACCCTTGAAAACCTGAGATATCTCTTAAAATTCATAAGCTTCACCAATACGGAAACTTCCATAACCGCATCCAAGATCAACTACCCCTCAGGAGATCCTAACCGCCTTGAGCTTTTTATAGGCGACCTTTGTACTCTCTCCCCCGAGGGATACGCGCTGTACGACTCAAGAGGAAACCAGATCATGGCGGAAAATATCAAGTACGCCACCCCCACATTAAAGATTGGCGAACGCTTCGCACTCTGCTTTGACCTTGACGGTACGGCGTTTACGGTGCTTAATACATTCTCAAAGCTATACGAGGGCAGCACCGAATATCCCATAACCGATGCCGCCATAGCTGCAAACGGAAGCTTCGCCATAGCATCCTCATCAAGAGAATACCGCACCGCAATCACGCTTTATGACAGCGATTTCAAGCCGGTAGCAAGAGTTTATAAGAACGACCATCTTATGGCGCTCGACTTAAACGAGGACTCGTCTATAGTCACCGTCATGACTTCGGGTGCTAAAAACGGTGAATTTTATTCAAGAATCGAGCTTATAAGCCCAAACTCCGAAAATGTACTGAAAAGCTGTGAGCTGTCAGGGCTCGGCTATGCACTGTACCCTACCGACACCGGATTTGCGGTGATAACCGATGAATCCGTGTGCTTCCTTGATAACGAGCTTGAGCTTGTGCGCGCATACAAGCATTACTCAAAGCTTTCCATGACAGATTCATGCGGCCAATACATCGCCTGCATGTATTCCGACAGCGTTATCGGTAACAGCTATCACGCCCTCATATATTCATCCGACGGAGAGCTTGTTTTCGAGGGCGATTTTGACGGCAAGCTCATAGCCCTTGACTTCGAGGAAAGCGGCGACTACTTATTCATCCTCACAGGAACTACCGTAAGCCGCATAAATCTGATAAATGACAAGATCGGCACATTCACAGTTGAATCTGATGCTATTGATCTTCTTGCACAAGAACCGAATTCGGTGCTGGTGTGCAAGAAGAACTATGCATTAACCTACGAATTCACCAATTTCGCCGAGCGATACTTTGACCGTGTGGGCGCTTCCGATACCAAAGCGGAAACCGAGAGTGCGGATACTGCCGTCGACTCGGATTCAAGCGTCGAAACAGATGTCCTCACTGCTTCCGAAACGGAAGCACCGGAAGAAACCGCATCCGAGGAAACTAAGGACACATCAACAAATACGGAGGAGAGCGAATGAGCTTTATAATTGACCTTTTGATAATTGCAGCCGCGGCTGCGGCAATATACCTCGGTGTTGCTCGGGGATTCATAAAATCCGTTACCCATTTTCTCTCGCTTATAGTTGCAGTGGTGGCAGTTTTTACTTTCACCGTTCCGGTTTCTGATTGGTTAAACGAAAAATTCGTGGAAGACAAGGTTTCAACTATAACCGAGGATTCCCTTAACGGCATAGTTGATGCCGGCGTTGAGAGGCTTCAGCTCGAAAAGGTATTTAGTGACCGTCCGGATGCCCTTATTAACGTGACGGAGAGGTTTTCCGTTGACATTGAGGAGCTTGTTAGCTACTATACGGATTTCTTAAGTAATCTCGCCGAATCTGCGGCTATAGATGAGCTTGCGGAGAAATTGGCAGGACCGACCGCCGCCGCTCTCAGTACGGCTCTTTCGGCAATCGCCGTATTTGTTGCCGCAATGATCGTTATGAAGCTTATTTCCTTCATACTCGATCTCATTTTCCGACTGCCCGTTCTTAAAAGACTGAACAAATTCCTTGGTTTTTTGTTCGGCGTATGCAGTGCGGCGGTAAGCGTGCTGGTTATAGCTAATCTGGCGGTGGGGCTTATATTCGCCCTCGAAGCTATAAACGGCGATATTTTCAATCAAAGTGTAGTTGACAACTCGGTTATTTTAAACTATCTCTACAATAACAGCCTTATTATATTTGGCAAAAAATAAATTCTGCAGTACCTGAAAGGAACCTTATACCTATGGAAATGTGTGCAAGATGCCACAAGCGTGTGGCTGTGGTATACGTCACAAAAATCGAAAACGGTGAAACCGTCACCGAAGGCATTTGCTTAAAGTGTGCAAGAGAGCTTGGTATCAAGCCGGTAAACGATATTCTCGAAAAAATGGGCGTTTCCCCTGATTCCATCGAGGAGCTTGACCATGAGCTTGCCGATATGGCGGAAACTATGACCGAGCTTACCGCCGCCGACGAGTCCGACGACGATGCAAACGGACGTGCGCCGTCAATCAATCTTTCAAAGCTTTTCGGAAGCTACGGTCTTGGTAAGCCCGGCGAAGCTAAGGACGGCGATAAGCAAAAATCAAAAGCATCCGGCAAAGACGCAAAATCTGCGCCGTCGAAGCTTAAATATCTCACCAACTACTGTAAAAATCTTACAGCCTATGCCGCTGAGGGCAAGGTTGACCGAATCGTTGGACGTGAGCGTGAGCTTGACCGCGTGATACAGATTCTTTCAAGACGTCAGAAGAATAACCCCTGCCTCATAGGCGAGCCCGGTGTCGGCAAAACTGCCATCGCCGAGGCGTTGGCTCTCAAAATAGCCTATAACGACGTTCCGAGAAGACTTGCGGGTAAGCAGGTGTATCTCGTTGACCTTACCGCACTGGTT
>JAZRGK010000038.1:0-25188 GCA_045644145.1 Candidatus Flemingiibacterium sp.
TGATTATTGAGTATTTCTTTGCTATAATTACAAGTGAGCATATCCGAGACCTCCGATAAAGTTTTGTGTGGTAACTCTATTTTATCAGATTTCTTTCAGATATGCTCACTTTTTTTATTTTTTCTTGAACTTATCTGTTGGCCTTACCCCAACTTTTATTATACAACCTTTTTATGTTTATCTTTAGGTCTTTTGCTGTTAAAATCTCCTCGCATATCCGCACCTACGGCACAACTCCTCTGTGGCATGTCGGCAAGCAAAGCCCTCACGCATCTGTAAAGCTCGCTCCGAGGACAGTATTTCCTCTATATTGGCACCCTCATGAAGTATATTGCCAAGGGTTATAGCGCCTTCTCGGTCAAGACAGCACGGAATTACCCGTCCATCGCACAGCACACCGAAATGATCCGAAAGTCCGTAGCAGAAAACTTCGTCGCCGCCGTCCTCTGCTTCCATGTCCGGCCAGTCAAATCGATCACCGTATTCAAGGTGCAATTTGTGGCGTATTCTTATACCGCGGCTTCCCTCTTTCCATTCTCCGGCAAGACGTTCACGCATAAGCGCCACAGTGTTAATGTTGCGCCCTGCATCGTATCCCTGATTCCAAAGGCGGAGTACGCACAATACGCCTTGCGTGCTCGCCTTATCCGCGAAATCAAAGCAAATATTAAGGTAGGAAAGATAATCCTCATCACATCCATCCTCAAAGCTGTGAACGGATATATTCACCTTGTATACACCGGCAGAAATAATCTCTTCTCCGCGTTTATCAAGAAGTGTGCCGTTGGTTGTTACAGCAGTGTGGAAGCCTTTTTTATTTGCAAGTGCTATCATTTCATATACTTCCGGATGAGTCAGCGGCTCTCCCATTACATGCAGATAGATATAATCGGTAATACCCTTTAATTTATCTGTAACAATGTCAAATTCAGCAAGGCTCATGCGCATTTTGTCACGCGCTGTGCCCGGACAGAACGAACAGCTTCTATTGCAGATATTGGTTATTTCTACATATACTCTCGAATACTTTTTGTTTCCCATAAGATCAACCGTTTAAATAAAAACTGATGCTCATCGGCGTTCGCGCCAAGCATAGCCATATTATACACTATTCCATAAAAAAAGTCAAGGCGTACCATGCTTTACACAAGCCAAAGCAAAATCACGGAACTTTTTTGTCGTTTGATGCGTCTTATACAAATGAAAAGCATTGATATTAAAAATTTTTAAGAAAGGAAGCGTCAAAATGAAACGCAAATTATCGCTGATACTACTTCTCTGCATATTAGTTTCCCTATTTGCATGCGGTTCGGAAAAATCGGAGAATCTCATGAATAATATAGCACAAAACAAGCTTAACATTTCTGCAGAGCTTAAAACCGACAGTACACGCACGGCTATTGCCAATTTCGGTGTGCGCCTTTTTTGCGGCTCACTTGACTCCGAAGAGAACGCCCTTATTTCCCCCTTATCAGTAGTCAGTTCACTTGCCATGTGCCAAAACGGCGCAGGCGGCAGCACTTTAGAGCAGATGTCGGATGTGCTTGGTGTAAAAAAGGATGCGCTTAACCAGTATATGGCGGCATATCTTTCCGCATTGCCAGATACAGAAAAGTCAACGCTCCGCCTGGCAAACTCCGTATGGTTCACCAATGATACCAGATTTACGGTAAACAAAGATTTTCTTCAAACCAACGCAGATTTTTACGGTGCGGATATATATAAAGCCCCGTTTGATTCTTCAACAGTAGGTGAAATCAATCACTGGGTCAGCGATAAAACTGACGGTATGATAAAAAAGGTGATTTCCGAAATTCCAAGCTCGGCGGTAATGTATCTTATAAACGCACTGACATTTGATGCGGAATGGCAGAGTATTTATGAAAAGAAGGACATAAAAAAGCGGAACTTCACCAAAGAAGACGGTACTGTACAGGATGTAAACCTCATGTACTCCACAGAGGGATGGTACATTAAAGATGAAAACGCCGTAGGGTTCATAAAATATTACTCGAAAAGTAAATATGCATTTGTGGCACTGCTTCCGGATGAAAACGTTACTGTTTCAGATTATGCATCATCTCTTAACGGCGAAAAACTGCTATCTCTCATTGAAAACGCCGAGCACGCCACAGTAAATGCCGCTATCCCCGAATTCGATTACAAATATTCCTCTGAGCTGGCAGAAACACTTGCAAATATGGGAATGGAAGATGCATTTGACGCTGATACTGCCGATTTCACCGCCCTCGGAAGCAGTACCGCTGGAAACATATTTATAAGCCGCGTCATACACAAAACATATATCGAGGTTGGTGCCAGAGGCACTAAAGCCGGAGCCGCAACGGTAATCGAAATGGCTGACGGTGCCGCAGATTTAATTGAAAATCCCAAAGAAGTGATACTTGACCGACCGTTTATGTTCACTATCATCGACTGTGAAACGAATCTGCCCGTCTTTATCGGTGCTCTTAGGGATGTTAATTAAAAAATGACCCCACGGGGTCATTTTTTAATTAACTCAGCTCCTCTATATACTGCACATACTCTGCCGAGGCAAGCGCCGTAATTATCTCGCGGTGAGTCTTGTATTTTTTAAGCTCATCACCCACTACCGTAAGCGATACGGTATATACAGACAGTCCCGAATTATGGTACGCAGGGTTTGACTCAATATCGTCTATGCGAAGCCCTAAAGCACGTACTGTCGCGGTAAAATCCGGTAGTGACTGACGGCTCGCAAGCTCAAGATGAATCTCGAAATGATCGGAGCGGTTCTTAAGAAACCTCTCAAAGGACGGAAACAGCGACAGGGACACAATAAGAGCGAGAAATACAGCAAAAGTTATAGTGTAAAGCCCCGAACCTGCCGCAACACCTATAAGTGCACATGCCCAAAGCCCCGCTGACGTGGTAAGACCCTTTATCTGATTTTTTGAGCTGTAAAGTATAGAGCTTGAACTAATTGTAGCCGCACCCACAAGCGCCGCGGCAGATATTATTGGAAATACCGCACCATGGGCATCCATAAGAAAAATGTCGATCATAGATGCGCAGCACGCCGCAAGTGACACAAGCATGAATGTGCGCAGTCCTGCCGCATGCCGCTTTGCGGCACGCTCACATCCAAGAAGCGCACCAAGCAGTAGGGCAAGCAATGCACGAAGCAAAACTGCACCAAGAGTAAGCTCCCCCGCCCATTCACCCAAAAGCTTAATAATCGGATCACCAAATTCTGTAAAAATCATTTTCTTCCTCCATTATAAAATCAGCGCCTGAATCTGTCTTTGTAAAGTCCCGTGCGCGCAAGCTGTTCCTCGGCAGCCTCGGTAAACGCCTTTTCCTCCGCCCCATGCGGCGGTATTGTGTGGGCATTTTGCTCACGGATCTCGCGCACTCTGTCAATAAGCTCTTTGACATCCGGTGGCGGCGGTTCGGGAACATCTTCCCCTGCCACCGAACCGGATATGGACAGCGACCACCTCGCAAGCGGCGGCCCTACAAATTCATAGAGTATGCAAGCAAACAGCACCACGGTTTCAAGTGCGGCACCGACCTCGCCGCCAAGGGAGCGTGCCCCGAGCGCCGCAAGTCCGATTGCCACGCCAGCCTGAGGGATAAGAGCCATTCCGAGAAAATTGCGCACCTTTGCACTCTGCCGTGTAATTACAGAACCAAGGAATGCGCCGCCATATTTTGTAAGGATTCGCACTGTAAAATATACGATTCCGATAACCCAAAGCGGGATTTCACCAATAGTGCCGCCTCCAACGAGCGCGGAAAAATCAAAGTTCAGTCCGGATCGCACAAAAAATATGAGAAGAAGCGGCGGCGTAAAGTATGCCGTCTGCAAAAACAGCTTGCTGTCGCCTGTCAAATTTATGTAGACAGTGCCTATCATTATGCATCCAAGCAGGGGCGAAACGTCAAGGAGTACACATATTCCGCAAAATGCGAACAGAAGCCCCACTACGATTATAAGCCTGTTGTCTGCCGATCTGCCACCTAAAAACAGCTTCATGACAACACCGAACACTACACCAAGAGCCGCCGCAGCCACATTTTTCACTATTGGAAGCATGACAGCAGAAGCTTCAAAGCCGCCATGCATAATTGACAGCGCCGCTGATATGGCAATACTATAGGCAAGCAATCCCACAAGGTTATCGAATGCCATAACCTGAAGGAGCATATCCACAAACTCACCACGTGAGCGTGTCTGGCGGATAGTCATCATGGTAGACGTGGGAGCAGTTGCCGCGGCAAGCGCTGACAGTACAATAGCTAACGGAAGCTCAAGGTCAACAAGAAAATACAGCGTACACATCATAACCGTAAATACAGTGAGGGCTTCTACGAGAGTTACAGCCGCCGCCGACAATCCGCACCGCTTAAGAGAAGAAAGCTTAAAATATTCTCCCACCCCAAAAGCGATAAAGGCAAGAGATATATCTGAAAGGAACTCTGTGCCGTCAATTATATTTTGCGGAACGATATCAAAGCAAGAAGGCCCGAGAAGTATACCTACTGCTATGTAGGCAGTGACATTGGGAAGACGAAGAAGCTTTGTAAGACGCGTCATGGCAAAGCCTGCCATAAGTATTATTGATATTGAAATTATTATCTGAGCACTAAGATTATCCGTAAACGGCATCGGTATCCTCCGAAAAACATTGTAAAAACATGTAAAACATAAGTAAAGCGCATATAAGGATATTACATATCTCGCCGTGCTGTTTTTCAACAGCGTAAATTAATCAAGAACCGCAGAAGCTCTCATAAATACAGCCGCCGCCTCTGCTCTTGTTGCGTTTGCAAGAGGATAAAGTGCACCCGTACCCATACCGCTCATAATTTCCTTTTCGCATACATAGTCAATGGCTTCAACGGCGAAATCAGAGATATCCGCATAATCTCCGTAAGATGTAATGTGTACGTCACCTTGGGGAGTAAAATCGGAATTTTTGTATTTCGCATATCGGTAAATGATAGTCGCCATTTGCTCCCTTGTAATGTTGGCATCTGGAGCAAATTCCGCACTTGAAATACCGTAAACGATCCCCTTTGATGCAGCCCATGCCACGGCATTTTCGTACCAACTTCCGCATTCCACATCTGTGAAGCTGTGCCCATAAACTGTCGGCGCACCGTCCATGCGGTGCAAAATTGTTACAAACATAGCCCTTGTAAGCAGTGCTGAGGGAGCAAATTCACTATCCGACACGCCACGCATAAGATTGTTTTCATATACATATTTGACGCTCTCATAGAACCAGTCATCATCGCTTACGTCGCTAAATGAAAGCAATTCAACCATATAATCCGGCTCGTCGCATTCGTCTGCTTTATGGGTATCGGTTACGGCATCGGTGGTTTCATCGGTTTTAAGATCATTTTCTTCTGTATCATCACGGTTGGAGATATCCCCATCACCGTCAACGTGGGTAATATTATCGGAGATCTCCGAAAGCGCACGGACGGCAAGATATCTTAAGAACAGTACTGCATCGAGATCAGATGCTTCCCCACCGTCAGGTAACACCTCAGGTTTATGCTGATCTTCAAGCATCATCCCGATACACGCCTTTACATCAACAAGACCGTGACCGTAGTAAATATCGTAGCCCTCATCCCCAAGGTCCACTGCGGAATTTTTTAGATACTCCGCCGCCGTTTCATAGGTAAGATCGCTGTCAATATTCATCATAACAGCCACCATACCGCTTACAATAGGAGCGGCGAAGGAAGTTCCGCTGTCTGTACGGTACGAGCCGTTTGTGTCCGTACTCATGACCTTCTCACCGGGTGCCATTACAAACACCGACTCGTTGTATTCGGAAAAGCTTGAACGTTCGTAATTTTCGTTCACCGAGCCAACACCTATAACGTTTTCAAAGGCGGCGGGATAGTAAAGAGTCTGCGTACCTTTATTTCCCACCGCGGCAACGATCACCACTCCATTTTCAACGGCATAATTCACCGCCTCAAAAAGCTTTGCGGAATAAGAGGTGATACCAAGACTCATGTTGATAATATCACAGTTGTATACATCGACCGCGTCGTATATGGCGTTGCAAATTTGGGAAACTCTTGTGGTATAACCTAAGTCAAAGCATTTTAAGGGAATTATATTCGCCTTGGGTGCTATTCCGAGTGCGCCAAGTTCCCCAGCGTTCGCCGCTATAAGACCACTGACGAATGTTCCGTGCCCCATATTATCCGTTACGTCATCGTTTTTCTTGATATAGTTGTACCCGGGCTTTATGCTGTCAAGAAGATCGGGGTGACAGTACACGCCCGAATCTATTACGCCTACCGTTACTTCCTGACCCACGCATCCTATTCTGGCCGCTTCAGATGCGCTAATCATTTCAAGCTCCCATTTAGACGCAGGAATCTCCCTGACAGTATCCGAAGTTTCGGTGTCAGAAAGCAGCTCTACTGCATAGTTTTCCTCATAATATTCAACAATTCCGGCTTCAAGGCACTCCATAAGCTCGCTTTCGGTAAGTATATTGAACCGTTCATCGCGTTCTTTCGCTGAAAACAGCGTTATGTCATCCTTGAAATCTACTATGTATGTGCGCTCCCCCGATAATTCCGCATTTTCACCGGTTACGGCAAAAACAGGCGCAAGCAGCAAGGATAAAATAAGAACCGTAAAACCAATAAAACCGTACTTTCGATTCATTTATGTAACCGTGGCTTTGCCGCGATATCACTATCGTCCGCAAAACGCTTCCTTCCTTTTCATTTGCCGCAAGGCAATTTAAATCTCGTCCTCGAGGGTGAATTTTTCCAGAAAATGAGAACTCCCTCTTTGCGTAGATTATCTCGCCAATATGCAGAAGTGGAGAGAAATCTTCTTCTACAGGTATTCCTTTTTCTATGATGCAATTATATCAAAAAATGAACTTCGTGTCAAGTAGTAAGCAGTTCCCGTATTCCCTTAAAAGCACATGAGAAAAGCGATAAACTTACTTGTGATATGAACCCCAAAAGTTAGACACTTTACGAGTTACACATCACTTTTTCGATTATTTGTTTCTCATTTTACGGCGGTATTCTGACGGTGACATACCGTGCAGACGTTTGAATACATCGCCGAAATAGTTACTGCCCGAGAAGCCGCATGCATCGGAGATCTCGCTTATGTTAAGGTCACTTGTAAAAAGCAGCGACTGCGCCACATTTATTCGTGTACGCGTAAGATACTCGCAAAATCCAAATCCCGTTAATGCCTTAAAACGCTTTGAAAAATACGTTTTCTCCATGCATGCCATCTCTGCGGCAAGATCGAGCGTTATCTCCGAGGAGTAGTTTTCGCTGATGTATCCGGCAACAAGTTGTATTTTATCAGCGCCCTCATCCGTGGCACGGCTTTTTGCGTTGCCGTGACGAAGAGTTTCCACAATTATGTCGTAAAGCAGGTTTTTCTGCAGCGGATAGGTGAATTCATCGCCATGTACCTGATCTGTATGCACCGAACGGAAGCGCTCTCGAAGCCATTTTACATACTCCGGCGAAAACTGCACACACCCGAGAGATAAAAACTCATCTACCCTGTCTTTCCCCATCATTTCTGTGATATCATCAAGTGCATCGCCGGAAAAATACATAACATACCGCTCGTAACCAACACCACCGAGTGCGCCCGTCCTATGAAGCTCGTTGGCGGGAATTATAACGAGATTGCCGGGCGACACGGAAAATATCTTGTGCCCCACAAAATAACGACGTTTACCTGAAAGCAGAAAATACAGCTCAAAGTGTGCATGGGAATGTGTTTCTGGCATTTCGGTCGCAAGCGGAGATTTATCCTTTTCTATTATTATCGACTTATCTATATATGCGTTATCAAGGTATATCATAACGTTACCGCCTCTCTTTGTGCTAAGTATATAATACCATATCTTTACCAAAATTGCAATATTTCTGTATAAATATATCTGAAAAAAGCAAAATACCGGTAGAAATTACATGGTTATTGATGTATAATTATTGTGAGATGGTGTATTTTTGAAACTCATAAAAATAATATACCGTAAACACGAAAGAAGAAACCTTTTATAAAAGAGAAATTATACAGCTCGGTGAAAGCGGATTTCTTCGCGGCTTTGCCGACAAAACGGGCACAAACTACTTGCCTAACCCGTTCGGCTTCTCACAGTTATGAAGCAAAGGAGATAAGTCTGAAAAATGGGGCATTTTTCAGACCGGAAGTTTTGTGCCTTTCGCGTCATCGACGCGAATTTCCTGACGGAAACCGCCACAAACTTCTTTGATTTGTTAAGAAAGGTATGGTCACAACTATGTTTAACACGATAACGCCTGAGAGGGCGGGTATCCCCTCGAAAACAGTGCTTGAAACCTTAAAGGTATTCGACAGCTATGGCTTTGCAACGCACAGTATAATTATGGCGCGCGGCAACAACATCTTCACCGAGTGCTACTATAAGCCATTTTACAAGGACTTTCTGCACCGTATGTATTCGGTATCAAAAAGCTTTGTCGGAGTCGCTATCGGATTTGCCATTGACGACGGGCTTCTTGACCTTGATGACAAATTAACCGATTTTTTCCCTGAATACAGGAACGAAAACTTTGACGAGCTTCTCTCTGAATCGACTATACGCGATATGCTCACAATGAGTACGTCTATGCAGGTGCCGATCAATTGGTTTGACCAGAATACGGACGACCGCACCACAGTCTATTTTACCAAGAAGGGCGAAAAAATCCCCGGCACGCTTTTCAGATATGATTCGCCCGGCTCGTATATGCTCGGCGTTGTACTGGAAAAAGTCACCGGCAAAGGCTTGATGAGCTATCTGCGCGAAAAATGCCTTGACGACATCGGCTTTTCAAAGGAAGCGTACTGTCTGAGCGTCCCCGGCGGTCACGACTTCGTTGACTCAGGCATTATGTGCACCTCACGCGACCTTCTTGCGTTCGCAAGATTTACTCTTAATCTCGGCGAGTGGAACGGTAAGCAATATCTGAGCCGCGATTATATGAAGGCAGCAACCTCGAAGCAGGTCTGCAACTGCCCTAACGGCTGGCTCGCAGGCGATATCGGCTACGGCTATGGCTATCAGATTTGGATGTGTCCGAGAAGCGGCTTCGCCCTAATCGGCATGGGTGACCAGTTCGCTATCTGCGATCCTAAGAGCGATTTCATCTGCATACTTACCTCTGACAATCAGGGCAACGCCGCCACAACGCGCGCTATTCTCTATCACGAGCTTTATCACCGCATTATTCCGAGCCTCGGCGAGCCGATGCCGGACGACGCGGCGGCAAAAGCAGAGCTTGATGCCTACATCGCAACTCGTGAGCTGACGCATTTCGAAAAAACGAAATACGGCGCGTTTGCCGGTGAGATTGAGAACGTCACCTACGAGCTTGAAGCTAACCCCATGGGTATCACACGCATCCGCTTCAACTTCGATGGCGACAAGGGTACATTCTCCTACACAAATGCCAATGGCGATAAGGAGCTTACATTCGGCATTGGATATAACGAGTTCGGCATTTTCCCGGAGGACGGCTACTCCGACCTTGTTGCAGGCAAGACTTGCAAAGGCAACAAGTATAAATGCGCTGTATCCGCTGACTGGGCGGAGGAAAAGAAGCTTCGCTTAAAGGTGCAGATCATCGACAAATATTTTGGAAACGCCTGCTTTATATTCAGCTTCAAGGACGAGCGCGTAAGCATTATTATGACAAAACACGCCGAAGCCTTCCTTGACGAGTACAACGGTCTTGCAACGGGCAAAAAAATCAGTAAGTAAAACGAAAGTGAGGAATATATTTATGAAGTATGCAAACAACAAAGTAGAGGACATTAAAATCGCCTACATCGGCGGCGGATCTCGCGGTTGGGCATGGGGACTTATGTCCGACCTTGCTAAGGCAGACGACATTTCGGGTGATGTTTATCTCTATGACATCGACTTTGAGGCTGCAAAGAACAACGAGATCATCGGCAACAAGGTAAAGGAACTTCCCGATTGCAAATCCGCGTGGAACTACAAGGCAGTTGAAACCATCGGCGAAGCTCTCACCGGCGCCAACTTCGTTATTATCTCCATTCTCCCCGGTACATTCAAGGAAATGGAGAGCGACGTTCACACTCCCGAAAAATACGGCATTTATCAGTCCGTCGGCGATACAAGCGGCCCCGGCGGTCTTATCAGAGCACTGCGCACCGTCCCCATGTTTGAGGAGATCGCGCTCGCTATCAAGAAGTATTCGCCTGACGCTTGGGTTATCAACTACACTAACCCGATGACCGTCTGCACTAAGACACTCTACGCAGCATTCCCCGAGATCAAAGCGTTTGGCTGCTGCCACGAGGTGTTCGGTACGCAGAAGCTGCTCGTTCGTGCACTTCAGGACATCTGCGGTCTTCCTTTCGTACCGCGCGAGGAGATCAAGGTAAACGTACTCGGCGTAAACCATTTCACATGGTTTGACAAGGCTCAGTTCAGAGATACCGATCTCTTTGACGTTTACAGTAAGTTCTGCGACAAGTACGCTGACAGCGGCTATGTTGAGCCTGTTGACGAGAACTGGATGAACAAGATGTTCGGAAGCCAGGAGCGCGTTAAAATGGATCTTTTCAAGCGTTTCGGTCTTATCGCCGCAGCAGGCGACAGACATCTTGCAGAATTCTGCCCCGGCAAGTGGTATCTCGAGAGCCCCGAAAAGGTCAAAGAGTGGAAATATGCTCTTACACCCGTTTCTTTCCGCTGGGATGACCTCGAAAAGCGTCTTGCAAGAAGCAAACGTCTGCTCTCCGGCGAGGAAGCATTCGTTCTCAAGCCCACCGGCGAGGAGGGTGTTGAGCAGATGCGCGCACTTCTTGGACTTCGCGATCTTGTTACCAACGTAAACATCCCCAACTACGGTCAGGTTACAAATCTCCCCATCGGCGCAGTGGTAGAAACCAACGCTACCTTCCGCACCAACGAGCTTGAGCCCGTATTCGTGGGCGATATTCCCTCGGCGATCTACCCGCTCATCTCCCGTATTTGCGGCCAGCAGGAGCTCACTGTTGAGGCGGCTATGGAGCGCGACCTTGAAAAGGCGTTCAGAGTATTCGCTAACGATCCGCTCGTTCCGCTGTCCATGACCGATGCGAGAAAGCTCTTCGACGAAATGATTGAAAACACCAAGAATTACCTTGGCGATTACTTCGCGTAAATTTATTGAACGGCAGCCATCCCCTGAGATGGCTGCCGTAGACTAATGAAAACCCGAGATTTTCTCGGGTTTTCTGCTTTGATTCATTTGTGTTCAGTTAAACTATCGAATTTTTTGATGGAGCAGATTGAATTTATTCGCTTGACAGATCCAAGATATTGTGATACAATATGATCAATATAATGCATTGATTGGGGAATCCCCATCGGATAAAAGTCTACAGAGAGCTGCCGGTTGGTGCGAGGTAGTGACCGGTTTCGATGTACTCGCCCCATAGCAGTCATCCGAACATTCTGTTTATACAGTATTAGTAGACATGAACGGAATCCCACCGTTATCAGGGAAGAGCATCATGTTGTGCTTAATGAGATGGGTATTATTATACCAAACAGAGTGGTACCGCGGAAGTTTTACGCTTTCGTTTCTGTCAGAATTGTTTCTGGCGAGACGAAAGCGTTTTTGTTTCTTCAGATAACAGCTCTTTCATATCATTTTTTATTTTCGAAAGGATGTCGAACACTATGAAACTTTCTTTTTCCACACTGGGATGCAGCGGTTTTGCCTGGACGGATATCTACACGCTGGCAAAGGACTTCGGATTTCACGGAATTGAAATGCGAGGCCTCGGAGATGATATTTTTTCTATCCATGCCTCCCCTTTTCTTCCCGAAAATCTTGAAGAAACAAAGGCAACTTTGAAACAGCTCCGTCTGGAGATCTGCTGCCTTTCTTCCGGCTGTGCGCTTCGCTTTAAAGACAAGCACGAAGAATCCATCGCAGAGCTGAAAGAGTATATCGCTCTTGCTTCTGCTCTTGGTACACCGTATATCCGTGTTCTCGGTGACCTGACCGCAGAAATCACCACCGATTTTCCGGATGAGAATATCATCAAACCTATGAAGATTCTCGCCCCAATCGCGGAAGAAGCCGGCGTTATGCTTCTTATCGAAACAAATGGTGTTTATTCCGATACCGCCCGTCTTTCGGATGTTCTGTCGCAGATCGGCAGCGACAGTGTCGGTGCTCTGTGGGACTGGAACCATCCCTATCGCTATAACAATGAAATGCCTGAAACGACTATCAACAATCTCGGTGCATATATCAAGCACTGTCACATCAAGGACTCAGTTGTAGTAGACGGTAAGGTTGAATACCGTCTGGTCGGTGAAGGCGATCTGCCCCCTATGGCGGAATATATGAAGGCTCTGCGCTCTCTCAACTATGAAGGATACATTTCTCTGGAATGGCTCAAGCAGTACGCTCCCGAGCTTTCCGATGCAGGCATTGTATTCCCGCATTACGCCAACTTTATGGCACAGTATCTCGAATGCGGCGGTGACACAGAGCGTCTTCAGAAAAACAACCGCGGCGACGGTTATTATGTATGGGAAAAGAATCAGATCATCGACATGACATTTCCGCAGGTTCTCGACCGTATGTGCGAAGAATTTCCGGATCAGTATGCGTTCCGCTATACCGAACTTGATTATACCCGTACATACAGTGAATTCCGTGATGAAGTTGATACCTTCGCCCGTGCGCTGATCAGCATGGGCGTTAAGCAAGGTGACCACGTTGCTGTCTGGGCAACCAATGTACCGGCATGGTACATCACCTTCTGGGCAACAGTCAAGATCGGTGCGGTTCTCGTCACCGTAAACACGGCATATAAGATTCACGAAGCAGAATATCTGCTCCGTCAGTCTGATACGCATACGCTGGTTATGGTGGACGGATACAAGGATTCAGACTATATTTCCATCATTAAGCAGCTTGTTCCCGAGTTGGAGCAGAATGATGAAGTAAAGCCTATTCACAGCCGCAAGCTGCCGTTCCTGAGAAATATCATTACCGTTGAGTCCAAGCAGAAGGGATGCTTGGCTTGGGATGAAGCGATGGCAATGTCCGAAAGAACGCCCATCGAAGCCGTATATCGCCGCGCCGCTATGATCAATAAGCATGACGTATGCAATATGCAATACACCAGCGGTACCACCGGATTCCCCAAGGGCGTTATGCTGACACACTACAATGTGGTAAACAACGGTAAGGCAATCGGCGACTGCATGGATCTGTCAACGGCTGACCGTATGATGATTCAGGTTCCCATGTTCCACTGCTTCGGTATGGTTCTTGCTATGACCGCATCCATGACGCACGGAACTACAATGTCCCCGATCACCGCGTTCTCTCCAAAGAAAGGTCTTGCATGCATCAATAAGGAAAAGATCACCGCCTTCCACGGCGTTCCCACTATGTTTATCGCCATGCTTGCCCATGAGGACTTCGATAAGACGGACTTCAGCTATATGCGTACCGGCATTATGGCAGGTTCTCCCTGCCCCATCAAGGTCATGGAAGAGGTCATCGAGAAGATGCACATGAGCGAAATCTGCATCACTTACGGTCAGACAGAAGCTTCTCCTGCCACTACCATGTCGAAGACCACGGACAGCATCGAAACCCGTGTAAATACCGTCGGCAGTGCAATTTTCGGCGTTGAATGCAAGATAGTAGATCCCGAAACCGGTCTTGACTGTCCCGATAATGTGGACGGTGAATTTGTTGCCCGCGGTTACAACATCATGAAAGGATATTATAAGATGCCTGCCGCAACCGCCGCTGCCATCGACAAGGACGGCTGGCTTCATACCGGCGATCTTGCAAGACGTCTGCCTGATGGGAACTACAAGATTACCGGCAGAATCAAGGATATGATAATCCGCGGCGGTGAAAATATCTACCCCAAGGAGATCGAGGACTTCATCTACACACATCCTAAGGTTTCCGATGTACAGGTTATAGGTGTACCTGATAAGCAGTACGGAGAAGAAATTATGGCGTGCGTAATCCTCAAGCCGGACGTGAAATGTAGCGCAGAAGAAATTAAACAGTACGTTATGGATAATATGGCAAAGCACAAAACACCTCGTTATGTGGTATTCGTAGACAGTTTCCCGATGAATGCTGCCGGAAAGATTCTGAAGTACAAGATGCGCGAGGATGCAAAAAAACTCCCTGAATTCAAAGAAGCTGCCAATATTGTGACCGCATAATTACTGATTTGATTGAGGTGGTACATTGAAAAAGACATATGTGACTTCCATGCCCGATCATATCGGTGCATTTCTCAAGGCAAGCAAGTGTTTTTCTGCACTTGGCATAAACATCACCCGCGTCAGCTATAACAAAGCGGTGGATACCCATACTCTGTTCATTGATGCAGAAGGCACAGAGGAACAACTGTTGAAAGCAGATACAGAGCTTGAAAAGATCGGATATCTGCAGAGCAATGCCTCAAAAACAGGCATTGTGCTGATCGAATTCTGTCTTCATGATGTTCCCGGAAGCGTTACCAATGTGCTTGAATTGATCAACGACTTCAACTTCAACATCTCCTATATAAGCTCGCAGGAAAACGGTACCGATTATCAGTATTTCAAGATGGGACTGTATATCGACGACTTTGATAAGGTATCAGCGTTTCTGAAAGAGGCAGAAAAGCTGTGCAGGGTTCGTGTGATCAACTACAACAGCTCGGAAAAGGTGTACGACAACAGCATCTTTTATAACACATATGTAATTGGGCTCTCTCAAACCATGGGACTGCCTAATGAAGTGAGCCGTGAGTTGCTGGTTCATGTCAATCTTGCAATGCAGACACTGGACGAACAGGGACTTTCTCCCTATAGAACCTTTGACAGTATAAGCAAGTTTGCCGAGCTCCTCGGGGCATCTAAAGGTACAGCCTTCACACCGAGAATCAGCAACCACAAAATTACGGATAACACTGAAATCACGCTGATCGAACCGCCTTGCGGAAGCAATACGATCATCATCAAAAGCGGTGATAAGGTATTGTTTGTGGACAGCGGATATGCCTGTTACAGCGAGGAAATGGTCGCCGTATTCAGGAGAATACTCCCCGATTTCGACCGCATGAAGAAAACCATCCTCGTTACCCATGCGGACGTGGATCACTGCGGTTTGCTTCCTCTCTTTGACAAGATCATTGCCAGCTCCAAAACTGCAGGATGTCTTCGAAACGAATTCATGGGCAATAACGGATTCCGCGAGAAAAATCCCCTGCATAAGCCGTATATCAACATCTGTAAGATCCTGACCTCATATAAAGCAGTAAATCCAGAAAAAATTACGGCTTTATGGAATGATGTTGAAACGCTTCGGGAACCCCTTACGCAAATAGGCTTCTTCGACTTTGGGGAACTTCATTTTGAGGTTTATGAAGGTAAAGGCGGACATCTTCCCGGTGAGATTGTACTGATTGATTACGCACATCATATTGCGTTTACGGGAGATATTTACATCAATATCCATGGCCTGACACCGGAGCAGGCGGCATATAACCAATATGCACCGATTTTGATGACTTCTGTGGATACTGATCCCAAGCTCTGTGCAGAAGAAAGAAAGGCTATCATTCAGCGTCTTGGTGTAGGTGTATGGCAGATTTTTGGTGCTCATGGTTTCAAAAAGGATTATTCGGTAAATTCGTAACGGAATAAATACGAAGAACAAGGAAAGCGATTCAGGTCAAAAATGACTTGAATCGCTTTTTCTTTCCACAAATATATCGATATCAGCTATTTTTCAGATCTGCCGGTCTGCACTTCACAATGGCTTCAGTAACATCCTTTAGAACAAGCTCTCCGTGCTGATTATAGGCATCAATGGAGATCTCCACCAGCCCGTTTTTTGGGTTCCGCTGGACAAGATTTGTAACAATTGCCTTTCCCATCAGAATATCCTCAGCATAAACAGGCTTCAGCCATTCAATTTTCGTAGATTTTCCGGCAAGAAGCTCCTCGCCGAAGAAATCCACCTCAAGATATTTCGCCCACACCGACATAAAGGACATCACGCCCGGCGCAATTAGTTTGCCAAAGGGGGTGGTCTTGGCGTATTCCTCATCAGTATGGAGAGGAATCGGATCGTAATCTCGGGCAAATGCCAGCATTTTTTCTTTTTCAATGGCGGCAGGTGCAATTTCCACCGTCATTCCGAGCTTTATATCATTGAAATACATCGTATCACCACAGCGAATGTTTTGCTTTTTACAAAATCATTTCCATACAGATTTTCTGCGGTACAAGACCGCAGGCTTCATAGAATCGAATTGCTGACGGATTACAGCTCCACACATTCAGCGTAAGATTGTAGCATCCGCTTTCCTTTGCAAGAGCTACCGCCGCCTCGTAAAGTTCCTTTCCGATATGCTTACCGCGCAGATTCTCATCAACGCACAGATCGTCAATATATAAGGTCTTGACATCCGTTAGAACGGAATTGTTAACATGCCGCTGAAAGATGCAGAAACAATATCCCATAACTTCGTCGTTATCATCAACAGAAACGAGTATAGGACGGCCTTCATCTTTCAAAAGCGCCTTTAATTCCTCACCGGAATATTTTCTGCCGATACCAAAGATGTCCGGTCTGCCGTTATGGTGAACAAGACAGACCTGAGACAGCAGATCTCCGATTTTCGGAATATCCTTTTCCTCTGCCATTCGTATCATCACTTCACCTCATCAAAGCTTATCCGCAAGGTCTAGAATCAATCTTTCGGTTTTTTCCCAACCAAGACAGGGATCGGTGATGGATTTACCGAAAATGTGTTCGTCCATCCCCTGCGCACCGTCCTCAATGTAACTCTCAATCATCAGGCCCTTCACAAGGCGCTTAATATCTGCGTTTTGATTCCGGCTGTGAACGATATCCTTGGCAATTCTTATCTGCTCCAGATATTTCTTACCTGAGTTGTTGTGGTTTGTGTCCACGATGACTGACGGATTGGTCAGATTGGATTTTTCATAGAGTTCTTCTACCCGAAGCAGATCTTCATAATGATAATTCGAGGTGCTTCTTCCAGTATAATCAATATAGCCGCGAAGAATGGCATGAGCATATGGATTACCTTCACTGGTAGCTTCCCATCCGCGATAGATAAAGGTATGGCTGGACTGTGCAGCCACGATAGAATTCATCATAACACCAAGATCGCCGCCGGTCGGATTCTTCATGCCGACAGGTACACCGATACCACTCGCTGTAAGTCTGTGTTGCTGGTTTTCAACCGAACGAGCACCGACAGCGACATAGGAAAGCAGGTCGGAAAGATAATGGTAGTTTTCCGGGTACAGCATTTCGTCTGCACAGGAAAAATCATAGTCCCGTAAAGCTGACCGATGAAGATCGCGGATGGCAACAATACCTTTATACATATCAGGTTTTGCATCCGGATCGGGCTGATGCAGCATTCCTTTGTACCCTTGGCCGGTCGTTCTGGGTTTGTTGGTGTATATTCTCGGAATAATGATGATCTTATCCGATACATGTTCTTCGATTCTGCGAAGTCTTGAAATGTATTCAAGTACAGGCTCGCTGTGGTCAGCGGAACATGGACCTATTATAAGAATAAACTTATCGGAGGTGCCGTCAAACACTTCGCGAATGTGTGCATCACGTTCCGCTTTGACTTGTATCATGCGTTCTGTTAACGGATATTCCTGTTTTACTTCTTCGGGGATGGGGAGTTTTCTGTGAAAATTCATCTGCACTTCTTTGTACCTCGGTTCATTTCTACTTAAAAAGAGAAAATCCGCATATCTGCTGTAAGCATGACGAATGCGGACCTTCCGTATTGTCTTTGCGCTTAGTTAAAGTTTACTGATATTCCATGGCAGCTAGCTAAGGCTGCGTAATTTATCTCGACAATATGACCTTGTCGCTTGTAAGCTGGCTGCCGCTTGATGCCTCAAACATCTGTAGAAGCTGCTCAATCGTAAGCTTTTTCTTTTCTTCGCCTTTTACGTCAACTACAATGCGTCCTTCATGCATCATAATAAGGCGATTTCCCACTCGAATGGCATCCGCCATATTATGTGTGATCATGATCGTCATAAGCTTATCCTTTGCAACGATCTCCTCGGTTATATCAAGAACTTTCTTCGCTGTTTTGGGGTCGAGTGCCGCCGTATGCTCATCAAGAAGGAGCAGTTTCGGTTTTTTCAGCGTTGCCATCAATAATGTAAGTGCCTGACGCTGACCGCCAGAAAGAAGTCCCACCTTGGCGGTAAGTCTGTTTTCAAGACCTAAATCAAGGATTTTCAGAAGCTCTTGGTATTCTTTTCTTTCCTTGGCGGTGATACCTTGGCGCAGGGTTCTTCTTGCTCCTCTGCGTGCGGCAAGAGCAAGATTTTCCTCAATCTGCATATCCGCCGCTGTACCTGTCATGGGGTCTTGGAATACTCGTCCAAGATATTTTGCCCTCTTATGCTCGGGAAGCCTTGTAACATCCACGTCATCAACAATAATGTTACCGCAATCAACCGGATAAACGCCTGCGATCATGTTGAGCATCGTGGACTTGCCTGCGCCGTTGCCGCCGATCACCGTTACGAAATCACCTTCGTCAAGGTGGAGATCAATGCCGTTTAAAGCTTTCTTTTCGTTTACCGTTCCGGGGTTAAATGTTTTCTCTACATTTATGATGTCAAGCATTTATTTTTCCCCCTTTCGGTTTTCTTATATGATTTTCTGCGTACTGTCTTTTAAGGTGCGGAATGGCAAGGAATACAGCAACGATCGCCGCAGACATAAGCTTTAAAAGGTTTGCATCGAATCCAAGCGTAATGACCGTCTGAATAACGATGTAGTAAATAATCGAACCGAATGCAACGGACAGCAGTCTTAAAGCAAAATTCTTGAAGAGCTTTCCAAACAGCGCCTCACCGATAATAACGGCGGCAAGACCGATAACGATTGAGCCCTGCCCCATTTTAACGTCCGCAAAGCCCTGATATTGCGCAAGAAATGCGCCCGAAAAAGCAACAAGACCGTTAGAAAGCATGATACCGAGAACCTTATTGAGACTTGTGTTGATACCTTGGGCGCGGCTCATATTCTGATTGATACCGGTAGCTCTTATGGAGCATCCAATTTCCGTGCCGAAGAACCAATAAAGAAGTGCGGTCAAAACAAGCAGAACCGCGCCCACAGTTATGATGGGGTTGTGGAAAGCAAATTCCTTGACCCAGCGGAGAGATACAAGCAGATCGGTCTGATTTACGTTTATCGACTGATTCGACTTGCCAAGAATTTTAAGATTTATGGAGTAAAGCGAAAGCTGGGTCAGAATACCTGCCAAGATAGGGGGAATTCCCATAAGCGTGTGCAAAAGACCTGTGATAGCGCCTGCGATAAGACCTGCAACGAATGCGGCAAGCATAGCGAGCCACAGATTACAGCCGTTCAGTATAAGGATAACCGCTACCGCGCCGCCCGTTGCGAAAGAGCCGTCTACAGTAAGGTCGGCAACATCAAGGATTCGATATGTAATGTAAACGCCAATTGCCATTATACCCCATATCAGACCTTGCGATACCGAACCGGGAATGGCGCTTAGTAATTGTTCAAGTATTTCCATTTTAATCACCTATAGTATGTGAATAGGCAGATAGCCGGAGTGTTTTTACTCCGGCTAAGTGCGTATGTTTATTATTCTCCGATTGCTACATAGCCCTCAAGAGGTGTTATACCAAGGGCTTCACAATTCTGCTTGTTGTACTTGGGTGTCTGCTTTTCAGCGTAACCGATCGCCATCGTTGAGATGTCTTCACCGTCACGGAGAATCTTCACTGCCATCTTTCCGGTGGAGTAACCGAGGTCGTAGTAACTGATGGAAAGAGTTGCAATACCGCATCCGGAGCAGATACCTTCCTCACCTGCGATTACAGGGATTCCTGCAGGCTCACAGATGTTATCAATAATACCGGTGTTCTCCGCAACTGTGTTGTCGGTAGGAACATAGATAACATCGCTGCTAGCAACCGCTGTCGTACAGATCTGTGCAAGGTCGTTGGAATCTGTGAAAGGATAAAGCGTAGCGGTAAGACCCTTGTTTTCAAGCTCTGCCTTGATCACGTCAACCTGATACTGGCTGTTAGGCTCTTTGGAGCAATAGAGTAAGCCAACGCTCCTTGCGTCCGGACACCATTCGGTGATCATTGCCGCCTGCAGATCAAGCGGCGCAAGGTCGGATGTACCGGAAATATTTCCGCCAACCGTACCGTTAAAATCCTTCAGTTCAAGTGCTACACCGTACTCGGTAACGGAAGTGCCGAGGATCGGAATGTCGGCAGTTGCCGCAGCCGCCGCCTGAAGTGCAGGGGTAGCGTTTGCCATAATCAAATCTACTTTATTGGATACAAACTGATTTACGATTATGGAACAGGTATTGGCATCGTTCTGAGCGTTCTGATAGTCAAACTCAACAGCGTCAGCACCAAGCTCGTCGATAATCGCCTGCTTAAAGCCTTCGGTTGCCGCATCAAGTGCGGGATGCTCGACAAGCTGAACGATACCGATTTCAAGCTTTCCATCGTCACCTGTATCAGAGCAAGAGGTAAGCAATGCAGAACTTCCCGCACCAATAATGAGAGCTAACATAAGTGATAATACTTTTTTCATGATAAAACTCCTTGTTGTTTAATTGATATTCCGTAAAGCTTGATTGCCCCGAAAAATTATGCGGAATATCTACTTGACTTTTTCGTGAGTTTATTATATAATATTTTCGAGCATTAGTCAAGCGAATACCTTTGATGTTTATCATCGAAAATATCGATGCCAGAGGAATTATCATGGAACTGCGAAATTTGATCACCTTTATACACGTTGCTGAAGTCGGAAGCTTTACAAAGGCAGCCGAGGAGCTGGGATACTCACAGTCTACCGTTTCCTTTCAGATAAAACAGCTTGAAGACGAGATAGGTTGTCTGCTTTTTGAGAGGATAAATCACACTATAACGCTCACCGAACGCGGGCATGAGCTTGTGTCTTACGCACACAGAGTCCGTGCTTTGACGGAAGAATACAAAGAAAGTCTGGCAAGAGATGAAGAGTGCAGGGGGAGCATACACATTGTCACGCCAGACTCGGTTTGCGATGAAATGATAAATTCTCACTATATGGATTTTCACACAAAATATCCGGGAATATTTGTTAAGTTTTCCACTGGCGACTCGGGAATTTTGCTGCACATGCTGGATCACAACGAGGCAGACATAATCATCACACTTGATCAGCGCTTGTACAATAAGGATTATATCATTGCCAAGGAAGAACAGGTTCCCATGCACTTCGTTACAAATTCACACTCGAAATTTGCAGGGCTAAAAGAACTCTCCATAAGGGATCTTCTGGATGAGCCTTTCATTTTGACCGAGTACGGTCAGGGCTATCGACGAGTGTTTGACAGAGAGCTTGCAAAAATGTCCCTTGAAATAACTCCTGTTCTTGAGATCGGAAGAACCGACGTGATCACAGCCATGCTTGCACAAAGTGAAATGATATCCTATCTCCCGGATTTCGTCACCGATAAAATGGTCAGACCCGGAGAGCTGTGCCACATCGACGTAGGCGATATGATAATCCACATTTGGAAGCAGCTTATTTATCATAAGAATAAATGGTTATCCAAAAGTTTGAAAACATTTATAGAATATATAAAGGAAAATGAGTTTTTAAACTAAGTATCTATCATTGAGCATAGACCTCTCAGGTTCGACGTACAAGACACACGCCTCGGCGGTCTTTTAATGCGCGTCAGAAGCTGTACAGAGCGTTTGCAGGCTCTCTACGACGGCAAAATTGATAGAATTGAAGAATTAGAGGAGAAACAGCTTGATTTCAATGGCGGTGGAGAAGTGTTCGGAAAGGAGCATATTCTCTGCAAGGGTTAGAAATCCATTGTTACGGCAAATATTATAATCGGCTAAAGAAGGCGTGAATGAATGCGTATTCCCTCACGCAAATCACAACAGCGCAAATACAAGTGAAATTTTATATTTATAAATACAATAAATACTTTTTAGCATATCATCAAATTCAAAGCAATTTGTTTGGTACTTTGCGCACGCTAAAAAACAAAAGAATATCCCCACTTTTGACTCCGGATCAAACGGGGTTCTAAAGTGGGGATCTATTTAAATTCTCCCATACAGCTCGTTAAAGAATCGGAATTTTTCAGTGTCCACAGCGGCGAGCTGCTCCCGTGTGATGCGGTACGCCCAATTGTTGGTGGCGGTGCCGGGGGTGTTCATTCGGGTATCCGCGCCATAGGCGAAAATATCCTGAATGGGAAAGATCACCGTATCCGCATGACTTGCCATCATCGTCTTTATGATCTGCTCGCAAGCCTCTCGCCATTCTGTCGACTGGCAGTTGCAGTAGGCCATAAGACGCGCTCGGCTTTCGGGTGGCATTTCCCAAACGTAGCCCAAAAGGGTGTTGTTGTCGTGGGTTCCGCTATACGCTACGCAATTTTTAGGATAATTGTGGGGCAGGTGAGGGGATTTGAGATCTCCCATAAAGGCAAACTGTAAAACGCGCATACCGGGGAATTTGCTGTACTGAAGAAGGCTGTTCACCTGCGGAGTAATCTCCCCCAAGTCCTCTGCGATAATTAAGCGGTCACCGGCAATCCTTCGCAGGGCGTCGATCAAGGCGCGACCGGGTCCCTTTTCCCATTTGCCTTCCTTGGCGGTCTTTGCCGCAGCCGGAACGCTCCAATAGGACTCAAGTCCTCGGAAATGGTCAATGCGGACGCCATCAAAGAGGGTCAGCATGTAGCGGATACGTCCCGACCACCATGCATAATCATCTGCCTTCATTTGCTTCCAATTGTAAAGAGGATTGCCCCAAAGCTGACCGTCCTCGCAGAAGTAATCCGGGGGCACACCGGCTACCTTGGTGGGGCGTAGATTTTCATCAAGCTGAAACTGCTCGGGGTTCGCCCAAACGTCACAACTGTCCAGTGCCACATAAATGGGCACGTCACCAATCACCTTTATCCCTTTTTCATTAGCATAATTTTTAATTGCCATCCATTGGTGGAAAAACTCATACTGAACCCATTGCCAGAAGGAAAGCGCTTTTTCATCAGTGGTGTGCTCCGTCCACTCATACCAAGGAAAACCGCGGTTCCTCTGCTTTAAGGCAAGAAATTCCGCCGCACGGCGGAGATCCGGATAATCCCCAAGCCAAGCGCGTATCTCTTTTCTTTTTCTGTCTGTAGTTCTCCCGTGAGCCAACCGCAGCAGGGGCAAACGCTCCTGATCCAAGCGGGAATATTCGCAAAGATAGGGCTCGTTTTGCCTTGCTTCATTTAACTCTTGACAGGTCAGCAAGCCTTGCTCGGCAAGAGTAGGAAGATCAATAAACATGGGATTTCCAGCAAATGCAGAATAAGATTTGTAAGGAGAGTGGCAGTCATCCGCCATACAGAATGGAAGAACCTGCCAATAGGTAAAGCCGCCCTGAGAAAGGAAGTCTACAAACCCCCTGGCTTCCTTACCAAAGGAACCGATGGAATAGTCGCCGTATAGAGAAGAAAGGTGCGCGAGAACACCGCTTGCTCGTTTCATAATAACCTCCGAGAACCGTTTACTATATATAATAACATTGTAGCATAAGAAAGATAAAATTTCAATATGCCCCACTAAAAAGTGAAATAAAAAAATAAAAGAAGATCCCCACTTTTGACTCCGAATTAAACGGGGTTCTAAAGTGGGGATTTATTCCTTGGCAAGAGGTGCCAAAAAAGATATCATCTCAAAAATGGTGAGAATCCTTGTTTTTATGGATCTTTAATTTTTGGGCAATTATTTTTCAGTCCTTGGATCGGTTGAAAGCCCTCTTTTACACAAAAGATACTATTTACCACCTGTGTTTTTACGAAAAGATGCTACGAGATTATTTCATAATTTCTTTAAGAAGCTCGATTTTTCTCTTTGCAATCTCGGTATTATACGGCTTCTTTTCTTCCTCATTCAGAATATTAGGACATACAAAATACTCCAGACATTCAAGCATTCCCTTTCCGTAAAGCTGGATATTATCTTGCAAATATTTGGATAGCTCCTTGCCTTCAAAAAGATTACCTCTGCCGAGATGATATTCTCGACACAGTTCAAATGGAGGAAGAGTGTTTGCATAATAAAGTGCCTTTTCGATATTTCCCAGTGTATTATATCGGTACATCAAATCGCGAGACACCTTGTTTCTCATTTCGGTATCAGTACTGATTTCAAGTATTTTATGATAAAGCAAAATTGCTTCCTCATAATTTTCTCTTGATTCTCTAATAGTACCCGACAACGCCCACGCAAGATTATACATCAACTTTTCGTTTCCGGGATGCTTTATCAACATTTCACGAAGGAGTGGAATTGCCTCCATATAACGCTTTTCAGAAAACAGTTCACTTACCTGAGCACAAGTGTTATTGATTTCTTCTATCTGCTTACTTGTATCGTGTCCAATCAAATAATCTACAGACACACCAAAATAATCCGCAATGATCGGGAGAAGAGAAATATCGGGATAGGATGAATTTGTCTCCCACTTGCTGACCGCTTGGCAAGAAACACCCAACGTTTCAGCAATTTGTTCTTGGGTTAAGCCCCTCTGCTTACGCATATACTTAAAGTTGTCAGAAAAATTTTTACTCATAATTTTACCTCAATATTTGTTATTGAACCGGTTCTGATAATATTATATCACATACCGCCGCAGAGTCAATATACAACTATTTTAATATTTTTCTACTATTGGTTGTATTGTTATTGTGAAAAATGCATGGGAAAGGTTCACTTCTACTCCCTTGCTCGAAAATGCCGTTTGGCATCTTTTTATTTTCACTAAAATCCGAATTTCAAAATAACGAGAAAAACGGCGAAAAACGAAGAAAACCCGAGAAAATCTCGGGTTTTCGGTGCGATATCTTTTGGTTGTATAATAAAAGTTGGGGTAAGCCCAACAGATAAGTTCAAGAAAAAATAAAAAAAGTGAGCATATCTGAAAGAAATCTGATAAAATAGAGTTACCACACAAAACTTTATCGGAGGTCTCGGATATGCTCACTTGTAATTATAGCAAAGAAATACTCAATAATCA
>JAZRGK010000039.1:0-3032 GCA_045644145.1 Candidatus Flemingiibacterium sp.
GGTGCGGGAGCCTGCTCGTGGAGGTGGGTGACGGTGCGAACCCAGCAGTTTGAAACAAGCTCGTAGTCGTAGAGGTCAAGTTTTCCATCCTCATAACGAACGGAGGCGATGCGGCCAGAGCGGTCGAGCGGGACGCTCGACACTACCGGTTCCCCGTTCCCCATTCCCTGTTCCCCTTCAACGGGATAGAACGCCGTCACGGTACGCAGCACATTTGTCCCGCCATACGCCGCGCCTTGCGTTCCGGCGCACTCAACGATATTTGTCAGTGGCGCGTAGACATAGTAAGCTCTCTCGGATTCAATGCCGTCGAGCGTCTTCACCACCGTTCGCGGGCGGGTGTCTACCGGGAGCACGGGGTCGCTTGGATCAACTGGCGAATAGTCGTATGTCGTAACTTCGGTCATCATGTCAGGACCTGAGCGCTTTTCGGAAATTTTTCGTCCTTGTTCATCGTAGGCATAAGTTGTAAGGAGTCCAGAATGTTCAAGCGATGTTTTAAGCTTCCCCTTTCCTCCTCCGCTCGTAAAATATGTCCATGATGTATTGCGCTCTACTCCATCAAATCCATCCACTTTATTAGTCATCGCATAGCCCCAGGATTCATACTTATATGTCATTACCGCTTTTGACATGAGTTTTCCTGAAGCAGAAATAACAACTTTCGAAAGCCTTGCCGCGATTTCCTCCGCTATCATCCTATCTTTTACTTCCTTAACGCCATTGGGGCGTATTAATTCCCAGTCGCCCATTGCATAATTGAAAATATATTTTTTAGCCTCTTGATCTCCTGTTTTTACGGTCACAACTGCTCTATAATCGTCATCCTCGCGTTTTACCGTAAGAACCCTATATGGTTTGGTATTAGGAACAGGATAAAGACCGCTTGACGCATCCTTTTTGGGTGCGTCTTGTAATACATATATTTTAACTTCATATCCTTCAACGAACGACTTTACATCTGCAAGGCGTGACGGTGTAAGAAATTGCCTTATGCCGCTCATATCATAAACAACATCAATTCCCATTTCTTCGGCGGTAATAACACGACCTCGAGCATCCCTCTCGCTCACAAACCGTCCGCGTTCGTTAAAATCGGGTGTCGCAACATATCGCCGCACTCTGCCGTCTCCAAGATAAAGATCCCAATATATGGGATTCTTTGTTGTAGCCCAACCTTGAGCATCAACCATCTGAAGACGCTCGTCCATCGGAATGTGAACATTTGGGTCGGGTCTGGCGAGAGATTCCCCTTCGTTAAAGACAAATTTAACACTCTCCCCATTGGGATGAGAAAACACCACTTCTTTCGGAGTTTCGCCATCTTCCATTACAGCATTGCCTATTCGCTTGAAAGTATATCCGGCAATCGCATAAAGCGAATCGGGGGTAAAGAGCATCTGTGAAGCATCATCGGCAAAAACTTTAAGCGCAAGGTCACGCGATCCCGTCCAGGGCGTCGTCTCGCCCATTCCAAGAACAATCTTGATGCAGTCATTACCGACACTTACAACATCCTTCCCCGTAATTGAGCATCCGCAAGGACTTGATGCTTCACCTTGCGTGCTACCCGGAGGATTACGCTGAAGGCAACCGTCTGCAAAAGATGGGCGCACTATGCAAAGCGACAACACAATGCAAAGAGCAAGCGAAGTTATTAGTTTAGATATTTTCAAGGAAATCATTACGGCAGAAAGTATATCATTTCACAAACATATCCACAAGAAAACCAAAAAACCAAAAAACGCGAAAAAAAATCAAGATATTCATGACATCCCAATTGAGTCACGGCAAACGATAAAATACGATTAAGGTAAATATCAACGCCAAGGCACTAGCTCCCACCGCTGCACTTAATCCTATTACAATATCACGAGTTGGGGTATGTGCAATACATGACACCGATGGCATCTGCGGACAATAATAAACAGTCGTATTTTTATTCTTCTGGAAACGACTTTTTGCACAATGCGCCTCATTCCAAGAAGAATAATCTTTTTGAAAAAAAGAAATTCTTCTACCCTTATACCGCTTACTCCCAACAGAGTACTCATATTCAACATCTATAGAATAGGTATAAGTATGCGATGAATTACCCACTTGCGATCCACTGGCAAAAGATTTTACAATCTTGGAGCACCTGATGAATCCAACCGTCGTAGGCCACCTTCTGCTTATAATGTCGCAACATGCTTGGCAAAAGATCCCAATTGCAACCACAGTAAACATAATAAATACAAAGCCGGGCACTATAAAGAAAAACCGTCCTTTACAACCGACAAAAAAAATTGCTGACACGACAACGGCGGTGAGTGCCGTAACAGACGAATAGGTAAGGATTCTTTTCCTTTTCGTAGAATTATTTCGAATGCCCATTGTTCTGCCCAACCCTTTAACTCGCAGTCCCCAAACTTTCTTTCGCCGCGCCTTGCGTTCCGACGCGCTCGACGAAGTTAGTAATAAGTCTCTGGACTTGTTCAATCATTTAAGAGAAGTATATCATTTGGCGAACAAATCCACAACAAAACCGCCGAGCCGCGGGCAAGATGATATTTCAGCACCTCAAAGAAGTTGTTTTCACCAAAGAGACAATCTCTCCTAATCGTCGTCATTCCCATCCAGACCAAAAGATATGTCCCAACAATGGAAAAGGCATATAAGTAAAAAATATAAAACAAACAATTACAATAACCATATATGCCTTTGCTGCTGAATATGTCTTGAAAATAAGATACAATTTCCAGGCAAAACGAAATGCCACACATCCTGTCACAATCCATGAAAGTGGCTCTTGTAAAGAACGACAAATACAATCCATTGGAATCAGCACAATGTTTGCCGCCATAAAAACAAACTGACTAAAATTAGGCTCTATTAATCCACCCGTAAACAACGAAATAATTGAGATTACAGCAACAAACAACGAGACCACAAACCATAAAGATTCATCAAAAAACATAATTGGCGAGAAGCAACAATTATAAGTATCATTTTTCAGCAACCTCATATTATTAAACCATACCAACGATGAA
>JAZRGK010000040.1:0-27960 GCA_045644145.1 Candidatus Flemingiibacterium sp.
CCGTAACCGTATTTTGTTCGTTTTTTCTTAACCACCGATTCTCGCGCCAAAAATGGTGCATCTCCGCTACGCTTCGATGCACCATTTTTAGATTACTTTATTTTTTTAGTTTTTCTTTACCCCAACTATTGACATAGAGCCGATATATATGGTATAATGAAAATGAACAAAATATACGGAGGATAACAGTCGTGAGAAAATGTATTTATATGCTGTACCCTGATGGCAAACCGAAAGCGTTAACATTGAGTTATGACGACGGTGTGGCTCAAGATATACGTTTAATGAAAATCCTTGATAAGCACGGAATTAAATGCACCTTTAATCTTAGCAGCGGCAGATTTTCGCCGGAAACTCCAGGTGAACTTCCGACTTGCGGTGTGCTTTCTGCCTCCGCATCCAAAGAATTATACGGTAATTCCGGGCATGAGGTTGCGGTTCACGCTCTGACGCATCCGCCACTCCATAAAATTCCGCCTCATCTGGTGTGCAGTGAAGTCCTTGAGGATCGCCGTAATCTTGAGCGGTTGTTTGGCGGAATTATCCGCGGAATGGCTTATCCATACGGTACTTATAATGACGAGATTGTGAAATGTCTGCGTGTTTGCGACATTGCATATGCGCGTATAACGGAGGTAACTGAATCTTTTGCTTTTCCCACTGATTGGTTGCGTCTGAAGGGGACTTGTCATCACAATAATCCGCGTCTTTTTGAATTGGCTGAAAAATTTGTGAGCATGCATCCTTATGATACATGGTTGTTCTATCTTTGGGGACACAGCTATGAGTTTGACGACAACGATAACTGGGACAGAATTGAGCGCTTTTGTGAGCTTGTTGGCGGACGCGATGATATTTGGTATGCGACTAACATCCAGGTGTACGATTATGCGAAAGCGTATGAACGTCTTGTGTACAGCGCTTCTGTAGATAGAGTTTATAATCCCTCTGTAATTCCGGTATGGATATATTACAATGAAGCTGTAATAAAAATTGATCCCGGAAAGTACCAAGATTTAAATTAACAGAGGACACATCACTTTTGTTGAGAAACGGGAAGTGTGAACTCTTTTTTAACATTATAAAAAACATCTTGACGCGGGCGGATTTATATGATATAATCTTTGTATTGGATAAATTCGCTCGCGAAACTGAGTTTCATCGTTGAATTGCAGCTTCAGGTGATATACGGACCATTAGCTCAGTTGGTTAGAGCTACCGGCTCATAACCGGTCGGTCCTAGGTTCGAGTCCTAGATGGTCCACCAAAAAAGCACTGCTTACGCAGTGCTTTTTTACTTCTTATACTACAGCCTTACTTAGCTCGCTGATTATTTTTTTCATCTGTGGAAGCTTCTTCTCCATGTCGGCAACAAGCGCAAACTGATTTCGTGCCCTGTCAAGATTGTGATTCGGACGATGGATTTTGAAATATACGTCACCCTCAAGATAATCGGTGAGGAAGCGCATGCCACATTCAAGCGTCATCATCATAGCGCCGATGGGGAGTAAGTCGAGCTCCGTTTCTGTAAGTTTCCCTCCACATCCTTTAAGAAATCCCTCGGCGTATGCACGGAACAGATCAAGGTCTAATGTTACCTTTGTAAGATCTGTTTCGTCCTCAACTGCGGTATTGGCGCCAAAGCGAATAGAGTCACCGAAATCGTTGACAGAATAGCCGGGCATGACCGTGTCAAGATCAATAACGCAAACCGGAGCACCAGTATCCGCATCAAACAGAATATTGTTGAGCTTTGTGTCGTTGTGAGTAACTCGCAAGGGGAGTTTTCCCTCGGAACGAGCATTTTCGAGAATTTTGCAAAATTCCTCGCGCTCTTTTGCAAAATCAACCTCGGGTGTAACTTCTGAAAGTCTGCCGCAAGCATCCTTTTCTACTGCTTTCATAAGATTTTCGTAACGCCAGGGAGTGTTGTGGAAATTTTTTATGCTCTCATGAAGCTTTTCCGCGGGATAATCGGCAAGAAGCTGCTGGAAATTTCCAAATGCTTCGGCACAGCTTTTAAAATCCTCGGTATTCTCTACCACATCACGAGCAACTGTGTTTTCGCAGAACTCGTACATTCTATAGTAATTTTCACCGTCACAGTAATACATTTCACCGTTCCGTGTAGGAACCACAATAAGGGTAGAACGAGATACGTCGCCGCCTTGTGACGCAACCTTGGCTTTTATATGGCTGGTTACGCCTATGATGTTGTTCATAAGCTCTTTGGGCTGAGTGAAAATAGATGTGTTCATTCGCTGAAATATGTACCTGCCGTCCGAGGTTACGACGAGAAAGGTGTCATTGATGTGACCGCTTCCGTATGGTTCACAGGATATGGGATCTTCTGCGAAATATGCTGCAAGAGCCGCTGTCAGGGCTGTTTTTTTGCTATTCATGATTACACTCCTATACTCGTATATGTGTCATTTTTTCTGCCCTTGTGAGATAAAGTCATTGACAGATATTTGTTTTTATTATATAATGGTAACATAGGTGTTGTCCATACATTATTTGATTTAGCAGGTGGATTTTTATGCCTTGCGGTATAGGAGAAAAAATGAATTCACGCTATTATTATTCCTTTGATGATTCTTTGCCTGCGCGTGCGGTGAATGCATGCAGCAGAGCCTCTGAAGAGTATCCGCTGATCGTTAACTGTGCAGGCAACGTGGTGACCGCTGTGCCGCTTATTACTGACAATGTTTGTGGCAGGGACGATTATTATCTCATATATGTGGTAAGCGGCTATCTTGATGTAACACTGGAAAACGGTGTACAAAAAGCGACACCGGGAAATATAATTCTGTTTGCACCGGAGGGCGGATATCGGTATTCGTATGACGGAAGGGATGAGCTTTCCTATCTTTTCGCGCATTTTACCGGATCATACGCCAAACGTCTGCTTGATGAAAGCGGGATCGGAAGTCACACAGGTATAAGGAATACAAGCTGCGATAATAAAATAATGACTGCTTTTTGGCGAATATTTGATATATATGAATCGGGAAACAGATTGTGGCGCCATGAACTTGCTTGTGCTATGGAATCTTTGATTCTTATTGCGGCATCCGCTGTTGAATGTGGAATCAGAGAGCGCGGATTTGAAAAATCGGTTAGATATATTCATTCATATTACAATAGGGATATACAAATTCCCGAGCTTGCTAAGATGGAAAATTTAAGCTATTCCGGATACATAAAACTTTTCAAGCGGCGAACGGGAATGTCGCCGTCGGCGTATCTTATAAATCTTCGTATGAATACAGCGTGTGAGCTGCTTAAGAACACCGATATGAGCATAAAACAGATAGGTGTATCCGTAGGTTACTGTGATGCCCACTTTTTCAGCAGGCTTTTCAAAAAGCACACCGGTATGTCGCCTCTTAAATACAGAGAAACATTTTAAAACTGTATTTTGGGTATATCAAAATTGTACGGGGACTAATTTATGGAAAACATTATAAAAGGCGGAATCTACAAGCATTATAAAGGAAATGAATACATGGTTTTGGATATCGCTACACATTCAGAAACGCTTGAACCTATGGTGGTTTATAAAGCGATGTATGGCGACGGGAGTGTATGGGTACGGCCTGCTCACATGTGGAATGAACAGGTGATTTGCGGTGTAAAAAGTGTGCCGAGATTTAAATATATGGGAAACCCGAATGAAAACGGAGCATCCAACTGAGATGCTCCGTTTTGTATTTAGTGCGGAGAAAAGGTTAGGTGATTCTTTGATTCATACAAATAAAGCTCAGCTAATATGTTTTCGGGATAATGAGCTTGAGCTCGGGCATATTTCCCTCTTTCACCGATGGTTAAAAGCCTGCCGACGTGTCTGTAACCGAGGAACGCCGGTGGTAAATGTGTAACTATATCATCGGTGTTGCGTATGACCGTAAACGACTCAAATCTCTTGGCGAATTCGGCATTGTAATTGCCCCATATAACCCTTGGTGAACCGAATCCGAAACTTCCCAGTGTGTCGCGCAAGTCGGGGCGGTTGAACCAAACGTATTCATGACACAAGAGGGCTATGGCAGCACCATGTGAATATCCTGTAACGGTAATTTTTTTGATGCTCTTATCTGATATGTACGGTGATATAGTGCTTTCAAGCTCGCGCCACGCCGATAGGAATCCTCTGTGTGCGTACCACATCTGCTCGCTGTCGAAGCGATAAGGCTTTGCCGGAAAATTCAGATTTTTACGCCAATCTTCTTTGCCGTTGGAATGTTCAAAGTATATGTAGAGAGTTTTTTTGTCACGCTCTGTGGCGAAGCTCGCATTTCTCCCCACTTCTGTATATGGGATAGTAAGACATCTATGCATAAGAGTGTACAGCTTCATGTAATAACACCTTTCTTACTTTGTATTGAATTATATTCTGCGGCAGGAAAAATGTTGACGCCTATAATATGTCGAAAGCATACTTTACAATCTCTTTGAAGTATGGTATAATTATATGTAATGACACCGTGCTGTACGGTGATTTATCCAGAAATGAGAGCTGTTATGATTGAAAAAATAACGACCCCTTCGGATATATGCGCACTTTCGGATTCCGAAATAAAGCAGCTTGCCGCAGAGATGCGGGAGGTGATAATCCGAACGGTCAGCACAAACGGAGGACATCTTGCGTCCAATCTCGGAATGGTTGAGGCGACTGTTGCACTGCACAAGTCCTTCAGTTCCCCAAAGGATAAAATAATATACGACGTGGGACATCAATGCTATGCGCACAAGCTTCTTACGGGAAGATACAGCGATTTTCAATCGCTGCGCCGATTTGGTGGTATATCCGGCTTTACAAGTCCGGCGGAAAGCGAGCACGATATTTTCTATGAAGGACATTCCGGTGCTTCCGTGTCTGCCGCGCTGGGAATTGCTACAGCTAATAAGCTTAAGGGCAACGCCGATTACACCGTGGCGGTGGTTGGCGACGGCTCACTTACCAACGGTATGATATATGAGGCATTCAATAACTGTGCGGATAAGGAGCTTGATCTCATAATAGTCATAAACGACAACGAGATGTCCATATCGCCCAATGTGGGGGGATTGCACAATTATCTGACGCGCCTGCGTACAAGTAACGGATACTTTTCGTTCAAACGGAGATTTGAACACGCTTTGTCGGCAATTCCCGTAGTGGGATTTCCCCTTGCAAAGGGACTTAAACTGATAAAGGACGGGATAAAACGCTTTTTCATAAAAGATACGATTTTCGAAGACCTCGGGCTTATCTATCTCGGACCGGTGGATGGGCATGATATAAGCAGACTTTGCGATGTGTTTGCGGAAGCAAAGCAAAAGCACAGATGCTGTGTGGTTCACATGCTTACCGAAAAGGGAAGAGGGTATCAGCCGGCGCAAGATAATCCCGATAAATATCATTCTGTGGGAATGTTCGATGCAGATGATGGTGTTGAGCTTTCTGTGAGCACAGAAAGCTTTTCATCCCGCGCCGGAGATGCTCTGTGCCGCCTTGCATGTGAGGATGAGCGAATATGCGCTGTAACCGCGGCAATGTGCGACGGCACGGGACTTACACGCTTCGCGTCGGAATATCCGGAGCGCTTTTTCGATGTCGGTATCGCGGAGGAGCACGCCATAACCTTTGCCGGAGGGCTTTCCGCCGGAGGAATGCTCCCTGCAGTGGCGCTGTATTCCACTTTTTCACAGCGTGTGTATGACCAATTGCTTCACGACGTGGCTATACAGGGGCTTCCGCTATTACTTTTACTTGACCGAAGCGGTATTGTCAGCGGTGACGGAATTACTCATCAGGGAATTTTCGATTATGCACTGTTTTCGTCCATACCGGGGATTAATATATATGCGCCCGTTACCTATAGAGAGCTTGAAGAAGCCGTACAAGCCGCTGTATCTGAGAAACAGCTTGCGATAGTTCGCTATCCTAAGGGAAGGGAGTATGCGGCGGATTATTCCGGTGATGTCACCGACGGTGCGGAGTATTGCTGTATAGGGGATACTTCGGAGTGCGAAATAGTCTTCGTAACATATGGAACAGTATCGCGTAATGTGGTTGAGGCTGTGGCGATCCTTGGCGGAGAACATACCGTAGGTATCATACGGTTAAAAAAGATATTTCCTATTGATACAGCGGCGCTTGACTACATTACCCGTAATGCGCGGCTTGTAATTGTTGTCGAGGAAGGCATAGTCCGTGGCGGTGTGGGCGAAAAACTGGCGGCGGCGTTTGCAGGCTCGTACTCGGGCAGACGTATTTGCGTAAAAGCAATAGACGGCTTTATTCCGCACGGCACGGTGGACGAGCTGACGCGGCTTACAGGTCTTGACGGAGAAGCTCTGGCGGATTTTGCCAGAAAGCGGCTGAATGCTGTTAATGGTGCTCGAATATCGCATTTTCCGTAATAAAGGACAGTTTTATTGGAATATGTTACAGAAAAACAGCGTAATGTACACTTTAAAAACGGAAATTGTATTGACAGAGAAATGCAAATATGGTATAATTGAAGCGTAATTATTGGAAATGCTGTGGGATGGACAAAACCGGACAGCCACGGCGAGAGGGGATTTTTATGACAGCAATTATCAATGCGGTTTTGGTCATGCGTGATCACTATATCCCGGATGCGGTTCTCCTTGTTGAGGACGGAAAAATCGTGGATTTTGGCGAAGCTCGTTTGATTGCCGTTCCTGAGGGATGCGAAGTCGTTGATGCAAAAGGACAGTATGTAGGTCCGGGATTTGTGGATATCCACACCCATGCCGGCGGAAGATGTGAATTTACTGTTGATCCGGCAGGAGCGGCGAAAGCACATCTGGAGCACGGTACAACTACAGTTCTTCCTGCTCTGTATTTCGCAATGAATACCGAGGGATATCTCAAAGCAATTGCAATGCTCCGGGAGGAGATGAAGAAGCCTGAGTGCGCCAATATCGCAGGCTTCTATATGGAAGGTCCGTATCTTAACCCTAAGTTTGGTGCTGACCGCGAAAACAATCCATGGCATGGTCCTGTCGACAAGAAGGACTATGAGCCCATAGTCAATGCGGCAGGCGATCTCGCCAGAGTATGGGCGCTCGCTCCTGAAAGAGAAAATATAGAAGAATTTGTAAAGTATGCGAAAAAGGTAAACCCCGAAGCGATCTTTACTGTTGCGCACAGTGAGGCAGCTCCTGCTCAGATCGAAGCGCTTATGCCTTACGGCCTTAAGGTTGGCACCCACCACACAAACGCTACCGGAGATCTCCAGAAGTATCCTGAGTGCCGCGGCGTGTGCGTTGATGAAACCGTAAATTATAACCGTGAGATCTATGCGGAGCTAATCTGTGATAGCCGCGGTATCCATGTTGACCCCTATATGCTTCGTCTTGTCAGACGCATCAAGGGTGATGACCGCATTATACTTATTTCCGATGCATGCGTTTTCGATGCTCCTGTTCCCCCCGGATACGATGGTGTAACAGACATCAACTTCGATTTTGCAGGCGAGATCTACGGTTCTAAGCTTACGCTTGACGTGGCTTGCCGTAATATGATGAAGCACACCGGCGCATCTGTATGCGATGTATTCAGATTTGCATCTTACAATCCCTCAAGGGCTCTCGGTATGCTTGACAGAGGAGAGATCGCAAAGGGTAAGCGCGCTGACCTTGTATTTGTTGACTACAACATGAATGTAGGCGCAGTTATGTTTGGCGGACAGCTCAAATAAATCCGTCGTTTATATTGTTAAGTTTATATTTTGTATAAGGAGAATAAACCATGAGCAAATTTATTACTGATCCCGCAACAAAATTTGATTTCCAGCCCCATGAATTTGTTCCTTTCAAGGACAAAAAGGTTTGCGAATACGTTCGCAGCCTCAGCGGCAAGGATCTCGAAAAGAGAGAGCCTTGGTGGCATCCGGAATTTGAAGTTAAGGTTATGATGAACCCCCATCCCGTTCTCATTTCCACTCTCTTTACCCGTCTTAAGGCGGCTTCCGAAGCAGGCAAGAGCTTCACTATGATCCTCGGCAACCCCGAGCCTGATACATACATTCCGCTTGCTCAGCTTATCAACTACTTCAAGGTTGACTGCTCCAAGGTTCACCTCGTAGCAGAGGATGAGTGGGCTGACCAGGATGGCAACATCGCTCCCATCACCTACGAGGCAGGCTTCGCTCACTCCATGATCAAGTATTTCTTCATGCAGATCGACGAGAAGCTCCGCATGCCTATGGAGAACGTTCACTTCCCCACCAATGCAAACATCAAGGATTACTCTAAGATCATTGACGACATTACCGACGGTACAGGTGCAGATATCGCATCCACCTCTCCGGGATGGGCAGGCCATATGGCATTCGTTGATCCTATTCCCGAGTTCATTGGTTCCGGTGATATCGAGGAGTGGCTCAACCAGCCTGCACAGATCGTTAAGCTTCACCCCATGACCATTATGCAGAACTCCCTCAACGGTACCTTCGGTCAGTCTGGTGATATTGCAAACGTTCCCCCCTGCGCAGCTACCATTGGTCCTCTCGATGTTATGAGAGCTAAGGAAAGAATCGAAGTTCACGCGCTTGCTACCTGCGGCACCTTCTCTTCTTGGCAGAGAATGACCAGCCGTCTGTGCACACACGGTCCGATCACTCCTTATCTCCCCAGCACCATGCTCCAGACGAAGAAGACTCAGGTCTACATTTCCGAAGAGCTTGCCGCTCCCTTTGAATGTTGGGAAAAGGTCGGCTACTAATTGAATCTTTTACCGATTAGGTAAAAATATACAGCCGGCGGACAGTTTATATTTGTTCGTCGGCTGATTCATTATTTCTATTAAGGAGAATACCAAGCTATGAATTTAATGGGAATTGATATCGGCACAACCTCGGTAAAAACCGCGGTGTTTGATGAAAAGCTGAGCGAAAAAATTAAGTTAACTGCCGATTATACCCTGGACTCTCATGGAGATATTGTGGAGTTTGAGGCGGAAAAGTATTGGGATATCGTTCGCGGCGAGATCGAAAAGGTGAAAAAGGAGCTTTCCGTTGATGCCCTTGCTGTGGATACCCAGTGCGAAACGCTGATACTTACCGACGAGAACGGCGTTCCCGTGCGCCCTGCTATCGTTTGGCTTGATAACCGTGCCGCCGCCGAAGCAAAGGAAATAGAAAATCATTTCGGCAGAAAAAAGGTGTACGAGGTTACGGGACAGCCCGAGGTTACCGCCACATGGCCTGCGTGTAAGCTTTTATGGGTGAAACGCCATGAGCCTGATGTGTGGTCTAAGACAAAACGGGTATTTTTGCTTGAGGACTACATACTTTACAAGCTCACCGGGAAATTTATAACCGAAAAAACACTTCAGTCGTCGACCATATATTTTGATGTGCGAAACGGCGGTTGGTGGGATGAAATGCTCGATTACATCGGCGTGTCTCGCGAACTTTTGCCTGAGCTTCTTGACAGCGGGGTAAAGGTTGGCGAGTATGAGGGAATAAAGGTTGTGACCGGTGCCATGGATCAGGTGTCCGGTGCAATCGGTGCAGGTGTAGTTAAGAAGGGCATTGTCAGCGAGATGACGGGCACTACCATGGTAATCTTCATGCCCTCAGACGGCATGCCGGAATACGATGAAAAGAGTATTGTCCCTTGTCACTATAATTACGACGGCAAATATTGCCTGCTTTCCTGGAGTCCCACAGCCGGAATGTCGCTGAAGTGGCTGAAAAATGCACTTTTCGCCGAGAAGAACTTCGCCGAGCTTGACGAAATGGCGATGGCGGTGGCGCCCGGAAGCGACGGTCTTACGTTCCTTCCTTATCTTTGCGGTTCAACAATGCCGAAGTACAATCCCGATGCGAGAGGAAGCTTCACGGGGCTTACCACCGAGCATAACGGTGCGCATTTCGTGCGCAGTGTCATGGAATCCGTTGCTTGCATGCTTCGCTCGAATTTGGAGTATCTCGGGCTTGACGTAAGCGAGATCCGCGCTATGGGCGGCGGAGCAAACAGCCCGCTCTGGTGTCAGATGAAGGCGGATATGACGGGCAAACGCCTTGTTACCCTGAAAAATAAAGAAACTGCCTGCCTTGGCGCTGCTATACTTGCCGGTGTCGGTGTTGGCGTATTTGATTCTGTGTCGAAGGCTGCTGAAATGATTGAGGTTAGCCGTACATATGAGAGTCAGGGCGTAAATTACGACGAATGTTACGAGAGATATATTGAATACGACGGCATTTTAAATGTTGTGAAATAATGTTTTAAAGGAGAAACAGCTAATGAATAAGCTTTCTGCGGGATTTGCCCGCGCTGATGTTACGCCGATGAACGGTATCGGCATTTCGGGATACTATATTCCGAGAACTTCTGAGGGAGTTCTAGACCCACTTGAAATCTGTGCTCTCGCGCTTGAAAGCGGTGAGGCACGAGTGCTTCTTATGACCATCGACAACTGCTATATTCCTACATCCAACGCAAATCAGTTCCGCCGCCATGTATCCGAGGTGACCGGAGTTCCTTATGAGGCAGTATATATTCACTCCACTCATACCCACACCTCGCCGTATTTTGACGGCGATAATGAGGACAGAATGTACGGCGAAAAGGCTCTTATTAAAGAGTACACCACCTTCGTTTGCCATAAGTTTGCAGATGCGGCTGTGGCGGCTATTGAAGATCTGAAGCCTGCGAAGATGGGATATGCTGTAGGCTCTGCACCCAATGTTGCATTCGTTCGCCGCTTCAGAATGAAGGACGGCAAGATCAGAACTAATCCAGGCGTAAACAACCCTGATATTGTACATCCTATCGGCGATGTAGACGAGCGTGTAAATGTACTTCGCTTTGACCGAGAGGGAGCTGATTCTATTGCTCTTGTAAACATGGGCAATCATCCCGACGTTGTAGGCGGAAGCAGAATCTCCGCTGACTGGCCCGGTATGAGCCGCCGCGTTGTGGAGAAGGCTATTGACGGTGTTTCCTGCATCTTCTTTAACGGCGCGCAGGGCGACGTTAACCATGTAAACGTGCATCCGGCTCCCGGCTTCCTTAATGATACATTCCATGATTTCGACGATGTTTCCCGCGGTTACGGTCATGCGAGATATATCGCAAGAGTTGTGGCAGGTGCGGTGCTTCAGGTATGGGATAAGACGGCATACACCGATGTTGATTCCATCCGTTTTGCGGAGAAGCTGGTAAATGTTCCGGCAAATCTTGCAACTCCCGAGGAGCTTGTTACCGCGCGCAAGTATGTTGAGCTTCATAACGCAGGCAAGGACGAGGAGATCCCGTTCGAGGGTATGGAGCTTACCACTGTTGTTGCGGAAGCTATCCGTATGGTGCGCTATGAAGACGGTCCCGAAACCTTCCCGCTTTACTTTAATGCAATATCCATCGGAAACGTGGCGCTGTTCGGCATCCCCGGCGAGCCTTTCACTGGTGTTGGCAGAGGCGTTAAAGAGGCAGAGGGCTGGGATTTGGTGCTTCCTTGCTGTCTTACCAACGGTTGCGAGGGTTACTTCCCTATGAAGGATGCGTATGACGAGGGCGGTTACGAGGCACGCAGTTCAAAGTTTAAGTCCGGCATTGCAGAGCTTATCGTTGAGGTTGGCAAAGAGATGCTTAAGGATCTCAAATAAGTTATAATGTGAAAAGAGGTACTTCGCTTGAAGTACCTCTTTTAGGTTCTATATTACATCTTTTCTGCATAATCCTTTAAATACCCGAAGTATTCGGGTGCGTGGAATTTAGGGCGCATGGTGGGAATAAGTGCGATGAGATGCTTATCCATTTCCCCACCGTCGGTTTCGATTCGATAGGCATTGAAATAAAGCTCACCTTCGCCGGTCATAACGTCATTCTTGTTGAATGTTACAGTTGCGGTATACCCGTCTGCGGTTCGCGTCACTGCGGTTTTTAAAAATGATTTTTCCACATATTCCGCACTGAGAATGGGCTTGCCGGATTCATCAAGACCGCCGAAGGTCATTTTTGCCAGCATGATCTCGTTGTTTGGGTTGATTTCTATCTCGTAATAGGTTTTGCGGTTAGGATCAGAGCCGATAAGCACTTCGCAGATATCTCCATCGCAGTGGAGCTTGTTGTATCCGCTGTAGGGGCAGTAAAACTCGCTGTGGTCAGCGCGGAAAGCGAAAGTTACAATGTTATTTTTTTCAGTGATATCAACAGTAGTATAATAGGGTGCGGCGCTTCCGTCGCGGCAATTTTTCATTTTGTATATCATATTATTCCTCCGAGCGTTTATCTTCACGGTATATTCTAACATATCGGAGCTTGAAAGTCAATAGATACCCACCAAAGTGATCGGATATACGCAAAAAACACAGAAAAATATTTTTTCTAAAAATTCTGAAAACCTATTGACAAACAAAAAAGAGTGTGATATAATATAAAAGTCGCAGGGAACGAGGTTCTCTTAAGACGTGGAAGCTTAGCTCAGCTGGGAGAGCATCTGCCTTACAAGCAGAGGGTCACAGGTTCGAGCCCTGTAGCTTCCACCATTATGGCCGGGTAGTTCAGCTGGTTAGAACGCTAGCCTGTCACGCTAGAGGTCGTGGGTTCGAACCCCACCTCGGTCGCCATATGCCTCTGTAGCTCAGTTGGTAGAGCAGGGGACTGAAAATCCCCGTGTCGTTGGTTCGATTCCGACCGGAGGCACCAAGCTTTGGCAATAGCCGAAGCAATATGCGGATTTAGCTCATTTGGTAGAGCGCGACCTTGCCAAGGTCGAGGTGGCGGGTTCGAGCCCCGTAATCCGCTCCATTTTTTTATCTGCACACCTAAAAGGTGTGTATTCGGCGCCATAGCCAAGCGGTAAGGCAGAGGTCTGCAAAACCTTTATTCCCCGGTCCGATTCCGGGTGGCGCCTCCAGAAAAAAGAGGGCAAGTCATCGACTTGCTCTCTTTTTTCAGTTATATTCGCCTGCGGCGAGTTATATTGCTTCGCAGTTATATTCGGCTTACGCCGAGTGATATTCGCTTCGCGAGTTCCCGTGGCGAATATGATATCACTGAAGCCGCAAGGCTTCAATATCACTTTTGCGAAGCAAAAATATCACGCTGACGAAGTCAGCATATCACTTAACAAATAATTTTCAAAAACTTATCTGGACTTTCAACTTCCTTTCGGTATAATGGTGTTTACCAAACCGAAAGGATTTTTTATATGGAATACGAGATCAAATACTATTACCGAGTAAAATATGCACTTGTCTGCGCGCGCCAAAGCTTTCTCAAGGAGCCACCGAAGGACGACTACGAAGAATACGCCCGAAATGTGATCGACCGCGCATATTTTCTCGCTCTAAACAAAATCGACGAGTTTGAAGGCACGAACGAAAAACTTTTAGAGTATTATCAAAAGCATATTGAAAAATATTGGAAAGTGCGATATAATAATAGCAGGAAGGCGGTAGAAATATGGAGAGATATAGCATTATAACTTACAGATTGCATAAATCTGTAAAACCCATCGAGATTTTGAACGAAATGGAAAGTTTAATGCAAAAACATTCCGTACGGTATCAAAGCTGCCTTTTTAAAGCCGATGTTTTGCTCTGTGAGTTTGAATTTGAAGGGAAAATTTATTCTAACAAAACTAAAAATGCGATAACCGGTATTTGCAAAGAATACCCTGCAATTGCGCCCTTCTTTCAATGTGTTCAGAATGACAAAGGCGAAGGACACATAGACGCGAAATTTTCAATAAGCAACTTTTCCGAGGTGAACTACTCACAAACAGGAATCATTGATTATTCAATTATTAACGAGATAGCTACCAAAATTCCGAGAACGTACAGCATAAATGATCTTGAATTGATATTTGATGGAATCGTTTTTTCAAAAGATTCCAATGAATGCGAGCCCATAAAACCGTCACCGAGCAAAATCGGATTTCCTGTCGGTAATTATATTTTCTACGAACGCTTGGTTTATGGTAGCGAAAAGCATTCCTATATCCACTTTTCTGCTAATGATGCAGGGCTTGATGATATGAGAAGATTGTTTTTTGATTTCGCAGAGAAAATTCCCGGGAAATACGATGGTACCCAAATCCAAAGAGCATAGGCATCTTTTTTGTCAACTCGCGCCAAAAAATTACGTACACGCAAGTGTGCGGAATTTTTTACTTTTTCACTCTTCACTTTTCACCAATTCGGCGTGTGCGGATTTTTTGGAAAGTAATAAGTAATAGTGAATAGTGAAAAGGTAAGGTAGCGTTTCGCGGTGGCGAAAAGCGTTTTTTATATTGAAAAACACCGAAAACTGTGCTATAATGAAATCAGAAAGGCGGTGATGATGTGAAGAAAATATTTATTTCTTTGCTTTTCCTTATCTCAACTCTTATGCTATCTTCCTGTCAGGTTAATTGGTTCGGTAGTCATTTCGATGTACCATGGTATTTTATAGCTATTCCGGTATTTATCCTGTTTGTCATCTTGTACGTCATTATAATATCAAAAACATACGTTTGTCCAAAATGTAAAACTGAATTCAAGCCTAAATGGTATCAGATATATATTACGATCCATTTTAACGATTCTCGCATCGCAAAATGTCCGAATTGCGGGAGAAAAGGATTTTGCAAAACAAAAGATTAATGGCATCTTTTTTGTCAACTCGTGCCAAAAAATTCAGAAAGCATCTGCTTTCGGAATTTTTTTATTTGTGTCCGCAGGACACAACATCATTTGACCCAAGGACAACATCATTTCGAGCGAAGCGAGAACATCATTGTCCGCATGCGGACACAAAACGAGGTTGCGACGAGTCGCAAATGATGTGCTTCGCCCAATGAAGTTGCGCTTCGCGCAAACGGATTGACACACAAGCGTTTTTTTGCTATAATATGATTAGAGGAACTTAAAAGGAGGACAAATTTATGTCAACACCAAACACTTTGTCAAACAGACAAACTTTAGAAACAAAGTACAACCAGTCGCGGTCTAATATATTGCTTGTAGTTGCGTTTACAGTGATAAATCTCATACTTCTCGTAATCAACAGCAATACATATTTCCTGTTTTCGGCGTTCATTCCGTATATGTTAGGTGATTTTGGAATGATGCTTTGCGGCATGTATCCTGCCGAGTATTATGGCGAGGACTTTTCGAGTATGGAATTTTTCGTGCCATCCGTTTTTGCGGTGTTCCTGGCTATCGCTTTAATCATTGTGGCGCTGTATCTTATCAGCTGGATATTTTCCAAGAAGAATAAAGTCGGCTGGATGATTTTTGCATTGGTTATTTTTGTAATCGATACAGTAGGAATGTTGGCGTTCGTGAATTTGGATGTGTCGTGGATTATTGATATAGCTTTCCATGCGTGGGTGATAATTTCACTCGCCCTTGGTATAAATGCCGGCGTTAAGCTTAAAAAGCTTCCGGCGGATGAAAAAACTGATGTTATCGAAACCGAACCGCTTGCGGAAGCTCAGGAAAGCTTGCAAGATTCAACCGTCATTCGGACTGCTGCCACTGATGTGAAAGCAAGGATACTGCTTGAAGCTGAAGAGTTGGGTCATACCATCATATACCGCAGAGTGAAAAGAGTCAACGAGCTTGTTGTCGACGGAAATGTATATGATGAAATTGAGGCGCTGATTGAAGTAGCGCACACCCTTAAAGCGCAGATCAACGAACATATCATAGAGGTAGGCTTTGACGGTAAAGCGTACAGCTTTTTGAAAATCGACGGACAGTTGGTTACACGAAAACTAAGATTGTATTAATAGGTGACTGACGAATTTATCGCCTGTTTAAAGAGCAGATACATTAAGTATAGAGCAAATAGTTTAAGCAATTTTGCAAAACCTCGCATAGAAAAAAGGCAATGGGCTGTTGTGCCGAAGCACAACACCCCATTGTTCATCTTTTCTCCACGGAAATTACCGTGGCAGCACCGTCTTTTACGGTGAATTTTATCTCATATCCAGCAAAACCAAAACCGAAAATCCGCTCGGAATCCTTTGTCTGCACCGCAGGGCGAGGATCTTCCGCAAGTATGGCGAGTGCGGATTCGCGTTTGGCTTCCGGAAGCTTACATAAAAGGAGTTCCGGGAAATCCACGGTAAGCTTCGCCCCGAATTTTTCTTCGGCGAAACCGCCCGATGCTTCCGGATGACTGTCCGAGTATGGCACATAGGGCTTTATGTCGTAAATGGGTGTGCCGTCAAGCATATCCGCACCGCTGACCACGAGAACTGTGCCATCGCTCGGCGTTTTTTCCACGCGAATCAGCTTTACGGAAGAAATCCCTATGGGATTGGGGCGAAAAGGCGAACGAGTGGCGAATACCCCCACCCTTGTGTTTCCGCCAAGCCGTGGGGGACGGACGGTAGGCGACCAATCCTCACGCACGGACTCCGAAAACTCCCAAATCAGCCACAGATGTGACCACTGCTCAATGCCGCGCAAAGCCTCGGGGGTACGGAACTCCGGCTCAAACACTATTCTTGATTCAAGCTTCGAAAGAAGTCCGCTTTGGCGCGGAATCCCGAATTTGTCGGGAAAATCTGTGTGAATACGAGCTATTATCTTCATCATATCAAAGAAAGCCGCTTGAAAGCGTTGTAAATTCCGTTATTGTTTATGTGGTCGGTTACCATGTCTGCTTCGGTGGAAATAAGGGAGCTGCCTGTGTGTCCGCATGAGGATGTTATGATTCCGTCAATGTCAAGGAAAAGGTACTTTACGCTCATTTTTTCTTGTTGACCGCATCAATAGCCGCAAACAGACCGAGGATATAACTGTACCAGCCGAAACCGCATATCTGTCCCACACATACGGGTGTGATTACAGATTCATGCCGGAAGGCTTCTCTTGCGTGGATGTTGGACATGTGTATCTCAACGACCGGAAGCTTTATGGCGGAAATAGCATCGCGGATGGCGTAGGAATAATGTGTATATGCTCCGGCGTTGATAAGTATAGCATCAATGCCGCCGTTCACCGCCGCACGGGATGCGTGCAGACGGTCAATGATCGCGCCCTCGTGGTTGGACTGGAAAAACTCAATCTCTGCGCCAAGCTTTTTTGCTTCTTCGGTTATGCGTGCGTTGATAACGTCCAGCGTTTCTGTACCGTAATGTCCCGTTTCCCGCTCGCCGGTAAGATTGAGGTTAGGACCGTTTATTACAAGAATTTTCATAGCTGTTGTCCCCTTATCCTGTTATAATATTCTTTCATCGCCAGCGCATCTTCGGTCTGCATGCCTGCGGATTCGCTTATGATGCGCGGCGATACATTTTCTTTGACTATAGCTTCCATGAGCGGCTCAAAAGGCGGCTCAAAGCCCTCATCGGAGAAGTTTACATGGCGTTTTTCGCCTTGCTTTGTGTATTCTATCTTTGAAAAATGGCAGTGGAGCGTTTCGGCGTACTCCGCCCCGATGTTGTTGGCGATTCTGTCAAACACCGCGCGGTAATCGTCGGCGGTCATGAAAACTCCGCCGGTGGGTGTCTCGGTAATGCCGTCGAAAACCCCGCTTTCGGAGCGGCCGCGGCAGTTGAGATGACCGAAATCTACAATAGGGCAAAGGCTCTTATGAATCTTGCATAGTGTCAGCACTTCGGCAAGGGTGCCAAGCTGATTTAATTTGCCCATGGTTTCAAGTCCGATGCGGATATTTGTGTCGCCTATGTTTTCAAAAAGCTTATAAAGCGTATCGGAAGCGTATTCCATTGCCTGCTCGCGGCTGATTTTCGCCGCACTGCCGGTGTGAACAACGATAGTGTCAGCGCCAAGACATTCTGCCGCCCATAGGCTTTTCTTGATATATTCGATGGAGTTGAGCCTTTTTTCAAGCTCTACGCTTGAAAGCGATATGAAGTACGGCGCGTGCAGGGACATGAGGATATTATTCTTCTTAGCTTCCTCGCCTACCTTGCGCATGGAGACCTCACCTGCTACGAACCCTCTGCCTGCCTGATATTCGTAGGCATCCACACCGCGCTCCGCAAGCCAAAGAGGGGCTTCGTGGGTGTGCTTTTTGCCGCTTTCAAAGAAGCTGTCAGAGCTTCCGGCAACGCCGAATTTTGCGTTTGACATAATTACGGTATTCCTTTCCGTGTTTATTTTATCGCATCAAATGCGCGGGAGCATGCATGCTCATCGGGTAATACGCCTGACCATTTTTCAAATGCCGCCGCCCCCTGATAGACGAGCATCCAAAGACCGCTCATTGTGCGAATGCCTCGCGCTTCTGCAATGCGAAGCAGTGCGGTTTCAAGAGGGTTGTATACAGCATCTATAACCAAAGCATGTGCCGGAAGCGCAGCTACAAAGGACAGTGATTTAAATTCCGCACTGTCCTTCATTCCAAGTGAGGTGCAGTTTATAAGAATATCACATTCAGCCGCCGCCATACAGAGAGAAGGCTCATCCGCAAGCGGTAAGCACCGGCATCCGCCGCCAAGCATGGCATCGAGCGCATATGCGCCCTCAAGTGTTCGGTTCAGAACGGTAAGCTGTGCGCCGGCATTTTTTAGGGAAAGCGCCGCTGAGCGTGCCGCACCGCCTGCGCCGAGCAGGACTGCGTTTTTGCCCATTATCGCTTCCGTAGGGGAGGTATTCATATTACCAAGTCCGCGGCGTACGGTTAAAAGAATTCCCATGCCGTCGGTGGTGTCACAGTGAAATTTGCCGTCCCGTATACTAACAGTATTGACCGACTGCAGAATCCGCGCTTCGTCGGTGAGAACATCCGCCAAAGCCGCCATGTCGGTTTTTAACGGCATTGTACAGTTGAAGCCGTCATAGCCTTCGGCACGGAGCCTGCCCACGGTAGCTTTCAGGGAATTTCTGTCGGTTTCTATGCGCTCGTAGGAAAAATTCCCGATGCCGCAATCACCTGCGAAAGAAGCCTGAAGCTTCGGTGAACGGCTGTGGGCTATTGGAGTGCCGAGAACGGCAAGTTTCAATTTTTTTACCATGTTATTTCACATCCTCCGGCTTGTCTGCAAGTACATTTGGAGCAGGTACGGTCGGTTTCTTCACAAGAACGTTTAACGGTATCTGACCGGAAGGTGTAAGTGGGATCTTTTTTACGTTAGCTCCCTGAATGCGAGGATCGTTTTTCTGAACTATTCTGATTTTATAGGTCTTCATCATGTCGGCGATGCCCTGACCGATCTCATCCACCGAAAAGTCAGCCGCCTCAAGCTCGGAGTCTGAAAGCTCGGAAAGATGGGCGTAAAAATCAAGTGCAACTGCCGCATATACGGGCATTTTTATATCCAGCACGTCAAAAAGAAGATTTTCAGCCTCATTTATACGGCGTTCATCCACAAGCTCTCGCACTCTTTTTAATACGATACCTGGCTCGCTGTCACTTGGGATTGCACCGTCGGGGATTATGGGTGATTCCTTACGGAACATCATAGCGGCAAGCATTTTTGTAAGATTGTAGTATTTTGTCATAACGGATTTCCTCGTTTAATGGGTGTTTTTCTTATAATATATCCGAAGAAACGGCTTTTCAAGCAGACGCTTGGTCTTAAAAAACAGTGTGGTCTTATCTTTTATTGGCGGAACTAAAAATGCACGCATACCTGCCCGTTTTCCGGCTAAAACATCGGTGAAAAGCTGATCGCCCACACATGCGGTGTTTGATATATCCGTCCCCATATGAGTCATTGCTTTGCGCAGATATCTGAGTGAGGGCTTCCTTGCATCAGCATGGAAATAGCAGTCAAGCCCTTCGCAGAAGCTTTCCACACGGGGCGCATGATTGTTGGACACAAACGCCGTTCCGATGCCTGCCGCGTGCATAGCAGAGAGCCAATCTGACACAGTTTTTGTGGGCTTCGGATCGTCGTATGTAACTAAAGTATTGTCGATGTCAAGTATAAGCGCATGTATCCCCTCGCTAAGCAATGCTTCGGGGGTGATTTCGTAAATATTATTATATATTCTTGTTGGGAGAAGCTTTGAAAACAAATCTGTATCCTCCGTTTGTATATATATTTTTATTCTATCACATTCTGCGCTTCGTGGCAAGTAGTTTTTGTAAACAATTATAGGAATAAACATAGAAACGGCGGTTTTCAAACCGCCGTTTCTATGTTGTGCTATTTCTTGCAGGGATTGACGTGAACCATGATGTGCTTTACATTTGGGAACGTAGTTTCGATATCGTTGTGCACGTCATAAGCAATAGCGTGAGCTTCTTCAAGGGTACATGAGCCGTTTGCACTTATTTCGATATCAACATATATTTTACTTGCGAAAATTCTGGTTTTGAGAAGATCAATGCCAATCACGTCCTTATTGCGGAGAACACATTCAGCGAGCCGCTTTTCTGTTTCTTCATCGCAGGCGCGGTCTACCATTTTGTTTATAGCATCCATGAAAATATCGTATGCCGCTTTTGCGATAAATACGAAAATCACTATACTTGCAAGTGGGTCCATTATGGGGAAACCCAACATTGCCCCGCCTATTCCTATAAGTGCCCCAACCGAGGACATGGCGTCTGACCTATGGTGCCACGCGTCCGCCATCAGCGCACCTGAATCGAGGCGCTTTGCGTAGTGACGTGTATACCAATACATGGCTTCTTTAACGACTATGGATACAAGCGCTGCCACAAGTGCGGCAGTACCGGGAACCTTCAGCTCTGCAGATTCTCCCCAAATGATACTCTTAGCCGCATCAATACCGATTCCAAAACCGGTGAACAAGAGTATTACAGCAAGTATGATCGCCGCCGCACATTCAATGCGTTCATGGCCGTATGGATGCTCTCTGTCCGCTTCCTTTGCGGAAAGGCGGATGCCTATCATCACCACAACCGTGCTGAAAACATCCGAAGCGGAATGTATGGCATCGCTTACCATGGCGCTTGAATTTGCAACGATTCCGCAGACAAGCTTGCCAAGGGAAAGTATTATGTTTACTATTATGGTTAATACCGATACACGGTTTGCCGTGGTGGTGTAATCTGTGCTTCCGGTGAATTTACGGTTCATTGTGATTTTACTCCTCAGAAATATTTAAGTATAATATGCAGTGCTTGATTCCTGCGGAGTTAAAAAACTAAAACAAAAAATCCACAGGTCAGTATTATGGTTTACTGTCCCGTGGATTTATATTCCACTGTCACTTTTGTGACCCGACTCCACGGCTGTGCCGCGGTCTGCTCAGTTTGTACTGTAGATGATATGCAGTGCAAAGAGTACACATATTATAGCATACGCAGAGCTGTTTGTCAAGGTGAAAAATGAACAAGTTTAGGACGGGCAACTTTGCCCGTCCCGGTAAATTACGCTGTAACTATGCTTGCGTCCTCGTGAAGCTTCAGATATTCCACAGCTTCCTCACGCATCTTGTATTTGAGGATTTTGCCTGCCGCATTCATTGGGAAGCCTTCCACAAAACGAATGTATCTGGGGCACTTGTGCTTTGCCATGTTTGCAAGGCAGAATTCTTTCATTTCCGCTTCGCTTGAGGTTTCGCCCTCGTTGAGCACAACGCACGCCATTACTTCTTCGCCGTACTGCTTGTCGGGAACGCCGATTACCTGAACATCCTTGATCTTGGGATTGGTGTAGAGAAAATCTTCTATTTCTTTAGGGTAAATATTCTCGCCGCCGCGGATGATCATGTCCTTGATACGGCCTGTGATCTTATAGTAGCCGCCCTCAACACGTCTTGCAAGGTCGCCGGAATGGACCCATCCTTCGGAATCTATAGCTGCCGCAGTTGCTTCGGGCATCTTGTAGTAACCCTTCATAATATTGTAGCCGCGTGCGCAAAATTCGCCGTCAACGCCGTCGGGGACTTCCTCGCCCGTTTCGGGGTCAATAATCTTTGTTTCCACCGCGAACATGCTCTGACCGACAGTGGTGCAGCGAAGCTCAAGGGGGTCGGTGGTTTTCGACATTGTGGTAGCCGGGGATGCTTCCGTCTGACCGTAGGTGATGCAGATTTCGGGCATATGCATCTTCTCTACCACTTCTTCCATAACCTTGATAGGGCAGGGAGAACCTGCCATAATACCGGTTCTCATATGTGAAAAATCAGTCTTTTCGAAGTCATCGTGACCAAGCATGGCGATGAACATTGTGGGAACACCGTGGAATGCGGTGATCTTCTCTTTGTTGATACATGCAAGACCCTTTTTCGGGGAGAATGCGGGGATAGGGGACATTGTAACACCGTGGGTCATGGATGCGGTCATTGCAAGAACCATACCGAAGCAGTGGAACATGGGAACCTGTATCATCATGCGGTCTGCGGTGGACAGATCCATGCAGTCGCCGATGGCTTTTCCGTTGTTGACTACGTTATAATGCGTCAGCATAACACCCTTGGGGAATCCGGTTGTTCCGGATGTGTACTGCATATTACATACGTCGTGCTTGTTTATCATAGCGGCTCTGCGGTATACGGCATCAATGGGAGTGCGTTCTGCCATTGCCACAGCCTCATCCCATGTAAGACAACCGGGCTGCTTTGAGTCTACGGTAATTACGTTGCGAAGGAAAGGAAGCTTTCTCGAATGGATGGGCTTGCCTGCCTCGTGATCTGCAAGCTCCGGAATAAGCTGCTTTATAATTCCCACATAGTCGGAATCCTTGTAGCCGTCAACCATAACAAGGGTGTGTGTATCGGACTGACGGAGCAGATATTCCGCCTCGTGAATTTTATATGCGGTATTAACGGTAACAAGCACCGCACCAATTTTAACCGTTGCCCAGAATGTGATGTACCACGCAGGAACGTTAGTCGCCCATATTGCAACATGATCGCCCTGCTTTACGCCCATGGAAATGAGGGCGCGGGCAAAGTTGTCTACGTCGTCGCGGAACTCGGTGTAGGTTCTTGTATAGTCGCACTCGGTATAACGGAATGCGTACTGATCGGGGAATTCCTCACACATACGGTCAAGCACCTGTGGGAAAGTAAGGTCGATAAGCTGATTCTTGGGCCACACATACATACCGGTGCCGGTTTTATTGGGAATAAGATGTCCTGCCGCACTGGCGGTGCCAAGGTACTGCTCCATAAAGTGAGCGAAATGCGGGAACACGATACCTGCATCGGAAAGCTCGGGCGCGTACTGCTTAAGCCATTCAAGGGAGATATATCCCTCGTAGTTAAGTGAACGGAGTGCTTTCATGTAGTCCGCCATAGGGGGAAGATCGCCCTCGCCCACCAGCTTGTACGCTACCTTGTCGCCTTCCATAACGGAGTCTTTTATGTGAACATGCTTTATGTACGCACCAAGGTTGGTTATAGTGGTTTCGGGAAGCTCGCCTGCGAAGCGATAGGGATGGTTGAAGTCCCAGAGAGCCGCAACACTGTCACTTGCGATTTTGGACAGTACGTCCGCAAGGCGTGCGGTATTGGAGTATACGCCGTTAGTTTCGATAAGCAGTGTTACGCCTGCTTCCTCGGCAATAGGTGCAAGCAGCTTCATTGGAGCTATGACGTTTTCGTCGTCGAAGTCATTGGTAGGACCTGCGGTAAGGTCGCCCAGCACGCGGATATAGGGAGTGCCGAGCGCTTTAGCGAGAGCAATGTATTCTTTAAGCTCGGCTATGCTTTCCTCGTGCTTTTCCGTATATCTGAGCGCACAGCCAGAGGACAAACAGCATATTTCAAGCTTTAATTTGCGAAGCTGTTCAACAGTCTTCTGCAGATTCTCGGGGCGAAACGGAGAGGCCTTTAGAGAGAAAATATCACCGCCAAGACCGCGCATTTCGATCCCGTGAAAGCCGAAATCTTTTGCCAGAGTATAAATGTCCGTCCAGGAAAAATCGGGACATCCAAGTGTGGAGAATGAAATTTTCATTTTTAATTACCTCTCTTTCGGGAAAAACATCCTTTTGTAAATTGATCACAGTAAAAATATATGTACCTCTTATTCTACCATAACGTGGACAAAAAAGCAAGTGGGTAAACTTACATTTCAGCGATTTAATGCGAAAAAGTTTTTGTTATATTTCGATAAATCCGCTTCCTGAAGCTAAAAATGCACGCATATTCCGGCGGTCTATTACATATTTCTTAGAGCCGAGTCTGGTTTCAAGTGCAGGCGCGAAATATTCTATACCGTTTAAATCGGCGTATTTCATGAATTCGCGGTTGGTACCGTCATTGCATTTTACAAGCTCATAGCCGCCTATTTTAGGCGGCGAAAGCTTTTCTGATGTAAGAAAATCCACAAGCAGACATTCCGCAAGCGCTCTGTCATCGCCTGCCGAAAGATATTGGTACAACTTCTCATAAGCGGCAGGCTGAGATATTGCGTTTATCTGCACGCCATCTGATTCAAAACGCTTGGCGAGGCGTAAAAACAGCCCAAACGGTGAGTCTTCGCGCGATGTCAGAAGCTTAAGTGTGCGGTTAAACGCGCCGGTGCAGTATCTGTCAAGCAGATCGTCCACGGTGTGCAATTTAGCAAGATCGCCGAAGGACATGCAGTCTGTGGCAAGCACCGTGTACGGCGGCGTGTCAGAGAATATACATCCGAATTTTTTGGCATCGCGCCTCAAAGCAGAGCCGTGGAGCAGCTTAAGAAAGCCGAGCTGAAGTATGTGACACTTGCCGTACACTGCCTCGAACGACCGGGCGAAGCTTTCCATATCCTCACGGGGCAATCCGGCGATAAGATCGGCGTGGATGTGCATGTTGCCCATTTCGTAGAGCCGTTTTATATTTCCTATAAGCTTGTCCGTTTCGGGGCGTCGGGAAACTTCTCTCAGTGTGTCGGGATTGGTTGACTGCACACCGATTTCAAGCTGGATTTTTTCCTTGGGGAATCCTGAGAGCAGTAAAAAGCTTTCTTCATCAAGGAGATCGGCGCATATTTCAAAATGATAGTTCTTTGTGTATTTGTCCGAAAGCAGACCGCGCCAGATAGCTTTGGCACGCTCTCGGTCGAAATTGAAGGTTCGGTCAACGAACTTTATAACCTTTATGTTGTCTACGGCTTCAAATTCAAGTAGCTCATTTAATGTCACATCCGCGCTTTTTGCACGAACCTCGCCTGAAAGCGAGGACAGACAGTATGCGCATCTGTAGGGACAACCCCTTGAAGATTCGTAGTATACGACTCTTGTTCCGCTTTGAAGCTCATGAGGCGAGTACAGCATGCCTTGTTCTTTAAAATCCTCGAAGATTCCGCCGTCAATGATGTGCGGAATGGGCTTTTTGTCCCGGACAAGTTTTGCCAGACTGCAAAAGGCATCCTCTCCCTCACCTTTTATTATGCAGTCGATATAGGGATGATCTTTTAATATCTCCTCGGAATCAAAAGAAACCTCAGGGCCGCCAAAAACGATCGTTGCGTCCGGACGGAGCTTTTTTAAATCGGATGCGAAGGAATAAAGCTCGGTTATATTCCAAATGTATGCGGAAAAACCGTAAATATCTGCATTTTGCGAAATCAAAGCTTCGAGTACACGTCTGCGCTTGTCTTTGAGGCTGAATTCCAGGATGTTGGCGGTGAAGCCTTCGGAAACCAGCGCTTTTTTTATGCATCTAACCGCAAGATTTGTATGCACATAGGATGAATTAAGCGCAAAAAGCGTTATTTTTGGCATGGCATTGTTGTCCTTTCGGAAATATATGTGTGGATGCAGAATTATATAAGCCGCCGATGTTGGCGGCGGCTTATACGGATCAAGGATTGATTTTCTTATGCCTTAGGGTGTGTTATACTTGTTTTTTCGCTGTTCGTAACAATGTTTTTCACGAATTCACATATATCACGGGTGGAGTTGGGTTTTGCGAGCAGAGCTATAGCTTCCTTCATTACTTCTATCCGTTTCGGATTTGCCAGCAACTGATATACTACCTCGTCAAGAGGCGTTGTGCTTGACACCGCCATCGCTACGCCGTTGTTTGTAAGGAACTGCGTGTTTCGATCCTCCTGACCGGGAACGGGGTCGACTATTATCATGGGCAGACCTTTTACAAGTGCCTCGGAGGTGGTAAGTCCGCCTGGTTTTGAAATTATACAGTCGGAAGCGTCCATGAGCTTTTCTACATAATTTATGTATCCGAGATTAAGTATGCGCTTCTTCGTTTTCATAGCATCTATACGGGATTTGGCTTCTTGGTTGCTTCCGCATACAGTGATGATCTGAAAATCAAAGGGCAGACCGTCAAGCGCATTTACGGTTTCTTCTATGTTGCCGTATCCCATACTTCCGCTCATAAGGAGAACCGTGCGTTTGTTTATATCAAGTCCAAGCTCGGCGCGTGCCTGTTCTTTTGTGATGCTCTTGCTGAATTTGGGGTGTATCGGTATACCGAAGGGGAGTATCTGATCTTCGGTGAAGCCCTTTTTCTTTGCCTGCGCAAGGAGCTGCTCGTTGGGGGTAACAACGTAGTCGAGATTTACGCCCTCTTCCCAATACGGGTGAAACATAAAGTCGGTGAGTATGCCGACGGTTTTTGCGTGCAAACGCTCCTTCTCCTTTAGTACATCAAGCATGATTCCAGGGAAAATGTGGGTGCATATGATTACGTCGGGATCGTAGTTATCTATATATTTTGATAATTTTTTACTCATTATATTGCCCGTTGCACGGGTGGGAGATATCTCGGAACGGGATTTTTTGCGTTTTTCCGCTAAACGGTACGCCCCTTTGTAAACAAGCTTGGCGTTTGTTGCAGTGAGAAGGTAGCCTTTGGAAACGGTTTCACCAAGCATATGGTTCAGATATTCAAAGGTGTCAAGCATCTCTGCATGGCATCCGATAGATTCAAGATAAGCGCACAGTGCCTTAGCAGTTGAGTTGTGCCCTTGGCCTGCTGTAACGGATAAAACAAGTACTTTCATTTTGATTCTCCTTGATTTTTAGATATATCTAATTTGAGAATGGCTTCAATGTCCGTAGCCTCGCATATGGAAAACCGTCCGAGAAGATACAGACATTCTTTGTTGCCTGAATATATAGTATTGACGTGTGCATCTGTAGTAAGTGTAACTCGGATTCCGAATCGCTTCAGTATTGCCTCAGCCTCAGTGCTTATGACACCGTGGGGATAAGCGAAAACCGACGGTTCATACCCAAGATGGGTTTTCATAAGGGCATCCATGGCTTTGCAGTCGGCGAAGAAAGCTGCCGCAAATTCTGCTTCCGTTTCCCATACTGCCCTTGCCGCAAATTCACGGTACTGTCCCGATTCGTATGGGGGATAGTCGTGCATTGCATATGTATGACTGCCGAAGTGGACGAGTCCGGTTTCGGACGCCTCTCTCGCCTCATCCCATGAAAAGTGGGGGATTGTGGGGAGCTCGGTATCTTTGTATGTTCGTTTACCTACGGATGAACCAATAACACATATTTCAGCCGGAACGCCGTACTTTTTTAAAATAGGCACGGCAAGCGCCAAATTTGAACTGTATCCGTCATCGAATACAATGCAAATCGGCTTCTTTGGTAAACTTTTTTCCCCATCCGCAAAAGCGATTACATCCGCCATCGAAACAGGGTTATAGCCCAGTTTCAGCAGTGTGCGGATGTGGCGTTCAAATGTGGCGGGGGATACCGTATCGGCATTATCGGCAGTGCTGTCTAAATGATGGTATGTGAGGATTATAAGCTCTCTTTTCTGCGGTGGGAGCGTATGCAAAACCGCAAGCGCAACAACCGCAGCCATAATTGCCAGTACAGCGAATTTTATCTGATGCTTCAACATATATTTTACAACGATTTCGAATAAAAATCAATACCTTGACAAAATCTTTTGAATGTGGTATACTAATTTTATCGCGTTCAGTCGTAAAATATGCGGATATGGCGGAACTGGCAGACGCGCCAGACTTAGGATCTGGTGGGCAACCGTGCAGGTTCGATTCCTGTTATCCGCACCAGAAAAACTCCAACTTGCTTGCAAGTTGGAGTTTTTCAGTTATATTCGCCTGCGGCGAGTTCTATGCACAAGTGCGTGATACTGCTTTCAGCAGTGGTATGCGCTTCGCGCGTTAGAAGTG
>JAZRGK010000041.1:0-8179 GCA_045644145.1 Candidatus Flemingiibacterium sp.
CAATATCCTAATCGGTGTTCTCGCATATCCATTATAACACAGATTTTGAATTCTGACGAGTACTTGTTTTGTTTTTTTGACATAAAAATATGCACCTCCAAAAGTGTCTAACTTTTGGGGTGCATATCATTAGAGCCTCCCATTCTTTATATAACCGATAACTTAAAAACGCGGTAACATGTTCAGTATAGCAATAACGGACATTTATTGCTGTATTTCGTCTTGTTTGGCTATTGTTTTTCCATATGGTTTGCTGTATAATAGTGGTGAAAAAATAACGTGCATCAGCGTTTGTTAGGGATGAGATTGGTAAGATGATTTCCAGATTTAGAATGAACAAAAAAATGCTGTTCCCGCTTGTTTTAACGGCGGTCAGCGCATTTCTTATTACTGTAAGCGGAATTGTGTTTAAGCAGGAGATATTCAGGATTATTCCGCTGTATATATCTCTCTTTGTAGGTGTGCTTCAGATGAAAGCCAATCGCTTTTCATATCTTATAGGCTGCATTAACTGCTTAATTTATACGGTTGCTTATACTTCCATTGGACTTTACGCATCTGCCGCGAGCGCGCTTTTCTTCAGCGCGCCAATGCAGCTTATCACATTTTGGAGTTGGAACAAAAAGTCCTACAAGCGGTCAACTAAATTCCGCAGTCTTAATGTGAAAGGCTGGATACTTATTGTTGTTGCTTTTACCGTTAGCTTTTTCGTAGTAAATTTTGTCCTTAATTCTGTTGACTCAAGCTATGCCATAATAGAAAGTGTGGCGACACTTGTAGGTATAGTGACTTCCATACTCAGCCTTCTTTGCTACAGAGAGTATTCCTGGACAATGGTTGTGTCGGCGGTGATGACTCTTGCGCTTTATATAGTCGTCGCTATAGATGATCCGGCACAGATCACATACACTGTATATGCCATAAATTCCATGATCTGTGTTGTTTGCCAGTTCTTTGCCGTGCAGGCGATTTACGCGGAGCAGAGGCGTGCGGATGCCATAGCCGCGAATGGATGCGGTGTGTGATTATTACGGTTAAATGCAATGGGCTGCACTTAAGTGCAGCTCATTGTTATGTAATACAGTGCAGTACAATCGTATCTGGGTAAAAATGGGCAACAAATAAAGCGCAGAGAGGGAGCATAAAACCCTCTCTCGTTTTTGCTTATAAGCTCATGCCCTGTATCGCGTTTTCATACATGAAGTCCTTGAGCGCATCCGCTTCGCCGGTGTTGTAGTAGTCGAGCAGAAGGACGTTGAATTGTTCCATGTGCTTGTCCGAGATTGTGATCACTCCCACACCTGCGCTGATCATGATCTTGTTTGCAAGGGTGAGGCTCGTTCTCTTATTGCCATCCCAGAACAGTTGCGCTCTTACGCCCCATACAAACGCCTCAAGGGCTTTTTGAGTGGGAGTGCTATCCTTGCCCATGATTTCGCTTAACGCCGTCTGTGCGTCCTCGCGGCGCGGCACAGGGGGCATATAGTCCGTTCCTGATATGCCAACACTGCCCGTGCGGAGCTTTCCCCATACAAGAGCTTCGTTTCGTGCAATGAACTCGTTGAGCTTGCACATATAGTCGAGTGTTACCGGCTCGTCGACCGTGGAAAGAAGATAACGCCATGCGTCGCGCATATTGAGAATCGCCTGTATATCGTCGAGCTGCACGCCCGGCACGTTCACGCCGCTAAGGATAGTGCGCGTCTGGGGGAACGTGACAGCGCGGTTTTCCATTCGCATACCGCAGTACACGTTTTCGTCCCACAGCTTTTTTGCAAGGAATATGCTTTGTTCGGGAGTGAGGCGGTATTTGTCGGTGTATGTCACTTTGCATTTTCCTTTCGTTCAGAAGAAATCTTTAGTTTGTAACGGGGTGAAAAAAGCACGCTGAAAGCGTGCTTTTTTCTTGGCGGAGAAGGAGAGATTTGAACTCTCGCGCCGGTTTAAGTCCGACCTACACCCTTAGCAGGGGCGCCTCTTCGGCCAACTTGAGTACTTCTCCGTATGGCAGAACCAATATTCGGTTTTGCAAAATAAATGGCGGAGAGAGTGGGATTCGAACCCACGGCTCCCTCGCGAGAGTCACCGGTTTTCAAGACCGGCTCCTTAAACCGCTCGGACATCTCTCCACGGTGAGATGCATTATTTGCAACGTATATATTTTATCACAAGTCACATCCCTTGTCAAGGGGTTTTATAAAAAAATTTGAATTTCCAAAAAACCGCCTGCCGCACCTTTGCGGCAGGCGTATAGGTAACATTTGGCTTTCCGTGACCGATCATTCCTTGCCAAGCACGGAAACTACGTTTTCAACCGGCGTCCAGTCGGTGATATCATTGTTCATGCCGTTGAATACCGTCAGTCTGCTGAGGGACGCAAGGGGAGATATATCGCAGACGCTGTTGTTGGTAAGATCGAGAATAGTGAGATTTTCAAGATTCTCAAGGGCTGTGATGTCGCTGATCTTGTTGTGGGATGCTTTCAGAGTGGTAAGCTCGGGAAGCTCCTTAAGAACGGAAATGTCGGTTATGTTGTTGTTGCTTATATCAAGAACGGTAAGCGCACGCACATATTCAAGATCGGAGATGTTTGCGATACTGTTGTAGGATATGTCAAGCTCGCGGAGATTCTTGAGCTTTTCGATGGGAAGCATATCGGAGATGCTGTTGCCGGAAAGATCGAGGATCGTAAGTGAGGTAAGCTCCCAAATGGGGGTGATGTCCTCGATTCCGTTGAGGCACGCAAGAAGCACGCGGAGATCCGGCAGAGTTGCAACCGCTGAAATATCTGCGATTCCGGAGTTGTTTATGTTAAGCTCGGTTATGGAGATAATACCGCTGATTGGCGAAAGGTCAGCTACCTCGGTATCGTTCAGAACGAGGGAAGTTAGATTTGTCATTACCTTTACCGTTCCGATATCGGAAATTGGGTTGTAGGAAAGGTCAAGAACGGTTACATCGGTAAGCTTCGCAAGGGGAGTTATGTCCTTTACCTTATTTCCGCCGATGTTCAGATTCTTCATGAAGTGCATATCCCTTAGGGCGGATATGTCCTCGATATTGTTGGCGAAAAGATTGAGGTTTTCAAGCCATGTCATGCCGCTGAGAGCGGAAATATCGTAAATGTTGTTGTTGTAAAGATTAAGCTTCAGAAGCTCTGTAAGTCCGGTAATTACGGTGAGATCTGCTATCTCGGTTTCACTGAGGTCAAGAGCCTCAAGCTTGGTAAGAGAGGCAAGGGGAGCGAAATTTTCTATGGGGTTTGAGCCGAGGTCAAGGGAGAGAAGACCGGTAAGCTCCGCCAAGGGCGCTGTGTCGGTGATATTGTTGTCTGCCACTCTCAGCGAGGTGAGCTTTTCCATTCCTTTAAGCGGAGCATAGTCCGTAATGCCCTCGTTATGGGAAATGTCAAGGGAAGTCACCCAGTAAAACTCCGCAAGAGGGGAAATGTCCGTAATGCCGGCAGATGCAAGCCTGAGGGAATCAAGTGCCGCGAAGTCGGAGAGAAGCAGCTCGCCCTCGGGCTTATTTACCGCATTTCTCAGCGCTGCTTCAAGCTTCTCGTCGGCTATGCTAAGGGGAGTATCAGCTACATCGGGAAGCTTTTCCGTGTCAGTGGGAGCACTTGTATCGGCAGATGTATCTGCAGTATCGGTATCATCCGCGGATGTATCCACGGATTCATCTGCTGATGAATCCATAGGCGATGTGCTTTCTGTGGCGGACGATGTGTCAAGGTTGTCCGGCAAATCGTTTTCGCAGGATGCAAGCAGGGTGGAAGCCATCAGCGCCGCTATAACAGCGGAAAGAATACGTTTGGAGTTTTTCATTTTTTAACAGTTCCTTTCTTCAGAAATGTGTATCTGTAAGCTCGATTTTTACGTTTTTTACAAATAAAGTATAGCATATAGGCGGCAAAATGTCAAGCTTTAGCCAAATAAATCCTGTTTTGGGAATCTAAAAAATAAAAATTGCACAAATTTTAAAAAACCTATTGCAATCCTGCGGCTTTTGTGATAAAATATCTGTATCTGGTTTGAAATCACAGAATTTGGAGGATAAATAAAAATGTTAGAAAATGTTATTGGCGGAATCTTGCTTGCGGCATCGCTGTTCCTTGTTGTAGCGATCCTGCTTCAGAGCAGTAAATCTCACAAGCTCCCCGGCACCATCGCAGGCGGCGCAGAAACCTTCTTCGGCAAGACTAAGGGCAGCAAGCTTGACCGTGTGCTTGAATACCTCACCACTGTTGTGGCGATCGTTTTCTGCGTGCTGGTAGTTGTTCTTTTCGTTGCTCAGGGGAACGCGGATCTCAGCAATATGGGTCTTACAAATGACGGCACTGCCGTTGAAACTCAGGATATTTCCGCTATGACTCCGGCAGATACATCTGCTGATACCACTGCGGATACAACCGCCGACACCGCTGTAGATACCACTGCAGACACTGCTGCTGATACCGCTGCTGACACAGCCGCTGATACTGTTGCTGATACTGCTGAGGCTGAGTAATTTCAAATACTTAAGCTGTTTTAGACAGCTTGCCGCCTGCCGATAGCTTTGGCTTTCCCGGTGCGTGTTATGCACGGTGCATAACACGCACTGCCAGGGAAAAGCTAAGTATGTTACGGTGAGGCGGCTTTTTTCGTTCGGCAAAGATGTTGACATACGAAAAATCCGAGGAAAGGACGGTCATTTATGGATATAAACGGGTACGACTCCCTTGAGGAGCTTCTTAAAAATACGGTGGATGGGGAATTTTACGTCCCCATGGATATCCGCGAGCTTACGGAATATTTCGGGCTTATGCCCAAGGAGTACGGGCTTCTTGACGGGGCGGTGCAGGCTCTTTTGGCAAGCGGCGATATTGCCGTGACCAAGCGCGGGAAGATCATCTCCGCCTCAAATTCGGGATATATCAGCGGAAACTTCCGCACCACAAGCCGCGGCTTCGGCTTTCTTTTAAGGGAACAGGGAGATGTTTTTATCTCCCACGACAATGCCCGAGGTGCAATGAACGGCGATAAGATTCAGGTCAGGCTTTTAAAAACGCAGGACGGCTCACATCCCGAAGGCGAGGTGGTGAGAGTGCTGGAGCGCGCCATTACCGAGGTTATCGGTACAGTGCGCATAGTAAGGCGATCGCTCCCCGGCGCAAGAGTTGGAAAAAAGCATAAGAAGATGCCGAAAAAACAGCTTTCTGCGAAAATTTTCGTAACCCCCGACGATCCCAAGCTGTCCTTTAAAATCGACCTGCTTGCCGCTCAGGCAAACGGTGCCGCGGATGGGGACAAGGTGCTTGTAAGAATAACGAAATACCCCGACGGCAGTGGGGATAATCACGCGAGGGGCAAGGTGGTGCGCATTTTCGGCGCGTCTGATTCAAAGGATGCCAACTATCACGCGGTTCTTTACGCCAACGGAATAAAGACGCGCTTTGACGAGGATACTCTCGCTGAGGCAAGAGCCATAGTGCCAGGATGCACCGTAGGTTCCAGACTTGATCTCCGTGACAAGTGCATATTCACCATAGACGGCGCAGATGCCAAGGATTTTGACGATGCCATATCCCTTGAACGTGACGGGGACGGGTATCTCCTCGGCGTGCATATTGCGGACGTGGCGGAGTATGTAAGAGAGGGAAGCGCCCTTGACAGAGAGGCAATGAAGCGCGGTACGTCGGTGTATTTCACGGATAAGGTTGTGCCCATGCTCCCTGAGGAGCTTTCAAACGGCGTATGCTCCCTTAACCGTGACAGCGACAAATACGCGCTGTCGGCGCTTATGCGTATTGACAGCGAGGGAAATATACTTTCCGCAGAGTTCCGCGAATCGGTAATAAGCAGTAAGGTGCGGGGCGTGTACAGCGAAATAAACGATGTTCTGGAAAAGGGACAAACGTCGGAATTTGTCGAAAAATACGCTTTTCTCATGGATGAAACCCTTCCGCTTATGGTGGAGCTTTACGAGATACTGAGATCAAAGACCGCAAGACGCGGCGCTCTCGAGCTTGAAACCTCTGAGGCGGTGATAATTCTTGGCGAGGACGGGCTTCCCATAGATATTACCGCCCGTGAACGCGGTGTGTCTGAGCGCCTTATCGAGCAGTTCATGTTAGCGGCAAACGAAGCCGCGGCGGCGTGGCTTTCGGGCATGGAGTTACCTTGCGTGTACCGCGTACATGATGAACCAAGCTCGGAAAAGGTTCAGGCGTTTGCGGAATTCATACACAATGTGGGGCTTGATGTGCGTCCGCTGAACCGCCGAAAAATTTTGCCGTCTTCTTACCGTGATGTTGCGGCTGAGGCGGCGGAGAAGGGAATGAGCGCGGTGGTAACACCCATAATGCTCCGTTCGCTGATGAAAGCAAAATATTCTGCGGCGAGATCGGGCCATTTCGGACTTGGAAGCGGACTTTACTGCCACTTTACCTCTCCGATCCGCCGTTATCCCGACCTTGCGGTGCACCGCATAATCAAGGCGGCACTGCATGGAGAGATCGACGACAAAACCCTTCACAAATACGAAGCATTTGCGGTTTCCGCGGCGGAAATTTCAAGTGAGAACGAGCTTCGCGCCGTAAATGCGGAGCGCGAGATCGACGATCTTTACAAGACCATTTTTATGTCGGAGCGCGTAGGGTGCGAATACGAGGGCGTCGTAAGCTCAGTGACGGGTTTTGGAATGTTTGTGGAGCTTGAAAATACCTGCGAGGGGCTTATTCCCATAAACACCCTTGAGGGCTGGTTTGAGTTCGATGAAAAGAACAGGCGGCTTATAGGCGAAAAGGGGGAAGTGTACGCTCTCGGCATGAGTGTTCGCATAAGGGTAGAATTTTGCGATGTCATCGCACGGCGCGTGGAGTTTTCACTGCGCCGCAAACGCTAATACAGCGGCGGTCAGCGCGGTTTCGGATATTTCCGTATTTTCCGTATGCGTGCCCCGTCTTGCGATGACTTCGGTTATTGTAAGACCGAGGGCGCGGCTTTCTGCCACTATTCCGGCGCACACATCGTAACATTCAAGCTCGGTTTCGGAAGCGGATTCCCCGAATCTGGCAAGCGCCAAAATCTCATCACCGCCGCACTCTATTCCAAGTGTGCGCAGGGTGACGGGATCGCAAAAGTCGAGGCACAAAAGGCGGTTGGCTGTGCGGTAGGTATTTAGTGCGTCAAGCAGTTCGGGGGTCAACTTATCGGTTTTCCCACGATACAGTCCAAGCTCACCGAGGGCTTCCGCAAGCTCCGAGGCAAGTGGGGATGCATCTCCCTGAAAAATTATTCCGTATTCCATTTAGATATTTCCTTTCGTGCTGTGTTTTCGGTATTATTTTTTCGGATGATTTCGGTGGCTATGTGTTGTAATTTTTGCCGCCGCTTTGACGGCGGTGGCGTGCGCAGTTATCTATTCGAGCGCGGCGAAGACGCTTCGGTGTTTGCCTTTGATTTCCGTAATGTGAGTTTTGCGCCAAGTTACATTTGCGTAAACAATATCTACGGCTGTACCGTAGGGGCGATTCACGAATCGCCCGTTCTCCATAACACGCTTCTCCACACAAAGTTGTGGAAAGCTGTGGAAAACCTCGGCGGATAGGGCAGAGGCGTGGTGTGGGTTGTAGAAAAGCATGTGGGAAAGTATGTGGAAAAGTTACAGGCGGCGAGAAAAGTCAGGATTATGCTCACAGATGTCCACAGCTTGGGTGTGGAGTGGAAAATTTGGGATTTTGTAATAGGTGTCGAAGTTTTTGGGGGATTTAACATAAAAAAATGCGCCTTTCGGACGGGAATCGTTCATAAGGTGCATTTTGTTGAAAGTGTGGAGAAATTCCGCGATTCTGTGGAAAACTGAGAGTTTTATTTTTTGGCGTAAACCTATCACTGAACTGTCCGCTGAACCTAGCGGCGAACGAAGTGGCGGAATATATATTAAACTAAACCAAACTAAACTAAAACAATAATATATATAATTTTTAAGTCGTATCTCCTTATTCAAAATAATATAGTTTCATAAAGTAGCGCGTGCGCGCGAGGGAGAAAATAATAAACATCCACCCGCCAATGATATGCACCCCAAAAGTTAGACACTTTTGGAGGTGCATATTTTTATGGCAAAAAAGGGACAAATTCAAAGAAGGTACTCGTCAGAATTCAAAATATGTGTTATAATGGATATGCGAGAA
>JAZRGK010000042.1:0-16848 GCA_045644145.1 Candidatus Flemingiibacterium sp.
ATATGACGGTCTGCCAATGCGAATACAGGAAGGAGGGTGAGTCCAAATGAATATCTTGCTTGATTTATTCCTTACTTTTGCCAAGATTGGCTTGTTTACCTTTGGCGGTGGTTACGCCATGATTTCCATGATAGAAAATAATTGTGTGGAAAGAAAACAGTGGATCACCCACGATGAAATGATGAATGTGACGGTCATTGCAGAATCTACTCCCGGCCCCATTGCCATCAACTGTGCAACCTTTACCGGATATAAGAAAGCCGGTTTTATTGGTGCATTGGTGTCAACACTGGGTATGATTGTGCCGTCCTTCGTGGTTATCTATCTGATTTCCATGTTCCTTGATAATTTCTTGGAACTGGTCATCATTGCCAATGCTTTTAAGGGGATAAAAATTGCTGTTGGCATCTTAATTCTGGATGCTGCTATTACCATGATTAAGAAAATGCACAAGAAGAAACTACCCAGAGCGATTATGATTTGCTCCGCTATTGTAATGCTCTGTATCAATATCTTCGCATGGAATTTCTCCTCGATCAGTCTCATGCTGATTGCGGCGGTTGTGAGTCTGGCGATTTTCGTTTTGAACGGTGCACCCGATCAGAAAGGCGGTGCAAAGAAATGATTTATCTTGATCTGTTTCTCGGTTTCTTAAAAGTGGGATGCTTTGCCTTTGGCGGAGCCTACGGCGCAATTCCCTTGATTCGTGATGTGGTAATGTCTTACGGGTGGCTGAATGATGAAATGCTGACCTATATGATCGCTGTCAGCGAAAGCACACCCGGCCCGATCATGGTTAACCTTGCAACCTATATTGGAAGTAGCCAAGCGGGATTTTTTGGTGCTGTGATTGCAACATTAGCAGTTGTGCTTCCTTCGTTCATGATTATCCTGCTGGTAACGGCATTGTTGAAAACAGCATTGAAGAACAAATATGTTCAAGCTGTTCTGCGTGGTTTGAAACCTTGCGTGATTGGTATTATTTTGGCTACCGGCATTTATATGGTTTTGAGCAACTGCTTTGGAACGATTTCTGCAATCAAGGTCAATGTGCAGGCAATCATCCTTACGGCAATTATGGTTGCTTCGATGTTCGGATATAAGCATTTTGCAAAGAAAAAACTGTCCCCGATCCTTTTGATCGTAATATCTGCAGTAGCGGGTGTAGTAGTATATGGAATATAGTTTGTGTGCAGTCGTTATTCGCTGCAATGTATAACTCTGAAAAAGGTGATGTCTGGTTGCGAAAACCAAACAGCACCTTTTTCTTGCCAAAACCGTATACTGCAGCTACTCTATGCCAGTAATGTACCCATACGGTCTTATTGGAAACCGCCCCACAGCGCGGCTTTTTTTGTGTGTGAACGAGCTAAAAGTACAGCCTTGAAGGATTTTCTTCAAGGCTGTTGTCTGTTATTGATTTTCGTTGCCGCTTGAGGATTTTTTCTTCTTTTTCAGTTTTTCTAACATCTTTTTGATGGGAGATTGATTTGAAATGTTGTCAGTAGAATCCTTTATGCGCGCCGCAAAAGAATGGGTATACTCGTCAGACTCGCTGAATATACGGGTTTCACGGTCTGTGTAATACTCAAAGGTTTCGGTGGGGAGTGCTTTCACGCGGAGCCGCTTTTCGATATATAGTTTAACGAGCATGTAGAGTATAGCGAAAATCGGCACACTTATGAACATTCCCGTAAGTCCCCACAGACCGCCCATAACTGTGATGGAGAACAGCACCCAAAGGGAACTGAGCCCCGTGGTTTCACCGAGAATCTTCGGGACGATGATGTTACCGTCGATCTGCTGCAGGATAATATTAAAAATGATAAAGAGGAGCACCTTAGATGGATCAACGATGAAGATTATCAGTACGCCCGGAATAGCTCCGATGAAAGGACCGATTATGGGGATGATATTGGTGATAGCGATGAGCACACTGAGCAGTGCCGCATAGGGAATGCGTGCCGCCGCGCAGGCGATAAACATAACGATACCAACGATAAAGGAATCAATGATTTTTCCGATAAGGTATGAGCCAAAGGTCTTGTTTGTGAAATTTCCGAACTCCAGAACACTGTTGTATACATCATCCCGACTGAATGCGCGGATGACTTTTTTGATCTGCGCGATCAGCTTTTCTTTGGATGAGAGCGTATAGATGGCGAAGAATATGCCGAGTATCACGTTAAATACACCGTTCGCCATTCCTGCAAATGCACCAAATACCACGGGAACATAGTCTTTGATTATTGTAAAGGAGTTTGCGATCAGGGTGTCAAGATTATTGGAAATAAGATCAAGCTGTTCGGAGATATCGGAAAGCTCTGCGCCGATCTCAGAATTGGTAAAGTAGCCCACAAGGGAATTGAAAAAGTTTTCGAGGGTTAGATTTGCTCTGTCGAAAATACTGTCCGGCAGAAATTCGTCAAGCCATGCTACAGTGCTGTCGATATATCCGCTCATTTTGGAAGCAAGGTCAGTAAGGCTTAATATGACCTGCGGTATGATGAGCAGAATAAGGATGGTCAGCATAATGAGAAGCACAATAAATGCAAGGGTTATAGAAAGTCCGCGGCGCAGATTAAATCTGCGGTTTGACGTTATCTTGAAGCGAAAAATATGTTTTTCCGCCATTTTCATAATCGGATTTGCAATGTACGCAATGCCAAGTCCGATATAAAACGGCATGAGTATTCCGTTCAGCGACGAAAAAAATGATGTTACGCCGTCAAAATTTACAAAAACTGTGCAGAGCAGCATGATTGCCAGCGCCGTAAGCACAGCATATACCGCCACGGTAGTGTATTTGCGATTCCAGTCGATTTTCAACTCTGTTCCTCCATGACATATTATTATAGATAAATTATACTTCAAAATATGTGATATTGTCAAGAGATTTTACGAACTTGACAAAACATTTAACATATTTTTTAAATATGGGGGCGGTTTTGTTGTCATTATACCGAAAATATGAAAAAACTAAAAATTTACCGCCTGTATCATTGCAAATTTTCTCGGTTTGTGATATAGTATTGTTGTATGTTAATTTACCGTTTAAGTGCGGTGGTATATATAATTGAGGTGATGCGTGTGAAAAAAATCGGTGTTGCACATTCTTTGGGCAGCTACAATATATATGTTGGCGAGAACATCCTTTCTGCGGCTCTTCCTGAGGTGATGGGCGGTGCGAAATACGACAGAGTATTTCTCGTTTCCGACAGCAATGTGTACGCGCATTGGGGTGAGCACTTGAAAGAGGTTCTTGAGGACTGCGGAATAAGGCTTGTCGGTGAACATGTATTCACTGCAGGTGAGCTTAGCAAACGCCTTGAAACAGTTTCGGGGATGTATGCCTCTTTTACCGCGGCGAGCCTTACGAGAAAATCCCTTGTTATTGCCCTTGGTGGCGGTGTGTGCGGCGATATGGCAGGCTTTGCGGCGGCTACTTATCTGCGCGGAATTGCGGTTTTGCAGATACCAACCACCCTTCTTTCACAGATTGATTCCTCAATCGGCGGCAAGACGGGCGTTGACCTTGCTGTAGGAAAGAATCTTGTAGGTGCATTTCATCAGCCTGTGGCGGTGATCGCAGACAGCCGATTCCTTGATACACTTCCTAAACGCTACATGGACGATGGCATGGGCGAGGCGATAAAATACGGATGCATTGCCGACAGAGAACTTTTTGACGGTATTGCGGACAAAACCATTGACCGCGCGGACATGATATACCGTTGTATTAGGATAAAAGCGCGTGTTGTCGAGGACGACGAATTTGAGCAGGGTATAAGGGCGATTCTTAACTACGGGCATACCCTCGGTCACGCTGTGGAGAAGCTTGGCGGATTTGAGCGCTTCTCACACGGAGAGTCTGTTGGAATCGGTATGCTGTATGCCGCAAAGATCGGTGCGGCTATGGGATACTCGGATGAGTACGAATCTATGATCAGGGATACACTTGAAGCGTGGTCGCTTCCTACCGATATGGATTATCCTGCTGAAGAGCTTATAAAGGTGGTTCGCTCCGACAAAAAACGGGATGCCGATGAAATAAGGTTCATATTCCTTAAGGAGATAGGAGAGGCGGTTATCCGAAGGGTGTCGCTTGATAAGCTTGAAAAGATCATATAAGCCGAAGTTGGGTCGGTAATGATAAAAAATAGTTCTTAAAATCAGGACAATGCTATAGGGAACAGTGCGCTAAATCGCCTGTTAAGCTTATAAAAAAAGATTTAATTATTTCGGAGAATTTGTTTTGAAAAACATGAAATTTACACCTGCCGCTATTGACGGCAGTCTGCGTATACCTTCATCTAAAAGCCAATCCCACCGTGCACTTATGTGCGCGGCGCTGGCAGGCAACTCGGTTGTCCGCGGTGTGGATTTATCAAACGACATTTCGGCTACCGCAGAGCTGCTTCGCGCACTTGGTGCGGAGCTTGCATATAGTGAAGCCGAGCATACCTTTTATATCGGCAAGCCCTGCGCGCGCGGTATTCAAGCGGGCACGCTGAATTGTGGTGAATCCGCATCCACCTTGCGATTTTTCATCCCCCTTTGCGCCGCGCTGGGCGCAGAGGCAACATTTGTGGGCGAGGGCAGATTGCCGAAGCGTCCTACGGATATTTATAAATCCATGCTTGAAGTGGGCGGTGCTGTGCTGACTTACCCCGAAAACGGTGACTTTCTGCCACTTGAGGTTTGGGGACAGCTTAAGGCAGGAGAATATTCGCTTCGCGGTGACGTTTCCTCTCAGTTTGTAACGGGGCTTTTGTATGCCCTTTCTCAGGTTGATGGTGAGAGCCAAATAAGGCTTACCACACGCCTTGAAAGTAAGCCTTACGCCGATCTTACAGTAGATATGTTAAAATCCTTCGGTGCGGATATTACCGAGAAATCGGATGGATATACTGTTAGCGGAGCGAAGCTCGCACCGCGTAATGTTTACGTTGAGGGGGACTGTTCCCAGGCGGCATTTTTCGCTGTTGCGGCGGCTATCGGCGGAAAAGTCACCATGAGTGGTATCAGACGTGACACAAAGCAGGGTGACTTCGCGCTTTTCGATATTGTAAGCCGTTTCGGTGCAGGCGTATCATGGAGCGACGGAGATGTAACCGTGATGAGGGCGCAAAAGCTCACTGCAAGGGATATCGATGCTTCTGATATTCCCGACCTTGTTCCTGCACTTTCCGTAATGGCGGCGTTTGCTGAAGGAACAACCCGTATATTCGGTGCAGGCAGGCTCAGAATCAAGGAAAGCGACAGAATTGCATCTACCGCGGCAATGCTTAAGGCTATAGGCGCGGATGTGACGGAAACCGTGGACGGGCTTGTTATTGTGGGTAAAAAAGAGCTTCCCGGCGGTAATGTATGCGCATGCAATGATCACCGCATAGCAATGGCGGCGGCGGCGGCATCCGCAGGTTGCATCGGGGATGTTACCATTGACGATATGAGCTGTATAAACAAATCCTATCCGGAGTTTGTCCGTGATTTCACGAGCGTATGTCGGGATAGAGGTTGAGGTTGAAATGATAGATTCAAATTCTCCTGTAGCGCTTGACCGTGTCACGGAATATGACGTTGATACGCTTGAGAGCGTAATAAGATCTCAGCTCTCACGCCTTGGCGTAAGCAATATGTTTGATTCAAAGCGTGTTGTCCTTAAACCGAATATGGTAATGAAAAAAGCGCCCGAAGCGGCGGCTACTACCCATCCCGCGGTACTTGAAGCAATGATCCGCATATTAAAAGGGCGCGCTTCGGAGATAATAATAGCAGAAAGCCCCGGCGGACTGTACACGAAGGAAACACTGAGGGCGACCTATCGGGGATGCGGTCTTGCCGAGGTCGCGGAGCGTTATGGGGTGACGCTCAACTATAATACAGCCTCGCAGTCTGTGGAAGCTCCAAACGCAAGAACCTCAAAGATGTTTGACATCATCACGCCTATACTTGAGGCAGACGTTATCGTGAATCTTGCAAAGCTGAAAAGCCATTCCCTTACGGGATACAGCGGTGCGGTGAAAAATTATTTCGGAACCGTTCCCGGGGTAACAAAATTTGAAATGCACGCAAGGTTTCCCGATTATAACGACTTTGGGTCAATGCTCGTGGATTTATGCGAAATGATACTTGAAAAAAAGCCCACGTTTAATCTCCTTGACGGGATTTTGGCGATGGAAGGCAACGGTCCTACGGGCGGTAATCCCAGAAAGCTTGAATGCCTTATTTCGGGGGTTAATCCTTTTTGCGTTGACATGGTTGGCTCATCCATTATTAAGACGGACGGCATTATTATGCTTACGGAGGGTGTACGCCGCGGATTCTGCCCAGATTCGGCAGAGGACGTTACCGTGCTGTCTGATGTGTCCTATAAAGATTTTACCGTGGAGGATTTTGAGAAGCCCGACACAGCAAAAGGCATCAGCGCAGGCTCACTTCTTGCAAGACTTCCGAATATGTTTGGCGGCAGACTTAACGCGTGGCTTCAGCCAAAGCCTGTAATAAACAGAAAAAGCTGTGTGGGATGCGGTGAATGTGAAAGAAGCTGTCCCAGACACACTATTACGATGCGTGTGAACAAAAACGGCAAACGTCAGGCTCTTATTATTCACGGTGACTGCATAAAATGCTATTGCTGTCAGGAGCTTTGTCCTTTTAAGGCGGTAAAGATAAAGAAAAATCCGATCATAAGGCTGATCGGAGGATAAGTTTGGAGTAGAATATGACTGCACTAACCAGAAAGGCACCTGCAAAGATAAATCTGTTTCTTGAAATTACGGGACGCCGTCCGGACGGATATCATGACATTGAAAGTGTTATGCAGACAGTTACTTTGTTTGATGGAATAACCGTTACAAAAACAGACTGCGACGGTAAAAGAATAAAAATCACCTGTACAAATCCGGATGTGCCGTGTGACAGCACCAATCTGTGCTGGCGCGCTGCGGAACGGTTCTTTGAAGCCGCGGAGATAAGCGGTTATGACATCGCTATTCATATAGACAAGCACATACCTATGGCGGCGGGACTTGGCGGGGGGAGCTCCGATGCGGCGGCGACACTGTTTGTATTAAATGAGCTGTACGGCGAGATTTTCACAAAAGAAAAACTGTGTGCGCTTGGTGCGCGTCTTGGCGCGGATGTTCCTTTTTGCATTGTACAGGGAATAAGCATAACTAAGGGAATCGGCGATGTTTTCGCGCCTTGCTCCAAGATTCCCGACTGCCATATTGTAATAGCCTGCCACGGAGAGGGCGTTTCAACGCCATGGGCGTACAGGCGGCTTGATGAAATGTATGATTTCGCCTCGCGGAATGTGAGTGCGGATGCTTTTGCGGACATTATAGCCGCAGGAGATCTGCGTGCCATCGCAGGCGGCATGACAAATATTTTTGAATCTGCGGTGCTTCCCGAGCGCCCTCTGGCAAGGGAAATACGGGAGATTTTGTCCGCCTCGGGTGCACTTCGCGCCATGATGAGCGGAAGCGGCCCGTCTGTTGTGGGTATCTTCGATGGTGCGGCGGATGCCCGTAATGCGTGTGCAAAGCTTACAGCGTTGGGCATTGTCGCGCATGTTTGCAAGCCCTATTATACCGATGGCAAATAAGCCTCGGAGGGAAATATATTATTTTTAGAAAAGGAATGAAGTGAAAATGAGAACAACAAAGAAAATTACAGCCGCTTTGCTTGCGGCAATACTTGCACTTTCCGTAAGTGCATGCGGAAGCGTACACCAGTACAGCAAGGGCCTTGACGAAAACGGATTTTTTGAGGGTGTAAAGGCATCAGAAATTGTAACCCTGCCGGAGTATAAGGGCCTTGATATTGACAGCGGTATTCCAGTTGCTTCCGATGACGAGGTACAGAAGGAGATCGACGATATTCTTTCCTACTACGGCGCCTACGAAAAGGTTACCGACCGCGAGGTAGTTGATGGCGATACTCTTAACATTGACTATGTTGGCTCCATCGACGGTGTAGCGTTCAGCGGCGGCAACACAAACGGTCAGGGTACAGAAGTAACCATCGGTGTTACCAATTATATCGAAGGATTCCTTGATCAGCTTATCGGTCATCTTCCCGGCGAAACCTTTGATATAAACGTAACCTTCCCGGAAAATTACGGCAAAGAGGATCTTAACGGTAAGGACGCTGTATTCAAGGTTACTATAAACTATATCCGCGGCGAATATATTGAACCTGAGCTTACCGATGAAATCGCGGCAGATTACGGTTACGAAAGTGTAGATTCCCTTGTAGAATATATAAAGAAGTGGCGCGTTTCAAACGACAAATTCGTATTTATGACTGAGATTCTTTCTGAGGCGATATGCGACGAAGTACCGGAGAGTGTAATTGACTATCTTGCAAATTATGAGCTTTCCTATATTAAGACTCAGGCGGCGTACAGCGGATATACTCTTGAACAGTATATGATGCTTATGGGCTACGATTCAAGCGATGCATATGTGGAAGCAAATCTTGAAAATTACAAAAGAGATGCGGCGATTTATATCGCGGTTCAGGCTATTGCTGAAACCGAAAACATTGTAGTTACCGATGCAGATATCGAGGCGGCAGGCTACACTGATGAGGTGAAAGAGTACGGCAAGCCCTATATCAAGCAGTACATGCTTTGCCAGGAGATAATTCCGCAGTTTATTATAGATAACGGAAATCTTGTGGACGGACTTACCGAAGCTGAATAATTTTAAAAAAGAACGTTGGCGATCCCGAAATTAACGGATCGCCGACGCATTTTTACCATATCACAGAATTATTTTGGCATCGCTTCCGCCGGTGCGGTCTTTTGTTACTACAATTCTCTTGTCAATGCGCTCCTTAAGCTCGGAAACATGGGAAATGATGCCTACAAGTCGGCAGTTGTCCGAAAGCTTCAGAAGAGTTTCAATGGACTTTGAAAGGGAATTTTCGTCAAGGGAGCCAAATCCCTCGTCAACGAACATGGTATCCAGCCTTATGCCCCCTGCCGATGACTGTATTTCGTCCGACAGCCCAAGCGCAAGACACAGGGATGCTTTGAATGTTTCTCCGCCCGAAAGTGTGGAAACGCTTCGCGCTGTACCATTGTAGTGGTCGATAACATCAAGCTCAAGACCGCTTTGTGAACGGTGATTTTCGGACACAGTGCGGCGCTTTAACTCATACTGACCGTCCGACATCATCATAAAGCGTGTGTTGGCACGGGCGATTATGCGATCGAAGAAGGTCATCTGAATATAGGTTTCAAGCATTATCTTTTCTTTCCCGCTGATATTTCCGTTTGCGGTGCTTGAAAGCGTGCGAATGGATATGAGATGTTTCTCCGCTTTTTCAAGCTTTTCCGCCGTGTGCAGATATTTTTCAAGTGCAGACGTGTTTTTGTCAATGCGCAGCTTTAATGCCGCGGCACTTTCGCCTGTTATGCGCTTTTTGTCGTCAAGCGCGGTACATTCGGCGTACAGCGAGTCTAAGTCATACTTTACGGAATTCGAAAGGGAAGCTTCAAGTCTTGCTATGGAGTCGTTAAGACCTATTACCTCGGCTTTGCAGTCGCTGTGACGTTTTACGGCTTCATCAAGATTTTTTTGAAGAATTGCAAGCTTTGCGGTGCGGGCTTCGATAGACGCATTTGCAGCGCTTCGGCTGTCAAATTCAAGCTCCGAAGCAAGCCTACCCACAGCCTCGCTTATAGAATCTATGCGGTTTTTCACTGCAGATGATTCCTCACTTAAACGCCTTGCAATGCTGTCCGCTTCTTCCGCCTCGGACGTGATCCTTGGAATAAGGAGAGAAAGCTCGTCGCGCCGTTTGATGCGCTCGATTTCTGCGGACAGCTCATTCGCCAGTTTTTTTATCTTGCTGTCGCACCCGGCAATTTTTTCCGCGCACTTCTTATCTATATCAGTGCCGGTGTCAAAGAGCATACTTTTGGCGGCTTGCTTAACTGCCGCGTGCTTTTCCTCGCATTTGCCTGCAAGCATTGATGCGGCGGCGCTTTTTTTCTTGGCTTCGGCGAGAGTTTGCTCGCTTATTTCTGCGGCACGCTTTAATTCTTCTTCGCTCGGCGCATGACTTGATTTTTTCGCAGGACTCGGATGATCGGTTGAGCCGCAGACGGGGCAGGGAAGCCCCTCTCCTAAACTTTCGGCAAGCACGCCTGCCTGCTCATCAAGAAACAGCTTGTTAAGCTGTCTGTAAGTATTCTGCGCTTGTTCAGATTTATTAGATACCGCCAAGTATTCTGCTTTTGCCTTATCTAAAAGCGATGTCATGGACTCATATTCCCTCACATCGACAAGGAGAGCCGAGAGCCGCTCGCGTTCTGTGGAAAGCTCCCGTATCTTCGCTTCAAGATACTCCTTAGCTTCACCGGAGTGTTTAAGCGTATCTGCTTCTTCCATGAGAAGCGCGAGAAGTTTTTTCTTTTCGGCGTGCGCGGCAATGGATGCGGACAATTCCGCAGATATCTTGGCGTCGGACTTTATTTCCTCGGCTAAACGAAGCTTTAAGGCTTCAAGCTCATCGTAACGGGGCAAATCGTTCTTTGTAAGAGTGATAGATTCGTATAGTTTATCCCGCTCGGGAGCCGCATTCGTTTCTTTTTCAAGCTCGGCTTCGAGAATGGTGAGTGCGGCGGTTTTTGTGTCAAGCTGTAATCTTGCGTTATTAAGCGCATTACGGCTTTTTTCGATTTCCTGAGCCTTGCCAAGCTCTGTAGTGCGCTCCTTCAGTGCTTCTTCAAGCTCTGCTGTTTCCTTTAATAGTGTCGCTAAATCTTCGGTGTCGCCATCTATCACTGATTTTACAATGGCGTGCACCTCATCCCTTGAAAGCTTGCCGGATTTTGCATCGTCAAGCTCCGTGGACGAATTTTCGTTTGACGATATGCCATCAAGGTACTGAAGTACACTTGCGGATAACATTTCATATTCTCTTGACGCAGTGGATACAGCGGATTTCAGCGACTCCTGCAGTTCTCTGTAAAGCCCCGTATTAAAGAGCTTTCTGAATATTTTTATGCGCGTGTCGGTGGACGCAAGTAAAAGCTCGCGGAAGTCACCTTGGGCAATCATTGCTATCTGGGAAAATTGTGTCTTGTCCACACCTATAAGCAGGCGTATTGCTTCATCCACCTCGCGGTTTTTGGAAATAACACTTCCGTCAGGGTGTATCAGTTCAGCTTCTGCGCGGCTGAGCGTCATACCGCCGCCGCGCTTCGATTCCCTCATATACTCAGGTGAACGGCGGACGGTATACACCTTATCTGAGTATTCAAATACAAGCTCTACCTCGGTGGGAACGGCGGCATCCGCGTATTTTGAGCGAAGCTCTGCGGTGTTACGGTATGTGCCGCTTGGCTCGCCGTACAGCGCGAAGATTATGGCATCGAATATGGTGGTTTTACCTGCTCCGGTATCGCCGCAGATAAGATAAAGCCCGTCACGGCCCAGGGAATCCATGTCAAGGGTTACGGTGCCGGCATAAGGACCGAAGGCAGACATTTTCAGCTTTATGGGCCTCATCTTTTCTCCTCTCTAACTTTTATCTTATCTATAAGCTCTTCTATATATTGATGCTGGCTATCATCCATGGGACGCCCGTTCTGCATCTCGAAGAAATCGCAGAACATCTCAAGAGGCGTAAGCAGGGGATTTGTCGGTGAAAAATCCATATCCGCCATTGCCTGTGTACGCTTGTTATCATATAAAATCCTCATAAGATTCGGATATATGACGCGGAGCCTTGACATGGCATCGGGGATGTCATCTTCATCCGTAAGCGTGATGCGGAGATAATCGTGGCATGCGGTGTTTTCGTAATTTTTGCGTAGGGTAAGCTCCTCATAGCTTCCGCGAAGCTCTCGCATGTCCCGAAGGGGCGTGAGGGGAAGCAGTTTGATTGCAACATCCCCCTTTTCACCCATTTCAACCACGGTGATTGATTTTTTGTGAGATGCCTCGGAGAAGGAGTATTTTAAGGGAGTTCCCGAATAACGTACCGTATCGCGGCATACAGATTGTGGTGTGTGGATATGACCGAGCGCCACATAGTCGAAACCGTCGAGTACCGATACGTCCACATTATCCGAGCCGCCTACGGATATTTCCTCGGAATCCAAGCGTGCCGCGCCGGTGATAAACTGATGTGTTATAAGTACGTTTCTCTCGGAGCGGTCTATATTCATCTGCGAAACCGCGATACCTACCGCATCGGTGTATGACTGACAGAGGAAATCGGGATAATATCTTCGTACATGTGCAGGCTTTATAAATGGGAGCAGGTAGAAGTTTACCGTGCCGACAGCATCCGTAAGTGAAATCGGTGAAACATTACCGTCCCACACGGGGGACATGTAGATGTCCGCTCTGTTAAGAAGCTGTGAGGCAAAGGCTATACGCTCTGGGGAATCGTGGTTACCGCTTATGACCATAACCTTAAGCGACAAGTCGTGGAGCGAGGACAGAAATTCATCAAAAAGCGCTACCGCTTCCGCGGTGGGCACGGGCTTATCGTAAATATCGCCTGCTATTATGACGGCATCGGGCATCTCGGCTTTTGCGACATCGAGTATTTTTGAAAGTATATATTTTTGGTCCTCAATAAGCGAAAATTCGAACAGTCGTTTACCGAGGTGAAGATCCGAAAGGTGGAAAAATTTCATAATGGCCTCGCATGAGATTTTGTTTTTATAAATATTCAAGTTCGGATTCGTGTTTTTCCATAGATTCTATATAGGAAACCTTCGTAGGGTGGGGGCTTGCTCCCGCCGTTTTGTGCGGTATTCGTCGACTGAAGCGGCGGGACACAAGGCGCCGCCCTACAAAACGCAGGCTCACTTCAGGAGTAAGAACGATAATTGGAATTATAAATTTCCCCAAAACGTGACTAAGTCACGGAAAACTCATCCGAATGGGGATATAATATAAGTGTAAATCAAAAACACAAAGGAGAAAACTAAAATGTCAGTTATAAGTATAGGAAAAAATAATTTCGATATCGTTAAAAACAGTGAAAAAACGGTGCTTCTTGACTTTTACGCAGATTGGTGCGGTCCGTGCCGCATGGTATCGCCTATTGTGGACGAGATCGCCGAGGAAAACGGTGATATCGTGGTTGGAAAGGTAAACGTGGACTCTGAGCAGGAACTTGCAGCCCAATTCGGCGTATTCAGCATCCCCACTCTCGTTGTAATGAAAGACGGCAAGGTGGTAAATCAGTCCACGGGTGCACGTCCAAAGGAGCAGATTCTCGAAATGTTAAAGGGTTAAGCTTCTAAGTTTAGCTTTATCGATTATTTTGATTCCTTCGCTCCTGGAGAATGTAAGTATTCCTTCCGCGGCAAAATATTTGATCATTCTTGATACTACCTCACGGGCAGATCCCATGTATTTTGCGATCTGCTCGTGAGTGAGTTTTATGGTGTTTGAGCCGATTTTTGATGTTTCGTCTAAAAGGAATATAGCAAGCCGCTTGTCCATACTCATAAACAGTATCTGCTGCATTACCCACATAATATCCGAAAAACGGCTGATGGCGGCTTCAAGGGCAAATATTTTTGCTTCCGGCATGTGCCTTGTAAGCTCCTCGAAGGCGCATCCGCCAATTACCACACATTCGCTGTTTTCTTCCGAATCTATGAAAACATCAAATGTAACGGTACTAAGTACGCAGGATGCGGAAAGTATGCACATGTCCCCTGCAAACAGTCTGTAGAGTGTGATCTCCTTCCCGTCGTCCGAGAGCATATAGAGCCTGAGTGATCCGCTTTTTACAAGGATCACGCCGGTGCACTCGTTTCCGTCGTGTATGTTCGTGCCTTTTTCGAAGGTAAAGCTGTGGGATGAGCGGATAAATGTTTCTTTATCCGTTTCGCTCATGTTTTTCCAGAAGGGAAATGTGTTTTCGAATAGATCTATGAGTTCAGTTGTTTGCACGGATAACTCTCCTTTACTTGGGTAAGAGGATTTTTGGATATAAGCTATGATTTCTTTGCCGCACGAGAGATAATGAGTGATATTTTTATTATAGCATAACGGTCATTGTATGTCAACAATGGGCAGGCGCCGAATTGTTCCCGATAAACGTGACAAAGTCACGGTAAAACAGAAGAAACTGCGGTATAATAAGTATACAAAAACACTGAGTGAGGTCTATCATGGAACACATTTACGATATGATAATAATCGGCGGCGGACCGGCAGGATATACGGCGGCATTGTATGGTGCAAGAGCCGGGCTTGATACCATTATAATAGAAAAAATGTCGCCGGGCGGACAAATGGCGCTCACGGATATCATTGACAACTACCCCGGATTCGACGAGGGAATCGACGGCTTCACTCTGGGTATGAAGATGCAGAAAGGCGCGGAACGCTTCGGGGCAGTAACCCAATATGCCGAAGTAATAAGCGCGGAACTTGGTGGAGCGGTGAAAAAGCTCGTTACGACGAGAGGCGAGTTATATGGGCGGACTGTAGTTATAGCCACCGGTGCAAAGGCGAAGACTCTTGGGCTGGAAGGCGAGGAGAAGCTTACGGGACGGGGCGTTCACTACTGCGCCCACTGCGACGGAAGATTCTACAAGGACAAGACCGTTGCCGTAATCGGCGGCGGCAATACAGCGGTGCAGGATGCGCTCTACCTATCAAGGCTTGCGAAAAAAGTATATCTCGTACACCGCAGAGATTCACTGCGTGCTGAAAAGCTGTACCACGATCCGCTTATGAAGACGGAAAATGTGGAGTTTGTTTGGGACAGCACGGTGAGTGGATTTATAGCAGAAGACAAGCTTAAGGGAATACGGGTAAAAAATCTCAAAGACGGAATGACTCGGGAAATATCCGTTGACGGGGTATTTGTGAGTATAGGGCGCAAGCCGGAAACGGAGCTTTTCGGTGGTATGATAGAGCTTGACAGTGACGGCTACATCATAGCAGATGAATCGACAAACACAAATCTTGACGGTGTTTTTGCGGTTGGGGATGTACGCACAAAGGCACTGCGTCAGGTGGTTACGGCGGTGGCAGACGGTGCGGTAGCGGCTCATTTCGCCGAGGAATATTTGAACGGTTTGGCTTCCGGTGCAAGATAAGGCGAAAGAACAGGTATAAAAAATATTTATGCAGATTTTCGAAAAATGTACGGATGCATGTATGAATAATATAAAAAACCGACGTCAGGCAGGCATATGCCGGGCGTCGGTTTTAACGTGGCGGCGGTGCCGGCATAGAATTATATCAGGCGGCACAAAGCGTGCCGTCAATATAGCATGAAGGAAGATGACAGATCTGTTAGAAAAAGATCTTACAGGCTTCGGGGAAAGCCTCGCTGAGCGTTTCCCGGTTGCTATGGCTTATGTCAGATGGCAGAAGCTTGAGGAAATGTATGAGCCGGAGAAAGCACTTTGCAGAGGCACGCTTTTCCCGGAGCTCGACAAGCCTTTCTGCGGAAAAACCGTTACGGGAGGTTGCAAATGAACCGTGATCCTATGATGTACGATCAGTCAAAATACGCATCCATGCGGTACGCACAGGTGAAACGCCCCATGGTGCCATCATGTCCGACGCCTGTGGAGGATAAGTGCGGATGCGATGATGACGGTTATGCGGTAAACTTCGCTGCATGGGAATTAAGGCTATACCTTGACACCCACCCCTGGGATGCGGATGCGCTTGCGGCGTACAACAAGCTGTGTGCCGAAAACGGTACAAAGTGCACCTATTCCTGTCATACAAAAACGGCGCATGGAATGCCTTTGCGCGAAAAAGATGACTGCGGATGCGAGCACGGACACGACCGTGAGAGAGTATGGCACTGGATCGACGATCCGTGGCCGTGGGAGCTTTCCGCCAATCTGAAAGGGGGCGGATGTTAAAGTATGTGGATATATGAAAAGAAGCTCCAATACCCCGTTAGGATAAAGAATCCTAATCCCAAGCTTGCGCAGATAATCATCAGCCAGTACGGCGGACCGGATGGCGAGCTTGGTGCGTCTCTCCGATATCTCAGCCAGCGATACAGCATGCCTTATGCCGAGGCCAAGGGCGCACTTACGGACATCGGTATAGAGGATAAATATTGTGCATTTACCAAAAAAGTAAAAAATATCTATGAGGGAGTTTTATTTTTCCTCATAGATATTTTGATTTTTTCTTTGGTTTTCCCCCACGGAACCCTACGGGCTCCTCCCCCTTTCCTGTTCTTCACTCGCGAAGAACCAAGCGAAAGGCGATTGAACTTAGGTTCATCGCCTTACTTATTATTTATGGTTTTGCTGAACTCGCCTAAACTCGTTCAGCAGAGGTATTAGCAGGTCAACAATCAGGTTTAACCTGCCTTGCTCCTCCAACCCTCACGCCAGAGCGGGTTGTCGCAAGGCAGAGATTCCCCTTGCAAAAGCAAAGGAAAATCTCTAAATCAAGATACACGCCGTCGGAGTCTTACAGCAGTGTCAGTCCGAGAGACAAGGGTTTTTCATTACCTTGCTGTTTCAACCCTTGCGGGAAATCTCACCATGCCCTTGATTTTATAAAACAGTTCCTCTTCATGGGTTCCACCCGTAGTTCTTGTTTTTACGTGTCAATATACTACCAACCAATATCACTTACGACAAAGTCATGGGACTGATACATGAAATCGCCGAGCGGACTTATTACTTAGGCTCGCAACACCCGAATTTTTTAGGTGCTTATCGGTGTTATGCACCGCCTAACCGTAAGATGAGAAAAAGTCCTGCCGATTACTTACCGACAGGACTTTGATTTTTTATGACAATATTTCATACTTATATCAAAGTTCATTGCTTATCGCCAAGTAATGAACAACGACTTAATTCCTACA
>JAZRGK010000043.1:0-2508 GCA_045644145.1 Candidatus Flemingiibacterium sp.
TTCTCTCGGCGATGCGAATACAGTGCTGCCCGGTGCCGACATCCATCTTCACAAACCACACAGGCTTCCCGAAGTTCTCGAAGCTCGACTGCACGGACTGGACCGGCAACTACATCACGGACTGGAAGGCGATAGGTCTCGGGTTTGAGGCCATTCAGACCGGCTTTCTCGCGTCGCAGGCGCAGATGGATTTCGTTCTTGATTTTGTTGAAGCGTTCCATGCTCCGCATACGCTTGTCGCGGTCGATCCCGTGATGGGGGATTATGGGCGGCTATACCCATCGTACGATCCTGCCTTGGCGGCGCGGATGCCGGAACTGCTGAAGGTTGCCGATGTGCTCACTCCCAATCTGACGGAGGCTTGCATTCTCGCAAGGCGTCCTTACATGGAGAATCCTACGGAGGGCGAAATAGCGGACCTCGCGGCGGAAATCTGTGCCGAGAATGCGAAGTTTGCGGTGATAAGCGGCGTTCATCGCGGCGGCAACCTCCTGAATTTCATCTATTCGAAAGGCGAAGGATGCGATGTTGTCGAGGTGCCGAAGATCGGCGGCGACCGCAGCGGCACCGGGGATGTGTTCGCCTCGGTGATCTTGGGCGCGATGATGTGCGGACGCCGCTTCGGTGATGCGGTACGCATGGCAATTTCATATGTGACGGCAACAGTCGAGAAGGCGGTGGAGATGTCCATCCCTCCGACAGACGGTTTGCCGATAGAGGAGACACTTTCAAGCTTATGGTAATAACCTATCCAGTCAAGTCAGGCCTTTACGTAAACCTCACGAACCGCTGTCCTTGTGCATGCGAGTTCTGTCTGCGCAATAACGCGCCAGGCGTGTTCGGTTCGGATTCGCTCTGGCTTGAGCGTGAACCGACTGTCGATGAGATAATTGCGTCCATAGAGTCGCGAAACCTTGATGATTTTACGGAGCTTGTGTTCTGCGGATACGGTGAGCCGACCGAACGGCTTGATGATCTGCTTTCTGTAGCAAGGCATCTGAAGAGCATCAGGCCGCAGATGCTTGTGCGCGTAAACACAAACGGTCTTTCGGATCTTATCCATGGCGAACCCACGGCGGCAAAATTCAAGGGGCTTGTCGATACCGTATCGATTTCGCTTAATACTCCCGATCCCGAAGAATATCTCCAGGTGGGCCGTCCGAGGTTCGGTCTTGAAAGCTGGCAGGCGATGCTGGATTTCGCCAAGAGTTGCCGGGATTATGTACCAAATGTGGTGATGACGGTGGTGGACGTGGTAACATCCACCGAAGAGCAAGAAACCTGCCGAAAACTTTGCGAATCGTTGGGAGCCACGTTGCGTGTTCGACCGTTTGAGGAATAAAAAGCACAAAAAAACGCGTTGCCGTAGGAGTTATACTCTAAAGGACAGTACAACAAGTTACGAAAACACCCGTAGTTTTTTAAACTGTGGGTGTTTTTTATATTCTCTTTATTTGTTGGTCAAGTTATGCTATAATACAATTGACCGATAAATAAGATTTTATAAGAGAGTGCTATTATGGAATTTAATGAAAAATTACAGGAACTCCGAAAGCAAAAAGGTTTTACACAAGTGGAATTGGCAGAATTGCTGTATGTATCCCGAACTGCTATTTCAAAGTGGGAATCAGGACGAGGATTCCCGAACATAGAGTCTTTGAAGGCAATATCAAAGTTCTTCTCTGTCTCCTTGGATGAACTGTTGTCCGGCGAAGAGATTCTTGCCATTGCAGAAAAAGACCACAAGGAAAAAGAAAGAACGATTCGAGACTTGGTTTTTGGCCTGCTTGACTGTGGTATGGCATTGTTGCTGTTTTTACCTTTCTTCGGTCAAAAAGCGGATGGCGTTATCAGAGAGGTATCACTCCTTGTTTTGAGTGAAGTTCAGCCGTACTTAAAAACCGCGTACATTATTTTTGTTGGTGTTATGATAGTGTTGGGCATTATGACTCTTGCTCTACAAAACTGTCGTCAAAGACTTTGGACTCAGAGCAAAAGTATTTTGTCGCTGACAATAAGTGCCGTTGGAGTATGCCTTTTCATTATAAGTCAGCAACCCTATGCAGCGGTATTCGTATTTGCGTTTTTGATTATAAAGGCTCTAATGCTGATAAAGCGGCAATGATACGAAGCGTATCATCGATGTGACGGCTAAATTCTTTCATTTTTCATTACCTTTCCCTAAACTTGTATTCAGGCGAAATCCAAAATACAAACCAAAAGGATGGTAGAAAAAATGAAAAGAATTAGAAAAAGCTTTATCGCTTCAATGTGTTTGCTTACAGCGTTTGTGCTGTGGACGTTGGCAATTTGCTTTGTGGATGTGCGTGCGATTGGCCCGCAAGGTTCATCGGTAGGATTTGCCGGCATCAATGGTTTTGTCCACATTTTGACAGGTGTGCATTTCAGCTTATACAGTATAACGGATTGGCTCGGACTTGTGCCGATCTTTGTGTGTATGGGCTTCGGTATATTTGGACTTGTGCAGTGGATCAAGCGTAAAAGTAT
>JAZRGK010000044.1:0-25154 GCA_045644145.1 Candidatus Flemingiibacterium sp.
TAGGGGAGGGGCTTGCTCCTCCCGTTCTACAATCCAAGAAAGGAAATATAAAATGAAGGAAAGAATCGAAAATCTTAAAGTAAAATCAAGCTACACCGTGGACGATCTCCGCGAGATAATGGAGATACTCCGCGCCCCCGGCGGATGTCCTTGGGACAGAGAGCAAGACCACAAATCCATACGCCGCAATCTTATAGAGGAAACCTATGAGGTGGTGGAAGCCATTGATACGGACAACAAGGACTTACTCTGCGAGGAGCTTGGCGACCTTATGCTACAGGTGGTCTTCCACGCCAGAATCGCCGAGGAAGCAGGAAAGTTTAACCTTGACACCGTGGCGGACGGAGTATGCAAAAAGCTCATACTCCGCCACCCGCATATTTTTGCCGATGTAAAGGCGGATACATCGGAAGAAGTATTAAAGAACTGGGACAAGATCAAGGTCGTGGAAAAGAATCAGAAATCCGACCGAGAGGTGCTTGATTCAGTATCTCATTCGCTTCCGGCACTTATCCGCGCGGACAAGCTTTGCTCTAAGGCGTCTAAGGTGGGACTTGCTGTGCCCGAAAACACCGCACTCGCATCCCTTTGTGGCGGTGTCCACGACAAGGAAAAATTCATTGGAGATCTGCTTTTCTCGGCGGTAAAGCTTGCAAAAGATATGGGGGTGGACGGCGAAAAAGCCTTGTCCGATGCCTGTGATCGCCTTGTTTTATCGGCTTCCGATGAGAAAAAACAGTAATAAAATGGAAATGTATGCCCAAAGTAGGCTAAAAAACCGAAAAAATACTGAAAATAAGGCACTTTTTTGAAACTTTTTTCAAAAAAGGTATTGTAATATCACAAAAATGATGCTATAATTATAGTACCGATTTAAATTACGGTATATCTAATACTACGAAAGGACATTAAACCAATGAACAAGACAACTCTTATCGAAAAAGTAACTAAGGACACCGGTCTTAAGAGAAAGGACGCTGAGGCTGCAGTTAACGCTGCTTTCGCTGCTATCGAGGATGCTATCCTTGCAGGCGAAAAGGTTCAGATCGTAGGCTTCGGTACTTTCGAGGTTAAGGATCGTCCTGCAAGAACCGGTATCAATCCCGCAACTCGCGAAACTATCGAGATCGCAGCTTCCAAGCGTCTTGCTTTCACTTCCGGTAAGACCCTCAAGGCTAAGCTCAACAAGTAATTAAGTCATAACTTAATGCGGCTTGATAAATTTCTCAAGGTGTCCCGTCTTATAAAAAGACGTACGGTCGCCAACGAAGCCTGCGATTCAGAGCATGTTTCGGTAAATTCAAGACCTGCCAAGGCATCCTACGATGTTAAGGTGGGTGACGTTATCGAGATAACCTTCGGTCAGCGTACTACGAAGATAAAGGTTCTTGATGTGCGTGAGTTTACTGCAAAGGCTGATGCGGCTTCTATGTACGAGGTTATTTCGTAATACGGAGTATTTCGTAGTACGAATTGCTTCGTGATGCATATATCTGACTCCTCTGCCATATAAATGGTTACAGATACATAACCATTTTAGGCAGAGGTGTTTCGGATGAATACAGGTTTATCTAAAAATGGTGGGGCAGGTCAGATCATCCATATTTCTGACCGCAAAAATCTCACTGTGACCGGTGTTGAGGATGTTCAGAGCTTTGACGAAACCGGTATAATTTTAAAGACCAATTTAGGCATGCTTGCCATTGACGGTGAGGGACTTCATATCACTCATCTGTCAAAGGAAAGCGGCGAGATGTATATAGAGGGCGATATCGGCGGAGCAGTCTATTTTGATCCTGCCGAACAAAAGAAAAAGCGAGGCTTCTTTAAATAATGGAAGCGGCATTTGATGCTCTCGGATATGATATCGAAAAACAGCTCCTTCTGCTTCTTTACGCTCTGATACTCGGAGTCACGCTTGGCGTGGTATTTGACGTGTTCAGAATATCCCGCGTGTTTCTCACTGTGGACACAAAGAAGCGTGTTTTTTTAAAAATTTCGGATTCCATACTTTTTGGGGTTTCTCTTATAGAGGACGTGCTGTTCTTTATGATCTCGGCTGTTTCGGTGGTGCTTTTTTGCTTCCAGGCTAACAGAGGAACCGCAAGAGGGTTTATACTTTTCGGTGCTGCCGTGGGATTCTTTCTGTATTTACAGACCGTGGGCAGGCTGACAAGGTTTATCTCCGCCGCACTGTCGCGCTTTATGTGGGCGGTACTCGAATTTATTTATGCTAAAATAATTGTGCCGATTTGCAGATTTTTTGTAAGGTCGGCGAGATATGTGTATAAAAAAACAGCGGCACGGTTGATTAAAGCGCTTGTTTGCAAATACCGTGCATTTAAAGACAGGCGGCGCAGAAGAAAGCTTTCGCGCGGGGCCTTAAGGATGTCTAAGAAAACGAAAGGATTACGGGATGAACCAGGTACGAATGTCAATACCGGTAAAGCTCGCAATACTGCTGGCGTTCATATTTATGATAATCACTCTCGTCAGCATCCAGATACGCTACAACAATCTGGAAGAAGAACAGCAAAAGCTGAACGAGCGCATCGAAGATGTGCAGGGAAATATTGACGAGCTTCAGAATAAACTTAATACTCCCTTTGATAACGATTATATAATCGCGCTGGCAAAGGAAAAGCTTGGGTACTGTCTGCCCGACGAGATTATATTTTATAACGACCTTATTAACTGATGCTCCCATTTGAATTTGAAAATTAAATCAAAAATATTTGTGTACAGGAAAAATATGCTGATTAAGAATATAGATGTCATTACAATGTCCGCCGCGAATAATATCCGCGGCGGTTGGATTTTAATTGAGGATGGAAAAATCTCGGATGTTGGCGGCGGAAATCCCCCAAAATATGACGGCGAGGTTTTCGACGGTGTGGGACTTACGGCACTGCCGGGATTTATTGATGCCCACACCCATCTCGGTATAGTCGAGGACTCCCTTGATTTTGAGGGGGACGACTGCAATGAGGATAGCGATCCCGCAACACCCCAACTGAGAGCCATTGACGGCATCAACCCCTTTGACCGCTGTTTTTCGGAAGCACGCAAGGCAGGCGTGACCTGCGCCGCTGTTGCTCCGGGAAGCGCAAATCCAATCGGCGGTCAGATATGCGTCATAAAGACCTCAGGCATCCGCGTTGACCGCATGTGCGTGAAGTCGCCGGCGGCTATGAAATTTGCTCTCGGCGAGAATCCCAAGAACACATACCATGTGAAGAATCTTTCGCCCGTTACCCGTATGGCAACGGCGGCTATCATGCGTGAAACCCTTGCAAAAGCAAAGCGTTACATGGACGAGCTTGACCGAGCTTTCTCGGACGAGGAGATCGATCCGCCGGAATACGATATCAAAAACGAATCGCTGATACCACTGCTTCGCGGCGAGATACCGGCTCATTTCCATGCCCATCGGGCTGACGACATTTGCACGGCTATGCGGATAGCCGAGGAGTTTTCACTTAGATATGTTATAATTCACGGAACTGAGGGACATGTTATCGCCGACGAGCTTCGGGACGTGCCTGTTATAGCAGGTCCCAACCTTTGTGACCGCTCAAAGCCGGAATTAAAAAATCAGACATTCGATAATCCGGGTATACTTTCGAATGCAGGCGCGCTTTGTGCCATTACCACGGATCATCCCGTAAGCCCTCTTAACTATCTGCCGCTTTGCGCCGCTATGGCGGTAAAGCACGGTATGGCGAGAGAGGCGGCGCTTAAAGCAATTACGGTAAATCCGGCAAGGATCCTCGGAATTAGCGATAAAGTAGGAACTATCGAGAAAGGGAAGGATGCGGACATAGTCCTTGCTCGCGGAGATATTCTTTCTCTTGACTCGAAAATAGAGGCAGTATTCATAAATGGAGTGAAAGTAAACTGATGTCCAAAAAAGTTAAAATAACCGTATCCATCCTTGCAGTTCTGCTCGCTTGCGGCATAATAGCGGCGGCAGGACTTGTGATCTCCGACCGTTTTGCGAAGCAGAAGGATGCGGTTTCATCCCTTGAAAAGGAAAAAGAACAGCTTGAACTTAACAGTTCAAGGCTCGAAATGAGCCTTTCCGAAATGGAAAACGCTAAAAAGAAGCTGGAAGGCGAAGCAGCGGAGCTTGAATACAAGCTGTCCGATGCCGGAAAGATTTTCGCTGACGAGATTGAAGCTTTGAAAGCTGAAATCGCCGCAAAAACCGCGGAAATTGAGGCGCTTGAAGCGGATATCGCAAAATACCGTACGGTATTCGATATTGACGTGCGCGCCCAAGCCCATCTGATCGATGAAATCGTTTCCTATATTGAAACAGCGTTCCCCTGTGTGCGCGTGTGCACGCCCGACCCCGAATTCCCCGAGGACGAGAAAAAAATAACCGAGGAATGGCGGCTTATTACCGATCTTATGGCTGAGGAGTGGGAAAAGCTTCTTGAAGCAGAGCGTGAAGAGTATATAAGCGAGAACCCTGAACTTTTTGAGGTGCCCGACGGCGAGGAGCCGCCTGAAATTGATCCGGAAATGCTTGCCGAACGGATCGTACTTTTCACTGAGGAAGAACTGACTTCTTCGGGGCTTACAAAAGAGGAGCTTACGGAAACAAAGCTTCGTGAGATGGTCTTTGCGAGGACAGATTTAAAATATCCCTCGGTCAGCGTTTATTACGAGGATCTTGCCACGGGCTATCATTTTGACTACAACGCCGATCTTGCTTACAATTCCGCAAGCGTTATAAAAGCGCCTTATATCATGTCGGTGTTAAGAGATGTATCGGCTGAGGAAAAGGCTTATCTTGCCGCGCTTTCCGAGGCAGGAGAGCTTCCTGAGATGATTGATACGGACGGCGACGGTGAGCCTGACCGTGTGAAATATGAATACAGCGATCCGACGCTTGATCTTTACGAAACCGTTGTATATACAAAAGAAGAAATGTATCAGGACGGCTCCGGCAAGATCAAGGATATGGAAGACGGAACAGAGTTTACATATCTTGACTTTATAAGATATACCCTCGAATATAGCGACAATGTGGCATATCAGGCGCTTCGTACGCGCTTCGGATTCTCCCGTATGTCCGCCCTTGCTTCGTCACTTAAAGTAAAGATTCCTTCAAATACCATGACCGCAAGAGGTGCAGGCACGCTGTTTGCGGAGATATACAAATTTATAAACGAGGACGAAACCTACGGTTCTATAATGGCGGAGTCTATGGCAAAGGGAAATCATACGGTGATCATCCCCTACGGCGTATCTCCCACAAAAACACTGCACAAGTACGGTTGGGACGAGGACTCTTATCATGATGTGGCAATAGTTCTTCACGACGACAAGCCCTATGTGCTTGCTATTTTCTCCGATCTTGACAACGGCGGAAACGAAGTGAATCTTTATCTCCGCGAGATCGTGAAGATGATAAACAAGCTTCACAAGGGATTTTACAAAGGATAATCATGATAACGAAAGAAGAACTTTTAAAGCATCTTGACTGTGATTTGTCGGTAGTCGTATACGATGAGCTTGATTCCACGAATCTTGCCGCAAGGACTATGGCGGCATCCACATGCAAGGATACGCTTATTGTGGCACTTCGTCAGACTGCAGGACGGGGACGGCTGGGACGCAGCTTTTTCTCCCCATCCGGTGGAATATATATGTCGCTCCTCATACATCCCCGGTCTAATATGGCGACATATTCGGGCGTTACCGCCGCGGCGGCTGTTGCGGTGGCGAGGGCTATTGATAAGGTGTCAGACAAAAAATGCCACATAAAATGGGTCAATGACATTTATCTTGACGAGCGTAAAGTCTGCGGCATACTTGCGGAAGCGCAGGTTGCAAGCACCGGCGAAATGAAATTCGTCATCGTTGGCATCGGTATAAACCTTACCGCTCCCAAAGGCGGTTTCCCGAAGGATATCGCCGACCGTGCCGGAGCAGTATTTGAAACGCTTCCGAAAGGCGCGGATGCTCTTATTGCCGCTGAGGCTGTAAACGAGTTCATGGGGCTGTACAAAAACGGCTTCGGTGCGGCGGAGATACTGCCCGAGTACCGTATGCGTTCCAACATCGTTGGAAGAGAAGTGGATGTTTTCCGCTGTGTTGGCGGTGAACCGAAATATGCGAAGGCACTGTCTATCGACGATGATTTCAGGCTTGTTGTTCGCTATCCCGACGGTACAGAGGAAGCGCTTGGCGCAGGCGAGGTCAGCGTGCGAGGGAAATAACGCACCGGATATAACATTTTGTATTTGTATATAAGCGGCGGGAGCAAGCCCCCGCCCTACGGAGTACCATATCTCATCGTAGGGCTGGACTTGCTCCCGCTATTCTTTACCTGAATGAATAACCGCAAATTTTTTACGGTTTCATTATATCGCATCGTAGGGCGGGACTTGCTCCCGCCGTCATCATATTCTTCTTAATTTCGCGTAGGTCGCCATCAGCTTCTTTGTACCTACTGTGTCGAATATTATCTCGTACATTACATCGGCACCCATGGGCTTCGCGGAGATGATCTCGCCTTCTCCGAAGTTGTAGTGCTTCACTCTGTCGCCCACCTCGAACTGCTCACTGCTTTCGCTTCTGCCAACATCGCTTTCGAGTGCGGCTTTTTTGAAAAATTCAGCGGAAATAACCGGCTTTTTCTTCTTCGGCGCATCTTCGGAAGCAGGCTTCGGGATGTATCCGAGATCAACGATCTCTTCCGGAATCTCGTCTATGAAGCGTGAGCGCGGATTGAACTGCGTTTTGCCGAATATAAGACGCTCGCGAACGTGTACGCAGTAGAGGCGCTCCTTGGCGCGTGTGATGCCAACATAAGCAAGTCTGCGCTCCTCTTCAAGCTCCTCGGGATCCATAGCGGACTGAATACTCGGGAATATTCCGTCTTCGAAGCCGGGTAGGAACACAACGGGGAATTCAAGTCCCTTGGCGCTGTGGATGGTCATAAGCACCACCGCATCGGCGTCCTCGTCGTAGTTGTCGATATCGCTGACAAGCGCTACATCTTCAAGGAATCCCTCGAGAGTAGGCTCGGGCGCTTCGTTTTCGTATGCCACCGCGTTTGAGATAAGCTCACCCACGTTTGCGATACGCTCGATTCCCTCGATGCCTGACATTTTAAGCATGTCCTCGTATCCGGTGCGCGCATATACAAGGCGGATAAGATCCGAAACGGCCAGCTCCTCGGATGCGGCTCTCAGCTCTCTTATGAGCTTCACGAAATCCGCAAGCCGTGGTGCGCTTTTTGAAAGCGCTGTGTAGCTGTAGGCGTTTTCCATTACCTCAAATGGCGTCTTATTCTCAGCGGCGGCGATGCCGAACACCGCATCAATGGTAGTTTCGCCGATTTTGCGCTTAGGCTCATTGATTATGCGGCGCAGACGCACGCTGTCACCGGGATTTTTAAGTACACACAGATATGCGATAATATCCTTTATCTCTTTGCGTTCGTAGAAGCGCACGCCACCGAGGATTCTGTAGGGGAGTCCGCTTTTTGCGAAGTAATTCTCAAGGCTGTTTGATTGGGCGTTTATGCGGTAAAGAACGGCAAAATCGCTGTATTTGCGCTTCTCGCGGGTAACGCCGTCGATTATTTTGTTAATGATGTATTTTGCTTCCTCGTTCTGATTCTGAAGCTTCTTTACTCTTATCTTGTCACCCTCGTCACCGTCGCACCAAAGCTCCTTGCCACGTCTGCCGAAATTATGCTTTATAAGGGAATTTGCAGCGGAGAGTATGTTCTTTGTGGAACGGTAATTCTGCTCAAGCTTTATAACCTTTGCTCCCTCGAACACTCTGTCAAAATCGAGGATATTTTCGATAGTCGCGCCGCGGAAACGGTAGATAGACTGATCATCGTCGCCTACGACCATAATATTTCCGTATCTGCCGGAAAGCAGGCGCACAAGCTCAAGCTGGGCGCGGTTGGTGTCCTGATACTCGTCAACGCATACATAGCGGAAGCGGTTCTGACAATAGCTTCTTGCTTCCTCACATTCCTTAAGAAGCCTTACGGTTTGCACGATAATATCGTCAAAATCCACCGCGTTTGCCGCTTTAAGCCGTGTTTCGTAAAGGTGGAAGACCTCGGCTATTTTGCAAAGTCTGAAATCCGAGCCTGCTTCCGCTTCGAAATCGTCGGCGGACATTAGGCGATCCTTGGCACGGGAGATCATACTCATCGTAGCACGAACGGGGAACATCTTGTCGTCAATGTCAAGGTCTTTCTGACATGCGGTAACAAGACGTTTCTGATCGTCGCTGTCGTAGATGGAAAAATCTCTCGAATATCCGATTGCCTCGCCGAAGCGTCTTAAAAGTCTTACGCAGACCGAATGAAATGTGCCAGCCCACACTTCCTTTGCCATGTTCTCGTCCCCGAGCACCTTGGCAATGCGCTCTTTCATCTCGTTTGCGGCTTTATTTGTAAAGGTTATGGAAAGGATCTGCCATGGAGCTGCAGGGGAAACGGCGTATTCGCTGAGTATCTCTGCGATTTCAGCAGGAGAAAGGTAAGCGGCATCCTCCAGTTTCGTTACGTCTGATTCGGAAAATCCCTCGGGAAGCTCACCACATTCATATGCCTTTCCGTATTTGATAATATGTGCTATACGGTTTACAAGAACCGTAGTCTTTCCGCTTCCTGCGCCTGCAAGTATGAGAAGCGGACCGTCAACTGTGTATACCGCCTCACGCTGACGCTCATTAAGTGATGCGTATAATTTGTCAAACAGCGCATGCTTTGCGTTTACAAAGCGGCGGCAAAGTTCCTTGTTCATGTTATCCTCCAAGTGATGTATGTGCCCCAAAAACAGTATTCGGGCGCATATATGTACATATATTATTATACTACACTTTTTTGCTTTTTTCAAGAAGTATAACAGATTTTTAATAAATTTATCACAATTTGACTTGATATGTTCACTATTCTGTGATACAATTTACACACAGAATATAAATATATGTGAGGGTAAAAATGAGCACATTTCCCAAAACAATAATCGAGCTTTACGATGACGAGGAAATATATAATGTCCTTGCGGCAACTGAGTTTAAACCGCAGAATGTGGTTTTTATCGGCGCAGGGAAGCTGAGAAGCAAAAAGACAAGAAACAATATAAGTGCATGCTTTGAAGCGCTTTCGCTCAGAGTAAACTGCTTTTTCCACTATGCGGACATGCTGAACCTTGAATCGGTTTTGGGAATACTTCGGAATACCTTGAAAAAATTCCCCGACTGTGCCATTGATATTACCGGCGGATGTGAAACGGCTCTTGTGGCGGTTGGTATGCTTGCAAAGGAAAAGAAGATTTCTCTCTTCAGATACGATGGGCGAAGCCGGTGCTACAAGCCCATATACGGATGTTCATGGTGCGAGGATATCCCATCTTCGACACGCTTTAATCTTGACGCCATTCTTGCGCTCTCGGGAAGCGTGATGAAATCCCACGGTCATTTATCTCTTGATACGATTGATGCCGAAACGGAAAAGGATATTTTCCGCGTATGGGGCATATATAAAAACAATCACAGAGCGTGGCACAGATCGGTGGCATATCTCCAGCAAATATCAAAGGAACTTTATGGGAACAATCTTCATGTTGACGCCTCTGCCGTAGTGTATAACGGAAATAAGATAAGCAGCGCAGACGGTGAAGTCATGCGTCGCCTTTCGGAAGCGAGAATTATTTTAAACTATAAAAACGACGGAAAGCGCATATCCTTCGATTATAAGAACAAGCTTATGCGAAGCTGTCTTGTTGATATCGGAATATGCCTTGAGCTGTACGTTTTCGCGGTGGCACACAGCATGGATATATACAGTGACATAAAAATAAGCACTGTAATCGACTGGGACGGCATACTTAATTCCAAGGTAAACACCATAAACGAGATCGACGTTGTGCTCGTACATGGATTTGTGCCAATTTTTATTTCCTGTAAGTCGGGGACAGTAAATGTGACCACACTTAACGAAATAAAGACACTGGCAAAGCAGTTCGGCGGAAAATACGCAAGACCGGTGCTTGTTACCATGTCGGATATCCGCACACGGGATAAATTCCTGTATCAGCGCGCCGCAGACATGGGCGTTACCATAATTGATCGCGCGGATCTTGTGAATGAACGGCTTTCCAAACGGCTCTATGGGCTGTCTATACTTAAGCCATAAAATTTTTGCGGATTTTCACCCTGTTTTCACCCAAAAAGCGGAACTAAATCAAAAAAATTACGTCTAAACTGTAAAATCACAAATTTGCGAGGAAATGATGAAAACAAACCAAGCTGTAAAGGACGGCAAGGTGGATAAAAGGATAAAAACGTCAACTAAAAAAGGTCGGCTGTCGCGGATGAAAACCGCTGAACGGCGCAGTGTGAACCTTTTTCTTATCCCCTCTGCTGTGGGAATGCTAATATTCTACATACTTCCGTTTTTCGTTATAATATTTCAGTCCCTTGTAAACAATCCCGTTAAAAAAGAATTTGTATTTCTCGAAAACTACCGAAAGCTTCTTGAAAATACCGCTTTTCGTCAGGCGGCGTGGAACACGGTGAAATTTTCATTGACCGCAGTACCGCTTGCGGTGGTGCTATCGCTTCTTCTCGCGGTGATACTTATGAAAGAGCTTCCCGGAAAAAGCAGGCTCCGTACTATCTTTCTTTCGCCAATGATGGTGCCCGTTGCATCCATTATCCTTATCTGGCAGGTGGTGTTCCACTACAAGGGCACGGCAAACGAGATCGTAATGCTTTTCGGCGGTCAGGCGGTAGATTGGCTCAAATCCGATTTTTCACAGCTTGTTGTGGTGCTTCTGTTTTTGTGGAAGAATCTCGGCTACAACATGATATTATTCATGTCGGCGCTGTCCGCCATTCCTGTGGATGTCATTGAGGTGGCAACCCTTGAGGGCGCTTCGAGATTACAGATATTCTTTAAGATAAAGCTCCGCTATCTTTCCTCGACCATGCTTTTTGTTATGCTGATGTCGCTTATAAATTCCTTTAAGATATTCCGTGAGGTTTATCTTCTTACGGGAAATTACCCCTACGATGAACTATACATGCTTCAGCATTTTATGAACAACGTGTTTAGGACGCTGGACTATCAGAAGCTTTCCGCAGCCGCTATTATTATGGCTGCTATTATGGCGGTAATCATCGGGCTTTTACTTGCGGTTGATAATAAAATGGAGGAGGACATCGGGGAATGAAAAATAAACCTATCGGTGCACTCCGAAAAAAATTGCTTACATATCTTACTGTCATACTGATTACGGCTGTCGCCGTGGTGTTCCTTCTTCCAACCGTGCTGACGCTTACAAACTCTTTTATGTCGCAAACGGAGATATCCGCAAACTACGGACAGATATTCGGTAATGCAGGTGCTGACAAAAAGACCTTTATTTCGGAAAAGGTAAATTTAAAATTTATACCCGACAAGGTGACCTTTTCCCAGTACAAGACGGCGTTTATAACAAGTCCCGCTTATCTTCTTAAATTCTGGAACTCGGTGATACTCACCGTGCCTATAGTTGCAGGTCAGCTTATAGTGGCATCGGGGGCGGCGTACTGCTTTGCGAGAAACCGCTCAAAGGCGGCAAATGCCATATTCTTTGTGTACATCATACTTATGCTGATGCCGTACCAGGTAACGCTTGTGCCAAACTTTATTGTGGCGGACTTCTTCGGTCTTATAGATACAAGGTGGTCTATAATACTGCCGGGAATTTTCTCACCCTTTGCGGTGTTTATACTTACGAAATTCATGCGGCGCGTACCAAACGCCATGATAGAGGCGGCAAAGCTTGACGGAGCAGGGGAATTTCAGATATTTACCCGAATCTTCATACCTTTATGCAAGGGAACACTTTATTCCGTTGCCATACTTATTTTTATAGATTACTGGAACATGGTGGAACAGCCGCTGATTATGTTCAAAGCTACCGGCGATGAGTTGTACCCACTTTCCGTGTTCTTATCCCAAGTGAATACCGCGGATGCAGGTCTTGCCTTTGCGGTGGCGTCGATCTACATGATACCGTCCCTTCTCATATTCCTTTACAGCGAGGATTATCTCGTTGAGGGAATTGCTTATTCAGGCGGTATCAAGGGTTAAATTTTCTTTATAACACAGGAGATTACAGATATGGATGCTTCAAATAAAAGAAGAGCGTGGGTCAAGAACGCGATCATCGTGTTCCTCGCCATAATGCTTATTCTCACATTCTTTTCAAATACCATAATGAATGCTTCGCTTCCCGAGGTGGCGGCACAGTACGCCATGAGGGGAAGTATCACCACCAAAATAAGGACTACCGCCACTGCAAAGGCTAATTCCACCCAGCAGGTGAAGATCGAGGAATCCCGTAAGGTTAAGTCTGTTGCGGTAAGAGAGGGGCAGGACGTTTCAGTTGGTGACGTGCTCTTTTACCTTGACGACGGTGAGTCCGCGGAGCTTAAAGCGGCAAGAGAAGCCCTTGCATCCCTTGAACGCCAGTATGAGCTTCGTATGTTGACTACGGACACCGACTATTATTCCGAGGAGCTTGCTATATCAAAGAAGCAGAAAGAGCTTGACGAAGCGAGGGCGGTGCTTCTTTCGCTGTCAGGTGAGGGCGGAGATATTGCTGTTTTGAAGTCACAGCTTTCCGAAACGGAAGCGCTCATGAAGGCACTTTCAAATACCGTAGCCGCTTATGAAAAGGAAATAGCCAAGCTTCAGAACGGCGCGGCGGATGCTTCGCTTACGGGAGAGTCCACCGAGTCCCGTCTTGCGGCGGCAAAAGCGGCATATGCTCCCATAGAAAGCCGATACAAGAAGGCTGAGATAGACAAAAAAGCGGCGGAAACGCTTCTTAAGAATGTAAAAGCCGAAGCAGAAGCTGCAAAGGAAGCCTATGATGAGCTTGTAGGCGGCGCATCCTCGGATTACAACACCATTCGCGAGCAGATAGCATCCCTTGAAAAGGAGATGCGCCGTGCCGAAGAGGATTACGATATCGCATACCGTAAGCTTGGCGACGGACTTTACGATTTAAAAGAGGCATGGAACGAGGCATACGATAATTACACATCCCTTAAAGCCGACCTGAAAAACGGCGTTGAGGGTGTAACCGAAGCTGACGTTGACGCGGCAAAGGCGGTGTCCGATTCCGCTGAGGCGGCTTATAAAACTGAGAGAGCGCGTGTTACCGAGCAGAGAGATGCACTTACGCTTACCTATGAGCGCGGAGTTGAGGATGACATGGAGCGTCTTAACAAGCTCCGTTCACAGCTTGCTTCCATAAGCGGTGCAGAGGATGCCAAGGAAACCCTTGAAGCGGCTGAAGAAAAGGTAAAGGCGGCGGAAAAATCCGTTACTGAGCTTACCGAAGCGCTTGCCGATATTGAGGAAGAATACCTTGAAGCAAAGAACGAGTACGAGGGACTTGCAAAGCTTTCTCAGATAGAGGCATACGAAGCAGAGCTTGATGGGCTAAACGCAAAGAACGAGGAATATTCAGCGAAGAAATCCGAGCTTCAGGCGGAGATATCCGCTCTTGGCGGCGATACCACCAAAAAGGCACAGGAAACTCTTATCGCGGCTCTCGAAAGCGAGCTTGCAACTCTTAAGCACAATCTCGCCAGAAGACGTGAGGAAGACGCAATAGCCGACCGCAAGGAGCAGCTTGAAATTACCGATCTGCTTCTTGATATCGAGGAGCAGAAGGCGGTTGTTGCGAAGCATGAGGCAAACATGACCGATGCGAAGATAGTAGCCGAGGTGGCAGGTCAGGTGCATAATTTGAGCATCAGCACCGGCATGGAAACCGTTGTGGGACAGACGCTTTGCGAGGTTGTCGTAACCGAGCTTGGATATTCCTGTGAGATCACGCTGAACGCCGAGCAGGCAAGACGTGTGAGAGTGGGCGACAGCGTTGAGGTAACAAATTCCTGGTGGTCAAACGCCGGCGGAACTATTGTTTCCATCCGCAATGACCCCAAGAATCCCGGTCAGCAGAAGATAGCTGTAATATCTCTTACCGGAGATATAACGCAAGGGCAGAATATGTCCCTTACCATCGGCGAAAGAGGTCAGGATTACGATGCGGTAGTGCCCAACTCCGCGGTGCGCGAGGACAACAACGGCAAGTTTGTGCTTGTTGTGGAAGCAAAATCAAGTCCTCTCGGCAACCGTTATATAGCGCGCAGATACGATGTTGAGGTGTTAGCAAGCGATGACACCAATTCTGCCGTAAGCGGACTTCTCGGCAGTGAATTTATAATCACCACCTCGTCAGCACCTATTGCAAACGGTAATCAGGTGCGCCTTGTTGAGAACTGATATGAAAAAACTGCAGGTAATATTTACGGCATGTGCCGCAGTGTGCGCCATTTCGGTGCTTGTATCAACGCTCATCATCGGAAGCATGGCGGTGCGGCTTGATTCCCAAACCGCTTACAAGCGTTGGGCGGGGGACGGAGAAGCTGTGGCACAGCTTTCGGCGTTTATGGCGAAGGATGCAGGGCTTACTTCGGAAGACATGGAGCGAAGCTTCAAGAGCGCTATTGACAGTGCTCTTGTCAGGGAATCCATATCGCCTGCAAACGAATCCGCCAGAATCTACGCCTTGGCGTATTCCGCGGAAAGGCGCGTAAGCCTTTCGAGGATCGGCGAGTACGGCAAAACGGTGAAAAGCGGTGTTTCCGCCATGGCGGTTGCATGCGGTGGGGACTACTTCCTCTTTCACCCCTTAAAAATGCTGTCTGGACACTATTTTTCAACTTCCGATATACTAAACGATATGGTTGTTATCGACAACGACCTTGCATGGCAGTTCTTCGGCTCACCGAACGTTGTGGGAAAATCCCTCATAATAAACGGCAGGGAATGTTTTATCTCCGGCGTTTCCGAGGACGGGCGTTCGGGGGAATATTCGGAGTTTTACGGTGACGTGCCGCGCGTATATATGTCCTACAGCTTTGCCGAGGAGATTTTCGGCGATATCTATATAGAAACCGCCGAGATCACTTTACCGAATCCCGTTGGCGGATTTGCAGAGAAGCTGTTTTCAGAGAATCTTCCCGTAGACGATGCGCTTTGTGAAATAAAAGAAAACAGCGCAAGGTTCACGGATAAAAACTTAAGAAAACGTCTTTTCGGCATAGCCGAAAGAGGCGTCAGGACAAAGCCTATCGCTTATCCGTACTTTGAAAATACGGCAGTGATGCTTACGGATGCGGCGGCGAATGTGTATATATTCAAGCTTGTACCTATTATAATTCTTTCTATCATCGCATGTGCCGAGGTGATCATCCTCTACATAAAGCGACGCGCAATCTTCGGATGGGCGGCAGAGCGGATAAAACGGCGTGTGCGTGATGCGAAGCAGAACAGAAAACACAGAAAATCAGTATAGGAGATGATTTCACTATGAAAAGAACGGTATCATTACTGCTTGCGGTGTGTCTTGCCCTCAGTGTAGTAGTATTTTCTTCCTGCGGCCAAAAGGCAGAGCCTACAAAGCCCACAAATGTATTCCGTACCACGGAAATTGAGCTTCCCGAGGAGCTTAGTTCCGAAAACGTCAGCTTCGGGCAGATGGTAAAAGTATCTGACACGCTGTATACGCTGGCGAGCTCATACGATATGGAAACATACATGCCGCACTATGAGCTTGTAAGCTTTAGCCTTGCGGACGGCGCACTTAAAGAAAGGCTCCCCATAGAAATTACGCAGAATGAAAATGGCGGAGAAAATCTTATGAATTTCACCGTGGCAGAGGACGGTACTGCGTATTTCATGTTTGAGAAATATACATACTCCGAGGACATGTACACCCAGACCAATGAGCTTCGCGTGCTCCGTAACGGTGTGATGGAAGCTCTTGATATTGATCTTGCGGCAGATGAGGGATACGGATTCTATGTTAATTCCATGATAACCCTTCCGGACGGCTCACTTCTGCTTGTTGCATGGAATGGCATGCGTGTAGTTACGCCTGACGGAACTGTTAAAACTGTAGAGGGAATAAACCCCGATGAATCCAACATTGAAAGAGCCTTTCTTCTTGACGGAAAGGTGTATGTGTCGATGTACACCTTCAGCGAAAATAATTACGGAAGTGTTATCTCCGAATTTGACCCTGTAACCGGTACATTCGGCGAAAAGCTTGAAATAAATCAGAATCATGTATACAACATGATCCTCGGCCCCGGCTATGACTACTACTACAACGACAGAAACTGTCTGTGGGGCGTTGATATGGAAACCGGCGAGATGACCGAGGTTGTAAACTTCATAAACTCCGACATCAACGGAAATGATATAAATGAGGTTGTGGCGCTGTCAGCGGACAGATTTTTTGCCACCGTGCGTGAGCGTGATCTTTCCACGGGTATGAGCACCATGGGCTTTACGTTTATGGATCGGGTGCCGGACGATGAGGTTGTGCCGAAGAATATGCTCCGCCTTGCGGTAAACTATTCTTCCTATGAGCTCCGCACCCGCGTGATCGACTTTAACAAGAAGAACGACACCTACAGAATTGTGATCGACGACTATTCGCGCTTCAATACCGATGAAAACTACAACGCAGGCGTAGAAAAGCTTAATTCCGACATTATTTCTGGAAATGTGCCAGATATTTTCATGATAAACAATGAAACGCCTTACGATATTTATGCGGCTAAGGGCATTTTTGCCGATATTTACGAGCTTATGGATGCGGATGAAAGCTTTGACCGCTCAAAGTATCTCGAAAACATCTTTAAGGCATTTGAATATGGCGGTGAGCTTCTCAGCCTTGTTCCTTCGTTTACCATTCAGACATTTGCGGCAAAGAAAGAGCTTCTTGGCGGCATAACCGGCTGGAATTTCGAGGAGTTTGCGGAGTTTGCGGCGGCTCATCCCGAGATCCGTATGTTTGACTACGAATACAATCGCGAGTATTTCGTCCGCAACTTTATGTTGTTTGCGCGCTCACAGTTTATTGACGAGGAAACGGGAATATGCAGCTTCGATTCCCCCGAGTTCCGTGAGCTGCTTACATTTGCGGCTTCCCTTGAAGAAACTGACTTCTGGAGCTCTGTTTCCGAAGAAGATCAGATGAGCAGTGATTTCTGGCAGGAGTTCGACAATCGCTTCAAGGAGGGAAGAGTGCTTCTTTCAAATGCATACATAAGCGAGCTTGAATACAGCATAAAGAATCTTCTTAACTATACATTCACTGCTGATATCGAGTTTGTGGGCTTCCCCGTATCAGAGGGTAACGGTGCGCTTATAGAGGCATACACCGAATACGCCATTTCTGCCGATTCCGACTTCAAGGAGGGCGCATGGGAGTTCATTAAAACTACCATAAGCGAGGAAGCGCAGATGCCGGTGTACAACGAGCAGTATCAGTATTGGAACTATCCTGCAGGCAATCTTCCCGTATACAAGCCGGCGCTTGAAAAGATGGCGGAGATCGCTATGACGCCCCGTGAGGAGGAAAGCGGCGGAGTTATAATAGGCGGCGGTATTGCAACACTTCCAGCAGTGCCTACGGTGCTCTATTCCGAAACCGCGTCCGCTGAAACGGTATCGTCTGAAACCGAAGCACCTGCGGATACAGTGGAATCTTCCGAGTTTGCAAAGGAATTCATCTCGGAAGAAACCACGGCTTATACGGCTGATTACGAGGAGCCTGCATCCGATGATGTGATCATTGAGATCGCACCTGAAACCATGGCTCCGGATATTGCCATCGATGTGCCGATCGGGGGATACGTTGATCCTTACTCCGTGCCTCTTACAGAGGAGCAGATGGAAAGCGTAATGAATCTCATTACGGGAACTACCAATGTGGCGCGTTATGATGAGGAGCTTAACAACATAATAAGCGAGGAACTTGAGCCGTTCTTTGCCGGCACCAAGTCTCTTGACGATACGGTAAGATACATTCAGGACCGCGTATCTAAGTATATAAACGAATCAAGATAATAAAACAGGCAGTAACTGCCGTGTACCAAAAGTGCGCGGCAGTTATTTGCATTTATTAACGTTTCGCCGTGTTTTGCATATTCTGTACCAAGGGATATATCCCTTGGAAAGGAAGATATTTTTGCAGAAATATTTTGCCGCCGCAAATACCTCTAAGGGGTTTGTGGGCTGGTTCTATGATATATTTAACCCCGAGCTTTTCGGGCGCGTATACATAATCAAAGGCGGAAGCGGAACGGGGAAAAGCACGCTTATGAAGAAAATTGCCAAACATGGGGTTTCGCTTGGTTATGAGTGTGAGTGTTTTTACTGCTCATCCGATCCCAACAGTCTTGACGGTGTTGCGGTGTATAAAAACGACGGTGAAAGCTTTGCAGTTATAGACGGTACTGCACCTCATACCACTGATCCGAAATTTCCCGGCGCGGCGGATGAGATAGTGAATCTGGGCGAATATTGGTGCGCGGATATTCTTAAGGCTGAGAGGGATGAAATTACCGCTCTTTATAGGAAGAAAGCAAGGTTCTTTTCCGAAGCTTATGGGGATTTTGCGGCGGCGGGCGTGCTTTTTGATGCCCTTACCGCAAAAGCACATCAGATGCTTCTCGCGGATAAGCTTGAGGGCGCAGTGACTCGCTTATTTACCAAACGCATGCGTGAATTACGCATAAAAGGCGGTACGGGTATACACAGAATAAGAGGGCTTTCCGCGTTGTCCTGCCTCGGGGAAGTGGATTTCGATTCGTTCTCTGACACAAAGCTCACATTTCTTGCTGTAGACGCACTTGGCAGTACGCCGTTCTTATTTGAGGCGTTAAAAAAAGTGGCAGAGCAGTTGGGGCTTTCATATGATACAGCTCCCATGGCGCTTTGTCCTGATCTGACCGAAGCTGTGCGCTTCCCGGAACTGTCTATGTCGGTTGTGAGCCGTACCGAGAAGCGTGATGTGATTCCCATAAACATGAGTCGCTTTATTGATAAGGAAAAGGCGGCGGAATGTGACAGATCACAGCTCAGAACCATAAGAAAGAGTGTTGCCGAGTTAAAGGCATCGGGGCTTTCAAAGCTTGCGCTCGCCAAAAAGGCACACGACTCCCTTGAAAAAATATACATCGGAGCTATGGATTTCACCAGACTCGAAACCGCCTCGGAACGGTTAATAGAGCGCATTTTCGTATAACCCCACCATCCCAAAACCGCGATTCGTGCGTATTTCACCTCTGTGGCGCATGAAAGTGTCGGTCGGCATAGCCAAATGGCGGGAGAGAGTCTAAGAGAGAGGGAGAATTTTTGCGGCGACTAAGCATAATTCTCCCTCTCTATCATTCGTATGTGCGAACGATTGCCTAAAAGCGATAGCACAGAGGGACATGCCCATTCAAGGGCATCCCACAACATTCGACAATGTGCATAATTATTTCACAACACACTTGTAAAAAATTTGCGGCGGAATATAGATAAAATGTACTTGACAAAATACCGTAAATCGGGTATAATATTTCTAATAATATTTTCTAAAAAAACACTACAGAAAGGATGCCTCGCTTACACGGGGCAAGGTGAAATTTATGGTAAATTGCAACCCTGCAGAGAAATTCTTGAAGGAAGGTCTTACCTTCGATGACGTGCTTCTTATCCCTGCAAAGAGTGACGTTACACCTAATATGGTTTCTCTCGAAACTCAGCTTACCAAAAAGATAAAACTTAACATCCCCATGATGAGCGCGGCTATGGACACCGTTACCGAATCCCGCCTTGCAATCGCAATGGCAAGAGAGGGCGGCGTTGGCGTTATCCATAAGAATATGCCCATCGAAAGACAGATGGACGAGGTTGAGAGAGTTAAGCGCTCCGAGAACGGCGTTATCGTAAATCCTTTCTATCTTGCACCCCATAACTATGTCTACGAAGCGGACGAGCTTATGGGCAAATATAAGATCTCCGGTGTGCCGATATGCGACGAAAACAAGCGCCTTATCGGTATCATCACCAACCGCGATATGCGATTCCTTGACAATCACCAGATGCAGATCAGCGAGGTAATGACTAAGGAAAACCTTATTACTGCTCCCGTTGGAACCACCCTTGCTGAGGCTCAGGAGATCCTCAGAAAGAACAAGATCGAAAAGCTTCCGCTTGTTGATGAAAACTACACCCTCTGCGGTCTTATCACCATAAAGGATATCGAAAAGGCAACAAAGTACCCCAACTCCACTAAAGATGCCAGCGGCAGACTCCTCTGCGGCGCGGCTATCGGTGTTACCGCAGATGTACTTGACCGTGCAGGCGCGCTTCTCGGCGCAGGCGCTGACTTCTTGGTGCTTGACTCCGCACACGGTCACTCAAAGAACATTATCGCATGCGTTGATAAGATCAAGAGCGCATTCCCCGAGGCTCAGATCGTAGCAGGAAATATTGCTACCGAATCCGCGGCAAAAGACCTAATTTCCGCAGGCGCAGATGCTATTAAGGTTGGTATCGGCCCCGGTTCTATCTGTACTACCCGTGTGGTTGCAGGTATCGGTGTACCTCAGGTTACCGCTATTTACGACGCTGCATGCGCGGCGGCTGAGGCAGGTATTCCCGTTATCGCAGACGGCGGTATCAAGTATTCCGGCGACCTTGTAAAGGCTATTGCGGCAGGCGCATCCGTTATCATGATCGGCTCTCTGTTTGCGGGCTGTGAGGAATCCCCCGGAACCACTGAGATCTATCAGGGACGTCAGTTCAAGGTATATCGCGGCATGGGCTCTCTCGCGGCTATGGAAAAGGGTTCAAAGGACCGTTACTTCCAGGAAAACGCACGTAAGCTCGTTCCTGAGGGCGTTGAGGGACGCGTTCCCTACAAGGGTCCCCTTTCGGACACCGTATTCCAGCTTATCGGCGGACTTCGCGCAGGTATGGGTTACTGCGGCACACCTACTGTTGCCGAGCTTCAGGCGCGCGGTCAGTTTGTACGCATCACAGGTGCAGGACTTCGTGAATCCCATCCTCACGATATCAACATTACAAAGGAAGCGCCTAACTACTCTGTACAGTCAGGTCTTTAATAAAAACCAAGGAGCTGTTGCACTTCAAGTGCGGCAGCTCCTTAAAATAACAGAATTTACGGAAAATTTTGGGAGATTTATACGTTGGTGACACGAAAATATCTGCATATGAGCGTATACGATGCCGCCATGGAACGGCTTCGTTTCATATTTGAAGAATTTGAGAATATTATTGTTTCTTTTTCCGGCGGCAAGGACAGCGGCTTGCTTCTTAATCTTGTGATGGATTTCAGAAGAAAGCATTATCCCGAAAAGACCGTTGCGGTGTTTCATCAGGATTTTGAGGCACAGTATACGGTCACAACGCAGTATGTTGAGCGCACCTTTGAACGGCTTGAAAAAGAGAAAAATTTGGAGCTTTACTGGGTTTGCCTTCCCATGGCGACCCGCACCGCGCTTTCAAATTACGAGATGTACTGGTATCCGTGGGATGATACGAAAAAATCCATATGGGTGCGCCCTATGCCGGATAAACCCTATGTCATAAATCTCGACAACAACCCTATAACTACTTACAAATACCGCATGCATCAGGAGGATCTCGCAAAGCAGTTCGGAAGATGGTACAGAATTTCGCACGGTGGCAAGCCAACGGTTTGTCTTCTTGGAATCCGCGCTGATGAATCTCTCCAGCGTTACAGCGGCTTTCTTCACAAAAAATACGGGTATAAGGGCAACTGTTACATAACTGCTCAATTTAAAGATGTGTGGTCTGCATCGGTTTTATACGATTGGACTTCAACAGATGTGTGGCATGCAAATTATGTTTTTGATTATGATTACAATAAGCTGTACGACCTTTACTATAAGGCAGGGTTAACATACGACCAGATGCGCGTGGCATCGCCGTTCAACGATTATGCCAAGGACAGCCTGAATCTATACCGCGTTATTGATCCCGAAATATGGACAAGGCTTGTGGGACGGGTGCGCGGAGTGAATTTCGGTGCAATATACGGTCGGACAAAGGCTCTCGGATACCGGAGCCTGTCGCTTCCGGAAGGGTATACATGGGAGTCGTATACGAAATTTCTGCTTGACACGCTTCCTCTGCGTATACGGAACAATTATATTAAAAAATTCCGTACATCGATCGACTTTTGGCACAACATAGGCGGGGGGCTTGAAGAGGAAACCATAGATGAGCTTATTAAGAGAGGCTACAATATCCGCCGAAACGGAATCTCAAACTATACGGTAATGAAAAATTCCCGTGTTGTGTTTGTAGGGGATATCCCCGATCACACCGACGATATTTACTCTACAAAGGATATCCCAAGCTGGAAACGTATGTGTTACTGTATTCTGAAAAACGACCACAACTGCAGATTTATGGGATTCGGACTTTCCAGAGTTCAGCAGGAGAGTATTGATGCCCTTCGCGAGAAATACAAGAATATCGGTAAGTAAAAACAGAAGAAAATAGCGTGAAAGTTTTTTGATCTAAACGAGCAATAACCGTTCACGCATTAAATATTTGTGCCGCCGCTTTGGCGGCGGAATGGAGATTAAAATGACATTCAAAAGCCCCGTTTACAATATAATTGCAGTGCCTATTGAAAAGGTCGTGCCCAATACATATAATCCCAATACTGTAGCACCGCCGGAAATGAAGCTGCTTTATGACAGCATAAAGGAAGATGGATATACCATGCCTGTGGTATGTTATTACGATAAAGATACGGACGCTTATGTTATTGTTGACGGCTTTCATCGCTGGCGTGTAATGAAGGAATACCACGATATATATGAGCGCGAGGGTGGACTTCTTCCTGTATCGGTTATTGACAAGCCGCTTGATCAGCGAATGGCAAGCACCATACGCCATAACAGAGCAAGAGGTGCTCATGATGTGGATTTGATGAGCAATATTGTAAAGGAGCTTCATGAGCTTGGACGCTCAGATGCGTGGATATCGAAGCACCTTGGCATGGACAAGGATGAAATACTCCGTCTTAAGCAGATAACGGGGCTTGCGGCGCTTTTCCGCGATGTTAAATTCGGTTCTGCGTGGATTCCCACCGAAGATGAAGCGGATGATCGCATACCGGATGAGGAAAAAGCGGAAATTTTAGTTCTATAGGGAATCCTTGGATAAAAACAATCATCTTCTGTTAAAACCGCACATGATGTGTATTGCCCTAAATAACAAGAAAAAATGCCGCAAAATTAGTTTTGCGGTATTTTTTTCTTGTTAAGGTATTGAAAAATTAGCGAAACTGTAGTATAATGTATAGTGTATTATTATGTTTATACTGATTTGAGGTGTACTGTTATGAACGATGTTTATACCGTTGAACTGTCGAAGATCATAAACGAGTTTTCACTTGAAGAAATCTATCTCCCCGATGATGCGGATAAGATTTCCATTCATCTTATGGAAGTAAACCGCCCCGGACTTCAGCTTGTGGGCTTTTTTGACCATTACGAGCCTCAGCGTATGCAGATAATCGGCAAGGTGGAGCATAAATACCTCACTTCGCTCTCGGATGATGCGCGCAGAAATTCCATTATGGGATTTTTGCAAAGCAAGCCCGTTGCGGTGATTATTTCCTCTGAGCTTGAAGTCTTTGAAGAGTTTGTGGAGCTTGGCGAATATTTTGAAGTCCCTATCCTACGCACATCCGATACAACAAGCGCGTTCATGGCGGCGCTTATTGCTTATCTCAACGTACAGCTTGCTCCCCGTATTACACGACACGGAGTCCTTGTAGAGGTGTACGGCGAGGGTATACTTATTCTTGGTGATTCCGGCGTAGGTAAATCCGAAACCGCTATCGAGCTTGTTAAGCGCGGTCACCGACTGATAGCGGACGATGCCGTTGAAATCAAGCGTGTATCGGCGAAAACGCTGGTCGGAAGCGCGCCCGAGATCATACGCCACTATGTAGAGCTTCGCGGTATCGGTATAGTTGACGTGCGCCGCATTTTTGGTATGGGTGCTGTCAAGCTCACCGAGAAGATCGACTATATCATCAACCTCGAACCATGGGTGCAGGGAAAGATGTACGACCGCTTCGGTCTTGATTCGGAGTACACTGACATTCTTGGTATAAAGATTCCCACCACCACAATTCCCGTAAAGCCCGGACGTAATCTTGCTATCATCCTTGAGATTGCGGCTATGAACAACCGTCAGAAGAAGATGGGCTTCAATACCGCTGAGGAATTCAACAAGAAGCTTATGGGGCAGATGGGAATTGAAATGAGCGAATAAGCTCGTAAGGAAAAAATAATATAACCGTTTAACGGACAAATACAGATATAAAAGGAGAAAAAATTATGACACTGGTTATTATGGCAGCAGGTATGGGAAGCCGCTACGGCGGTCTTAAGCAGATCGACCCCGTTACACCTCACGGTGAGTTTATTGTCGACTATTCAATTTATGATGCTATTAAGGCAGGCTTTGATAAGGTGGTTTTCATCATTAAAGAGGAAAACTACGAAATTTTCCGCGAAACCGTAGGTGCGCGTATAGAAAAGGCAGTAAAGGTAGAATATGTATTCCAAGAGCTTAACAAAATTCCTGAGGGATTTACGGTTCCCGAGGGACGCACCAAGCCTTTCGGTACGGCACATGCAGCACTTATGGCGGCGGATGTTGTAAACGAGCCTTTCGCTATTATAAATTCCGACGATTTCTACGGCAGAGATGCGTATGTTAAGGCGTATAATGCTATGGCGGCGACAAAAGACAAGGGACATTTCGCTATGGTTGGCTATGTTCTTAAAAACACCGTTACCGAGAACGGTCACGTTTCCCGCGGCATCTGCGAGGTTGCAGACGGCATGCTTAAAAATGTTGTTGAGCGCACCAAGATTCAGGAAAATGACGGTAAGGTACAGTATTTCGAGGACGAAGCTTGGCATGATCTTGACGAAAATGCAGTGGTTTCCATGAACTTCTGGGCGTTTACTCCCGACGTTTTCGCTATGCTTGGCGAAGGACTTAACGAGTTCCTTAAGGCTCTCCCCACAGCAAAGGATCCACTTAAGGCTGAGTATTTCCTGCCGTTCCTCGTACAGAGTCGTATTGACAGCGGCGAATGTGACGTAAAAATGCTTGAAACTTCCGCGAAATGGTACGGCGTTACATACGCTGAGGATAAGCCTAAGCTTGTGGAGTTTTT
>JAZRGK010000045.1:0-24161 GCA_045644145.1 Candidatus Flemingiibacterium sp.
TAAGGATGAGGTCATCAGTTCGATCCTGATAAGCAGCCCCAACAAAAAGGTGAAACCCGCCGCATCCGCGGCCGCTTTCATTACAATATGCCGGCATGATGGAATGGCAGACGTGACGGACTCAAAATCCGTTGGTAGCAATACCGTGTGGGTTCAAGTCCCACTGCCGGCACCAGAAAAAAGCACTTGCAATCGCAAGTGCTTTTTTTTGTGATGTTTGCACTTATATGTCTGCAGGTACATATAGGGAAACATAACAAAAGGAGCTGTTGCATACAGTGCAACAGCTCCTCTATTCATTTTTATTAGTCCTGCCAGTTCTTGATAAAAGCGCCGGACTTGTCGGTAAAGCTACCGCAAATAATCATAATGAAGTCAATAAGTGTGCCGATGCCGAATACACCAGCGGTAAGAAGCCAAATTATGCCTGTGCCGGTCTTACCTGCGTAGAAACGGTGAATTCCAAGACCGCCGAGGAAAAAGCAGAGGAGAAGTGCTACGAGTCTTGATTTGGTGGATACAACCTGAGTCTGATCAGCCATTTTGAGTTACCTCCAAAAGATGATTTATGGGGAATACAAAACAACAATTGTCAATTATGACTGTATTCCTTGATATAATAATATCATATTCTGTCGAAAAAATCAATAGTTAGTGAAAAAATTCTAAAATTTTTTATTTATCCCGCCATTACAATGGACATTATAACTGTCAGCGTGAGTAAGAACGCAAAGTTTATGGCGAGGAAGAGAAGTATGTAGTATTTGGTTTTTGCCGGATAGTTTTTTGTGAACTCGCGGAATGTTATAAGACTTGCCAGCGAAGCGATAAGCGTACCTACGCCGCCGATGTTAACGCCGATGAGCAGCTCACGGTAGTTTTCGGTGAACTGCGAAAGCAGTATTGCCGAGGGGACATTGGAGATGAATTGGCAGGAGAGTATAGAGGTTATCAGCGTGTTCTTCTCAAGAAGCCCGGATGCAAAATTTCGCACGGCTTCGATGCGCGCCATATTTCCGGAAAATACGAAGAACGCGGCAAAGGTCAAAAGCAGTGGATAGTCAACAAGCTTCAGTGCTTTTCTGTCGATGAATAGAAGTGCAGCGGGAATTATAACAAGTCCTATTGGATATGGAATTCCGCGGAATACTATGGCGATAGCAATCACAAATAAGAGCGATAGGATCACGGTCTTACCCTTGGGAAGCGGCGGCGTATCATCGGGCGGAATAACCGCTTTTTCGGGTTTTACATAGAAACAGCAAAGGGTAATGATCACGATGGATACTATAAAAGGCAGAGTCATGATGGACATGAATTCACCTGTTGGGATATTAAACTTGCTGTACAGGTAAAGATTCTGCGGATTTCCGAAGGGAGTGAGCATACCGCCGAGATTTGCGGCAATATTCTGCATGATAAACGTAAAGGCCGTATATTTGCGGTTGCCGGTGACATCCAGCACGAAATAACCCAGCGGCAGGAATGTAAGAAGCGCCATATCGTTTGCGATAAGCATCGAACCGATAAAGGTGATATATACCACGGCTATGATGCACATTCGGAGATTCGCAAAGCGTCTGACGATCTCTTTTGCGAGAATATAGAAGAAGTTTATATTCTTAAGTCCGCATACTACAGCAAGAACGCAAAAGAGGCATGTCAGTGTCTTGAAATCAAAATATCCGATGTACTCCGCATCCGGCGGAACTATGAACATCGTTATTATCGCCGCCGCAAGGGCGATAACAAATACAGTGTTATTTTTTATAAAGCCTATAATGGGTGATGGAAGACTGTGTGCGGCGGTGTCAGATATGCGTTTGTTTGAAAAACCGAAGAATCTCATTTTGTAATGCCTTTCACTGAAACCAAAATTATTTTGCAAGCTCGGAAGCGCTTATTCTGTCAAGCACGGCTTTTTTCTTAAGCTCAGCGGAAACACTGACAAGCTTTTCTTTTATAGTCGGCGCATCCGCAATAAGTGAAACGGCGGCGTCAAAAAGTTGTCCCTCAGATACGGTGCGAATATCCAGTGTACGCTTGCTTTCGCCTATATAATCGAGGAATGCATCAATTTTGGGGTCATATGATATACCGAGCATGGGTATACCGACGCTTGCCGCAAATATAAGCGTATGAAGTCTTGTTCCTATTACAAATTCCGCGTCACCCATAAGGGCGCACAACTCAGCGGCTGTAAGACCATTGACTACCTTGCCGTACCCACATTTGGTCGCAAGTGCTTCGGTTATTTCAGTATCGCGCGACGGGAACAAAGGAATAAAAACCGGCATAAGACCGTATTTTTTTGAAATTTCCGATATATCGTTCGCCATGACGGATACAGCGCCCTTGTCCGTGTTTGCACCGTCAAAATTGTTTCCGTCCTTGATGGATATGATAAAATATTTACCCTCGATTTTCTCCCTTGCCATTATGTGACGCTTCCAAAGTTCATGTGATGGTTCGATCAGAAATGCAGGGTCAGCGGTGATACGGATATCTCCGTTCATTCCAAGCTCTCGTGCAAGTCTGTAGGAAGCTTCCTCTCTCAGACTGACGTGGTCTGCCTCAGCTATAATGGAAGCCACGGCTTTCCGGCCGGATTCAGATACGAGCGGTCCAAGACCGTTGGCATAGAGCATGAGTTTAAGTCCGAAATGCTTTGCCATTCGCATAATTCCTATATAGTAGTAAAGACTCTTTTTACTTGTTCCGTCCTGGAGAAGACTTCCACCGCCGGATATAAGAAGCTTTGCATGCCGCATTTCAAGAGCCACACGGGGGATATTAAAGCGGTTGATCGTACGAACTCCGGTTATGCGTGCAAGACGACGCGGATGCTTTGCCAAAACGGTGACTCCGGCGTTCGGAGCATGGATTCGCAGACCTTCTGTTATCGATGTGAGCAACGAATCGTCGCCGATATTTTCAAATCCGTAGTATCCGCTTATAATTATATCGCTGTGCCTTGGTCTTGCATACGGAGTCAGCTTCTCGTATACCGCCATATGATCGTCTGCCATGCGGCTGACGGAATAATTTTCAAGTACCTCGCGTCTGCCAAGCCCTCCTATTTCTTTTCGTTTTTCAGCAGTCATGCCGTAAACCGTCTGAATATCATTTCCAATAAACTCAGCAGTTGGCATTTTTTCGCCGCGGCAGGTGAAGTTTGTAAGCTTTGCCAAGGACATAGTGGATTTATCAAGTATACCGATATAGCCCTCTTGACCTGCTAAAACGACGGGCTTTTCAAGACTCATAGCCTCAAGCGCGGCACGGGATACACCAACGAAAACATCAGCCGATGCGCATATTTCATCCACATCGGTGCGCGGACCGATAAGATGGATTACATTTCGACCTGCAAGTGTATTGGCTTTGTCGGCACTCCGCGACAGCTCGGCAAAAGCTGTACCGCCGCCGACGATAACGATTTCAAGATTTGGAATTGTGCGGCAAAGCTCAGGCGCAGTTTCGCACAGCAAAAATCCCGGCATTGCGGTTTCGTTGTCGATACGGCTTACATACACAACACGGAAAGCATCTTCCGCAAGGGAAAGCTCTTTTTTTATTTTCGAAGAATCGGCATTGGCGGAGAAACGTTTTGTGTCAATTCCGTTCATTGTGAGGGTGATACTGTCCGACGGGGTATCGTAGTTGTCAGTAAGATACTGCTTTATGTCACAGCTTACGGCAAAGGTATGATCGCCCCAATTTGAGATGCGCTCAAGGATAGGTCCGACTTTAAATACGGCGTGAGTTGATGTGACGAATCTGAAACCTATGCGTTTCGCGAGAGAGCCGCATATAAATGCAGGAATACGGGAGTGTGCGTGTACTATATCGAACTTTTCCTGCCGTATAAGCTTTTTTAGGAGTCTGAAGCTTTTCATCATAGCGGCAGGATTTTTTGTGTGAAGCGGTACTGTAAAATGCTTTACGCCTGCTTTTATCAGCGCATCAACATATACGCCGCCGTTTGAAGCTACGGTAACATCGTGACCTCTGGCGGCAAGCTCCTTGGAAAGCTCAAAAACATGAGTTTCCGCACCGCCGATTATCATCCACATATGAGCGAAAAGTATTTTCATAGCGTACCCCCATAAACAAAATATCTCATTATATTGTACCATACAAAAACGTCTTAGTCAATCACGCGCACTAAAAAAATATGGAAGCAGGTCAAAATTCGACGTTAAACTCGCCTTTTGTGGGGTACAATATATGAAGATTATAACGAAAGGCGGAACAAAATGGCAAAATTCACTGCCAAGGCGGCAAATGTTATAAACAAATCTCAGTATCTTGCTTCTGAGCTTGGTCACACATATATAGGAAGTGAGCACCTGTTGCTTGCGCTTACATCAGAGGCGGACAGCGTTGCGGCAAGGCTTTTGGATGCCAGGGGGGTAAGCTTTGATGGCGTCAAAAATGCTATAATCGCCCGTATCGGCACAGGTGATGCTTCTATGGTCAGCGCCGAGGATATGACCCCCCGTACAAAACGTATAATAGAATCAAGTGCTGCACGGGCAGGCAATTTTTCACAGAGCTATGTTGGTACAGAGCACCTTCTCCTCGCACTCGTATCCGAGAGCGACAGTATGGCAGTGGGAATTTTGTCAACTCTTGGCGCATCCGCAAAGGATATATCTTCCGATGTGGTAAATTTCTTCGGAGAAATCACGGGAGAGGTAAAGGAGAAAGGGAAAACTCAAAGCTTAGGCGTACTCCGTGATATGCCGGTGCTCTCTCAGCACGGACGAGATCTTACCGCCCTTGCGAGAGAGGGTAAGCTTGATCCTATAGTAGGACGCGACAAAGAGTGCGAGCGTGTTATCGGAATATTGTCAAGGAGAACCAAAAACAATCCCTGCCTTATAGGTGAGCCGGGTGTCGGAAAAACAGCGGTTGTGGAGGGGCTTGCAATGCGTATTGCCGCAGGCAAAGTGCCGGAAAACCTTAAAGGGAAAACTATTGTTACCCTTGATCTTCCTTCTGTAATAGCAGGCGCAAAATCCAGAGGAGAATTTGAAGAGCGCATGAAAAGTGTAATGACTGAGGCGGCAAAAAATCCGTCGGTCATACTGTTTATAGATGAAATTCATACACTTGTGGGCGCAGGTGCGGCGGAGGGTGCGGTTGATGCCGCCAATATCCTTAAGCCTGCCCTTGCAAGAGGTGAAATACAGCTTATCGGTGCTACAACAACAGCGGAATACCGTAAGTACATTGAAAAGGATGCCGCACTTGAACGCCGTTTCGGTGCCGTGAGTGTGGATGAGCCCACAAAAGAAGGTGCGCTTGAAATGCTTTTTGGACTGCGTGACAAATATGAGTCCCATCATGCTGTGAAAATTACAGACGAGGCACTGAAAAGCGCGGTGAATCTGTCAGTACGGTATATCGGGGACAGATATCTTCCGGACAAGGCAATAGATCTTATAGACGAGGCGGCATCCCGTGTGAGGATTGCAAAAATTACTCCGCCGGAGGAAATAAAAAATGCGGAAAGTCGTGTGGAAGCACTTCGTGCCGACAAAGAAGAAGCAATACGTTCCCAGGAATTTGAAAAGGCGGCATCCATCAGGGAGAGTGAAAAGAAACTCAGGGCAGAATGTGAAGCAATGCGGGAAAAATGGAAGCAGGACTGTGAGAAAAATATTCCTTCCGTGGGTGCTGACGATATTGCGGATGTAGTGACAGCATGGACCGGAATTCCTGTTAAAAAGCTTGAAGCGGAAGAAAATGATCGCATATTACGCCTTGGAGAGATGATTAAGGCGAAGGTCATCGGTCAGGATATGGCGGCAGACGTAGTAGCCTCTGCTATACAGCGTGGGCGGCTCGGGCTTAAAGACCCCGAAAGACCGGTAGGGTCATTTATATTTTCCGGCCCTACGGGGGTTGGCAAAACGGAACTGAGCCGTGTGCTTGCCGAGGTTATGTTTGGCGACCGTAAAGCAATGATTCGGTTTGATATGTCCGAATTTATGGAGCGGCACACCACAAGTAAGCTTATAGGAGCGCCGCCAGGCTATGTGGGCTTCGGTGAAGGCGGACAGCTTACGGAGCAGATACGACGAAGACCTTATTCAGTGGTGCTTTTCGATGAAATAGAAAAAGCGCATCCGGATGTTCTTAACATACTTCTTCAGATACTGGAAGACGGTGTTCTGACAGATTCAAGCGGACGGCGTGTGGATTTCAAAAATGCGGTTATCATAATGACTTCAAATGTAGGTGCATCTGCTGTTACCGATCGGCGTGTATCCCTTGGATTTTCGACGCAGGACAGTGAAGATACAGACAGAGCGGTAATTTCGGCACTCCGCGAAACCTTCCGCCCCGAATTTTTGAATCGGGTGGACGAGATAATAGTATTTGAAAAGTTGAAACGGGATGATATAAGAAAAATAACGAAGATAATGCTTGCAGATGTGAAAAAGCGCATAGCCGATCTTTCAATCGGGCTTGATTTTTCTGACGATGCGATAGAGCTTATAGCGGATGAGGGGTATGATCCCATATACGGGGCAAGACCTCTCCGCAGAGTTATTGGAAAGCGTATTGAGGATACGCTTGCGGCTGCTATGCTTGAGGGACGTGTTAGTGCAGGGGATCATGTAGTTGTCAAGGTCATTGACGGAAGCATTGTTTATACGAAAGTATGAGAAAAAGCATACGGAATACAAATTCCGTATGCTTTTTCCAATGGACGACTTATTCATACCACTTCAATTTCCGTACCGAGAGCAAAGGAATATACAACTACTTTTGAAACTTTTTTCGCACTGATCTTTTCAAGCGCCGCCTTGTAATACAGTAGCTGAAGCTTATGGCGTTCTATTAACATTGCCTTGCCCTCGTATTCTGAATATTCCGGGGGAATGAAATCTGTTTTGTAGTCTATAAGCGTAAGCGTGCCGTCGGGATTTTCGAAGAAGCAGTCAATGACTCCCTGAACCAGAATGTTTTCCCCCTCAAGCGCTTTTTTCAGCTCAGCGTCGGTGGTGAAATCAGACGCAGAAAGACTTACGTTGAAACGGTGTTCACGCCATAACCGTTTTGCCGAACAAATCAGAGCGAACAGCGATCCCGAGAAAAATCCTGCGATGTGGCGCACGTCAATGAGAGATGCCGCACGGGGAGTTATAAAGCGTTCTGAGGATAGCCTTGCCGCCTCATTTTCTATGGTTTCTGACATATCGTCGGAGAACCTCTTAAACATGGAAAAATCGCAGAATTGCATGAATAAATGAGTGGCAGTACCACGCTCTGCGCCCGTCGCTGTGGGAGTTCCCTTATCACAATCTAAGAACAGCGGACGTTTGGCACTAAAATCAAAGGCTTCATGCTCACTTTCAAGCTCTGCCGCATCCTCATCAAGCAGGGTGGGCACAAGCTTCGATACTGAGAGCTTCGCAGGAAGTCTTGATGACGCTTCGGTAGGATAAGTGAAATCAAACCGTTCGGACACAAGCCCTGCAAGCTCTTCAGTGCCGGTTTGAATTTCGCACTTTGCCTCTTCGGTGAAAATTGCGTCTTCGTAGGATGTTTCCGGCTTGGCGATTTCAACAACAGCCGGAAGCGGCTCATCCGATATAAGCTTTCGGTGCTCAAGGGCGGTGAGAATCCAGCGCATGTATCCGTTGTTCCGCATTATTATATAGCGGTTTAGCTTTTCGGCATCTGCCGCGCAGGAAGCTATCAGCTTGTCGGGATCGTTTACAAGCGCTGTTACATAAAGACGTTCTCTTGCACGGGTCATTGCGACATAGAGTACGCGCATTTCTTCTTCGAGCTGACTGTCCGCAAGCCGTTTGACTATTGCTTGCCGTATGGGGGTGTCGTATCTGGCAAACCCCGTGGAATCGGACAACTTCAGGGATATGCCGAGTCCGCGCTCCATAACAATGTTTTTCTTCAAATCACCGTCGTTGAATTTTTTACCCGTGCCGCATATGAAGCATACCGGGAATTCAAGTCCCTTTGACTGATGTATTGTCATGAGCTTTACTGTATCGCTGGACTCACCAAACAGCTTTGCTGTTTCAAGCTCGGCTTTTTGCTCTAAGATATCGTTTATGTACCGTATGAAGTTGTAAAGCCCCTTGAAGGACGATGCTTCGAAACGCCTTGCATATTCATAGAGAAGCATAAGATTGGCGCGCCTTGCGGCATTTTCTTTGTCATAAACAAGCGCAGGAAGATCCGTGACTGTGTATATATGCCACAAAAGACGGTCAACAGGCTGACCTATTGCTTCCTTCCGCAGATGTTCAAGGATACTTAGAAAGTCGTGTCCTTTCTTAAAATCGTTGGCTTCGGAATATTTCCGCAGGGCGTCATACAGACAGCCTTCCTTGTAAAAGTGGCGGATCTTTATAAGCTCGTCAAGAGTAAATCCGAATACGGGACTTTTCAAAGCACCTGCAAGATAGATATCCTTCGTTGGATTGTCAATCACGTTAAGTATGCACAGCGCAAGCAAAACCTCGGCGTTTTCAAAAAATCCGCTGGTTACGTTGTTGTAGCAGGGAATACCGTATTTCTCGAATACTTCCTCGAACACGGCAGAGTGTGCTTTTGCGCTTCGCATGAGAATTGCGATATCGCTTGGACGTATTGGGGTGCCGTTATTTTTCGTTCCCTCTGCAAGAAGGCGTTTTATCTCTCTTGCGGCATATTCGGCTTCGCGTCGCGAAACCGCTTCGTTTTCGCTGTCATCGTCTGAAGCTTCGCTTCCGTCGACAAGCACGATTTTTACCGGCTCACCGGATTCGCTGTCAATTTTCGAATGAATGAGCAGATCATCTTCGGTAAACGGAATATCGCCCCTGCCGCTTGTAAAAAGACAGCCGGAAACAATGTTGGAAAAATCTATTACGGGAGCGTCACAGCGGAAATTGTCCGAGAGAAATACGGCGGTGCAGTTATCGGCGTTCTGTGCGCTGAATTTCTCTCTGTATTCGGCGAAGATATGAGGCTCAGCACCGCGGAATGCATAGATCGACTGCTTGATATCGCCAACCATGAATCGGTTGCGCCCGTTTGATACGGCACGGAATATTGCATCCTGCACCGCATTCACATCCTGATACTCGTCGATGTATATTTCATCGAAGCGACCTGCTATTTCTTTTGCGGCGGATGTAGGCTCGCCGTTTTCCACAAGCATCCGATAGGTTATCCGCTCCAAATCCCCGAAATCCGCAATTCCGCGACTGCGTTTTTCAGCTTCAAAGCGCGATAGGAAAACCTTTAGGAGCGTGTACATTTTATCAAGGGCATCGGCGGTGTCAATACGGTTCTTGTGTAACTGTTCCGGTGTAAGAGAGAAGAATTTTTCCGCTAACTTACGGCGTTCAGCGTGGAATGCTTTTCTAAGCTCTTTGGCGTTTTCGATTTCTCCTGAAAAAATTCCGTTTCTTATACTCCCAAGCCTTGTAGGAATGAAATTATTAAAAAGCTCGGCAATATTGTTGTAACATCCGCCCGTACACGCTTCGTTTACGCGGTCAATGAACAAAAGATCGTCAGAGAATGCAGGATAATAGTGCTTCATAAGCTTTTCGTCATCAAGCATTTCGTGAAGCACTCCGTCAAAGGTCGTACGGTATTCGGAAAGCTTGCCTTTTATAAGGTCAAGTATCTCTGCACCGCACCTGGTCAGCGCAAAATCGCGGTCATCGTTCCGTAATTCATTTGCGAAATTTTTTATAAAATCAATGTGTTCAGTGAAGCTTGAAAGGGCGTTTTCAATCTCTAAAAACACATCGGCAAGTCCCTCATCGCTTTTTGTTCCCACAAATGTGTCCGCAAAGGCTTCAAAATCGGCGATAGGTTCGGACACGTTTCCGCTGTAATAATCGTCGATAAGCTCATTCATTATATTTTTGCGGAGCAGGGTAACTTCCACATCATCGGCTATTCTGAAATTTGTGGGAAGCCTTGTGCTTTCCACATTCTCTTTTAAAATATCAAGACAAAAGCTGTGGATGGTGCATATCTTTGCGCGGTCGAGGGCGGTGAGCTGACGGGCAAGGCGGCGGTTCTTCGGCTGCTTTGCGAGTGCTTCCGAAAGAGCGGCTGATATTCGTTCTTTCAATTCGCCCGCGGCGGCTTTGGTAAAGGTAACGATAAGCATACGGGTTATGTCAGCGTCGCACGCCTCATCCGTAAGACGGCGGATAATACGCTCGGTCAGCACTGCCGTTTTACCCGAACCTGCACCTGCAGATACAAGAATGTCGCTTCCGAAGGTTTCGATGGCTTTTGTTTGTGCGGCTGTCCAGTTCCTCACCATATCAGTTTCCTTTCCCGTCCGCAGCTTTTCGGCATATGGGACGCATTTCGCAGTATTTGCAGGCATCGTGCTTCTTTCCGCGGATAGGCTTTACGCTTGCGTTCCCGCGTTTTATCTCGTTTCCGATATCTTTTAGGGTGTCCTCGATAGAGGAAAGCAGATTTTTGAAGCCCTCAAGCGAGGTGAGAGATTCGGGATTTGTAAAGCTTCCGTCTTTCTTCTGCCTTACGGGGATATAATGACCGGAAAGCTCCTTATCCATGGCGGTCAGCACTTCCGCATCGTCTAAAAGCAAACCCTTGCGGCTAAGCTTATCCGAAGCAAGCTTCTCCACTTCTTCGGGCGGAAGCTCTGCGTCCAGTGTAACCGTGGGAACGCCTGCCGAAAAATACAGCACGCCGGCAGGTAAAATCTCGCTGTTTTTGGCGAATTCTAATGCATTTTTCGGATTTGCCCCGTTTTTCTGTATGGAGAACAGATAAAGAAGCATCTGCATATTAAGACCCATGGAAACATCCTCGAGTGAGAAATCCTTTGAGCCGGTTTTGTAGTCAACCACGCGGACGTAGTATTTACCGTTATGCTCTAAAACATCCACTCTGTCGGCTATTCCGTAGACGTAGGCGGATGTACCGTCGGAGAGCTTTACGGAAATAGGCACCACCGCGGTTTCGCCTGAATCGGGGAAGCGTATGGGAAGCTCGAAAAATGATGGCTTAAAGCGGCTCTCGGCAAACTCCGATACAATATTTTTACAAAGCAGCCTTGATGAACGGCGGAGCCTTGCGAAAAGATGGGCAAGACGGTTTCCCGAAAAGTCCGGTGCGATGCGGCAGATGGAGCTCATGTAGTTTTGGATTATATCCTCTACCATGCACTCAAGCTCGGCATCGGTTATATCTGCAATATCGCCTTTTTCCTCGGCGGCACGCACGAAGTTTTCGAGTATATGATGTATGAATGTGCCGATGCTTGCACTGTCAAAGGTTGCAGGCTTCTTTTCTTCAAGCTTCAGGATATACTTGCAGAAATACGAGAAATGGCACAGCACAAAAGCGTCAAGCCTTGACTGTGTAAGCGCAAGGTCTCCCGGCATAAGCTCGGTGCAGATATCTTCTGACAGACAGTCGTTTTCACCCGAAAGCGGTATTGATAACTTTTCAAGGCGCGACCGCAGTTCATCGTCTTTCGCGGCATATTCACGCAGAGCGCATCCAAGCTCGGTGCCCTCAGTCTGAGCGATAAATTCAAGCAGATTTGCACGTCCGAACAGCTTATCTTTAGTTGGAATCTCGGTATACGAGGTTACTTTCACGTCAGAGAACAGTGAGGCAAGGCGCAGAGCACCGAAGGACGGCTTCATGGAATGTCCCGAAAGATCGGAAGAGGACCATACAACCGTCACGGAATCCGAAGCCGAGGTCAGCGCACGGTAGAAATAGAAGCGCTCGTCTGCAGCGCGGTATTCTCCACCCCCTGCAAGTTCAACGCCAATGCCTAAAAGAAGCTCACGGTCACGGTCTGTAAACATTCCTTCATCTGAGGTCGCCATGGGGAAGATACCCTCATTTGCTCCTATTATATAGGTATGCCGAGGGCTTGCACGAAGCAGGGAAGCATCGCCGATTATAACCTCATCAAGGGTTCCAGGGATTCTTCCAATGTCGGTATTATCGAAAATTATCTTTAAAAGCTCTGCATATACCGCGCTGTCAACGGGCATGTCCGGCATTACGGTGCAAAGCTCGTCGAGCGAATCAATAAGTATGCCGTAGAGCTGTTCAGCTTCTTGGGCTGACTGTGGATCGGTGGCTCTTAAGGCGGCGGCATCACGGGACAGCTTTGTTGGTATGTCAAGCGCAGTCAAAAAATTGTAGAGCGCCGACGAATAGCCACGCACATCCTTTGCCTTATCAAGCGCAGAGTGAAAATCGTATACAGGCAGGATCACGGTTTCGCGGATTCTGTTTACATTATCGAGTATATTTGCGGATTCTTCAGTAAATTCGGCTGTATATCCGTCGGGGTTCATTTCCCATGTATCAAGCCATGCGGAAAGTCCGCGAATCTTCCAAAGCTCCGCGTAATTTTCAATTGCAGATATTTCGTCCGGCGTTATCTGGCACAGTCCGGTCTTTATGTAGGATATAACATCGGATGTTCTGAAATTGGATGAGCGCAGTGTGAGCGCCGAAAGTATCAGCTTGATAAGCGGTTTGGTTTTTATATCCGTGCGTGTGGATTTGAAGTGCGGAATCTCATATTTTTCGAAAATAACGTCAAGAATTCCGTCATAGCGCTCGATTCCTCTTGTAACTACCGATATATCCCGCCATTTTGCGCCGTTTTGTATCCGCCTGCATATATCCGCGGCAACGGCTTCGCATTCTGAGAAAATATCGGGGCACTCAATAAATTTAAGATGGTTCGCGTCACCGATGTATCCGTCCTTTGCGGTAAGGTCTAACGACCAAAGATGTTTTTCCAAAAAATCAAGCTCCGGGTAAGCGGCTCTGCGGTTAGTACGCAGTACGGTTTCAGTTGTGCGGTGACCGGTATTTTCGGCTATGCGGCGAAGTTTTGCGGCGGCGGAAAGCTGATTTACAAAAAGCTCATCAGCAGATTGCTCGGGAATGTCGTCAAGGGTGAGAGAAACGGTCACACTTTCGGCGGTGTGGAATATTTCTTCCATCAGTGCGTATTCCTGAGGAGTAAAGCCGTTAAAGGAATCAAAAAATACATGTGTACCCGAGAAAAGCTTCTTTCCTTTAAGAAGCTCTGCGGCTTTCGTCAAATCGTCCGATGCGTCGTCAAGGCTTTCTTTTACAAGATTAGTATACGATGCGGCGGTAAGGGAAACATCGTAAAGCTTGTCCGAGAGCTTGGTGTGTCCCGCTTCGGAAAGCTTCTTTGCGGCTTTTTCAAGGGCGGCAGGGGAAATGCCGTAGGTTTTCATTTCGTTTACAGCCGAGAGCATTTTTGTCACTGCACCGCGTTCTGCCGATGTGCGGCACCCAAGCATTGGCGCAAGCTCCGTGAGAGTTCGCCACATCATAAGCTGCTTTCCGCTGTTTGTGATATAATTATAGGAAAGCCCGCCGTACTCGCGGAATATTCTGTTGCAAAGACGGCGGAAATTAAGAATTTCAAGCGACAGAGTAGGGGAGCCGTGAAGCATGGATGTCATTTTTGATTCGGCATCCAGCGCCATTTGCTCGGGAACTATCAAAAATACAGTCCTTTCGTTCCGGACGGCTTCTGCCGCCTTTTGACAAACGCAGAAGGTCTTGCCGCTTCCGGATCTTCCGTAGATAAATTCAATCATGTGGCATCTCCTTACAAAAGATAAATAAGCTTATCACCGAGTCCCTTAAACATTCGCCGTTTAAGCCGAAAGAAAAATGCATGGCGAACATAAAATACGCCGTTTTCGTATTTTGCACTGATGAACCGTCTGGATGGGGACGCAGTTATAATAAACACAGCCGCGCCGTTTTTTGAAAGTTCTTCGGCAAAGCTCTCGCCGAATGATCCCGCTCCTGAGAAAATCAGGATTTTATCCCGTTTCAGCGCACCGCGCAGATTGGCGTCTGACATTATACGTCTGCCGATAATAAGGTCGGCTATATAAAAAGAAACGATGGCAACAAAAAGTATGGGGATCACGAGAGCAAGAAGCGCGGCAGACAAAATAAGCACCGCGCTGGTTTCTATTATGGCAAAGGCAATGGAAATGTATTTAAAAATCCGCCCTATGAACAGAAAACGGCGAGAATATTTAATAATCCGGTCTGCTATGCTCCAAAGTGATGTTTTACGCATTTTTGCGAAAAGATAGGTGAGAAAAGTTTTGTATTTTATAAGTTCGGGCATTTTATGCTCCAATAATACTAAAGACGTTATTCACCTTAATATTATTATAACAGACGGAGCATATTATTACAAGATATTTTTTGGGTTTTTAGCGGAGCAGAGAGAATTTTCACAAACTCTCTTTACTTTTGTGAGAAAATATGGTATAATATACAGTAACATATAAAAGATTAACGAGGTTTGAGATGGCTGTAAAGAATAAGGAATCTTATGGCGACCAAAGTATATCAAGTCTTAAAGGCCCGGACAGAGTCAGAAAACGTCCGGCGGTAATTTTCGGCTCGGACGGACTTGAGGGATGTGAGCACTCTTTTTTTGAGATACTTTCAAACTCTGCCGACGAAGCGCGTGAAGGTTACGGAGATGAAATAAGAGTAAAGGTGTTTGCCGACCATTCCATAGAGGTAGACGATCTGGGTCGCGGTGTGCCTCTTGGATGGAACGAGGCAGAGCAGCGCTTTAACTGGGAGCTTGTATTCTGCGAGCTTTATGCAGGCGGTAAATACGACAACAACTCCGGCGATTCCTCTTATGAATATTCACTGGGACTGAACGGTCTTGGTGCCTGCTCCACGCAGTATTCCTCGGCTTATATGGAAGTCGCATCTTACAAGGGTGATACCGTAAGCCGCATAAGCTTTGAAAAGGGATATCCTGTAAGTGAGCTTATCACCGAGCCTCTTGACAAAAAATCCCGCCGCACGGGTACTACTATACGCTGGCTTCCCGACCTTGACGTATTTACGGATATAAATATCCCTCATGAGTTTTTCACCGAAACCATGAAGAAGCAGTCTATCGTCAATCCAAAGGTTAAGTTCATTTTGGAGCTTGAGAAGGCGGATGGGGAATTTGAGGAAAACGTATATTTTTACGAAAACGGCATTGCTGACTATCTTAACGAGCTTTGCGGTGATTCACAGCTCATTGCGCCGGTAAACTGGCATCTTGAAGCCATGGGTCGTGACCGTGCGGATATGAAGGATTACAAGTTGAAGGTGGATATTGTATTTTCTATTTCCAACACGGTAAATGTGATCGAATACTACCACAATTCCAGCTTTCTTGAGCACGGCGGCTCACCGGATAAGGCGGTGAGAAGCGCCTTTGTTTACGCAGTGGACAAGTATCTTAAGGCACAGGGCAAATATACCAAAAATGAGGGTAAGATCACCTACGACGACATAAAGGACTGCCTTGTGCTTGTATCAAACGGCGTGTCTACCATAGCTTCTTACGCGAACCAGACCAAAAAGGCAATAACAAACACCTTTATCGCCGAGGCAATGACGGATTTCCTTAAGCAAAAGCTTGAAATATACTTTGCCGAGAATCCCACCGAAGCCGAGCGCATGGCAAATCAGATACTCATAAACAAGCGCTCACGCGAGAAGGCGGAAACCACTCGTCTTGATATAAAGAAGCAGCTTACGGGCAAGATCGACATTGTCAACCGCATCGATAAGTATGTGGGATGCCGCAGTAAAGACCCTGAACGGCGTGAGCTTTACATCGTTGAGGGCGATTCCGCGCTTACATCCTGTAAGCTTGGACGTGCGGCGGAATTTCAAGCGATAATCGCTGTCCGCGGAAAGACGCTTAACTGCTTAAAAAGCGGATATGATAAGATTTTCAAGTCCGAAGTTATTATGAACCTTCTTAAGGTTATCGGATGCGGCGTCGAGATAAAGGGAAAGGTCAAGGGCGATATTGCTGCCTTTGATTACGATGCGCTCCGTTGGTCTAAGATCATAATTTGTACCGATGCTGACGAGGACGGATATCAGATAAGAACGCTGATACTGACCATGTTCTACAGACTGCTTCCCACACTTATCAAAAAAGGGAAAGTCTATATTGCAGAGTCACCACTGTTTGAGATCACCTGCAAGGATAAGATACAGTTTGCCTACAATGAGCAGGAAAAACAGGATATTGTGGCGAAACTCGGAAACGCAAAGTATACACTTCAGCGCTCAAAGGGACTTGGTGAAAATGAGCCGGATATGATGTGGCAGACTACCATGAATCCCGAAACAAGACGTCTTATCAAGGTAAACGAGGCGGATGCCGAGGAAACTGCGAGAATCTTTGAAACGCTTCTCGGCGACGATCTTGAGGCAAGAAAGGAATACATTACGCTCTACGGAAATCAGTATTACACCAAAGAAGAAGTGTAATTTGCAGCGTGATGCGCGATACCGTACCCCGACGGATTTTTTAGAATTCGTCGGGGTATTTTCGTTGGGCTGAGGTTCAATATAAAGATTCCTTTCCGAAAATCTAGGTTTATATGCATGAAATTGTAAATCCACCCGTATATTACGTTATGCCAAGCCGTATATCACGACAGGTTAAATTTATAATGTAAAACTTTAAAATATTTTCATGAAAACTCTTGTCTTTTCTCAAGTTATGGTGTATAATGTATTAGTAAGCCATGATGGGGTGGTATGTGTAATGATTGTTATAAAATTAACAAACTATTGTACAAGCGCCTGTTATGTCTGAATAAATTTAATTCCTTATCAAGGAGGATAGGCACTGCAAATGAAAAAGAAGTTGACCACAGTAGCATTCAAAGATGCTCCCGAGATGGAAGCTAAGCTTAAAGAGCTTATTGCATCCCACAAGGGAGTAAGAGGCGCACTTATGCCTGTACTTCAGGGCGCTCAGGAGATCTACGGATACCTGCCGATCGAAGTAATCAAGCGTATCGCGGAGGGGCTTGAGGTACCGATGGAAGAGGTTTACGGCGTTGCGTCTTTCTACTCCCAGTTCTCCCTTAACCCCAAGGGTGAGGTTTCTATCGCGGTTTGCCTCGGTACTGCTTGCTATGTTAAGGGTGCAGGCGATCTTATTAACAAGATATCCGAGATCATCGGCATTGAAGCCGGAGAAACTTCCGCTGACGGAAAATGGTCTCTTGACGCAACACGCTGCATCGGCGCATGCGGTCTTGCCCCCGTTCTTACCGTTAACGATGAGGTTTACGGAAGACTTGTTGTTGACGATATCCCCGGCATCGTTGCTAAGTATCAGTAATTAAAAGTAAAGCCGCAATAATTCGGCTTACAGTACCGGAGAAAAAGTATGAAGATCAGAGAAATCAAAGAGCTACTTGACGCAGAGCTTCTCTGCGGAGAGGATTATCTCGAAAATGAAGTTATCTCCGCCTGCTGCAGCGATATGATGAGCGATGTGCTCGCATACGTTAAGGATCAGGGCGTTCTGATAACAGGGCTTGTCAATCCGCAGGTTATTCGCACCGCGAATATGATGGATATGCTTTGCATAGTTTTTGTAAGAAGCAAGGTTCCCACCGAGGAAATGATCGAGCTTGCAAGGGAGTGCGGCATTACCGTTATGCGTACCGACAAGCGTGCGTTTGATACTTGCGGTATGCTTTATGCGGCTGGTCTTGCCAGAAAATGTGAGGATGCGTGATGTCTGAAGCAGTAAGATTTCGTTTCGATGTTGACGGCTCCGATTTTTCGTCGGCAGGTGCGGCATCGGTAACGGTAAAGAAAAAGCTGCGTCAGCTCGGCTACCCGCCTGATGTCATACGCAAGGTCTCCATCGCAATGTACGAGGGAGAGATAAACATGGTTATCCACGCAAACGGCGGCACAGCCGATGTAGTGGTATCCGATGAAGAGATAACGATAATACTCGCTGACCGCGGTCCGGGTATTCCCAACGTGGAGCTCGCTATGCAGGAGGGATATTCCACCGCACGCGACCATATCCGAAATCTTGGATTCGGAGCAGGTATGGGTCTTCCGAACATGAAGAAGTATACCGATTCTATGAAGATCGATACTGTTGTTGGTGAGGGGACTACCGTAACCATGACAGTCAAGCTTTGATCCTTGCTCCTTCAGTACATAGCATATCGAGGTGCATATGAAAACAGATTACAAGCATTCGGTTTCACTTGATGTAGAAAAGTGTAAAGGCTGTACGACCTGCCTTAAGCGCTGTCCCACCGAGGCGATACGCATCCGTGACGGACGTGCCGTTATAAATTCGGGGCGTTGCATCGACTGTGGCGAATGTATCAGAGTTTGCCTTTATAAAGCAAAAAAAGCGACCCATGATAGTCTGTCGATCCTCGGTAATTATAAGTACACGGTTGCGCTTCCCGCGCCTTCGCTGTACGGTCAGTTTGACAATCTTGACAATATCGGTTACATATTAAGAGGTCTTCTTGACCTTGGTTTCGACGATGTATTCGAGGTCGCCTGTGCGGCAGAGCTTGTAAGTGCGTACACGCGCAAGTACATAAACCGCGAAGGTGTGAAAAAGCCGATACTCAGCTCGGCGTGTCCTGCCATCACGCGCATAATCAGTATGAATTACCCGTATCTTTGCGAGAATATCATGCCGATACTGCCGCCGGTTGATATTGCCGCTTTTCTTGCAAGGGAAAAGGCGATGAAGGAACACCCCGAACTTAAGCCCGAGGAGATAGGCATAATATTTATCTCCCCGTGTCCCGCAAAGGTAAGCTACATTAAAAATTCATTCGCAGGCAACAGAAATTACATTTCGGCTACCATTTCGGTGCGCGATGTGTATTTTGCACTGCTTGATGTGATGAAAAAGCGTGAGGACGAACCCCTTGAGTCCACCGAATCCGGTATGGTCGGAATTGGCTGGGCATCCACCGGCGGCGAATCCACTGCCATACTTAATGAAAGATATCTTGCGGCGGACGGAATCGAGAACTGCATACGGGTTCTCGATCAGATAGACAATTCCGATATCACAACGCTCGACTTCGTTGAGCTTAACGCCTGCAGCGGAGGCTGCGTGGGCGGCGCAATGACGGTGGCAAACCCGTACATCGCCCAAGCAAGGCTTCAATCGCTTAAGCGTTATCTTCCTGTTTCCCCAAATCGTCCGGCAAGCGAATGGATTCCGGATGAGTATTTCAGGGAAAACGAAGTTGAGTACAATCCCTACAGCCTTTTGTCCGATGACAGAAAGACTGCAATGCGGATGATGAGTGATATTGAAACCCTGTGCGGTGAGCTTCCCGGACTTGACTGCGGATCCTGCGGTGCACCAACATGTATGGCGTTTGCAGAGGATATAGTCAAGAACGAAACCAATGTAGACGAGTGCACAGTCATCATGCGTGAAATTTTCCATGAATATATGGAAAAACGCTTGGACGATGCTCTTGCCGAACGTCTGAAGCCACTGTCAGCGCTGAAAATGCAAAAGACGGAGGATAACGGAAATGACGGTAAGTGAGATCAGCAAGGCTATATCCGCCGAGCTTATCTGCGGTGATATCGGCAGAGCCTTTTCTGGGGTATATGTCGGTGACCTTTTAAGCCGCGCCATGAGCCGTGTGGAAGCCGGAAATCTATTTGTCACAATCATGGCAAATACTAACATGATTGCGGTTGCAAGCCTTACAGAGGCTGCTGCCGTAATACTTGCGGAGGGGGTAAAGCTTCCCAAAGAAGCTATCGAAGCCGCTGACGATAACGGCATTACCGTGCTTACCTCGCCGCTTACAGCTTATGAGCTGTGCGTTTGTATCCATGAAGCCTGTGGAGATTTTTCGGAATGAGCCGATACCTCTGCGACTTGCATATTCACTCATGTCTTTCCCCATGCGGGGATGACGACATGACTCCCGGTAATATTGCCGGAATGGCGGTGTTGAACGGACTGCAGATAGTCGCTCTCACCGACCATAATTCATCCAAAAACTGTCCCAGCTTCTTTAAGGCGGCAAAGGCATACGGGCTTATACCCGTTGCAGGGATGGAGCTTACTACTGCGGAGGATATTCATGCGGTATGCTTGTTCCGAAACCTTGAAGCTGCTATGGATTTCGACAAGTTTGTCGAAACTAAGCGTATTCCAATAAAAAACAAGCCTGAAATCTTCGGAAGACAGCTTCTGATAGATGAAAACGATGAGATTTGCGGTGAGGAGGACATTCTCCTCATAAATGCATCCATGCTCTCGCTTGAGGAAGCATTTAGCGAGGTAATAAAGCGTGACGGCGTGTGTTATCCGGCGCATATCGACCGAAGCGCAAACGGAATTATCAGTATGCTTGGTGATTTTCCGCCGGAGCCGAGATTTACTGCCTATGAGCTTAACGATATGTCATCATTTGATAACTGCCGCGCTAAGTTCCCCATAATTACTGAAAGGGGACTGGTTCATTTGCAGTCGTCGGATGCGCATTACCTCACAGACATATCCGAAGCGGGATTCCCCATTGAAATTCCGGACGAGCCTTATTCGTCAGCGCTTGTAAGGAATCGCCTTATTGACTATTTGCTCGGGCACAAGTAATATTTGAAAGGAACGAATATGGACGAGCTTTCGCTTTATGTGCTTGACATAACCATGAATTCGGTGCGTGCCGGAGCTACGGAGATCAAGGTTGAGCTTCGTGAGGAAGGCGAGTGGCTGGATTTCAGCGTGACCGATAACGGATGCGGTATGCACGAGGAGCAGGTAAAGAAGCTGACAAATCCGTTCTTCACAACGAGAAAGACCAGAAAGGTCGGTCTTGGAATACCGTTTCTTACGATGCTTGCGGAAATGACTGGAGGCGGTGTTAAAATAACCTCAAAGCATGAGTCCCTTGGTTCAGACCACGGTACAACAACGTCGGCGAGGTTCGGAAGACACCATATCGATTTTATCCCAATCGGAGATATGGTGGATACCGTCAAAACACTTATTCAGGGTTCTCCTGACATAAACTTCACCTATATTCACAAGACCGAAAAGGGCGAAGTGACGCTCTCCTGTGCGGAGATTAGGGAAGTGCTTGGTGAGGACATCCCTCTTAATGAGCCTGAGATCCTTGCGTGGATCGACGGAACTTTACGGGAACAGTACGAGGCACTTGAAACGGAATAACTTACGTTAAAATTTAAAATTCAAATACAGAAAGGATTACCACTATGAAGTCACTTGAAGAGCTTAAAGCTATAAAGGCTAAAATGCAGGACAAGGTTGCACTCCGTACCTCTACCGGTGAAACAAGAATCGTTGTAGGTATGGCTACCTGCGGTATCGCAGCAGGAGCGCGTCCTGTACTTAACGCATTTGTTGAGGGCATTTCCGAGGCAGGTCTTACCGATAACGTGATCGTTACTCAGACCGGATGCATCGGTATCTGCCAGTATGAGCCTGTTGTTGAGGTTTATGCAAACGGCGAGGAAAAGGTTACTTATGTTAAGATGACCGCTGAGCGTGCTAAGGAAGTTATTGAAAAGCATATTAAGGGCGGCAAGGTCGTTACCGAGTACACCATCGGCGCGGCAGCTAAATAATATAGGAGGAAAAAACACTTATGATTCGTTCTCATGTACTGATTTGCGGTGGTACCGGCTGTACTTCTTCCGGCTCCATTGCTCTCCGCGATGCGCTCGCAGAGGAGCTGAAGGCTAAAGGTCTTGACGAGGAAGTCAAGATAGTAATGACCGGATGCTTCGGTCTTTGCGCACTTGGCCCGATTATGATAGTATACCCCGAGGGAACCTTCTACTCAAGAGTAGAGGCTAAGGACATTCCCGAGATTGTTGAAGAGCATCTTCTCAAGGGCCGTATCGTTGACCGTCTTGTTTACAATGATACCGGCGATGCTGAGGTTGCTGCTGACGTTCATTCTTCCCTCAACGACACCCAGTTCTATAAGAAGCAGAAGCGCGTAGCACTTCGCAACTGCGGTGTTATCAACCCCGAGGCTATTGATGAGTACATCGCAAGAGACGGTTACTTCGCTCTTGAAAAGGTACTCACCAAGATGACTCCCGATGATGTTATCAACGCAATTCTTGAATCCGGTCTTCGCGGACGCGGCGGCGGCGGCTTCCCCACCGGCAGAAAGTGGCAGTTCGCTAAGGCTTCCGTTTCCGATAAGAAGTACGTTGTATGTAATGCGGACGAGGGCGACCCCGGCGCATTCATGGATCGCTCCGTTCTCGAGGGTGACCCCCATGCACTGATCGAAGCTATGGCTATCGCAGGTTACGCTATCGGTGCTGACGAAGGTTACGTTTACGTTCGTGCAGAGTATCCGATCGCAGTTAAGCGTCTGACCATCGCTATCAACCAGGCTCGTGAATACGGTCTTTTAGGTAAGGACATCTTTGGTACAGGCTTCAACTTCGATATCACTATCCGTCTTGGCGCAGGTGCGTTCGTATGCGGCGAGGAAACCGCACTTCTCACCTCTATTGAGGGTAACCGCGGTGAGCCCAGACCCCGTCCTCCTTTCCCGGCTGTTAAGGGTCTTTACGGTCAGCCCACCATCATCAACAACGTTGAAACCTACGCTAACATCGCTCAGATCATCCTGAACGGTCCCGAGTGGTTCGCTTCTATGGGTACTGAAAAGTCCAAGGGTACTAAGGTATTCGCACTTGGCGGCAAGATCACAAACACCGGTCTTGTTGAGATTCCTATGGGTACAACTCTCCGCGAAGTAGTTGAGGAAATCGGCGGCGGCGTGCCTAACGGTAAGAAGTTCAAGGCAGCTCAGACCGGCGGTCCTTCCGGCGGATGTATCCCCGCTTCTCTTATTGATACTCCTATCGACTACGATAACCTTATCGCTATAGGCTCCATGATGGGCTCCGGCGGACTTATCGTTATGGACGAGGACAACTGCATGGTTGACATTGCTAAGTTCTTCCTCGAATTTACCTACGACGAGTCCTGCGGTAAGTGCGCACCCTGCCGTATCGGTACAAAGCGTCTTCTCGAACTCCTTGAGAAGATCACAGACGGCAGAGGAACTCTTGAGGATATCGACCGCATTGAGGAGCTTTCCAACTACATTAAGTCCGCATCTCTCTGCGGTCTTGGTCAGACTGCTCCTAACCCCGTACTTTCTACTCTCCGTTACTTCCGCGACGAGTATGTAGCTCACGTTGTGGACAAGAAGTGCCCTGCAGGCGTATGTAAGAAGCTTCTCTCCTACGTTATTGATGCGGACAAGTGTAAGGGTTGTACCCTTTGCTCCCGTGTCTGCCCGGCAGGAGCTATCAGCGGTTCTCTTAAGCAGCCTCACGTTATCGATAACGATAAGTGCCTTAAGTGCGGCGCTTGTATTGAAAAGTGTAAGTTCGGCGCTATCAGCAAGCAGTAATTGAAAGGAGCATATATTTTACAATGGATATGGTAAATGTAAATATAAACGGCAGAGATTACTCCGTTCCCGCGAACTCCACTGTTCTCGAGGCTGCGAAGTATGCCGGAATTGAGATTCCTACACTCTGCTATCTTAAAGATATCAACGAAATCGGCGCTTGCCGTCTTTGCCTTGTTGAGGTAGAGGGCGCACGCGGACTTGTTACCGCTTGCGTATATCCCGTAAATGACGGTATGGTTATTAAGACCAATACCCCCAAGGTTCTCGCTGCAAGAAAGACCAACCTTGAGCTTGTTCTTTCCAACCACGAGAAGAAGTGCCTCTCCTGCCCCCGTTCTACATCCTGCGAGCTTCAGACCTACGCAAACGAGTACGGATGCGATGCAGGCTATTTCGATGGCGAGAGCGTTCACTATCCTCTCGACACATCCACAGCGTTCCTTGTACGCGATAATAACAAGTGTATCCTTTGCCGTCGCTGTGTAGCTGTATGTAAGAACATGCAGGGTATCGACGTAATCGGCGCAGACGAACGTGGATTTGATACACACATCGGACATCCCTACGAGGTTACCCTCAATGAAACTCCTTGCGTATCCTGCGGTCAGTGTATCGTAGCTTGCCCTGTTGGCGCACTTTATGAGAAGGATGATACCGAAAAAGTTCTGGATGCAATCGCAGATCCTACAAAGCCCGTTGCTATCTGCGCCGCTCCTTCTGTTCGCGCTACCATCGGCGAGTGCTTCGGCAACGAGCCAGGCACTGACGTTGAGGGAAAGATGGTTGCGGCTATGAAGCGTCTTGGCTTCGACGGCGTATACGATATGAACC
>JAZRGK010000046.1:0-4068 GCA_045644145.1 Candidatus Flemingiibacterium sp.
CATTGGTGCGTCACAACCTTGCCTTAGGCGCGAACGGCTTTTACGTATGCGGAAGCACGACAGAAGCACTGATGCTGAGTGCCGGGGAAAGAATGGAGATCATGCAGATCGTCAAGGAAACAGCAGGCAACGCCAAGCTTATCGCTCACGTAGGAAGCTTAAACGAAAGAGATGCGCATAAGCTCGCGCAGTATGCCTCTGAGCTTTCCTACGATCTTATTTCTTCGGTTGCACCGTTTTATTATAAGTTTAGTTTCACGGAAATTAAGGAATATTATGTTCGTCTTGCAGAAAATTCGGGAATGAAAATGCTGGTTTATCACTTTCCTGCGTTTTCGGGTGTAGCTATGGGTTCTGATGAAATATCGGCATTCCTTAGTGACGATCGGTTTGCAGGTATTAAATTTACTTCAAACGATTTCTTTACACTTGAGAGGTGCAAGAGCAAGTTCCCCGACAAGCTTGTTTTCAACGGATACGACGAAATGATGCTTTCAGGACTTGCGATGGGCGCAGACGGAGGTATCGGAAGCACTTATAACTTTATGGCTGATAAATTTGTTTTGATCAGAAAGTTATTTTTGGAAGGAAAGATCGAGGAAGCGAGATGCGTACAAAACGAGGCAAACAGAATCATTTCGGTGCTTTGTAAGATTGGTGTCATGCAAGCTGAAAAGGAGGTCATGAATCAGCTTGGCTTTGACTTCGGAAGGTGCCTGCCGCCTTTTTCGGATATCAGCGAGGATAATAAACGATTGATCGCAAACGAGATAATACCTTACGTTACAAAAAGATGACAGACGCTTGAAAAGGTCTGATCTGACATAAAGGAGAAGGAATATGTTTGATTTGAAGGGAAAGGTAGCGATAGTTACCGGAGCGACCGCTTGGCTTGGACGAGATATGGCAGAGGTATTTGCAGAATATGGGTGCGATATAATTGTTACCAGCCGACAAAAAGAAAAAGCGATTAAAGCTGCGGAAGAAATAGCGAAAAAATATTCGGTCAATGCTTTGGGATTACAGCTTGACGTTACCTCCTCAGAGAGTGTGGAGGTATTTGCAAGGGCGGCGTTCGAGTGGCAGAGGCGTATTGATATTCTTGTCAACAATTCCGGCGGCGGAAGCGGCGCATCCGAGGGGCATATTTTTGACCGTAGCTACGAAGCTATTGAAAGTATGATCAAGACTAATCTGACCGGTACGATTTTTGTGTGTAAGGCTGTCGGCGCGTATATGAAAGCTCAAAAAAGCGGTAAGATAATCAATATCGGGTCTATTGCGGGTATTGTGGGACGTGATCGAAGAATGTACTATAATGCGAATAAGATGGAGCAGCCTGTAGATTACGCGGCTTCAAAGGGCGGAGTTATAGCGCTTACCCGTGATCTCGCGGCTGTAATGGCGCCTTATGGTGTGAATGTTAATTGCATATCACCCGGAGGATTTGATAAGGGTGATCTTCCCGAGGAATTTGTTCGGCTTTACAGTGAACGCACAGCACTTGGTCGGATGGGACGCATGGGCATAGATATTAAAGGCGCGGCGCTGTTTCTTGCGTCAGAGGCTTCGGATTATATTACAGGTATAAATTTAGCGCTTGACGGAGGATTTTCAGCGTGGCAATAAAGGATCATAAAATACTTATTGTGGGATGCGGTTCTATAGGAAAGAGGCATACGGAATGCCTCAGCTCTATCGGTGTTCGGAATTTTGTGTTTTTTGATACGGAATATGGCAGAGCCTCTGAGCTTGCGGATAAATACGGCGGAAGCGTGGTATGCTCTTACGAGGAGGGGCTGAAGAGCGATGCAGACTGTGTTTACATACTTTCTCCCACACGTTTACACGTAAGTCAGGCAACTGCAGCTCTTCAGCACGGAAAGCATGTTTTTATAGAAAAGCCACTTTCCGATTCACTTGAGGGGATTGAGGGTCTGACGGAGCTTGCCGAGCGAAAGGGGCTGGTTGCCGAGGTTGGTTTTTGTTTTCGGTTTCACGACGGTATCCGTGAACTGAAACGCCGTCTTGACGGTGGTGAAATAGGCAAGATAGTTTCTATACGCGCTATGATGGGAGAGCATTTTCCGGATATGCGTCCTGATTACCTTTCTACGTATTACGTTAAATATTCGGGGGCGTTTGAGCTTGTGCATGATCTGGATCTTGCCATATATATCGCAGATGAAGAGCCTATTTCTTGCAGTGGATTTTTCGGTTCGTACAGCGGACTTGGTTTTGAGTCTCCGGATACCGTAGAAATGTTAGTACAATTTCGGAATTGTCTTGCAAACGTTCATTTGGATTTCTTCCAATCTCCGCGTACACGTACAATGACACTTTTAGGAACAGAAGGGCAGATGATTCTTGCGTTTTCGTCTTGGGATGAATATGAGCTGAAATGTTATTCCCGAAAAAGAGGCATATGGGAGAGCATCTGTGTTGCTACACAGCGTAACGATATGTTCATAGCCGAGTCGCTTAATTTTTTAGGCGCTGTCGATGGAAAGGAAGAAAATCTTTGCCCTATAGGAGAAGCAAAAAAATCACTTTTGGTTATAAGATCCGTTTTGGATAAGGAGAAAAAGTTATGAGTAAGCAAGCATACAGAACGCTTGAACTGTGGTCGCCTGATGAAAAGTATCAGCGCCACCGTATCCCCGGTATGATAGTTACAGACAAGGGAACTCTTCTTGTTTATTGCGAGGCGAGGACATACGATAAGTGCAAGCATAATGATTGGGCGCTGATGGATATACTGCTTTGGCGCTCGGAGGATCACGGAAAAACATTTAGCCAGCCTATAGCATTGGCGTGCGGAAATGAAAAACACCGTACTGTAAACAATCCCGTCATGGTTCAGGACAAAAACGGACGCATACATTTTCTTTATTGCGAAGATTATTCAATTAACGGTGGACGTGTGCTTCGTCGGTACAGCGACGATGACGGCTTGACCTGGAGCGAGCCAATAGATATAACCGAATATACCGCGCAAAATTACCGCAACGCTTTCGCTCTCGGTCCCGGGCATGGAATATTGGCTAAGGATAATGTTATTATAATTCCCGTGTGGATGGTTCCCAAGCATTATCAGTCTCATATCATGTCTCACACGCCCTCGGTTATATCCACTCTTTACAGTAAGGATAATGGAGAAACGTGGGTGATGGGGGAGATACTAGATACCTGTCATGACGTTATATCTCCAAATGAAACGGAGGCGGCGCTGACCTCAGACGGCAGAGTTTACTTGACTATTCGTCATCTGGCGTTTTACAGATCTAAGGCGTATAGCGAAACAGGGTACTCGGATTGGAAGGAATACGGTCCCGAATACGCGCTTTCCGACCCTCAATGCTTCGGTTCTGTTGTTGCTTACAATGACGGAGAACATCCTTATACGCTTATTTACGCAGGGTGCGCCTCTAAGACCGCGCGAGAGAACGTAACTGTTTTTGCAAGCGCGGATGACGGTAAAAGCTTTCCCGTGTCAAGAGTTATTGATCCAAAGCGCGGTGGTTATACCGAGCTTGCTGTTGATCCCAAGGCTAAGCTTATATACGTTCTTTACGAAAATGACTACGGTATGACCGATCACCTGGCAGTATTTGATTATGAGTGGATGCTCGGAAAATAGTTTTAGGGGAACGCTATTATTTATTATAATGAAAAGGCAATATCAAACCGAGAGGGAATGATATTGCCTTTTTTCTTATGCCGCTTTAGGCTATACTTGCTGATTTGCGGCGTTCAGCATGTTTTCAATAAATATCCCGTATCCCTTGGTTGTGATCTGTAGCGTTTCGCGAGCCGAGTGCGAACAAACCCGGGAACGCCAAAAAGTTTTCGCCCCACCCGTATGTTATGGGTGGGGCTTTGCTGTGCAAAGTTCCGAAAACTTGTTGAATATTTGCGAAACGCCAACCACGGAAGGTTTTATGCTGCTTTGGGTTGTACTTGTTTCTCTGCGGCATTCAACATGTTTTCGATAAAGATACCGTAACCTTCCGTCGGGTCGGCTATCATCACTGTGCGTAGGCGTTCCGCGTGCCGAGTGCGAACAAA
>JAZRGK010000047.1:0-32415 GCA_045644145.1 Candidatus Flemingiibacterium sp.
CTCGTCGCACTTGTCAAGTACTTTTTAAAAACTTTTTTAAAAGTTTTTTCCGTTCCTCTCGGTCGCCCTCTCAGACTCCCCGTGCGGACAGCTTTCATATTATATCACATCTCCCTACACCTTGTCAAGAGGGTTTTTTGAAAAATATGAAAATATTTTTTCGCAAATACCCCTAACCAAAAAGTTAACTCCAAGCCATAATGTTCGAGGGGTTGACATTTATCCAACTTATATGATATAATGTATACTGTCCGTGTTACGGGCATGGGTTTTCAAAATTTTCATAAGAAAGGAGGTCTATATATAATATATGGAAGCATATATTCCAAAAGTCGGCGATCTTTATGACACATCGCACACTTTAGCGGCGGATTTGTTCAAGGAAGATGGCTATCCCTGGGAAATCCTTGATCTTATAAAAGATTTCATTATTTCCTTCGGCAAAAGCCTTGATCCAAATCTCTACGAAGACCGCGGCAACAGTATTTATGTAGCAAAAGACGCAAAAATCGCACCTACCGCTTATATAGGCGGTCCCTGTATCGTTGATTCCGGCGCAGAAATTCGTCACTGCGCATATATCCGCGGTTCAGTAATAGTAGGAAAGAATGCAGTTGTGGGAAACTCCTGCGAACTCAAAAACTGCATACTGTTCGACAATGTTCAGGTGCCGCACTTCAACTATGTGGGCGATTCCATCCTCGGGTATAAGTCGCACATGGGTGCCGGCGCAGTAACTTCAAACGTAAAGAGCGACAAAACGCTTGTAAGCGTGAAATCCGGCAGCGTTACACTTGAAACCGGTCGCAAAAAGTTCGGCGCAATGCTCGGCGACAATGTAGAGGTAGGCTGCAACAGCGTGCTTTGCCCCGGATGCGTGATCGGAAGAAACTCAAACATTTATCCGCTTTCCAGAGTGCGAGGAGTTGTGCCGGCAAACTCCATCTACAAAGCCCCGGACAACATCGTGGCAAAACACTAATTTTTCAGAAAGGAATGACAAACAATGGGAAGACTTTTCGGTACCGACGGTGTACGCGGAGTTGCTAATGCAGAGCTTACCTGCGAGCGCGCTATGCAGATAGGACGCGCGGCGGCTGAAGTTTTGTCAAGCGGCAGACGTAATCTCCCGACTGTACTCGTTGGTATGGACACCCGAATCTCATCCGAGATGCTTGCTTCTGCTCTCACTGCAGGGCTTTGCTCGGTAGGTGCGGATGTTATCGATCTTGGCGTTGTACCCACCCCCGCAGTTGCATACCTCATCGGCAAGTACAAAGCGCAGGCAGGCATCATGATCTCCGCTTCGCACAATCCTTACGATTACAACGGAATCAAGATCTTCAACGAGGACGGCTACAAGCTTGAGGATGAGCTTGAGGAGCGCATCGAGTCCATCGTGCTTGACAACTCCCCCGAACCGAAGCTGGCAGCTTCAGGCGACATCGGACGTGTAATTCGCGCCGCAAATGCCGCAAAGGATTACATCGACCACCTCTGCAGTTCCGTGCATTGCTCTCTCGATGGCATGAACATCGCGGTGGACTGCGCAAACGGTTCCGCAAGCCGTACAGCAGCAACGCTTTTCGAGCGTCTTGGCGCAAATGCGGTAATTCTCTCCAGCGAACCAAACGGCATCAACATCAACGACGGATGCGGTTCAACGCACCTCGACAAGCTCAGAGAGTATGTAATCGCACACAATCTTGATGCAGGTATCGCTTACGATGGAGATGCTGACCGCTGTCTTTGCATAGACAACGAAGGCAACGACGTTGACGGCGACATGATCATGGCAATCACAGCCCTTGATATGAAAGCTCGCGGCAAGCTTAATAAAAACGCAGTTGTTGGCACGATCATGACCAACTTCGGATTTACGAAATTCTGCGAGGCAAACGGAATCCGCTTTGTTGCAACCAAGGTAGGCGACCGCTATGTGCTTGAAGAAATGCTGCTTGAGGACTACTATCTGGGCGGTGAGCAGTCGGGACACATCATATTCCGCGACTATTCAACCACCGGCGACGGTCAGCTTACCTCTATCCAGCTTCTTTCACAGCTTAAGCGCACCGGAACATCCTTAAGCGATGCGGCAAAGGTTATGACACGTTTCCCTCAGTTCATCGTGAACATCAGAGTATCTCCCGAGGCAAAGCTTGCGTTCTTCACCGATCATACGGTAAAGGAAATTTTAGAGGATGCCAAGAAAGCTATGGGAAATACAGGCAGAGTGGTTACAAGGCCGTCCGGAACAGAGCCTCTTATCAGAATTATGACCGAGGGCGAAGATTCGGAGCTTGCAAAGCACATCGCTGAGGACACGGCTGAGCGTATAAAAAAGCAACTCGACACTTACAACTAATATCACATAATTTTTGTGGATGTCAAAGCGCCAGGACCGCTTATAGGCGGTTGACGAGGAGAAAAATTATCGAAATATTCGGCGGGAATTTTTCCGGCGGCATTTTACCACCGTCGTAAGTCCGAGGACAAAACCCGCAGGTAACTGCGGACAACAAAGCATCGGACAAATAAAGGTAGGAAATTTCACTAAACAAAATTTACGGCAAAAGCCGTATGGGCAAACTGCGCCCGTGCGGAACAGTTTGCCTTTCACATACGGCTTTCCCATATATAATTAAGGAGAAAAGCATATGTGCGGTATCATTGGATACATCGGTAAGGATAATTCAGTAAAACATCTTATAGAGGGCCTCCGCGCCCTTGAATATCGCGGATACGATTCGGCAGGCGTTGCGTTCTTTGACTCCGAGAATAATCTAACTGTCAAAAAAGCAGCAGGCAGACTTTCAAACGTAGAAGCTCTGCTTACTCCCCTGCCCGAGTCAAACTGCGGCATAGGTCATACAAGGTGGGCGACTCACGGTGCACCGGATGACACAAACGCTCATCCCCATGGCACATCAGCCCTGCGCCTTGTGCACAACGGAATCGTGGAAAACTATGCTGAGTTGAAGAAAGAGCTGACAAACCTTGGCTATACCTTCTCAAGCGAAACCGACACAGAGGTTGCCGCAAAGCTTCTTGACTACTACTATACCAATGAGAAGCTTTCGGCTCATGCCGCAATAGAGCGCATGACATCAAGACTTGTTGGTTCATGGGCGCTCGGCATACTCTTTGCGAACGATCCCGACACCATTTGGGCGGCAAGACAAGGTTCGCCGCTTATAATCGGTATCGGCAACGGCGAGCACTATATCGCTTCCGACATTACGGCGATTCTTCGCTATACCAGGGATTATTATCAATTGGACGAGGGCGAGATCGCAAGGATCACCTGCGATTCGGCTGAAATTTTCCGCGACGGAAAGCGTATAGACAAAGAGAAAAAGACAGCCCTCTGGGACATTGAGGCGGCAGAACGCGGCGGTTACCCACACTTTATGATAAAGGAAATAAATGAAGAACCGTCGGTTATCCGCACCACCTTACACAGCCGTATAAAAGACGGCATGCCGGACTTCTCCAACGACGGCCTTGACACCGGTATTTTCCGCTCTATAAACCGCATGCACATCGTTGCCTGCGGAACGGCAATGCACGCAGGACTTATCGCCAAGGGACTTCTCGGCTCGCTTGCCAATCTCCCCTGCGAGGTGGAGATAGCTTCCGAGTTCAGATACAACGATCCGCTGGTAGGAAAGGGCGATCTTGTGCTCATTATCTCCCAGTCCGGCGAAACCGCGGATTCCCTTGCGGCACTAAGACTTGCAAAAGCCAAGGGTGCGGCAACGCTTGCAATTGTAAACGTCATCGGCTCATCCATTGCCCGGGAAGCGGACTCGGTGCTTTATACAATGGCAGGCCCCGAGATCGCCGTGGCAAGCACCAAGGCATATTCGGTGCAGACGGCGCTTTTATACCTCTTGTCCGTTGAGGCAGCGTATGTGCGCGGAAATCTCGACAGAGAGAGCGTGGCAAAGCGCATCACAGAGTTGTACGACCGTGCCCCCGAGGCTGTTTCGGAAATGATCGCGCGCGAGGGCGAAATAAAGGCAGCGGCGGAGAAAATTGCTTCCGCAGAAGATCTTTTCTTCATCGGACGCGGTGCAGACTATTATCTTGCGGCGGAAGGCTCGCTTAAGTTAAAGGAGATATCCTACATTCACAGCGAAGCTTACGCGGCAGGCGAGCTTAAGCACGGCACGATTTCCCTTATCACCCCCGGCGTACCGGTGGTGGCTCTCTGCACCGTACCCGAGCTGTACGAAAAAATGGTTTCCAACATCCGTGAAACCAAAGCCCGCGGAGCAGAAACCTTTATGATTTGCGGATCTGACATCGAGGTTGCCGACGCCACGACTGATCACGTTATCCGCTTGCCCAAAGTATCACCAGAGCTTGCATTTTTGCCTGAGGTATGTGCACTTCAACTGTTCGCTTACCATGCGGCGGCAGCAAGGGGATGCGACATCGACAAGCCGAGAAATCTCGCAAAATCTGTTACTGTTGAATAATTCTTTACCGTAACAAAAGGCACAAATACCGCCTGCGCTGACTGCGCAGGCGGTATTATTGTTTTATTTTAGAGTTAATACCGCACCCACCCCCACGATCAAGGGGGTAGAGCAAGCAACGGATTTGCTTCTGTCGAAATCCACCGTAATCCGCCGCCATTTTCCCCGAATATCAAAAAAATATATCAAAACTCGCTTAATATTAGCGAGTTTTGATATATTATTAGACATCATTTTGTGGTATAATAATGAATATGGTTAAAAAGTATAAATCAATACAAGGGAGAGATCACATTGATCAGAAGCGATTTAAGAAACATAGCAATAATCGCCCACGTTGACCATGGCAAGACTACGCTGGTTGACGAGATGTTAAAGCAGGGCGGTATCTTCCGTGAGAATCAGGCTACCGAGGACAGAGTCATGGACTCCGATGCCATTGAAAAGGAGCGCGGTATTACAATTCTCGCAAAGAACACCGCCGCACATTATAAGGACGTAAAAATCAACATCATCGACACCCCCGGCCACGCGGACTTCGGCGGCGAGGTAGAGCGTATACTTAAAATGGTAAGCGGCGTACTCTTGCTTGTTGACGCGGCGGAAGGCCCTATGCCTCAGACACGCTTCGTTCTGCAGAAGGCATTGGAGCTTAAGCATAAGGTAATCGTAGTCATAAATAAGGTGGACAAGCCCGATGCACGCATAGATGAGGTCATCGACGAGGTACTTGAGCTTCTCATCGACCTTGACGCAACCGACGAACAGCTTGATTCGCCTATGGTATTCGCCTGCGGACGTGACGGCACAGCATCTCTCTCCCCAGAGGAAAAAGGTGAGGATCTGCGCTGTCTGTTTGACACTATTCTGGAATACATCCCCGCTCCCGAGGGCGAAATCGAAGAACCGCTTCAGATGCTGGTTTCCTCTATAGACTACAACGAATATGTGGGACGAATCGGCATCGGACGCATTGAGCGCGGCGAGCTTAAGGTAGGTCAAGAGGTCGTAATAACCAACTTCCACAACCCTGAAGCTACCAAGCGTACCCGTATCGTATCCCTCTATCAGATAGACGGTCTTCAGAGAATCCCCGTTGAAACCGCAAAAATGGGCGATATCGTATGCTTCTCCGGTGCTGGTGATGTTACCATCGGCGACACCGTATGCGCGGTTGACTGCGTTGAGCCTCTCGAATTTGTGAAGGTCAGCGAACCCACACTTGAAATGACCTTCTCCGTAAACGACAGTCCCTTTGCAGGCAAGGAAGGCAAGTTTGTAACTTCCCGTCAGCTCCGTGACCGTCTTTACAAGGAGCTTCTCCGCGATGTATCCCTTCGTGTGGCTGACGGTGAAACCACCGACAGCTTCAAGGTTGCAGGACGCGGCGAAATGCATCTTTCCATTCTTATCGAGAACATGCGCCGAGAGGGATATGAGCTTACCTGCTCCATGCCCCGAGTGCTTTACAAGGAAATCGACGGACAGCTTTGCGAGCCTATGGAGCGTGTTGCTATTGACGTTCCCGAGGGAAGCGAAGGCTCGGTCATTATGAAGCTTGGCGCACGCAAGGGCGATCTTCTTGAAATGAATCTCCACGGAAGCCGCATGAGAATTGAGTATCTTATTCCTGCGCGCTGCCTGTTCGGATACAGAAGCGAATTCCTCACCGATACACGCGGCGAGGGCATCATAAACTCCGTATTCGACGGTTATCAGCCCTACCGCGGCGATATCACCCTCCGCTACACCGGCTCACTTGTTGCCAGCGAGGCAGGCGAAACCACATCCTACGGTCTGTATCAGACTCAGGACAGAGGTCAGATGTTTGTTGGCGTGCAGACTCCCGTTTATGAGGGCATGATCGTGGGCGAATCTCCGAAGATCGGCGATATCGCGCTGAACCCCTGCAAAAAGAAGCATCTCACATCTATCCGTTCTTCCGGTGCGGATGAGGCACTGATCCTCACACCTCACAAGCAGATGAGCCTTGAAGAGGCAATTGAATTCCTGGCAGAAGACGAGCTTATGGAAGTAACTCCCAAGTCCATTCGTCTGCGCAAAGCAATTCTCGACACCCCCACAAGACTTAAGGCTCAGGCTAAGTTAAAGAAGTAATATATAGACAAAGGCTGACGCATTTTTCAATGTGTCAGCCTGATTTTTTAGAATTTCACGCGCAAAACTTCTATAACCTTGCCGCTGTCCGTATCAATGGTAAACATCACCGCATCCGCCTCCGAGAGACCGTCGGATATCTCAAACTTCATGGGCATCTTTGTGCGGAGCTTTTCTATAATAATGTCCGCGCGGACGCCAAGTACGCCGTCATGAGGACCGGTCATGCCGAGATCGGTGACGTATCCGCTTCCTCTTGGCAGTATCACAGTATCAGCAGTGGGCACATGGGTGTGTGTGCCGAAGATCACGTTTACTCTGCCGTCAAAGTGGCGACCGAGGGCAATCTTCTCGCTTGTAGCCTCTGCATGGATGTCCAATACGGCGAAATCATACCTACCTTCCTCGCGCGAAAGTATGCGCTCCACCGTATCAAAGGGGCAGGCAAGAGGTTCAAGGTATATTGTACCAAGCACGTTTATTACAAGCACGCGCCAACCGTCGATGTTTACTATGGTGTGACCGCTTCCTACCGTGCCTGACGGATAGTTGGCAGGTCGAATCACCGTTTCGCAGGATTCAAGATAACCGCGTATCTCGCGCTTCCTGAAAATATGATTGCCGCCGGTGAGAACATCGCATCCGGAAGAAATAAGCGTATCCGCGGATGCAGGATCAAGTCCGTTCCCCACAGCCGCATTCTCCGCATTGCACACAACCATGTTTATCTTATGGTATTTTCTGAAATCCCAAAGCTTCTCTTTAATATGAGTAACCGCCGTAGGCCCTACAATATCGCCTATAGCAAGAATTTTGAATGTATTCAAGGATTCCCTCCGTTAATACTGTGCGTTATTTATTCTTGATCTTATCCCAATAAGCCTTCGCCGCCTGCTCGGTCTTGTTTTCACCGTATTCATAGTAGCGTTCATTTTTTAAATCATCGGGAAGATACTGCTGTTTTACATAATGCTCCGGGTAATCGTGTGGATACTTATATCCCACAAAATTGGGGCTTCGCAGGTGAGTTGGCACATTCTGTCCTTTGCCAGCCCCAATATCCGCATTTGCCGCCGCAAGAGCCGAATATGCGCTGTTTGATTTAGGGGCTGTGGCAAGCATGACCGCCGCATTGACAAGCGGTATACGCCCCTCGGGAAGTCCAAGCTCGCGGGCACTTTCAACGCAGGCACGGGTTATCACCGCCGCCATGGGGTACGCAAGCCCGATATCCTCACTTGCTATTACCTGAAGCCGTCTGCACGCTGATACAAGATCGCCGCCCTCAAGGAGCTTCGCAAGATAAAACACCGCCGCATCGGGATCTGAGCCTCGTATTGACTTCTGCAGGCAGGATAAAAGATCGTAGTGCACATCTCCTGCACGGTCAAAGCTTCCCAGCACCTTAGGAGTAAACGAGCGTATAAGCTCCGCAGTTATTTCTCCGCCCTCCGCCGCCGCAAGATAGAATGAATTTTCAAGTAAACCTATGCTTCTTCGTACATCCCCTGTGCCTGCGCCGGAAAGCACGGTATACGCCTCATCCCCACATGTGACGGATGCTCCCTCATCGGCGTTGAGTCTTTCAAGAGTCCGAATAAGTGCTCGCTTTATTTCAGGCGCCGATACGGGCTTGAATTCAAACACCGCCGAACGGGAAATTATGGCGTTGTAAACGTAAAAATAGGGGTTTTCCGTAGTAGAAGCAATAAGCGTGATGCGTCCGTCCTCCATATATTCGAGAAGCGACTGCTGCTGCTTTTTATTGAAATACTGTATTTCGTCAAGATAAAGAAGAATTCCCGTGCTTCCGTATATAGTGCCCGTTTCCTCGATAACTTCCTTCACGTCAGCAAGGCTTGCGGTGGTGGCATTGAGCTTTCTGAGGGTCATGCCGGAGCGCTCGGCAACGATATTCGCCGCCGTAGTCTTGCCGGTGCCGGGCGGGCCAAAGAATATCATATTTGTTATGTGTCCCGACTCCACCGTTCGGCGCAGAACTCCGTTTTTTCCTACGAGATGCTCCTGCCCCACCATATCATCAAAGGACAGCGGTCTTACTTTGTCGGCAAGAGGTCTTATCATATCTGATTTTCCCCTTTCTTCTGTTTTTCAAGTCTTGCCGCACGCACCGCGGCATCAAAAAGCTCCGTATCCCGACATAGATTTGCAAGCTTGAACCGAAGCTCTCCATGCTGGCGTATCTCCTCATCGCCCGAGCGGAGAAAATCGCCCGGCCCTCGCTCCGCAAGGTCGTATTCCGATATCTTGAAGCCGTCATAGGTGGTACGCATGATTTCTAAACGCTCTTTTGCCGAGCTTCCCTGCTTTGTTTCGGACACAAGCACGCAGTAGGATTTCGCCGCACCGCGTCCCACACGTCCGCGAAGCTGATGAAGCTGTGACAGACCGAATCTTTCGGCGTTTTCGACTATCATAAGCACGGCGTTGGGAACATTTACGCCAACCTCAATAACCGTGGTCGACACAAGCACATCCATTTCGCCAGCCGCAAAGGCTGACATAACAGCATCCTTTTCGGCGGACTTCATTTTACCATGGACACATCCGACTCTAAGCCCCGGAAGCATCCCCGAAAGCTCCTCAGCCCATGCTACCGCCGCTTTGGGCGGTGTTTTGGGGCACATGATTTCGTTTATATCGTAACCGAAGTCAAATAGCTGAATATCCTCTTGAGATACCTCGCCGTCCTCGGTTTCCTCAACCGCCGGGCATACCACATAGGTCTGATGACCGCTTGCGGCATGCTTCTTAATGAAATTGTTCAGCCTTTCTCTGTAACCCTCATTAACCACAAAGGTTTCCACACGCTGTCTGCCCGCCGGCATCTCATCAAGCACCGACATGTCGATTTCCCCATACAGAAACATAGCAAGAGTACGGGGAATAGGCGTTGCGCTCATGGTAAGCTGATGGCAGGTATCCGCACCGCCCTTCATAAGAAATGCTTCACGCTGTCCCACACCAAACCTATGCTGTTCGTCGCATATAACAAGCCCGAGCTTTGAAAAATTCACCTCATCACCGATAAGAGCATGTGTACCGATAAGCACGCCTACCGTTCCGTCTGAAAGCTCTGCGAGAAGCTCTCGTCTTGCTTTACCCTTCACCGAGCCGGTAAGCAGTCCGCATTTTATATTAAGTCCGCCGAGAAGCTCCGATAAATCATTATAATGTTGTACGGCAAGTATCTCCGTTGGAGCCATAATGGCGCACTGATAGCCATTCTTCACCGCTAAATACGCAGCGGCGGCGGCAACGGCTGTTTTACCGCTTCCAACATCACCGCAAAGCAGTCTGCGCATGGGAATTCCCGATGCCATATCATCGGCAATTTCACCTACAGAGCGCGTCTGCGCACTGGTCAGCGAATAGGGGAACTTGCCTATAAACGGTGTTGTGTCCGTATCCGAAAAGCGCGGTGCACATACGTCAGTTCGCTTTTTGCCGTCAACACCGAGAGCAAAGCGGTACAGTTCCTCGAATATAAGTCGCCTTTTTGCGGTCTCGAGGGACTTAAAATCCTTAGGGGCATGTATTCCCCGAAGCGCCGTACCGATTGCGCAAAGTCCGTTTTCTTTTCGGGTTTCTTCGTCTATAATATCGGGGATACTGTCCCCAAGCTCCGCAAGTGCGGTAGTAACAAGTCCCGAAAGAAGCTTGCCTGTCACCCCCGAAGTCAGCGGATAGACCGCCACAAGGGGCGGCAATGGCTTACCCTCTATAATCGGCTCAACCTTGGGAGAGGAAAGAAGAATTTTTCCGTTCTCCTTCGTTACCTTGCCGAAAAAGCGGTATTCCCCACCCTTTACCACGGCATCCTTCATGTAGGGCTGATTGAAAAATGTTATCTCACAGCTTCCCGAAGCATCAAATGCTCTTAACTTTCCGAGAACCATCTCCCGCTTCAATCTGGCATTCTTCACCTCGGTTGCCGCCGTGAGAATAAATGCCGCCACCTCGCCGTTTTCGGCGTCGGCAAGCGGCTTTATATTTCCTCTGAACTCATAGGCGCGCGGAAAATGGTACAGAAGCTTTCCAACCGTGGTGATTCCAAGCTTCGACAGCGCTTTGGCTCTGGTTTCGCCAACTCCACGCATATACTGTATACTGGTATCAAATGTTATCTGCATTTTCAATACCGTGGCTTTTGACTTGCAAAAGCTTCCTTAAATCATCTTCTTGCCGCGAAATATGTACCAACATGCTTTCCGTCTGAAATATCGTAAAGCACCTCGGGGTTCTTTCCGTTTACGATAAGCATGGGAATCCCGGCTTCCGTAACAAGCTGTGCCGCCTTGATCTTGGTGATCATACCGCCCGTACCGCGGTCTGTGCCGGCACCGCCCGCGTAGGAGATAACCGTTTCGTCGATAATATCCACGCGGTCTATAAGCTTGGCAGAGGGATTCTTTCTGGGATCGCAGTCGTAAAGACCGTCTATATCCGACATGTTTATAAGAATATCCGCACCGCACACAAGAGCAACGTAGGCAGAAAGTGTATCGTTTCCGCCGAATTTCAGTTCCTCAACGGAAATTGGGTCGTTTTCGTTGACTATAGGCACGCATCCAAGCTTTAAAAGCTCGCGGAAGGTATTTTTCGCGTTAGTACGGCGAATATCGTTGTCAATTATGTCCTTGGTCATAAGCATCTGTCCCACGGTATGACCGTAGGTTGCAAAAAACTGCTCGTACACCTGCATAAGCGCCGCCTGACCGATTGCGGCAAGCGCCTGCTTTTCCTCGGTGCTCTCCGGACGTCTGCCAAGATTGAGTCTGGAAATACCTGCCGCCACTGCGCCGGAGCTGACAAGGACTACTTCGTGTCCTCTGTTTTTGAAATCGGAAAGAATCCGTACAAGCAGCTCCATGCGGCGGAGATCAAGGTTTCCCGTAGTGTGTGTAAGCGTATTTGAGCCTATTTTTACAACAATACGGGAGCTTTTATCAAGAATACTCATTTTATTTCCGAAAATCCCTTATAATTACTGAGCAAAGCAAGCGATCAGCGCGCTAAGAGCCGCTTCATCGGAATAGGTAAAGCATATCTCGGAAACACGGTCGCCGAGAACTGCGCGGTATATGCATTGATAGAGTGCCGACTCGCCCATGCTTACAGTATAAACTGTGCCCTTGTATGTCTTGCCGCCGAAGGATACGTCCTTCGCAGATGAAGCCTCTACAGAAAGACCGTTTGCTTCAAATTGGGATTTGATATCGGCAAGCTGTGCCTCATCATAATCCTTTAAGCTCATCCCTTCGGGCATAAGTGCACTTCTTACAAGCACTGTGTTATAGTTCTCGTCAGTTGCCATCATTTCGTAATCAGCCATATCATCTTCACTGATAAGTTCCTCAAATTCCTCATCGGATGCCATTACTACGTTAGATGCAGGAGTAAACTTGATTCCGCTCCAAGTGCTTTCGTATCCGCTTTCGGTCACGGTTCCTGCGGTGTATTCGGGTACATCTGTATAAACTGCGTCTGATGCCTTTCCGCATCCGGTCACAATAAGGGACGAGATTAAAAGTGCGCTGAGAATAAGAGCTGTTTTTTTCATGGTATACATCTCCTTGTTATAAAATTAGGGCAGATTAATATAAATTTTCAAAAATTTTCGCAAATGGGCTTTGCAAAACGCCATTTTTATATTATAATAATAACAGTTACATTACCCACCGATTATATTATACCTTGTCTTTTATAAAATTGCAAGAGTTTCAAGGCAAAATATATTACTAAAAACCGAAAGTGAACAATTATGTATAAATCTGTACACATTCCGGAGCTGCTCGCACCTGCCGGCTCACCCGACGCCCTTGATGCCGCCATCGCAGGCGGTGCCGATGCAGTTTATTTCGGCGGCGCACTGTTCAACGCCCGTATGAACGCCAAAAACTTCTCAGGCGATAGCCTTAGAGATGCTATACACAAATGTCGTCTTTACGGTGTAAAAACAAATATTACGTTAAACACCTTGGTTCACGACCGTGAAATGAGCGATGTGCTTAAGTATGTAGAAGAGCTGTACACGCTGGGCGCGGATGCGCTTATTGTAGCGGACCTTGGTGCGGCAAGTCTTATTAAGAGGTATTTCCCCGACTTTGAGCTTCATGCAAGCACCCAGACAGCAGGGCACAATACCGATGCGGCACGGGTTCTCGCCGAGCTTGGATTTTCCCGTATGGTAGCGGCCAGAGAGCTGTCATTTGGCGACCTCTCTACACTCTGCCAAAATTCGCCCATAGAAACAGAGCTGTTCATACACGGTGCAATCTGTGTTTCCCAGTCCGGCGGATGTCTTGCAAGCTCTCTTATCGGCGGAAGAAGCGGAAACCGTGGCGAATGTGCCCAACCCTGCCGCCTACCATACAGATGTGCCGCGAAAAACGGACGTGACACATATGCCCTGAGCCTTAAAGATATGTGCCTTGCTTCCCATATTACGGATATTCTTTCCCTCGGAGCGGCTTCCTTAAAAATCGAGGGCAGGATGAAATCTCCCGAATACGTCTACGGCGTAACGCGCATATACCGCCAACTGCTTGATGAAAGGCGTAACGCCTCGGCAGAGGAAATTTCAAAGCTTCATGTGCTGTTTTCAAGAAGCGGATTTACGGACGGCTATTTCACAAAGAAAATCGACAAAACAATGCTCGGTATCAGAACGGATGCCAACAAAGCTGAAACCTCAGCGCATACCGCAAAGCCCACCGACTTCGCCGCTCTTATAAAAGAGCGCCGCCGTCCTCTTAATATGCACCTTCGAATAGAAGCGGACAAGCCTGCCTCGCTTACGGCAGAGCTTGACGGGTATTCCGTAACCGTAACGGGCGCTGTGCCGGATAAAGCCATAAATCAGCCGCTCACATATGAGGCAGTCATAAAAAATCTCGAAAAGCTGGGCGGCACTCCTTTTATGCCCGGAAGCGGCTCTGTCCGTCTTGACGATGGGCTTATAATGCCGCTTTCTGCCATCAACTCGCTTCGTCGGGATGCGGTAGACGAGATAACGAAAAAGCTCACTCTGCCACGCGAAGCGAAGCTTCCCGAAAAGCTCTGCGCACCGGAGTATGCTCCTGCACCGCAGAAAAAGACGGCACGCTTCCACACATACGAGTCTATACCCGAAAATGCAAGCAACCTTGACGCCGTATACCTGCCTTTAGAAAAATTCTCCCCCGAAATGACCGACCGTGTAACCGGCGTCATAATTCCGCCCGTAGTCTTCGATTCCGAAAAAGCAGAGATAAAGGCTATGCTTGACGGCGCATATGCGGCAGGCATACGCCATACACTTGTGTCAAATCTCGGTCATATACAAATGGCAAAGGATACAGGAATGACACTGCACGGCGATTTCAGGCTGAATATCTACAACGCCTACACCGAGGATGTGCTCGCGGCTCTTGGTTTTGCCGACCTTATGGCATCCCCTGAGCTTACATTGCCGAAACTTCGCGACTTGGGACTCTCACCCATCATATACGGACGTGTACCGCTTATGACACTTGAAAAGTGTGTTATCCGTGAGCTTTACTCCTGCGAGGAATGTGAAAAGCGCGATTTTCTCGCTATCCGCGACAGAAAGGGTACAGATTTCCCCCTCACAAGAGCGTGGAAACACAGAAATATCATGTACAACAGCGTACCCGTCTATATGGAAGACAAGAAAGACGAGCTTACTAAATTCCGCATTTCCGGCGGACACTATATTTTCACCGATGAATCTAAAAAGAGAGCGGATGAGATACTATCGGGCAGAGCCTCTGCCGATACCGCCAAGATAAGGAGAATATCCAAATGAATGAAATAAACGTAAAGATAAAGCTTCTGCGAGAGGGAATAAACGTGCCCGAGTATGCCACAGCAGGCTCTGCGGCAGTAGACCTGCGCTCTGCGGCAGACGGTGAGGTGGTAATCGAACCCCATGGCAAGGCACTTATTCCGTCGGGCATCGCCATATCCCCCGAAACCTCAGGCGTTGTGGCAATAGTCGCCGCAAGGAGCGGTCTTTCCACAAAGCACGGCATAACCCTCGCCAACGGAATCGGCGTTATTGACAGCGACTACAGAGGCGAAATTTCCGTTTCCCTCATTAACCGCTCGGATGTACCGTACACGGTAATGCCCGGCGACCGTATTGCCCAGCTTATGTTTGTGCCCGTCATGCATGCGGTGTTCACCGAAACGGATGAACTTGATGAAACCGAACGCGGTACGGGCGGTTTTGGCTCAACAGGTAAAAAGTAAGGAGAATATCATGGCAAAAAGTAAGCTTTACAATACATTTTTAGTGCTCATGGGCATCGTCATCGGCACCTTTGTGGGAAACATCTGCAAAAGCATTACTGCGCTGTCATGGCTTGCGTTCGGTATAGACTTCGGCATGAACTCACCGCTGACCCTTGACCTCGGCATAATGCAGCTCACATTCGCCATCAGCATAAATCTTACTTTGGCGGTAGTAATATTTATAATACTCTCACTCATTATCGGGAGGGCTATTGCAAAATGATGCCTCAGTTTATTTTAGCCTCAAACTCACCGCGCCGCCGCGAGATACTCACCATGCTTGGCATAGATTTCGAGGTAATCGTATCGGACTGCGACGAAAATATAGAAAACGGACTTTCACCGAACACCGCAGTCTGCGAGCTTGCGCGCCGCAAGGCTGAGGCGGTTTTCCGAGATCTTCCAAACGCTGACAACTGCATCGTGCTCGGCTCTGATACTATGGTCTGGGACGGCACACGCCCCCTTGGCAAACCCAAGGACAAGGATGATGCATACAATACGCTAATGTCCCTCTCGGATAAGGAACACTCCGTATTTACGGGAATCGCGCTTATAGGGAATATAGACGGCAAAACCGTATCCGTAAGCGAAGCCGCCGAAACCAAGGTGGTATTCGCTGAGCTTTCCGAAGCAGAAGTAAGGAGCTACGTTGACAGCGGAGAGCCGCTTGATAAGGCAGGCTCATACGGTATTCAAGGGCGTGGCGGAATTTTTGTAAAGGAGCTTCACGGGGACTATTACAATGTGGTGGGACTTCCCATATCCCTTATGCGCCAGATGCTTAAACGCCACTTCGGTCTTGATACCGAAGATTATGTGGGAAAGGTGAAAAAATAATATGTCAGTTTTTCTTGGAGTTGATTTCGGCGTGCGCGCCGTAAAGATATTTCGCGAGGATATGGGCATCGTACTTCGCGAACCCAACATCTCCGCAGTAGACACCAAAGGCAATGTAGTCGCAGTGGGGACAGAAGCTCTTTTAACAGCAGGACGCTCCCCCGGCACGGTCACATTGCGCCGCCCAATGCAGGGAGCAGGTATTACGGATTTCAATCTTGCGGCAGAGGTGCTTGACCGCTTCCTTGAAATTGCCGCCCCGCATTCAAAAAAGCACATACTTGCCAGTGCCAGATACGGTCTTGGCACAAGAAACAGGGAGCTTTTGAAAAAAGCCCTCTCCGACTGCAAAACAGGACGCATAACACTTGTGGATTCAGCTCCGGCGGCGATGCTTGGAAGCGGCTTCACCCCCGCCGAAGACGAAGCTGAAGCCCTCAGCGGTACTATCATATGCGATATCGGCGCCGGCTGTGTTGAAGCATCATATATCCGCTCCGGCGAGCTTTTGCGTACAGAAACTGTAGTTGGCGCAGGAGATGGGGCAGATTCAAACATAGTAACATACCTGAGAAGGAATTTCGGAATCGTTATAACAGAAAATTCCGCAAAGGAAGCAAAACATACGCTGTCCATCCCCTGCGATCCCCAAACAACGGTGGAATTTACGGGCACCGATAGCTCCACCGGCATGCCTCGCCGTATTACCGTATCCGCGAATGCTCTGCTTGAATGTGCCGCACCCCAAACAGATGGCGCAGTGCAGGTAATTTCTAAGCTCATAGAAAATCTTCCCCGTCACGGCGAGGAGCTTTCCAGCGTTGACCGCATAATACTTTTGGGCGGCGGCGCTAATCTTCCCGGCATCGGAGAATACATAGAAAACGAGTTAGAGCTTTCCATAAACCTTGCCGTCGATCCTGCCGATTGTACGGTTAAGGGGCTCGGCAAACTGTTAAGGGACGCATAAGAGCGGTCAGATACATAAATTTCCCCTTTCCTCGGTATCTTCGTGATACCGAGGAATTCTTATTGACTAACACAAAGTTTACACACTGTTTTCACACTCATACTTGCTTTTGTCGTTTTTGTTGTAGTATAATAGTCAAAACTGTAAAAAATCACCGAAAGGTAAGTATATATGGTCTTTTCAAGTCTTGAATTTCTGCTTATTTACCTTACCGTGACACTGCTTATTTACTTCACGGTACCTCTTAAGGCAAGAAATATAGTTCTTCTCGTAGTAAGCCTTATCTTCTACGGCTGGGGCGAACCGCTGTACGTTTTCCTCATGATGTTCACCATCGCCGCAGACTATGTATTCGGACGGCTTGTGGAAAGAAGTTTATCATCGGGAAAGAAAAAACGAGCAAAAGGCTGGCTTATCGCTGCCGTGGTGCTTAATCTCTCAATTCTGGGCTTTTTCAAATACTATGACTTCTTTATAACAAATCTTCGCCTTATCCCCGGACTTTCCGGACTTCCGCTTCTGGGGCTTGAACTGCCTATCGGCATATCATTCTACACATTCCAAGCGCTTTCCTATGTAATTGACGTTTATCGACTGGATGCCGCCGTACAGAAAAATATCATCGCGTTCGGCGCATACGTTACCCTCTATCCCCAGCTTATAGCCGGTCCAATAGTCCGCTACAAGGACGTTGACGATCAGCTCACAAGACGCACTCACAGTATAGAGCTGTTCGCCGAGGGGACACGCACATTTATAGCCGGTATGTGCAAAAAGGTTCTCTTTGCAAACACCGCCGGACAGCTTTGGGAATATTTCCGCGACATACCGGCTGACAGCCGTACAGTGGTTGGCGCTTGGATAGGGATCATCTGCTACTCTTTCCAGATATACTTTGATTTTTCCGGATATTCCGATATGGCGATAGGTCTTGGGAAGATGATTGGCTTCCGCTTCATGGAAAACTTCAACTATCCCTACATTTCAAAAAGCATAACGGAATTCTGGCGCAGATGGCATATATCCCTTGGTGTATGGTTCCGCGACTACGTTTATATACCGCTTGGCGGAAACCGCTGTTCCAAGCTTATAAACATACGAAACATATTCGCCGTATGGTTTCTTACCGGCTTCTGGCACGGCGCAAGCTGGAACTACATTCTTTGGGGACTTTACTACTTTGTTCTACTCATGGCGGAAAAGCTGTTCCTCTTAAAGCTTTTAGAAAAAGCCCCCGCTGTAATTTCGCGGCTCTATACCCTTTTCTTCGTGATGTTCGGCTGGCTTTTGTTCGTATCCGAAGATCTTTCCGCAGGTGTTGTTTACCTCGGCAACATGTTTGGTATCGGAACCGTAACATTTGCCGGGGGGCTTGATATTTACAATCTCCTTCGAAATATTGTATTCTTCGCCGTGCTTATTATCGCATCGACTCCACTTCCCCAAAAGCTTTATTACAAGCTTTACGAAAAATTCGCGGCATTCCGCGTAACTGCCGTCGCAGGCGGTATTGCGGCAACACTCATATGCCTTGCGTACTTGGTCGATTCCTCATACAATCCGTTTCTTTATTTCAGATTTTAAGTTATGGAAACAGAAAGGTAAACTATGGACAACCAGAGAAAACACCGACTGTGCGATATAATAACCGTCTTCGGGCTTCTTATAATAATCTACGGCTTCGCCGCAGTGATGTTAATTCTCCCGGATAAGGAATACTCCGAGGATGAAAACCGATATCTCACAACTGTGCCGAAATTCACCGTGGATGCGCTCATAAACGGAAGCTTTACGTCCGACGTAGCAAGCTATTGCACCGATCAGATGCCCGGACGAAACGTTTTTATAGGGGTAAAAGCCATCCTCGAAACCGTGCAGGGTAAAACCGAGAACAATTCCGTGCTTCTCGGTACTGACGGATATATTATCGCCAAAGAAGACCATGCATCTTTCGCCGCGGCAGAGAAAAACATTGATGCAGTAAACCGCTTTGCCGAATCTATTTCAGGTATACCTCTGCATCTTGCCGTGGCAGGACGCTCCCAAGATGTGCTTATAAGCCATATGCCCGCTCTATATCCGGCAAAAGAGGTATCGAATACGACTTTCGCAGGTGCGCTCAGCAATATTTCGGACGGGATAAACCAAATTGATCTGCTCACACCTTTAAGGCAGCGCGCTTTGGATGGGGAGTATGTCTACTACCGCACCGACCACCACTGGACAACCCTTGGAGCATATTATGCATACCGCGAAATCATGACTGCATACGGTATGGAAGCGCATCCCTTGGAATTTTTCACAAGAGAAACCGTATCTGAGGAGTTTTTCGGAACAACATGGTCAAAGGCAGGAATGAAGTGGATATCCCCCGACCGTATGGAGTTTTTCCGCTTTGACGGTGATGAAACGCTTGTCTGCGAGATAGTTGGGGGCGATACATTTCCGGGACTTTATGATGACACATATCTCGGAAAGAAAGACAAGTACAGCGCATTTATCGGCGGCAATAATGCAAGAGTGCGTGTGTATCCGTCAGAAGACAGCACTCTCGCAGGCGAACGGGAAACACTGCTTCTCATAAAGGATAGCTTCGCTCATTCCGTAGCTCCGTTCCTTGCGGCGCATTTCGATCTTGAAATAATAGACCTTCGGTATTATAAGCCGCTTGTGGGAAATCCGGCTGTTCCGGAGCTTATAGACGAGGTGAGTGCTGACAGAGTGCTGATTCTGTACAATCTGGACAGCATACTGAATTCGGAGAATCTGGTATCCCTCACACTGGGGCTTTCATAAAAATTCACGCCGTTCGCGGTTCGATAACCGCGGACGGCGATTCTATGTGCATCGATCTATTATTCTTTTGGTTTTCTCTTTGATTTTTTAAAATAACAACATATATCGGCACAGGGGCACTCGCCGCATTTAGGTGAACGCGCCGTACATATTTCTCTGCCAAACATAACAAGCCTGTGGCAAAAGTCCGACTGCTTTTCGGGGAGTATCAGTGGTACGAGAATTTTTTCTATCTTTACGGGGTCTTTGAGCGTTTCAGGATACATCCCCACCCTGCCGCAGATGCGGATGCAATGGGTATCCGTAACGATTGCCGGTTTACCGAAAATATCACCAAGCAGAAGGTTCGCGATTTTTCTGCCAACACCGGGAAATTTAAGAAGCTCATCCATTGTGTCAGGAAGCACTCCGTCGTATTCTTCGCGGAGCATGATGCAGGCATCCTTTATATTCTTCGCTTTGGTTTTATAAAGTCCGCAGGGCCGAACGATCGCTTCAAGATTGGAAATATCGCAGTCAGCTATGGCTTCAAGGGTTGGATACCGCGAAAAAAGCTCTTTGCAGACGATGTTTACTCTGGCGTCTGTGCACTGAGCCGAAAGTCTGCCCATAATAAGTAGTTTCCACGCCTCGCCCCCGGATTCAAGGGCGCACACAGCTTCGGGATATATCTTTTCAAGCCTATCGCAAAATTCATGTGCGAGAGCTGTTTTTTTACTTGCCATTGGAAGTCATCCTTTCGTGATTGTGGCTTAATTATAACAAACCGTTCGCGCTTTGTCAAGTAAGAGCAAGAAATATCCTCTACTTTAATATATAACTTACCTAAACCAAGACGGGCGTGCCGCTTCTGTATGCAGCACGCCCCTCGCTCATTCCTCGCCGTTCTCCGAAACGCGGATAAGAATCACTGTCATATCATCATTTCTCTTATTGGCTTTACCGGCATTTTCAAGTATCTTCTCTGCCATTTTATCAAGGTCGTCCTCCCATTCGTAAGTAAGAAGATTGGCAAGCCAAACGCCGTCTTCAAGAGATTCGGCAATGCCATCGCTTAACATAATGATTATGTCGCCTGCTATAAGATCGAAACCGATCTTTTCAGCATCAAGCTCACCCATTATGCCGATCGGCAGTGTTTTTGACTGAAGCTTGTAAAGATTTCCTGATCTCAGCACAAAAGAAGGTGCTGCACCGCTTTTTATAAAGCTGGCTTTACCGGTAATCAGGTCGATCTCCGCAAGATCCACCGTAGCTGAACATTCCCCGCCCATATTTTCTCTGCTTTTTATGAATCCGTTAAGCATCTCAAGAGTTATCCCTCTCCCATTCCCCGCAGAAAGCATTCTTTCAATAAATACTGAGCAGATTTTTGAGGTTATGGCGGCTTCTCTGCCGCTTCCCATTCCGTCGGAAATAAGTGCGTAGAAATAATCCTCTCTGTTTTCAAATATGGCGGTGCTATCGCCGTTGGCAAGCGCTTTTTCTTTCATTCCGGCAGCTTTCGCGACTTCGGTTTTGAAGATACGTCTGGCTTCCAAGGTCATTGTAACATTTCCGTCCTCAATACTGAAAACCGGCATCCCCATGGGAATTTCCAAAGTATTTTCCACTGCCTGCCGTATTTCATGCGCGCCCATCTTTATATGTGACGCATCAATGCCTCCTATAACCGCAAGCTTTTTTCTCGATCCGCAGCATAATGCTCCATTTCCGGGGATTCCCATGTATTTAAGGGATTTCCGCAGTTTTTTGGTAAGCTCGGCATCCGGCTTATACTCCGCATCATTTCTTGATATCTGTTCGGAAAGAAGCCTTGACATGGCATCATAGTCAAGGGCAAACGCCTCTGTTTTATCAGTCTTTATGAGCCGTTCTATAAGCTTACCCGTAGACAGATTTATCTCGTCTATTATGGGAAGAATGTTGAAGCATCTGTCCCGTAAATACTCGGGTACGCTTTCTATTGTGACACGCCCCTTTCGGTAAAGCTCACCCGTTATCTTGCTCTGTGCATCAAGAGTAGAGGCGCATTCCTTTTCAAGGCACACGGACTCCATGGCACATTTATGGCAGAATCCCTCAAAGGCATTGTCACATACCTGCTTAAGATCGGCAACGCCCGGACGGCGCATACGGTCAGACAGTGCATACACAGTATCGGAAAGTCGGGAAAACGCATCGGAAAGTGCCATCATTCTGGTGCTTGCATCTGCCTGTCGTTTTTCGAGCAGGGATATATCCTCCGGCACAACTGTACGCTCGGTGGTAGTGAATATTCTCATAGGTTTAAGTAGTCCAAAGTGTGAAAGCGGCATAAATATGACAGATGCGGCGGCAATATCGGGAAGCAGTCTTGGAAGTACGCCGTAGCCGTCCACCGCAAGTCCAAGTGAAACACCTACAGCACACGCCGAAACCACTGCCGCAGTTCTGGAAATTTTCCATACAACTCCCATACATAATCCCGCCGCGGCAATGATGCACGGGGATGCGCCGATAGAATAGGCAAAGTATGAACCGCCCACAGCACCGGGAAGCTCAAAACCGCCGCAGGCAAGCCCCATAAGAAGTCCCATCGCACAGCTTTTTACTCCGCCAACCGAAGCCGCCGCCCACATCGTAACAAAAAACGCCGCCACAAATGCAATGGAGAATCCAAGAGGGGTGTATTCCCGAAGTGCAAACACGGTAATAAACATAAGCGCCCCACGTGAGATAACATCTGCTCCTAAAAATCGCTCATCTTTTGTAAAAAGTCCGCAAAGCGCAAGGCAAGCAAGAGGGGATACAAGAAATCCTGAAAGAAGCCCGAACAAATCATAATAGAGAAATCCGCCCGCAATGAGCCTGTACAATCCGAATATAAGAGCCGCAAAGCAGGCAACCGTTACCCGTATGAGCGGAGCTTCTCCGAACAGTACTTTTTTTGCCCCATCAGATTCCGTATATCTGCGGAGCTTTTCAAATATCACGCCCCCGGTATGCTTGTCCGCAATCAGTCTGCAGACGGCATACCTTAGCATAAGAATCACCGTATATGTAACAGCCATTGGCAGTGCATAGCCTTTATTAAACAGTGAGGACACCAAAAGTCCGAAATAACCGAAGTAAACATATTTGTCAGCGGCACAAAGATATGCAATGCCCAACGGGTAGCTTGAAAAAAGTCCGCCTGAGCTTCCGAGAATCGCGCACAGCAGTGCCGTACCGATTCCCTTTACCAAATACATAGGTTTTATTGAGGACAAATCAAACGCCGACTCCCCTTCCCCTGCGGTCGCACCGCCAAGCACCTTTGAAAGTCCAAGCTTTAATATTTTTTGTATTGCCATGGTTTTAAATATCCTTTCTCATCATACTCCATTTTGCCGCTTATACGGCTTGTCCCTTGGGAATATTATACCAAAGGCACTACCATCTCAGATGTCGATTGATGTTTGCATTATAATGGTGTTTTTACCGAACAATCAACGGGAAATGATAGATAATGGTGATTTTCACACACAACATGTCAAAATCCGTCATATATGGGTATAAATAAGTCTGAATTTAATAATATTTGACTATTGCAAAAGAAAATAATTATATGGTATAATAGAGTGTACAGACTAATCCCCGAGCAGTAAGCTTCTGCACGGTTTTCATAAGGAGAACTCAAGTGTACAAAATTACAGCTAAAAAAAGCCTCAATCCTACCGTTACAATGATGGAGATCGAGGCTCCGGCGGTTGCTAAAAAAGCAAAGCCGGGTCAGTTTATTATACTCCGCACAGATGCTGACGGCGAACGTATTCCCCTTACAATAGCAGGATATGACCGTGATGCCGGCACAGTTAAAATAATTTTTCAGATAGTGGGAGCCACCACTCTTAAGCTTAACAATAAAAATGTAGGTGACTTTCTGCAGGATTTTGTAGGCCCCCTCGGTGTACCGACAGAGCTTGACGGACTCAAAAAAGCGTGCATCGTTGGCGGCGGCGTAGGATGCGCTATCGCCCTGCCTATAGCCGAGGCTCTCCATGATATGGGCTGTGAGGTGACCTCTGTAATCGGCTTCCGCTCAAAGGATCTCCTTATTCTCGAGGACGAATTCAAAGTCGCTTCCGACCGTCTTTTCGTTATGACCGATGACGGCTCTTACGGAAGACAGGGCAACGTGTGTGCCCCCCTTACCGAGATGTTTGAAGCTGGTGAAAAATTCGACAGAGTTATTACTATCGGCCCGCTTATTATGATGAAATTCGTGGTGGAAACAACACGCCCTACCGATATTCCCTGCACTGTGTCCATGAATCCCATAATGATTGACGGTACAGGCATGTGCGGCGGATGCCGACTTACCGTTGGCGGGAAGACAAAGTTTGCCTGCGTTGACGGGCCCGATTTTGACGGCTACCAGGTGGATTTCGACTCCGCCATGGAGCGCGGTACAATGTTTCGCGATTTCGAGCGTCACGCTTACGACGAAGCCTGCAATCTATTCAAGGAAGCGTAAAAGGGGGACAATAAAATGGCTGCAAACATGAATCCTAAAAAGAATCCTATGCCATCCCAGGCTCCCGAGGTACGCGCCCACAATTTTGACGAAGTTGCCCTCGGTTATGACGAAGCTGCAGCGCTTGACGAGGCTATGCGCTGTCTTAACTGTAAGAACATGCCATGTGTTTCCGGCTGTCCCGTAAATATACATATCCCTGAGTTTATCGGTAAAATAAAAGAGGGGGATTTTGAGGGCGCGTATCAGGTAATAAATCGGTCTTCATCCCTGCCGGCAGTCTGCGGCAGAGTTTGCCCTCAGGAAACTCAGTGTGAGGCCAAATGCGTACGCGGAATAAAAGGCGAGCCTGTAGGTATCGGCAGACTTGAACGCTTTGTCGCGGATTATCATAACGAGCACTCGGATGCACCGGTGAGCGTACCCGAAGCAAACGGTCACAAAGTTGCCATTGTAGGCTCAGGTCCCTCAGGGCTTACATGTGCCGGAGATCTGGCAAAAAAAGGCTACAAAGTAACGGTATACGAAGCCTTGCACACCGCAGGCGGCGTACTTGTATACGGTATTCCAGAATTCCGTCTGCCCAAGGCTATCGTTCAAAAAGAGATTGACAATCTTATTGCTATGGGCGTAGACATTGAAACCAACTATGTTATCGGCAAGACCCTGACTGTTGACGAGTTATTTGAAATGGGCTATGAGGCAGTATTTATAGGCTCCGGTGCCGGTCTTCCATCATTTATGAATATCCCCGGCGAGAATCTCAAAGGCGTTTACTCTGCAAATGAGTTTCTCACCAGGAGCAACCTTATGAAGGCGTACTTAGACTCTCCCGTAACCCCTATTTCCAAGGGCGGAAAGGTTGCGGTAGTAGGCGGCGGAAATGTTGCCATGGATGCGGCGCGTACTGCACTCCGTCTTGGAGCGGAGAAGGTTTATATAATCTACCGCCGTTCTATGGAAGAGCTTCCGGCGCGCCGTGAAGAAGTGGAGCACGCCATGGAGGAAGGCATCGAATTTCTGCTTCTCAATAATCCTGTTGATATTCTGGATTATCATAACCCAAACGACAAGCGTGATCCGAAAAACGGATGTGTCACCGGTATTCGCTGTATAAAAATGGAGCTTGGTGAGCCGGATGAGCGAGGCAGACACTCCCCCGTGCCGATTCCGGGCAGTGAATTTGAAATTCCCGTTAACACAGTGATAATTTCTATCGGTACTTCACCTAACCCACTTATAAAGTCCACCACCGAGGGGCTTGAAGTCAACAAGCGCGGCGGAATCATTGTTGAGGAATCCACCGGCGCAACAACAAAGCCCGGCGTTTTTGCAGGCGGCGATGCCGTCACCGGCGCAGCTACAGTAATCTCCGCAATGGGTGCAGGCAAGGTTGCTGCAAAGGCTATCGACGAATATTTGAGCAAATAATATTACACAAAGAATTACAGATGCGGAACGGACAGTCGAGGGCTGTCCCTACGAAAGACACGGCAGCCTTGTTACACCGGCTTAGAAACAATCAAAAGCTCCCACAAGCTTCAAAAACTTGTGGGAGCTTTCGTTATATCAAAGCACCTTTTTATCAAAGTACCTTTGATAAAAATTCCTTTGTTCTGGGATGTTTGGGGTTCGCGAAAAATTCCGAGGGGGCATTCTCCTCTAAGATATATCCCTGATCCATAAAGAGAATACGGGATGCAACTTCCTTGGCAAAGCCCATCTCGTGGGTTACCACTACCATGGTCATGCCATCATTTGCAAGCTCTTTCATAAGATCAAGAACCTCTCCTACCATCTCGGGGTCAAGAGCCGAGGTCGGCTCATCAAAAAGAATAACGTCCGGATTCATTGCAAGCGCTCTGGCTATTGCAACTCTCTGCTTCTGTCCGCCGGAAAGAGTAGACGGATATACATCAGCTTTGTCCGCAAGTCCGATCCGTTGGAGAAGACGTATAGCATTGGCACGCGCTTCGGCTTTGATAGCCGCTTTGGTTGTATTTATGCTTATTTTTTTCTTTTTATTCTTCCTAAATAGGTTGGAGAGTGGCAAAAAGAAGTTTGAAAGCTTAGCATGGCGCAGATCTGCCAGACTCACATGAATAGGAGCCAGCATTATATTATCAATTACCGTCTTGTTGGCAAAAAGGTTGAACTGCTGAAACACCATGCCAATTTTGCGTCGGTGTATGTTGATATCAACCTTCATATCGGCGATATTTACACCATGGAAGATAATCTTTCCGCCTGTGGGGTCTTCCATACAGTTAAGACAGCGAAGAAATGTGCTCTTTCCGCTTCCTGACGGGCCTATAACGCACACGATATCGCCCTTATTTATGGTTACATCAATGCCCTTCAGCACCTCAAGACTGCCAAAGCTTTTCTTTAAATCAATTACGTCTATCACTTCTCTGCAGCCTCCTTTCCATTATTCTGATGCCAAGGGTTATAAGCATAATTACCACGATGTAAATAAGTGCCATCGCAAGGAACGGCACCATAAACTCGTAGGAGTTTGAGCCTATCATGTTAAATGCGGTATAGAGGTTTGCCGCGCCCACAAAGGATACAACAGAGGTTTCCTTGATAAGGGCGATAAATTCGTTACCAAGGGTAGGAAGTATATTTTTGACCGCCTGAGGGATAACTATTTTTATCATTGTCACCGGGAAAGACATTCCCACCGCACGTCCGGCTTCCATCTGTCCGGGATCAACCGACTGTATGCCGGCTCTCATAAGCTCCGATATGTACGCGCCGGAATTAAGGCCGAATACCAAAATAGATACATTAAGCCCCGTCATAGGAATCCCCATAAGCGGCAGCATTACATAATAGAAAAGAAGAAGCTGTACAGCCATAGGCGTTCCACGGAAAAATCCCACATAAACAGAGCAGATTCCGTTAAGCACCCTCGGGAGCACTTTATACTTGGGAACAACGCGCACCGTTGCTATCAGCGTACCGATAACGATACCGATAATAAGACCGATAACCGATATCACAATAGTATTCTGAAGTCCCTCAAGCACCTTGACATACCCTTTTGCGTTTATAAGGGTATCAAGGAATTTATTTACTGCCTTTATAGGCGTGTTAAATACAATCTTAGACAAAAGCAAAGGCATAAAGTCAGTCACTTTTATATCTCCCTTGTTAAGAATACCGCTCTTCCGCCGATACGCGAAAGAGCGGTTTGTTTATACGGTTTTATGTAAGCGGACCGTTATTAGTCATTAAATGCCGCGCTGATCGCTGCAGCGGGAGCAGAGTCGATAATAACCATGTTGATGTTGCCGTTTAAAAGGTCCTGAACAGCAAGAGAGCCGTTTGCGTAGCCTACACACTCAGCCGCATAGCCGTCAAATCCCCATTCAGCGTCACCCTCTACATAGAACAGACCGGTAGTACCGTTCTGAACGCCGATCTTGGTTTCAGCGGTAAGGCCGTTAAGAATTTCTTCAACGGAAGCAACGTCAGTGCATGCGTCGAAGGTGGTGTCGTCAGCTCTAACGATGATCTTCTGGGATGCGCTGTAGTAAGAATCAGAGAAGGTTACATACTCTTCGCGCTCAGGCTTAATGGTAAGACCAGCCATCGCGATGTCGCACTTCTGCTGACCTACGGAGAGGCATACGGACTCGAAGTCCATGTTCATAATAACAAGCTCTTTGCCAAGAGTTTCAGCGATAAGAGCCGCGATTTCCATGTCGATACCGAGGTAGCTTTCTCCCTCCATATACTCAAAAGGCTCGAAAGCTGCGTTGGTAGCCACTACGAACTGATCTTTGGACTCATCGAGAGCCGCGGATACAACAGGGGTAGGAACGCCGTCGCCGAAATACTTGTTGCAGATTTCGTCAAACTTACCGTTTGCCTTTATTTCTGCGATGATCTCGTTTACCTTGGTGAGAAGCTCGGGCTGAGTCTTGTCAACGCCGAATGCATACTCCTCTTCGGTAAGGTCGATGTTGATAAGCTTAACAACATCTTTGTCAGCACCGCAGGATGCGAGAGTGAGCACAGCCATGAGAGCTGCCAGCACAAGTGCAAGAATTCTTTTCATGATGATTTCTCCTTTATAATATTGTTTTAGATATAGAACTTCATGCTGTATACTATATTACACCAAACGAACAGAAAAGTCAATAGTCAATAGCCACAAAGTTAATTAAAACCGCACAATTACAATATGTTTTGGCGTTTCCGAGTTATTACTCTCAGTTATACGGTTTTATACTTTGCACCGCCGGCGATGTCGATGATTTCCACACCTGCCGCCTTAAGCTCATCACGGATACGGTCAGCTTCGGCAAAATTCTTCGCCTTCTTCGCATCCTGACGCGCTCTTATCTTCGCTTCGATTTCGGGATTTGGTGTACCGTCCTCACAAATTACCGTAAATTCGCCAGCCTTTGGAGCTGCAGCCGCCGCCTTTGCGCGCTGCGCTTCGGCTTTCTTTATAAGGTCAAGTCCAAGCACAATATCAAAGTCCGCAAGAAGCGCAAGCTTTGTTTCGTCGTTTGTCTTTGCCTTAAGCACGTCGTAAACGCTTGTCATTGCCTGCGCGGTATTGAGGTCATTTCCGAGAGCATCGGCGAATTTCGCCTTAAGCTCTGCAAATACCGCCTCATCCTTCTCCCCATCACCCGGTTTAAGCGCGGCGATCTTTGCAACGAGCTTGTTGTAGGTAACGACCGCATTATCGAGATTCTCCCACGAGAACACAAGATTCTTTCTGTAATGGGACTGCAGGCAGAACATGCGGTACACCAGCGGATCGTAACCCTTTTCCTCAAGCAGAGATACAGTAAGGAACTCGCCCTTGGACTTCGACATTTTGCCCGAATTGGTGTTAAGGTGGTGAACATGCATCCAATAGTTACACCACTTATGTCCAAGGAAAGCCTCGGACTGCGCGATCTCGTTGGTATGGTGGGGGAATGCGTTGTCGATACCGCCGCAATGGATGTCCAGATCCTCGCCAAGATGCTTCATAGAGATACCGGAGCACTCAATATGCCATCCGGGGTAACCCACGCCCCAAGGTGAATCCCATTTCAGCGCCTGATCCTCGAATTTGGATTTGGTGAACCACAAAACGAAGTCGTTCTTGTTCTTTTTGTTATTATCCTCCTCAACACCCTCGCGAACGCCCACTTCAAGATCGTCCTCCGAGAAATCGTTGAAAATGTAATACTGCTTAAGCTTCGACACATCAAAGTATATGTTTCCGCCTGCCGCATATGCAAAGTCCTTTTCAAGCAGTGTTTCGATTATGTGTATATAATCGTCGATGCAGTTAGTCGCCGGCTCTACCACATCGGGGCGCTTGATATTAAGCTTGCGGCAGTCCTCGAAAAACGCGTCTGTATAGAATTTCGCTATCTCCATGACCGACTTATTCTCACGCTTTGCGCCTTTAAGCATCTTATCCTCGCCCGTATCAGCGTCCGACGCAAGATGCCCAACGTCCGTTATATTCATAACGCGCTTTACGTTATACCCATGGTAACGGAGCGTTTTCTCAAGTATGTCCTCCATTATATAAGAACGCAAATTTCCTATATGCGCAAAATGGTACACCGTAGGTCCGCATGTATACATCTTTACAATGTCCGGACTGTTCGGTACAAAATCCTCTCTGTTTCTCGTAGCTGTATTATATAATTTTATCATCGTTAATTCTCCTTTCGTTTGTTGGGGGATGGGGAACGGGAGTACGCGGCTTTTTTGAAAAAAAGCCTGGCAAAAAACTTTATAAATAAGGTATTATTAAAAACCGAAAGAGCGCTAACCGTTCGGGCGACAGAGGCGCGCCGCTTTCATGGAGCCTTACCATTACAGCGGCTATCATCGCGGAAATTTTTTGAGGGTAATAACGTAACTTTTTAGTAGAGTTTTCGACACACAAGCCGCCGGAATGGTTAGGCGCCATGCAGGCGGCGCGAATAGAGCGTACCAAGGATTAACAGTCTTGTTGCCTTGCTTTTAACCCATATATAAAGTTTTTGCGGAGCTTTTTTCAAAAGGCGACCCGTTCCCCGTCCCCCCCGTTCTCCTTCAGCTTCTTTTCAAGCTGTTCGATTCGTATGTTAAGCCTGCACAGTTCCTGCGCAACGGGGTCGGGGATGTGAACCTGGTCGAGATCGCAGGCATTAACTTTCGCGTTGCCGCGCTTGACTACGCGGGCAGGGATACCGACTGCGGTGCAGTTTTCGGGAATTTCATCCAGGACAACGGCGTTAGCGGCGATCTTGGAGTTGTCGCCCACCTTGAACGGACCGAGCACCTTCGCGCCCGAGCCAACCATCACGTTGTTTCCGAGAGTAGGATGGCGCTTACCTACATGCTTGCCCGTACCGCCGAGAGTCACTCCCTGATATATGGTGCAGTTGTCACCGATTTCCGCGGTTTCGCCGATCACCACCGCACTGCCATGGTCGATGAACAAGCCCTTGCCGATGGTCGCACCGGGGTGAATCTCGATGCCGGTCAAAAACCGTGCGCCCTGGCTCACCATTCTTGCGGCGAAATGCTTGTTATGCTTGTAAAGCTTGTGTGAGAGTCTGTACGCAAGTACCGCGTGAAATCCCGAATATAACAGCGCAACCTCGATGTTGCTTGTTGCCGCAGGGTCACGCTCGCGGATAACCTTAATATCGTTGGCTATCTCATCTTTTGCCTTGACCACGCTTTCTTTCGCCTTGATCACGCCGTCTAAAATTTTATCTAAGCTCAAATCAAGGTTTATCTCCATAAAATCTTCTCCTTTTCGTATAAACTAAAAAAACGCCCAACAGCTCCCTTTGAAGCTGTAAAGGCGTCGGATTTTCCGATTCGCGGTTCCACTTTACAATTATACTCATGGCATCATGGCGTAAACGCCTTAATACCTGCCGCTTTAACGCGCGGCTCACGGGAAGGACTACTGTTACTTCGCCCCACCGGCTCACGGACGCACTTATTGCCGCCGACCTCGGTACGCGCTCACACCACGCGGCAAACACCGCGGCACGTTTCTCTGAAACCGACTCCAAACAGCTTCTTTCCGTTCACAGCCTTTTAGTATACTACCATTATATACTATGTTTTTCATTTTGTAAACACCTTTTTTAAAAAATTCTTGAAATTTTTTCGCGCAGGCTTATCCCATGGCTCACTTGGGTCTATAATTACCACTCTGCGTCCCATTTCTTTTGCATAGTTTACGGTATACGCCGTTCCGCCGTCACTTATGCCGTCATACACCGCAATAAGATTTCCTGCGTTTCCCACCATTTTTCGGTTTCGCTCATGGTAACATCCGCTGTGATAATACTCCGAAAAACAAGCCACCTTGTCACACTGTGATATCAGCTTCTCATATCTCTCCACCTGCTGTACGCTCCATCTTTTCTCCTGACCGCGAAAAGGGACTGCCGCCACAAGTCTGACGGCCGGCTCTTTTTTCTTAAGCTCAAGCACCGCTTCCATTGCCCACATATCAACCCCAAGTGCCCCTCCCGATATAAACACGTTCACGCCGCTTTCATACATCTTCTCAATTTCCCAGTACAGCCGCTCTTTTATCTTAACGCAATCGGGATGATTTTCATTATATCCAAACTTAAAGCTCCCCGGACGGTGTCCCGTAAACGCGCAATTTTTTTCGATATTCATTGTTTATCTCCTTACTTGTATAGGCAAAATTTGTGTGGTAGGAAATACGGTCGCTTTTTGAAAAAAGCTCCGCAAAAACTTTATACAGGGGCAAAAGCAAGACAATAAGAGTGCTAACCCTTCGGACGCTCTATTCGCGCCGCCTGCATGGCGCCTATCCATTCCGGCGGCTTGTGTTTGCGCAGATTTACAACCTTGCATATCTCAACATTGTATATTATACAATAAATAAAGTTTTATGTCAATAGCAAGACGCTATAATAAGTTGCATTATTGACCATTATACAATATATAATGTTATGTGGGGTGATAAACTTATGTTTCCGCACGATGAAGATTATGTTGCTAATCGAATAGTTGCACTACGATTGAACAAAGGAGTTTCAGCTCGTGAGATGAGCCTTTCTCTTGGACAAAACGAGAATTACATCAACAGAATTGAAAATAAACATTCCTTACCCTCTCTCCCTCTCCTCGGCTACATCTGCGAATATCTCGGCATATCCATATCCGAATTTTTTGATGAGGGCAATGTTCTGCCGGGGCGGCTTCGCGAGCTTAATACCGTGCTTCGCAAGCTTACGCCTGCGCAGATTGATATCATCATGGCTATGGCAGATGAAATGGCTAAGAAAAACTGAATTTTTCTGTAAATATTCGTATTCGCAAAAAACTCAAATCAAAATTTTCCACAAGCCCGCTTGTGGAAAATTTGGAAAATTTTA
>JAZRGK010000048.1:0-2927 GCA_045644145.1 Candidatus Flemingiibacterium sp.
CCTGCGCGGTGTGGTGTACCCAAAGCGCCAGATCATCGCGGATGTTGAGTGCTTCGGTGGGATCGTTGTAGCCTGCTACGGGAACAGCCGCCGCAAGAAGGTCAGGCTCGCGGAGCATGAAGTCCCATGTACCACCGCTGCCCAGTGAATCGCCAAATGCCCAGACGCGGCTCATGTCGATGTTGTATTTGGCGATGATCTCGTCATATATGTAGCTTACGACAGCCGCCATAGGCTTTGATATAGGAGTGTCCTCGAAGCTGTAGCAGCCGGGTCCATAGGGAGCCTGTGCCCAGAAATAGTTCGAGGGACAGCGAGGAGCGAAAATAATAGTTCCGTCGTTTGTGAGGTTTATTATGTCCCGCGTTATGTCGTTTCCGGAAACCCCTGTCCATATCGGAGTTTCGCCGCGCAGACCTACGTTGTGGAAGTAGATGAGCAGCGCGTATTTGTTTTCCGAGGTGTAGTTCTTCGGAACGTAAAGACTGGTTGCAATAGTGGTGTCCTCATGGGTGTATGAGCCGCCAACAAATGTGGATGTGCCTTTAATCTCAGGCTTCGCGGAATCGGCGGATACGGGGATCATTCCTGCGCTGAGCATTGGAACTGACATGAATGCTGAAAGCATAGTCGAGAGGGCTTTTCGGGGAGATATTTTCTTCATGGTAGATTCTCCTCAATAATAAGTAGGTAACATAACAGTGCCATTCTACCATAAAAGTATTTGCAAGTCAATACAGAGGAATTCGTTTCACGAAAATTGTGGTTTTACATAAAAATGGGGCGGTGCACTTGTGCGTTCTGATGAAGATGGGTAAAACCATAAGAAAATTGTGTGCAAAAAAAGTGGAAAAATGACTTGACAAACAGAAAAATGCGTGATATAATGAATTAGCGCGGTAAAGCCGCGCAAAATAAGGCTGTGACCGGGAAACGGCGTTGCCGTGACGGTATTACGGGACTACAGAGAGCTGCCGGCAGGTGAGAGGCGCGGTTTACCGGATACCGAATATTACTTCCCGAGAGTTGCGTCCCGAAAAGTTAGTAGGAGGCGACGGTGAGCACCGTTATATGCGGCGGGTATCGGCTTTTGCCTGTACCTATGGAGGTCTTTTCTGTGAAGGGAAGGCGAACAGAGGTGGTAACACGGGAAATCTCGTCCTCTGCAGTAAAAAACTGCGGAAGGGCGTTTTATTTTTGCTCCTTCCGACAAACGAAAGGGGTATTTTTTTATGCTTGTGAAAATTTTAATGATCGTAATATTTTTTGCGATAACCGTAGGAATCGGCGTATACTGCCGCAAAAAGGCTACAGACGTTAACGGATTTGTTCTTGGCGGACGTGAGGTCGGACCTTGGCTTACGGCTTTCGCTTACGGTACATCTTACTTCTCGGCTGTAGTGTTCGTGGGATACGCGGGACAGTTCGGCTGGAAATACGGTATGGCGGCAACCTGGATAGGTATAGGTAACGCCATTATCGGAAGCCTGCTTGCGTGGGTTATCCTCGGCAGACGTACGCGCGTTATGACCCATCACCTGGGTGCAAAGACCATGCCCGAATTCTTCGAGAAGCGTTTTGGATCAAGGGGGCTAAAAATAGCGGCGGCGCTTATCACCTTTATATTCCTTATTCCTTATACCGCGTCGGTATACAACGGGCTGTCAAGACTTTTCGGTGTGGCATTTGCAATTCCCTATGAGGTCTGCGTTATTGTTATGGCGGTGCTTACCGCGGTTTACGTTATACTTGGCGGATACATGGCGACAGCGCTCAACGACTTCGTTCAGGGCATAATAATGTTAGTTGGCATAGTTGCTGTTATTGCATCTGTGCTTGCAGGGCAGGGCGGCTTTACCGAAGCGGTTATCAAGCTTTCCGGCATTACCGATGCTTCCGTGCCTGCCGGAATGAACGGCGCGTTTACATCTATGTTCGGCCCTGATCCGCTTAATCTTTTCGGTGTAGTCGTGCTCACATCCCTCGGTACATGGGGACTTCCTCAGATGGTGCAGAAGTTCTACGCCATCAAGTCCGAAAAGGCAATAAGCAAGGGAACTATCATATCCACCGTATTTGCGGTTGTGGTATCGGGCGGGTGCTATTTCCTTGGCGGCTTTGGCAGGCTGTTCAATATAGACAGCAATGCTTCCGGTGCGCTTATCTATGATTCTGTTATCCCCAATATGCTTGCAACTCTTTCGGATGTGCTTGTAGGTATAGTTATCGTGCTTGTTCTTTCGGCATCTATGTCAACGCTGTCCAGCCTTGTGCTTACTTCAAGCTCTACAATCACCCTTGACCTTATAAAGGGCAATATCGCAAAGAATATGACCGAGAAGAAACAGCTCCTCTCCATCCGCATATTCATTGGCGTGTTTATAGCGCTCTCAACGGTTATCGCCGTATTCCAGTATCACTCCGCAAGCACATTTATAGCACAGCTCATGGGTATATCCTGGGGCGCACTTGCAGGCGCATTCCTTGCACCGTTCATGTACGGTCTGTACTCAAAGCGCATCACCGTAAGCTCTGTGTGGGTAAGCTTTGTTATAGGCGTGGGACTTACCGTATCAAATATGTTCCTTAAGTTTATCGCATCCCCCATTAACGCCGGTGCCATAGCAATGGTTCTTGGACTTATTGCTGTGCCGATAGTAAGCCTTGTTACACCCAAGCCTAAGAAGGTAGATGTTGATGCTGTTTTTGCTTGCTATGACAAGGAAGTTGTAGTTCAAAAGAAAATAGCAATCAGCGACAACGAAGATAAATAAATTATACGTTAAAAATAGGTTGTATAATAAAAGTTGGGGTAAGGCCAACAGATAAGTTCAAGAAAAAATAAAAAAAGTGAGCATATCTGAAAGAAATCTGATAAAATAGAGTTACCACACAAAACTTTATCGGAGGTCTCGGATATGCTCACT
>JAZRGK010000049.1:0-22270 GCA_045644145.1 Candidatus Flemingiibacterium sp.
AGAAATTTCCGGATTGATCGAAAAACGAGAGCTTTCGCCCGTGGATTTAACAAAGGCGTGTCTTTCGCGTATTGAAGAATCCAATCCCTGGTTAAACGCTTATGTATATTTAGCCGGGGAGCAGGCTATGGCAAGCGCAAAGGCGGCGGAGTCCGAAATTTGCGGCGGTCATTATCGCGGCGGGCTGCACGGTATTCCGGTCGGGCTTAAGGATTTGTATTATACGAAGGATATGCCTACCACGGCGTGCTCGAAAGTTTTAAAGGATTTTGTTCCGGACTTCAACGGAACCGTGGTTCAAAGACTTATAGATGCCGGAGCAGTTATTCTGGGCAAAACCAATACAACTGAATTTGCATTCGGCCCGACTAATGAAGAGTCATATTTCGGTCCTGCAAAGAACCCATGGAACACGAAAAAAATCCCCGGTGGCTCTTCGGGAGGCTCTGCTGTTGCGGTAGCCAGCGGTATGGCTTATGTAGGTATGGGATCAGATTCGGGTGGCTCTATTCGTATTCCGGCAGCTATGTGCGGAACGGTTGGATTTAAGCCCACTATTGGTCTTATCAGCACATACGGTATTTTACCTATGAGTTACACAATGGATCATCCCGGCCCATTGTGCCGCAGCGTTGCAGATGCAGCTATTGTTATTGACGCCGTTACAGGTACAGATGAGAAAGATCCGTGTCCTTATGCCATAAAAGGTGAACATACTGATTTTTACAACTCTATTGCCGATGCAGCTGATTTGAAGGGGAAAATTTTTGGAATTCCGTCAAACTTTTTCTTCGACAAAACCGACTACGAGGTGGAACGCGTGTTTTATGAGGCTGTGGAGCGCATAAAGATGCTGGGCGGAGAAATCAGAGAGGTCGTTGTTCCCGGTGTTGAGTCTATTACGGAAGCTTCTACACACCTTATGTTCAGCGAAGGGGCGTGGAATCACAGTCGGTTGAACTGGTATCCTGCACAGAAGGAAAACTACCATAAGGATATTCCGCCTCGCCTTGAAATAGGTTTTGCGGTTAAAGCTACGGAATATATAGAGGCTGTAAAATACCGCGAAAAAATCATTGAACAGTGGGAAAATCTTATGAAAGATTTTGATGCTGTTTTAACACCCACATGTCCTATCGAGCCGTTTGATCTCGGTCTTGGAGATCCATGGCATATTATCACACGCGGCAAGCAGGAGATGGGTAAACCGATGGCTACTTATCACACCCGATTTGCTAATATGACAGGTGCTCCCGCACTGTCCGTACCCGCAGGTCTTACAAAAAACGGCTTGCCGGTAGGTCTTATGATTATGGGCAAAAGAAATGATGACTGCGGGGTTTTAAAGATAGGTATGGCGTATGAAAGAAATTATAAATATCCTATGCCTGAAATAGCGTATTGACTGAATACGGCATTCGCCGATTAACGATCCGATCTGAGGATATGGGATATTTATAGGAAATATATTTGACACGTCAGAATGAAACAACACGGACGCTTTTCCCAAAGCGACCGTGTTGTTTTTCCTTAACGGTTGACGGAAAAAGCTTAAAATTCGACATATTCCGATATTGGTTAGTCTATACGCCACAAATCGAGTGCATAAGGTTTATAAGCATTGACAGTTGAAATGAAGACCGGATTGTGGTATAATTATAGATGAGAACAGAATGCATAAAACGCATGAAATGGGGTGAAAACGGTGATCGACGACTATTACAAGATTGACAGCGATACAGAGCTGTATTCTCCGGCAGAGCTTGAGGCGAGAGTGTTCAGACTGCTTTCCAGATTTGGTATATCAGCCAATTTAAAGGGCTTTAACTATTTAACCAGTGCTATTATTGCTGTATACTATGACCCTGACCAGGGAAAACGCATAGTTAAGGGTTTGTATCGTCGGGTATCGGAGGAAAGCGGAACGACACCGGCGTGTGTGGAACATTCTATAAGAACTGCGCTTGCGAGAATCAAATACGGCAATACAAATGTAAAATACTTTGAAATATCCTACGATGAATATTTAACCGCGAAAAAATTTATAAACCTCGTAGCGAAAAAGCTTCGAGAGGAAGCGGCTGAACATGCAAAAATAAAAGAAGCAAAACGGTAATTAGCGGCAATACCCAAATATAAAGCCTTCCGCAACAGCACGCGCGCAGCGAGCTGTAAAGCGGAAGGCTTTTTCGTTTTTCACTTAAAGGATTATTTCTGTTTTGGATGAGGGCCAACGTGCTTGCTGGGGATAATACCGCGTGCGGATGTTTTTCCCTCGGGAATAATATCTCCTGCCTTTGTAAGTGCGACCTTGGTGGCAAGCGGACCTACAAGCTCGAGAATAAGAACCGAGAACAGAACGATGTTGCGAATCAGATGACCGTCGGCAAGATCGCCAACTTGAAGTGACATGCCGAGCGCAACGCCTGCTTGCGGAAGAAGTGTGATACCGAGATACTTACAAACGTTTGGAGAACATTTCATCCACTTTGCACTAAGCCCTGCGCCGCCACACTTACCGACAGCGCGCGCAATAAGAAACGTAACACCGATAACTACAACAGATGCGTTGCCGAACACGGATATATCAAGCTCCGCACCCGAAAGCACAAAGAAAAGTATAAAAAGCGGTGTTGTCCAACCGTCGACTCTTTCCATAAGCTCCACGGAATAGTCGCAGAGATTGCAGAATACCGTGCCCAGCATCATGCATACGAGAAGGGAAGAGAAGCCTATCTCCACGGGGCCGATATGGAACCTCAGCATAGAAAGCGCAACAGTCAGGAATACGAATGCGATCGCCATAGACATACGCTTGGAGCGCGAATGGAAGAAGCGCTCTATAAGAGTGAGTATAACGCCCATAAGTGCGCCGAGAATAAGTGAGCCTATGATCTCAATAAGGGGATTTACGATAATGGAAACAGCGTCCATAGTGGCGCTTGGATTATCAAGTACACGGGCGATGCTGAGGGATACAGCGAAAACGATAAGTCCAACCGCATCGTCGATAGCAACGATGGGAAGAAGCAGATCAGTAAGTTCACCCTTCGCCTTATACTGACGTACAACCATAAGAGTTGCCGCAGGAGCGGTGGCAGTTGCGATAGCACCGAGAACGATTGCGGCAGGCTTCGAAATTGGAAGAATTCCGGTAACCGAAAGTACAATGAGAACAACGTCCACAATAAGTGCTGCGGAAAGTGCCTGGAATATACCTATAAACGTAGCTGCCTTACCGGTTTGCTTTAACTGCGACAGACGGAACTCATTACCGATGGAAAAGGCGATGAATCCAAGCGCCGCGGTGGATATAACAGAAAGGTGTTCAATGCTTTCAGCAGAGTTAAAGCCAAGTCCGTCGACACCAAACGCACCGATGCAGAAAGGGCCGACTAAAATTCCTGCTACAAGATAAGCGGTGACAGCAGGAAGCGATACCAGCTTTGCAAGTCGGGAAAGCATGAGCCCCACAAGCATAGCAAACGAAATTGAAAGTAATAAAGTCATTTTAATTACAATGGCTTTCGCCTTAGCGAAAGCTTCCTTTCTTGGGGAGTTGCGGGTGGTTTTGCACAGCAAAATCGCTGCTGCAAAGCAGCGAGAAACCAAGCATAAATGCGATGCATTTATACCAAAACCTGGCGTGAAAATATATTTTTCACGCTGCACTTCCGAAAAAATTAGATTTGCCGCATATTCTGCAACCTATACTATATTAGACCTAAACTGTCATTTTGTCAATAGTGAAATTCAACAAAATATACCGTTTCCCGAGGCAATAATATATCACAGAAAAAATGCCGATTACCATAAAAGGCAAACGGCATTTTTGTAGAGTATCATTTGTTAAAAAGCGGGGTTGACAGATATCTGTCGCCTGTATCGGGTAAAAGCACTACGATATTCTTGTCTTTGTTGCAAGGACGCTTCGCAAGCTCTGCGGCGGCGTGAAGTGCGGCGCCTGATGAGATACCCACAAGGATGCCCTCTGTCGTGGCAAATGTGCGTGCGGCACAGTATGCCTCATCCTCGGTGACTTTGATCACCTCATCGCAAAGAGAAGTATCAAGTATATCCGGAATGAAGTTTGCACCAATTCCCTGCAGACCGTGGGGAGCACTTCGTCCCTCGGATATCATAGGCGAGGATGCAGGTTCAACCGCAACTACTTTTATGTCCTTTGATTTTTCTTTAAGGAATCTTCCGATTCCGGTAAGAGTTCCGCCCGTTCCCACACCTGCAACGAAAATATCCACTTTTCCGTCAGTATCTCTCCATATTTCAGGTGCAGTGGTTTCATAGTGTGCCATGGGATTTGCGGGGTTCTCGAACTGCCCGGCAATGATACTTCCCGGAATTTCACGGGCAAGCTCGGTTGCTTTTTCAATAGCTCCGCTCATTCCAAGCTTTCCGTCGGTTAAAACAAGCTCTGCGCCGTAAGCGGCAAGCAGTGTGCGGCGCTCCATGCTCATTGTATCCGGCATAGTGAGTATTACTCTGTAGCCTCTTGAAGCAGCGATAGCAGCAAGTCCTATGCCGGTGTTTCCGCTTGTAGGTTCGATGATCGTTCCGCCGGGCTTAAGCCTGCCGTTTTTCTCGGCATCGTTTATCATATAAAGCGCCGCTCTGTCTTTCACGCTTCCTGCAGGATTAAAATATTCAAGCTTTGCAAGTATTTTGGCGGATAGATTGTTAGCCGTCATAAAGCGTGCAGTTTCAAGAAGCGGGGTGTTTCCTATAAGCTCTTCTATGGATTTTGCAGTATTCATATACAAATAACCGCATCGCGGTTTCCTTTCTCAAATTTATAAAAGTTAACTGGTTTGTACGACCAAGGTTATTATATCACCGCACACATATGTTGTCAAGTGACGGGGCTGTTTTTCGACAAATTCCGAGTTTTTATAGTGAATTATGCAACAAACACTGGTGCAATATTAGGGGATTATCCTAATTGAAACGTGCTTATCAATATGGTATAATTATATGTGCCGCAACTTACGGTACAGAAATATATAATGCATTACGGAGCACAGAATGACAGAATATTTGGATTCACAGTTAAGATTAACGGAATATGCAGGTTCAGAACTGACAGATAGGATAGAGCTCTTACTTTGTGATATGGGAATGATGCCGCGGCTTAAAGGATACCGCTGTTTGTGCCGCGCAATAGAGCTTGTATATATTGAGCCTGGGGCAATACAGAACGTAATGCAGGGATTATACAGCCGTATAGCGGAAGAAACGGGGACAACACCATTCTGCGTGGAGCGAAATTGCAGGACAGCCATAAAGCTCCTGTGGAAGAATACAGAGCAGACGATTCTCGGTAATTATTTTTTCAGATACTATGGAGAGGCACCCGCGGTGCGTGAGTTTGTGGCACAGCTTGCGGACAGACTCAGACGTAATCTTATATAATGAGCGTGCGAGGAAACATTTTAAGGAGAAATATGACTGAAAAGGAAAATACAGCGCCAAAGAAAAACAATCCGGAAGATGCGGCGCTTGATATAAAAACCACGGGTATTCTTATGCGTCTTGGAGTTCCGGTGAGCTGTAAGGGGTACGAGTATCTGCGGTGCGCCGTGATTCTTGCATATCATACGCCGGAAATAACCGTATACGCCACAAAGACACTTTACCCAAGAGTGGCAAGGCTGTGTCTGGCAGCCGATGCGGGAAGTGTAGAACGAAACTGCCGACATGCTGTTGAGCGTGTATTTACAGAAGAAAACCGAAGTATTCTTTATGAAATCTTCGGCGTTGATATAACGGGCAGGCATCCAACATGTGCACAGCTTATATCGGCTATCGCGAAACATCTTTGGGAGATTGGATTTACGTTGTAAATAATAACGGGAGCTGTTGCACCTAATGCAACAGCTCCTGTTCATAAATTTATGACATCTCTGTTCCGTCATCGGCGATTTGAACCACTTCCGCATTCTTTGGAAGCGTTTGCACGTTTTCCACTGAAATTGTTTCGCTGTCTATAAAGGTGGTGTTTTTCTTTACACCGTCAATTTTTACGGTGCTGTATTCGTTGAAGCCGCTTCCTTTGACGTACAGCGAATCTTTTGATATGTAGTAATAATCAACCGTGATTTCGCGAGTGCCGAATACTATCTCTGTGGGAGTGTACACTGACGTATCCGCATCATAAAGGCTTGCATATTCAAGCGTGTGCAGAATATCGTCATAGTTTTCACCGGTTTCAAAGCCGTGCTGATGGAGAAGCGTTATATCGCCCACATGCATAGCGCACAATTTCTGTACATACGCAGAGAGCATATAGGCTTCAATGTTGCGGTCATAGCTGTTTGGATCTGCATGGGCATCTATTCCCTCGAGTTTAAAATTGCTCCATATGGCGTATTCTGTTTCGTAGGTGTTTCCGTTTATCAGATCGCTGTCTTTAACGGGAATTGCCGGCAAATGATCGCCGTAGAATACGACCACGCAGGGCTCATCGCGCTCCTCAAGGGATATACACAGATCTTTTATAAACCGATCCATTTCATAGAGCTGATTCACATAAAATTCGTACTGATAATATTCCGCATCATCCTTGGTATTGTACACCTCTATAACACCCTTTTCGGTGATGATCCCCTGATTTTCAAGAGGCTCTTCCGGATATTTTCCGTGTCCCTGTACGCTGACTGCAAACACAAAGTCCATAGTGTCTGTTGAATCAAGGGCGGAATTTATTTCGTTTATGAGTATACTGTCATTAACAAAACCAAGGGGATTTCGCGTTATATCGGTCATCATTTCCAGGGGCGTAAAGGTATCAAAGCCAAGGTTGGGGTATACCTTATGCCGATTGTAAAATGTACCGGTATGATTGTGTATAGCGTGTGTCCCATATCCGAGAGATTTAAGGTTGTAAGCCATGCTCTCGCAGGTTTGTGACTGGAGCACCGTAGTATAGGGGAATTCTCCGAATCCGAAATGATCCAGATTCATCCCCGTCAGCACTTCAAACTCAATATTGGCTGTTCCGCCTCCCACATGGGGTACACCGAAAAATCCGGAGATGCCGTTCTCTTTAAGAGCGGTGAAATTGGGGATGGGATCTTCGGAAAACTCTATATCCTTCAAATATTTCACATCGAAGAATGATTCAAGCTGGACATATATTATATTCGGCAGCTTTCCGGACGTCGATGTGTCCGCCGTATCTTTTAGCGAGTCAACAATCTCGCTTGCCTTGTCGGAAGAGTATCCGCTGGGACGGTTGACGCCCTGAGATACAATACTCTTTGCAAAGCAGTATACAAAACCTTGGCTTTCATAGGAATCCGTAAGCTCACCTGCTTCGCTGTGCGATGCGCCGACAGCCGCCGTCATAGTTGTAAAAGCAGTGACGGTAAGTCCTGCGGCAATTATGCATGCAAGGGATTTTTTATAGCTTACATGACAGCGAGGGCATTTTATGAAAGAATATACCAAAGCGGCGATAAACAAAAGCAATGCCGCGGCTATCAGTATGATCTGCGGTACTGATAGATACAGCGGTATCATAGTAATGGCTGATTTTATGATAAGAAAATCAATGGCAGACAGCGGTGATGAACGGTAGGTCAGCACTATGAAATTAGTTACGCCGAGAGTAAGCCAAAGAACGCTTATAAGCAGAAAATATGTAATTCGGCGTTTCATGAGAAGCCCCAATGCGAACACGAACATGATGATCGCTGTACTTGCCAAAAAGAGGTGAGGTGACATAAAAAGGAAGCGGATTGCTCCCCAAATCGAATGGCGTCCCAGAGCTTCTATAGTGAAATTTAAAAATATAGACAGAAGTATAATTATCGGAACGGTAATACGAAGCGGTGCAAAGGCAAACCGCTTCAGAATTCCGGTTGATCGGTTTAGTAATGCTTGCGTAGGATATTCACTCCTTTTTTAGAATCTGGTATTATGATACCACAACACTGTGAACCAAAAGTCGTCAAAATATGAACAAAATTGATGTTTTAATTAAATTCTTTTAAAAACCAGATCTTCTCCCTGCTTGCGGAGAAGCTTTTTTTATCAAGATAGTCAAGAACAGTGCCGTGCGTTTTGAACTTAAATTCAAGTCTGTAGGCATAGAGAGCTTGGAACTTATAGCCTTGCTTCTTATCTTCCCGATTTACGCCATACTTACCGTCACCGAGAAGCGGATGACCGATAGATGCAAAATGTGCGCGGATCTGATGGGTTCTTCCGGTTACCAATTCCACTTCAACGAGAGATAATCCGGGACGTTCTTCGAGAACTCGATATTTTGTTATGATCTCCTTGTATCCGGGACGGGGCACAGTGGAAATGTCCACGGTATTCTTGGCGGAATCCTTTTTTAAGTATCCCTTCAGTGTATCGCTCTTTTTCTTCGGTACTCCGTGGATTGCGGCAAGGTAGAATTTCGAAAGTTCATCGTTTTTGATTTTTTCATTCATTACGCGGAGAGCTTCCGCATTTTTTGCCGCAATGACGATTCCGCCGGTGTTGCGGTCTATGCGGTTGCAGAGTGCAGGCGCAAAGGACTGCTCGTCCTCAGGCTTGTACTCGCCTTTTCCGTAAAGATATGCCTTGACATGACCGATAAGGGTGTTTACTTCCTCTTCGTCGTCGGAGTGAACGATAAGCCCCGGCTGCTTTTCAAGCAGCATGATATTTTCATCCTCGTATATTATGTCAAGGTGCGGTGTCAGCTTCATAAATGCGTGCTCAACCGCGTTATCGGAGAAGAATTCCTCTGATACGAACATTTCCACGGTATCGCCTTCGTTAAGGATGTAGCCGATCTCTGTACGTTTTCTGTTGACCTTGATCTTTTTGGTGCGGATGCATTTGTACATCAGCGATTTGGGCATGGCTTTTACTGCCTTGGAGAGAAATTTGTCAAGGCGCTGTCCTGCATCGTTTTCCTTAATATATAATGTGCGCATGGTTTACTCCTGCTCTGGTGAGGTTGGTATGTTTGACGTTTGAACCTGAGAAAATGTTCCCTGAGTTCAGATTTTTAAAGAACGGTGAATATTGGCTCCCTACTGAATTCCTCTCTGGAGCAAACACATATCATGTGCTTGCTGTATATAAAGTGGGAGAAGCGTATGGGGAGCTTAAATACGCTGAAAGAACTCATAGGCTGGGAAAATCCTTTGCCGATGTACTTCATATAGCTTTCCTTTTTACACCATATCTCGAAAAAATTCTTATCAGGGAAATCTTTCACATATTCCGATTCCGAAAAGGTGAAAAAGCGTTCTGCAAGCCGAGTATGCCGCTCCGTATCACCTGTCATAAGCTCGGCATCCACACCGATTTCACTGTCCGACAGAGCTGCGACACAAAGCCCATTAGAATGAGATATGCTTATAAAAGTATTTTCTGCGCCTTCAAAAAATGGCTCCCCACTTTTTTTATGGGAGAGGACTGCATGTTTTTTGAAAACCTCAAAGAAAGCGTGTTCCGCAAGCTTTTTCCCGATTTCATGCTCCGAATTCTTGGTGCATTTTGCAACATAAAGACGTATCATAAACTATCATCCTCCGTGCCGCATAAATCGACAAAACGAGGCGCCGCTTGCGGCACCTCGCATTTTTTGTCAGGCTTCCTCGATGTGTTCGGGATTTATCGTGATGCTGACGCGCTGTGATTTGTCAGACCAAATGATCTTGCGGGGACATTTTTCCACACAGTCGCCGCACTGAACGCATTTTTCGTAATCTATGGCTGCCACAAAATCGTTTACATGGATCGCGCCGTGTGTGCACGCCTTTTCGCAAAGACGACAGCTTATACAGCCAACCTCGCAGTATTTTTTTGTGACAGCACCCTTATCCACTGACATGCATCCCACCCAGTGAGTGGAATCGTAGGGGATAAGCTTAATTATTTGCTTAGGGCAGGCACTTACGCATTTTCCGCATGCCTGACATTTTTCATAGTCTACCACAGCAACGCCGTTGACTACGTTTATGGCGTCAAACACGCATGCCTTAACGCAGTTTCCAAGCCCGATGCATCCGTTGGGGCAAAGCTTATCGCCGCCGCCAAGCTTTGAAGCCGCATAGCAGTCCGCCGCGCCCTCATAAAGGTATTTTTTGTTGGCGAATTCCGCTGTTCCGGAGCACATTACCTGAGCACGCATGCGGATCGGCTTTTCAGCGGCAACGCCCATAATAGACGCGATCTTTGCGGCAAGTGCTTCGTCGCCTGCAACACATGCAGAGGTTTTTGCCTCGCCTTTGGCTATTGCTTCAGCAAGAGCGGAACAGCCTGCATAGCCGCATCCGCCGCAATTTGCGCCGGGGAGCAGTTCGGATATTTCCTCTACACGTTCATCGGTTTTAACATAGAAAATTTTCGATGCCACGGCTAAAAGCACGCCCATCGCGCCGCCGAGGATAGCAAACCACATAGCGGCATAAAGAATATTCTGAATATTTTCCATTACTTTGTCCCCTCCTTAGAAGCTCATTCCGGAGAAGCCCGAGAAAGCCATTGCAATAAGTCCTGCCGCAATAAGAGCGATAGGAGTACCGCGGAAGCTTTTAGGCGGCTCGGCGAAGGAGATGCGTATGCGAACGCCTGCGAAAATTACTATAGCAAGCGTAAAGCCCACCGCTGAGGAGAATCCGTAAGCCAACGCTTCGATAAAGTTGTAACCGTTCTGAATGTTGAGAAGCGCAGAACCAAGCACCGCACAGTTGGTGGTGATAAGCGGCAGATATATGCCAAGCGCCCCGTAAAGTGCGGGTACGAATTTGCGAAGAAACATCTCGATAAGCTGTACTAAGGACGCAATTATGAGTATAAACGCGATAGTTTCAAGATATTCAAGGCCGAATGGGACAAGTATCAGATGATACACAGCCCATGTAGCGGCGCTTGAAAGCGTCATAACGAATACTACCGCAAAGCCCATGCCGAGAGCAGTGTCCGGCTTTTCGGATACGCCGAGGAAGGGGCAGATGCCGAGGAACTTTGAGAAAATATAGTTTTCTATAAGTACTGCGCCAAGCATTAAAAGAAGAATCTCAACAAGATAATCCATGTTAAATTTCCTCCTTTACTTCGACTTTTTCGGTGTCTTCTTCTGAAGACTCTCCGTTTTTCGCGTCAAGTGCTGCGGCTTCTTTCGAAAGCTCATCCGCCTTTGCAGCGAGAGCTTTTTTCTTGTCACGCTCCTTTATGGCGTTCATGATCTTATTCATAAGCGCGATAAGGCATCCGAGAGTGAGAAAGGCGCCGGACGGCAATATAAAAATGATGGCAGGCTCATAGAAGTTTGGCATTACCTGCATTCCGCAGAATGTACCTGCGCCGATGATCTCGCGTACGGAAGCAAGACATGTTAAAGCAAAGGTAAATCCAAGACCCATTGCAAGTCCGTCAACTGCCGAGGGAAGCACAGCGTTCTTTGAAGCAAATGACTCCGCTCTTGCGAGAATAATACAGTTTACAACTATAAGGGGGATAAAAAGTCCAAGGGACTTGTCAAGGTCGGGAAGATAGGCTTTTATAAGTAACTGTATTGCTGTTACAAATCCCGAAATTATAACTATGTAAGATGCGATTCGTATCTGCTTCGGAATGAATTTGCGGAGAAGCGAGATAAAAACGTTAGAGCATATGAGCACCGCAGTGGTGGAGATACCCATACCGAGTGCATTTATAACAGATGTAGTCACGGCAAGTGTCGAACACATGCCGAGAAGCTGTACAAGTACAGGGTTTTTGTAGAAAAGTCCGTCAAGGAACTGGGAACCCATTTGCTTTAGTGAATACCTACTCATTTTGCACCTCCGTTTTTGGGAAATACGGTATGGTGTGCGGTAAGCGCTGTGTTTACGCCATCAAGAATTGCCTTTGAGGAGATGGTCGAACCGGTGATAATATCAACGCCGCCGTTTAAGGTTTCAGCACCCTTGCCCGTATACTGCGCAAGATACTGCGCCTCGCCTACACGGCTTCCGAGTCCGGGTGTTTCCGAGTGAGAGATAAGCTTGACACCGGCGAGTGTTCCGTCGGCGTTTACGCCTACCATAACAGTCATAGCGCCGCCGAATCCGAGCGGATTCACTTCAGCGGCATATCCGATAACAGTGTCGTTTTCAGATACGGTGTAAAGCTCTGAGATTCCGCCGATCTCTGCTTCATAAAGTTTGCTTTCCACTTCGCCCTCGAATATTTCGGAGATAGCCGCCGCTTTTTCGGCACGGTTATTTTCGGCTATTTTTTCCACAGTGAGAGCATTGACACCGGAAAGGAGCAAGGCTGTTATAGTGCTGATTGCGAAAAGCTTAAGGGTGATAATGAGGATATTCTTTCCGTCGCCCGACTTTTCGGCTGTGAAATCTTTATTTTTCTGCTTTGCCAACCTTAGCACCTCCGAATCTAGTGGGTTTTGTGTAGCGGTCAAGATACCATACGAGAAGATTCATTATAAGTATAGCAAATGAAACGCCCTCGGTATATCCGCCGAAGTAACGGATGAATACAGTGAGCGCACCGCATCCGATACCGTATATAATGCGTCCTCTGTTGGTTATTGGGGATGTTACATAATCGGTAGCCATGAATATAGCACCGAGGAAAAGTCCGCCCGAGAAAAGCTCATAAAGCGCAAAGTCAATCGTAGGAGCACTCTGGGGGAAGATAAGCGTAAGAGCAAATACCGTAGCTATGTAGGATACGGGAATGTGCCATGTTATGACACGGCGAACAAGCAAGTACACAAATCCGGCGCTGAGAAGCAGTGCGGAAACCTCACCGATACAACCTGCCTCATATCCGAGGAAGGTGTTGAAAAGGGAAGTGCTTGTGGGAAGGAATCCGTTTTTAAGGGGCGAAAGGGAAGTAGCGCTTGCCACAGCATCGACGGATGTAACCGCTATGGGGGAGAGATGCGTTCCGGGAGCAACATATGTGCTCATATGTGCCGGCCATGCGAACAGGAAAACTCGTGCCGCAAGTGCCGGGTTTACGAAGTTTTTGCCAAGACCGCCAAAAAGCTGTTTTACTATGATTATAGCAAAAATCGAGCCTACAGCAGGAATCCACAGCGGCACGGATACCGGCAGATTCATGGCAAGGAGAAGTCCCGTTACCACTGCGGAAAAATCCAGCACGGTCACAGTTTTTTTCATAAGCTTCTGCCAAAGCGCTTCCGCGAGAACAGCAAATATTACCGCAACCGCAGTTACAGTAAGTGCGCGCCATCCGAATACGAACACGCCCCAGATAAGTGCCGGAATCAGAGCAATGCAAACATCAAGCATTATTGTTCTGGTGGTGTCGGATGTGCGGATGTGGGGAGATGGTGTCACCGTAAGAAGCTCGGGTATGTATTCGTCCATGTTAATGGCCTTTGCTTCGTTCGAGGGTGCCGGTTCCTGAATATTGGGAGCGGCAGACTCGGCAGTTAATTCATTTGTGATATTTTCGTTGTTTGCCATAATAATTATCACGGCTTTTGCGTTAGCAAAAGCTTCCTTTCTTGGGGAGTTGTGGGTGGTTTTGCAAAGCAAAATCGCTGCTGCAGAGCAGCGAAAGTCACAAAACCCGGCGGGAAAAATATATTTTTCACGCTGCGCTCCTCCTTTATTTCTTCTGGCTTTTATCGCGCGCAAGGAGCATGGCGCGGCTGCGCTCGATGACCTTGACCTTTGTTGCGCGAATATATTGGGATATCGGAACATGCGCAGGACAACTGTAGGAACAGCTTCCGCACTCCACACAGCTTGTAATGTCAAACTGCTCAGCCATATCAAGCTTATCCTGCATTGAGAACATTGCAAGATAGTTTGGCATAAGCTTCATGGGACATCCGCGCACGCATCTGCCGCATCTTATGCAGGCTACGGGCTGCTCATAGTGGCGTTCCATATCAGATGACAGCGCTAAAATTGCCGACGTTCCCTTTGTAACGGGGGAATCGATATCCCACTGGGCAAAGCCCATCATAGGACCGCCGTTTATGATCTTTTTAGGCTCACGGGTAAGTCCGCCGCAAAAGGCGATAAGATCGCGGTAGGACGTGCCAACGGGAACAAGCAGATTTTTCGGCTCTGCAACGCAGTCGCCGTCAACCGTTACAATGCGCTCTATAAGGGGCATACCGTTTACAAAAGCATTGTAAATTGCTGCGCATGTTTCTGCGTTGAAGATGCAGCATCCTACATCCGCAGGAAGCTTACCCATGGGAAGCTCCTTGCCGGTTAGGGCATATATGATCTGCCGTTCGTCGCCCTGAGGGTACTTAGTTTTCAGTATGCGAACCTCTACAAGCTCGCTTTCATCTGTGATCTCTCTTAAGCGTTTGATGGCATCGGGCTTGTTGTCTTCGATAGCGATTTCGCCCTGTCTTACGCCAAGCGCTTTAAGAAGGATCTTAAGACCACCCACAACGGCATCGGGATTTTCCACAAGCAGGCGGTGGTTTGCGGTTATGAAGGGCTCACATTCCGCACAGTTTACAATAACGTGCTCTACTTTTCCCAGCGCGGAGTTTATTTTAGCGTATGTAGGAAATGTAGCTCCGCCCATGCCGGAAATTCCGGCACGGCGCACGATTTCAATAATTTCATCGGTAGTCGTGTCAGCAAGCTTTTTATTCCACGGAACTATATCGGGATGAAGCTCCATTTTTCCATCGTTTTCGATAACCACATTGCGGATTTTAGCTCCGGTAGCGGTGCTTCGCTCGTCAATGCGTATAACCTTTCCGGAAACGCTGGAATGTATGGGGCATCCAAGACCTGTCTCCACGTCACCTATAAGCTGACCGCGGAGTACGGTGTCGCCAACGTTAACACAAGGCACAGCATGCACACCGATATGCTGGGACATAGGGATAGATACAGTGGCAGGGGGCGTCATTATCTCAATGGCGCAGGTACGGGTATTTTTATGTTCTTCAACATGTATGCCGCCGTTAAAGCTCAGTGCCAAATAAGTCACCTCTTTGTATAAAATGATAAAATAAACGTATATTTACATTATACTACATTTCGCCATATAAAACAAGAGCAAAAATAACGAAATTAACAAAAAAAATTTAATAAAACTATGATTTTATGCAAATTGTCAACAAAATAACAAGCCTGATATTTGTTTGTCAAAGATTTATATAGGTAAGAGAACCATAAATGATGCCAAAATCACGGTAATAATACCGCAGATGGCAATGGAAAGTCCGCTCATAGCTTCCTCCACCTCACCGAATTCTCTTGCTCTGGACGTTCCGATAGCGTGCGCCGCTGTACCGCAGGCAAGTCCTACCGCAACGGGGTGCTTTACTGAAAACACCTTCATGGTAAAACCTGTGATCATATTCCCGAAGATACCCGTCAGAATTATAACTGCCACAGTAACCGGAACGATTCCGCCAAGCTCCTCTGAAACGCCCATGCCGATAGCGGTGGTGATTGACTTGGGAAGCAGTGTTGCGTACTGTTCCTTAGACAAACCGAAGATGCGGCTTATGGCATATACGCTTCCAAGGCTTGTAATTGCCCCTGACATGATGCCGCCGATTATGGCAAAGGGATATTTTCTTAAGTATGACAGCTTTTCATAGAGGGGAATTGCAAGGCATACGGTTGTGGGTGTAAGCATTATCTGAAAGAATTTTGCACCCGTGCCGTCACGGGTTCCGTCGGCAAGCAGTCTGCCGTCAGTGAAGGCTTGCGGATCGGTATCGGTGACAAGCAGTAAAATAATTATTGCCGCGCAGGATACAATAAGTGGATTAAGCACCGAAAGCTTGGTTTTTTCGCGCAGCTTTAATGCAAAGAGATAAGACACCGCGCATAAGAACATGCCGAAAAAGGGAGTATTTGATGCGATCTCATTTAACATTGTCCGTTTTCTCCTTCCTATCCTGCTTTTTTATGATCGCTTCAGAAACATATCCGGTGACTCCCATAACAATAAATGTGGACAGTGTTGCACTGATAAGAATTGGAAAAATGAGTTCACGACAGGCATCGAATTTTCCCATAAGCCCTACGCAGGGGGCAACAAACATTATTGGCATGAGGCTTATAAGAAAATCTCCGGTTTTCTTGACCTGCGACACCTTTATAATGCCGGTAAGCAATAAAACAAACATTAAGAGAAGTCCGTATATGCTTCCCGGGATGGGGAGCGGAATAAGATATCCCATAAGCTCGCCGAGAAACGACACGGCGGCAATCAGCGTTATTTCACTAAGATATTTCATTGGCATATTCTCCATTTGGATTTATAATGTGCATATTTTACCATACATATTATGTTGCTGTCAATATACAGGCGCTGTAAACAGAAGATTTAGCGCATATATCCGATGCGTTGATTCAAAGTGCACCAAAATAGTCGTATTTGTTTGTATACAACGCCAAAAAACAAATAAAATACGTCACACTATTGACAAGAACCACAATATATGGTATCATTTAAGAGCGCCGCATACTATATGTAGTGGTGAAAGGCGTATACGGCACACAATATACGGTGTGTGGGATTTTTAAAAATAAGCTGATCAGGAGAAATAAAATTATGAAAATAATCAAAAGAAACGGCTCTGAGGCGGAGTTCGACAAGCAGAAAATTGCCATTGCTATCGGAAAAGCCAATGAGGCGGTTGAGGAAAGCTTCAGAATAACCCCTCTCCAGCTTGAGAGAATCGTGGAAAGCGTTGTTATAAGCTGTGAGGCTCTTGGCAGATCTCCCGGAGTGGAGGAAGTGCAGGACATGGTGGAGCATCAGCTTATGGCACACGGCGCTTTTGAGCTTGCCAAGATATACATAACCTATCGTTATACAAGAAGCCTTGTGCGTCAGTCAAATACCACAGACGATAAGATACTTTCTCTTATTGAGTGCAATAATGAGGAAGCAAAGCAGGAAAATTCCAACAAAAACCCGGTTATCAACTCAACTCAGCGCGACTATATGGCAGGTGAGGTGTCAAGGGACATAACAAACCGAATCCTGCTCCCCGAGGATATTGTCAAGGCGCATAATGAGGGAATCATCCATTTCCATGACTCCGACTATTTCGCTCAGCATATGCACAACTGTGATCTCGTCAATTTAGAGGATATGCTTCAGAACGGAACGGTTATTACCGGCACTCTTATTGAGCGTCCCCACAGCTTCTCCACTGCCTGCAATATTGCAACCCAGATAATCGCTCAGGTTGCGTCAAACCAGTACGGCGGTCAGTCTATCTCTCTCACCCATCTTGCGCCCTTCGTAGCGGTCAGCCGCGAAAAAATTACCAAAGACGTCAAAGCGGAGATGGCGGGTATCGGCAAGGGGCTTACCGAAGCTGAGGTGGCAGGTCTTGTGGAGCGCAGACTCCGCGAGGAGATCCGCCGCGGCGTGCAGACTATACAGTATCAGGTGGTGACGCTTCTTACCACCAACGGACAAGCCCCCTTTGTCACGGTATTCATGTATCTCAACGAAGCAAAGGATGAAGCTGAAAAGCGCGATCTTGCTCTTATTATAGAGGAAGTGCTGGAACAGCGTTATCAGGGCGTAAAGAACGAGAAGGGCGTTTGGGTGACCCCTGCATTCCCGAAGCTTGTTTATGTGCTTGAGGAAGATAACATAAATGAAGACGCGCCTTACTATTATCTCACGAAGCTTGCCGCAAAATGCACCGCAAAGCGTATGGTGCCGGACTACATCTCCGAAAAGAAGATGCTTGAACTTAAGATCGACAAGAACGGCGAGGGACACTGCTATACCTGCATGGGATGCCGCAGCTTCCTTACCCCATATGTTGACGAGAACGGTAAGCCTAAGTATTACGGCAGATTTAATCAAGGCGTTGTTACCTTAAATCTTGTAGATATAGCTCTTTCTTCGGAAAAAGACCGCGATGCGTTCTACAGGATATTCGACGAGCGGCTTGAGCTTTGCCACCGCGCGCTGATGTGTCGCCATAACAGACTTAAGGGCACACTTTCCGATGCCGCGCCTATTCTGTGGCAGTACGGTGCGCTTGCAAGACTTGAAAAGGGCGAAACCATTGATAAGCTGCTTTACGGGGGATATTCTACTATTTCCCTCGGTTATGCCGGACTTTATGAGTGTGTACGCTACATGACAGGTAAATCCCACACCGATCCTGCGGCTACTCCTTTTGCCCTTGAGGTTATGGAATATCTCAATGCCGCATGCCGCTGCTGGAAGGCTGAACACAATATTGACTTCTCGCTGTACGGAACTCCCCTTGAATCCACTACCTACAAATTCGCGAAATGCTTACAGCGCCGTTTCGGTATCATAAAGGGAGTTACGGACAAATCTTATGTTACTAATTCCTATCATGTCCATGTAACCGAGGAGATAAACGCCTTTGATAAGCTTATATTTGAAGCAAAGTTCCAGGCGCTTTCTCCCGGCGGAGCTATAAGCTATGTGGAAGTGCCCAACATGCAGAACAATCTTGAAGCGGTAATGCAGGTCATCAGATGCATCTATGATAACATTATGTACGCCGAGCTTAACACCAAGAGCGACTACTGCCAGGTGTGCGGATTTGACGGCGAGATCGAAATAAAGGATGTTGACGGCAAGCTTGTTTGGACTTGCCCGCAGTGCGGCAACAATGATCAGGATAAGATGAATGTAGCGCGCCGTACATGCGGTTACATCGGAACTCAGTATTGGAATCAGGGACGTACCCAGGAAATAAAGGAAAGGGTGCTTCACTTATAAGCTATGCACTACGGAAATATTAAAAACTGCGATGTTGCAAACGGCGAGGGCGTAAGAGTTACGCTGTTCGTGTCGGGATGCACTAATCACTGCGAGCACTGCTTTCAACCGGAAACATGGGATTTTTCCTACGGTAAAGAGTTTACGCGCGAGGTTGAGGAAAGTATACTCGAAATGCTTGCGCCGGTATATATAAACGGTCTTACGCTTCTCGGGGGAGAGCCGTTTGAGCCGTCCAATCAGCGCGCGCTGTTACCGTTTGTAAGGCGTGTTAGGGATCGGTATCCCGGAAAAAACATTTGGGCTTTTACGGGATTTACCTATGAGGAGCTGAAGCGTGACGGCTCTCATCCGAGATGTGAGGTGACGGACGAGCTTTTAGGGCTTACAGATGTGCTGGTTGACGGACGGTATATGCACGAAAAGCGCAATCTTATGTTAAAGTTCCGCGGTTCATCCAATCAGCGTCTCATCGATGTTCCGAGGACACTTGAAAAAGGAGAGGTCATCCTTCTTGATGAACAGTAATAAGATTAAAAAACTTCTAAAAAATTGGTAGAAATGAACAAATAAAAATATATATTGACTATTGACTTTTTTGCTTAGATATGTTATAATAAGGAGCCGCTTGATTTGTACGGTTTTTTAATTTGTCTGAAAAGGCAAAACCGGCATCAGCGAGTTCATGGCAAAAAGCCATTCAGAAAGTGAGGTGCTTTTCGTGTTTGCAGTTATCGTAACAGGCGGAAAGCAGTACAAGGTTAACGAAGGCGATGTTATCTTCATCGAGAAGCTCGATGTTGAAGCCGGAGAAAAGGTTACTTTTGACAAGGTGCTTGCTCTCTCTGCTGACGGCAAGTTCACCGCAGGCGCTCCCTATGTGGCAGGCGCAAGCGTTGAGGCAACTGTCGTTAAGAACGGCAAGGGTCCCAAGATCCACATCCTGAAGTACAAGCCCAAGAAGGATTCCAAGAAGAAGATCGGTCACAGACAGCCTTACACCAAGGTTCAGATCGAAAAGATCGTTGGTTAATTCCCAAAAAATGACAAAGATAGTTTTTTATAAGTGGGATAACGTGTTTTACGGATTCAGCGAGCAGGGACATACCGGTTACGGTGAGTCGGGCGATGATGTGCTTTGCGCCGCGCTTTCAGCAATGACTATGCTCATAATCAATACCATTGAGGTTGCTTATGCTTCCGATGTTGATTATACTATTGATGAAGAAACCACCGATATAAAGGTTATCGCGCGCCATGCTCTTAAGGATTTTGAGGAGGATGAATGTAAGCGGTACGCTATTTCGGGACTTATCCAGGCTTATTACTACCAATTAAACGACATGCTTGAGGAATATTACGATTTCCTTGATGTTGCTGTGGTAGAGGAACTTATCTGACTTGCAATCAGGAACTCGAATTTCTCAAATAAGATAACGGAGGTAAGTTAACAATGTTAAAGCTCAGCTTACAGTTTTTCGCTCATAAGAAGGGCGTCGGCTCCACTAAGAACGGCCGCGACAGCGAAGCAGAGCGTCTTGGCGTTAAGAAGTCCGACGGTCAGGCTGTAAAGGCAGGCAATATCATCATCCGCCAGAGAGGTACTGCGGTACATCCCGGCAACAATGTCGGAATCGGCAAGGATGACACCCTGTTTGCTCTCATTGACGGTACCGTCAAGTTCGAGCATATCGCAGGCGGCAAGAAAGCTGTCAGCGTTTACGGCGCGTGAGTTACACACGATAAGTAACGTAAAAAATTCCCACACAACAGTGTGGGAATTTTTTTGTGACGCAGGTGTTTTTTACCATAGCAATTGATTTTTATTTGATTTTATGGTATAATCTAAAGGTAGACTATTAAAAGAAAAGGAAATTTGTTATGATACGGTACGAGCTGTTATACAGAAAAGAGCCGACACTTGAGCAAAAAATAATTGAGCTTTTAGGTGTTGTAGAAGTCTCCCCAAGGCTTAAAGGATACCGCTATCTTATATCTGCCATAACGATCGCGGTTGAGCATCCGGAAACTGTTACATCGGTTACAAAATCCATATACGTTCCCATCGCGGAGCAATACGATACTACAGTAGCGTGCGTAGAGGCGGCTATCAGAAGAGCTATAGATGAATCGTGGATGAAGGGCGATTTAAAAAAGCTTTACGAGATATTTGGTCATACCGTACATTTTTCGACCGGAAGACCCGGTGATGCTGAGTTTATCGCTATACTTTCCAAGGAAATCTCTACAGTTGCCAATATTGACAAGGGCTCGCGCTACATATGAACCTATATTAAACTAAGAAGGGTACCGATTCGGCGGCTACGAATAGGGATGTTATCCCATAAATAGCCGTCCGGGGCAAAGGAGATATGGAGAAATCCATATCTCCTTTCGCTTTTTATAGAGATTTCTCCGTTATACGCACATAAGATCGTCCAGTTCACCGAATCCCTTGAACAGTATCCGAATCTTCTGCTTGACATTCTTTTTGGAGTGTCTGCTTTCCAGCTCGCCAATGATGATCTTATCAATCATCGTATTGAGTATCTCCGGTGTCAGCTCTGTGATATTGGTGTACTTCCGCGCCAATGCTACGAACCGTTCTGCACCTGTGGATTGATCTTTCAACGCTTCCATCTGCTTCTCGATTGCAGGCAGTTTCTCCGTGATATCAGCCTGTTCCTCGTTGTAATCGGAAGACAGCATCCGAAACTGTTCGTCATTGATACGGCCAATGACGTTGTCCTCATAAAGCCGCTTGAACAGTGTACTCAATACATTTTTACGATTCATCAGCGTATTGTACTCATTTTGAAGTGCCGCCAGCTCACGCCGAGCCTGGGTGGTACTTTTTTGCATCGCTGCTTCGATGAACTGTTCCTTGTTCGATCTCGCGTAACGGATGGCTCGGTTCAGTTCTGCAAGCACAATCGTATCAAGTATACCAGATCGAATCGTATGCGGTGTACATTTTTTGTTATGCTTGTGGTATTTACTGCACACAAAGCAGAATGCTTCCGGCTTGATGGTTCTTCCTCGGACGAAGTACATCTTTGATCCACAGTCTTCACAGAACAGCAGTCCCGAATACTTGTCAAGTCCCTCCATCTTATTGGGTCTGCGCTTGTTGGAACGAAGCTCCTGTACCAGCTTCCAAGTCTGTTCATCGACAATGGGTTCGTGGGAATTCTCTACGCGCATCTGTTCACTTTCGGGACGTGCGATCCGTTTCTTATGCTTGTAAGACAAAGTGGTATATTTACGGTTGACTGTGTTGCCGATGTAGTCTTCGCGCTCGAGAATCTCTGATACACTGTCCGATGCCCAGCCGTAGGGTCTGTCTTCATTAAAGTTTGTCAGCCGTACACCTGTCTCCATATATTCATACATGCTTGGCGTGTATACTTTCTCTGCTTCCAGCTGCCGTGCGATTTGACTCGGACCTTTGCCGGCAATACACAGATCAAAGATGTGTCTGACCACTGCCGCCGCGGCTTCGTCGATGATGATTTTCTTTGGATTTTCCGGATCCTTCTTGTAACCG
>JAZRGK010000050.1:0-25015 GCA_045644145.1 Candidatus Flemingiibacterium sp.
CTCGTCGCACTTGTCAAGTACTTTTTAAAAACTTTTTTAAAAGTTTTTTCCGTTCCTCTCGGTCGCCCTCTCAGACTCCCCGTGCGGACAGCTTTCATATTATATCACATCTCCCTACACCTTGTCAAGAGGGTTTTTTGATTTTTTTGAATTTAGGCTTGTTGCATATATTTCTCATGCATTTCTATCTTTCTTTGTATCTCATATACACATTCGCTCAATTTTCAATAATTTCTCTCAAAACTATTTATTTTTCGTCGGTTATCTGATATAATTGTATTATTGAAAGGAATATGCCATGACATACTTATCCCTCACAAAGCAACTTGCGGATCTAGGCTCAGATTCGCCGCAAAACGAAGCCGCAGAGCTGATAATGGCACTAACAGGCAGAAAAAGAGAATGGTGCATGCTCCACAAAGGCGAGGAATTGCCCCAAATCCTCGACGAAGCCCTCGAAAAACGCAAAATGGGCATACCTCTCCAATACATTACCTGCGAGGCATGGTTTTACGGCAACCGTTTTATCGTAACCCCCGATTGCCTTATCCCCCAGCCGGATACAGAGCATCTCGTAGCGCTCGCCCTTGACAATGCTTTTCAGAACCCTATTGTGCTCGATCTCTGCACCGGAAGCGGATGCATTGCTATATCTATATTGAAAGAAAACGTCACAACCAAAGCATTCGCCGTTGATATTTCGCAGCCGGCATTGGATATTGCTCAAAAAAACGCAGCTCTTAATGGGGTATCAAACCGAATCAGCTTTGTCAAAGCAGATGTGCTGCATGATGATCTGAATGAGCTTATTTGTACGGCAGATATTATCGTTTCAAATCCGCCGTACATTAACACAGCAGTAATTCCAACGCTGTCCGCCGAAGTTCGGCATGAACCGCACATAGCTCTGGACGGCGGCGAAGATGGCATGATATTCTACCGCCACTTCTTAGATGTACTGGTAACGCACATGCATCAGGATGCGATTATGTTGCTAGAAATCGGACATGACCAATCCGAGCGGATAGCTGAGATTTGTCAAAACCGCAATCTATGCTGCCGTTTTCACAAGGATTTTGGCGGGAACATACGCGTTGCCCAAATAACTCATGTCAATTCCGACACCTGTGAATAGAATATTATTACCATATATAATATAGGAGAATGATACAAATGTCAAAAATATCGCTTCTCTGCCTCTTCGGCGGAAAATCCTCGGAATACGAGGTATCTCTCATATCCGCACACTCAATTTTTTCCAACATCGACCAAACCAAATATGATATAACCACCGTTGGCATCACCAAAAACGGCGACTGGTTTCTTTTTACCGGTGATATATCTAAAATAAAGGATGGCTCTTGGTGCGAAGATCCCACCGCGCTGGAAAAAGCCGCACTCTCTCCGTCCCCATCCGATTCTGCGCTTCTCGTCTTCTCTGACGCCGCGGAAAGCATGCGCCGTATACACATTGATGTAATCTTCCCCATAATGCACGGCGCAAACGCCGAGGACGGCACTCTGCAGGGCCTCATGAAGCTTTCGGGAATACCTTTTGTGGGATGCGGTTGCGCGGCATCAGCTATAGGTATGGATAAGGGCTTCACTAAGCTGGTACTCAACCATTACGGAATCCCTCAGGCGAAATGCGAAGTAATCCCCAGCTTCCGCCTCGAAAAGGATTCAGAAGGTGTTGTAACCGCTTGTGAAAGAATCAGTACATATCCGCTGTTTGTAAAACCGGCGAACGCTGGCTCATCGGTAGGTGCATCCAAAGCAAGCAACCGCGACGAGCTTATAGATGCCCTTAAGCTTGCGGTAGAGCATGACAGCAAAATAATTGTGGAAGAATATATTAAAGGAAAAGAAGTTGAGGTTGCGGTCATGGGCAACAATCCACTGGGGAAGCACGCATATGCTGCTTCCACATGCGGTCAGATCAATCCCGGCGCAGAATTTTACGATTACGACGCAAAATACAGCGCTGACAGCAATTCCTCTGCTATAATCCCCGCCGACATAAAGCCCGGAACTGCAGAAACGATTCGCAGATATGCAAAAATGATCTGCGGAGCTCTCGGTGTCGCCGGACTGTCCCGCGTTGACTTCTTCGTATACGAGAAAGACGGCGAGGAAAAAATAATCTTTAACGAAATAAACACTCTCCCCGGATTTACAAAGATAAGCATGTACCCCAAGCTGTTCATGCATGACGGCATGACTTATTCCGAGATAATCGACAGACTTATCGCGCTTGCCATAGAAAAGGGGGCGTAAGCTTTGATAGGAATTTTCGACAGTGGGCTTGGCGGACTGTCGGCGCTAAAAGAGGTGCGCCGACTGCTCCCATCTGAGGACATTATATATTTCGGCGACACAGGACGCGTTCCATATGGCACCCGCTCCAAGGAAACCATAATTAAATATTCACTGCAGGACATGAACTTTCTAATCTCCAAGGGGGTGGATGCCGTTCTTGTTGCATGCGGCACTGCAAGCTCAAACGCTCTCCCTGTGTTAAGAGAAAAGCATCCGGACATCCCAATTATCGGCGTAATAGATGCAGGCGTTCGCGCCGCCGCGAAAGCTACAAGAAACAAAACAATCGGCATAGCCGGAACTCCGTCTACCATCGGAAGCGGAGCATTTGAGAAAGGAATTCACGCGATAGATCCCGAATTCAAAACCATCAGTACCGCATGTCCACTGTTCGTTCCGCTTGTGGAAAACGGCTTTGTATCGGAGGACGATGAAATAACTCGCCTTGCCGCCAAAAAACATCTTCAGCCCATAATCGAAGCCGGCGCTGACACACTGATACTTGGATGTACTCACTACCCCATAATAGCAGGAGCTATCGCCAAAGTTATTCCCGATGCGGCACTCATAAACGTAGGTGCCGCCGCCGCTGAGGAGATACGCGCTGTTCTCGACACCGGAATCTCAACTCTACGATTGGGACGTGTGGAATACTATGTCAGCGATGAGCCGCAAGGCTTCGAGCGGATCGCTTCCATTTTCCTTGATGAGGATATCGCCGATCGCGTGACACGCATTGACATTGATAGATATTAACTATGACCGTAAATAAAATCAGCACTTACACCGTCAGACTTTGGTGTAAGTGCTTTTATGTACTTTCAGGTTTATGCTTGGACATAAGGTAGATTTTCATAGCCTACCCAATCTGCAAGATGGCGTGTCAAAATTATGAGATCAATAGGGTTCGCTTCGCCATCCAGGTTCAAATCGAGAACCGACAGATTCACCGAATCCTCTCCGTAGTCTTTCCATCTTGCAATATAGCGCGCAAATTGCATAACATCATCTACATCTACCTTTCCGTCACCGGATGCGTCACCGTAAATACATTCGGGAGAGTTTTCCGAAAGTTCCGCAAATTTGTGCCCATTCTCTGATGCATAGGTCGCCGCCGTTGAGTCTGCATATCTGTAGATAATAAAATCTTTATTAGTTGATAAGAATACGTTTTTGCCGAAGTCCGCATCGCGCGAATAAATTTTGACATCAACAAGACTTTTACAGCCATAAAACGCATAGCTTCCAATTTGTGTAACACCGCTTGATATAGTCACGCTTCCGAGGCTTTCGCAACCATAAAACGCATATCCGCCGATTTGCGTAACGCTGTTCGGTATAGCTACGCTTCCCAGGCTGCTGCAACCGAAGAAAGCATTTTCCCCAATGGTCGTAACACCCTCAGAGATTTCAACACTTGTTAATGATTTGCACCCTCGAAATGAGGCATTGCCAATAGATGTTACTCCCTCGGGGATTATCATGTGCACAATACCGCAGCTCTTGAACGCATTGCTTCCGATGCTCGTAACATTGCTTCCTATAGTCACATCCACGAGATTTCCGCATCCGTTAAATGCGCCTGTACCGATGTTGGTTACACCGTCGCCGATCACTGCACGCGTGATACTATCGGAAACAGTTTTCCAAGGCTTATCATTGACAGAAGCGCAGTCCTTCATTTTGCCGACACCGCTAATGGTAAGCGTACCGCAATCGTCAAGCACCCATGTCAGATTATCGCCATCCGCACCGCATGTGCCGCTCGCCACAGTATCCGCCGAAACGCCAAGACACAGCATCACACCCACGATGGCGGCGCATATTGCCGCTATCAGATATTTTTTCATTGTATCCCTCTCATTTTCATAAATTTTTTATAATGTATTATCATATCATAATTTTTCCTTGAACTTTTTTACCTAAAATTTATGATGAAATAAAAGCTTCCTTAGATTTCCAAAGCAAAGCGGAGGCATTTGTGCTTTTATTATATCACATTATATCCCTCAAACCCAACTCTTTTGAGGTAACATTTTCAACCAAAAACAGTTAAAATGTTTTAGAGATATATTTTTTGCAGAAAGGCGTACATAAGATGACGATAGGCAAGGCGACAAAACTGCGAATTTTAGAGCTATGCGAAACAAACAGCATAACCGTAAATAAGCTTTCCACCATCAGTGGAATAACACAGTCCACCCTAAGCAATATCATCGGCGGCAGAAACAACAGCACCACCGTTTCTACCATAAAGAAAATCTGCGATGGACTAAATATCACTGTGCAAGACTTTTTTAACTCGGAAATTTTCAACGATTTGGAGCAAGAAATAAGATAAACACCAAAAGCGAGGCTTAACGCTCATCCCGTTAAGCCTCGCTTTTATCATCTCCGGTTCATGCCAAATTATCACACATTGACAATCTTATAAACTTCATTCTTTGCCATACCGCGATCTTTGGCACAAGCTTTGATTGCATCCATCTTCGATTTGCCCCCATCCATGTAATAGACAACGTGCTCCTCAACGGTCATATCGCTCCAAAATGCACCTGCCAGCACCTGCTCCTCGCTTGCACCCTCAATAATAAGCACATATTCGCCTCTCGGTTCGCGCTCGGTGTACAATTTTGTCGCTTCACTAAGGGTCGTTCGCATTATTTCTTCGTTAAGCTTCGTCAGCTCGCGGCAAAGAGATATCTTTCGATCGCCAAGAGCCGCAAAAAGATCAGCGAGAGTAGCTTTCAGCTTGTGGGGGGCTTCGTAGAATATGAGCGTGTGTCTGTCGTGCTTTATTTCTTCAAGATGGCGCTTTCTCTCGCCTTTGTTCGTGGAAAGAAAGCCCTCAAACGCGAATCTCGCCGTGAAAAGCCCCGAAAGCGTCAGAGCAGTCATTGCGGCGCACGGCCCCGGCACTGCAGTCACCGGAATCCCTCGCTCAGCGCACAGCTTTACGATATCCTCACCGGGATCACTAATCCCCGGCATGCCGGCATCGGTAACAAGAGCACAGGATTCGCCTGCCTCAAGTCGATCGCATATAATCTCACCGCGCTCACGCTTATTATGCTCGTAGTAGCTCACCATGGGCTTTTTAACACCGAATATGGCAAGAAGCTTTGCGGAATTGCGTGTATCCTCTGCGGCAACAAAGTCCACTCCGGAAAGTACTTTTTTCGCTCTTTCGGAGAGGTCGGCAAGATTTCCGATGGGGGTTGTCACAAGATAAAGCGTGCCCCCTACTATTTTATTCTTTTCTTCTGACGTATCGGCATAGTATACGTCAGGGTCTTTTGTAAGGCTCATCAAACTCACCCGTTTCGTAGATTTTTTTAAGAGCTTCGGTATAATTGCTTCCGTCCGTGTACATGATAAGCGGCGGCGTCACATACATCCCGGGTGAAGCGCCTTTTTTTGCCTCACAAAGCACAAGACATGGCGGAAGCTCCGCTCTCGCATGCACAAATGTCATTCGTTTCGGTTCAAGCCTTGCGGCAGAAAGAGCGCACACAAGCTCGCTAAGCCTGTCCGGACGCCACACGGTGTAAAAAAGTCCGCCGTGCTTCAAAATACGGTATGCGGCTTCGGCAAAGTCCGCGATTCCACCTGCGACCTCGTGCCGCGCGATATTTTTGTACTCGCTTTCATTTGCCTTTCCGCTCACCTTCATATAAGGCGGATTCGATACGGCAATATCCGCCGAAACGCCTATAGTTTCCGCCGATATTCCACGCACATCCAAGCAGTGCACCGTAATCCTCTCGGAAAAGCTGTTCAGCTCAGCGTTTCTTTTAATAAGCTCGGCAAAATCCGATTGAAGCTCCACCGCGTGGATTTTGGAAAGCTTATCCCGTTCCATCAAAAGAAGAGCGATAACCCCAGTTCCGCTTCCCAGATCCACACCGACAGCACGGCATTGCTTTCTTACATACGCACTTAAAAGGTAAGCATCTGTACCGAAAGTAAGTCCTTCTTTCTTTTCGATAAGCTGAAGTCCTTCGTTAATATCAATAATCTTTTCGTCGTTCGTAAGTTCCATTTTCATAAACCAAAAGGGTGTCGCAAGCGTACACCCTTTTATAATCAAAAATTAAATTCTGCGTACTGCACCGTCAGTTTGCTTTCTCATACTGTGCTGCATCGGGGACAATAACTTTCTTAATGTCCGCCCCCACTGCACGAAGTTTTCCCACAACGTCGTCGTATCCACGCTCAATGTAGTGTATATCTTCGATCTCAGTACGTCCCTTTATTGCCATTCCGGCAATTATCATGGCGACACCTGCACGAAGGTCAACCGCCTTAACGGGTGCGCCGGACATAGACTGTCCGCCCTCGATTATGGCGGTAGAGCCGTCCACCTTGATGGATGCGCCCATTCGCTTTAATTCTTCAACATATCTGAAACGGTTGTTGAATATGCTTTCTGTCAGGCAAGACACCCCGTTTGCAAGGCAAAGAAGTGCGCCGAACTGAGGATTCATGTCCGTAGGAAATCCGGGATAGGGAGCTGTCTTTACGTTCACTCGGTTAAGCTCGCCCGTGCTGATAACCTCGATGGAATCATCATGCTCCACGATCTTAACGCCCATTTCCTCAAGCTTTGCGGAAACAGATTCCATATGCTTAGGGATAACGTTTGTGACCTTAAGATGACCGCCCGTTGCCGCCGCCGCACACATATATGTGCCGGCTTCGATCATATCGGGGATTATAGCGTAGGTGCATCCGTAAAGACGGTCAACACCTTTTACTTTTATTGTATCTGTACCTGCACCGCTTATCTTTGCACCGCAGGTATTGAGGAAGTTCGCAAGGTCAACCACATGCGGTTCACGCGCTGCGTTTTCTATAATTGTCGTACCCTTGGCACGAGCCGCGGCAATCATGACATTTATTGTGCCGCCTACAGTTTCAACGTCAAAATAGATAGACGTACCGTTAAGAGATTCGGATTTTGCATCTATATATCCGCTCTCAACATTCACCTGTGCCCCAAGAGCTTTGAAGCCCTTTATGTGTTGGTCTATGGGACGTACTCCGAAATCGCATCCGCCGGGAAGGCCAACATAGGCTTTCCCCCAGCGGGCAAGCTCCGCGCCCACAAGATAATAAGAGCCGCGCATTTTTCGTACAAGCTCGTAAGGAGATATTCCGCCCTTTGCACCTCTCGAATCCACCTCGACGGTGTTTTTGGAGAGCATTCTTATGCGGCATCCCATAGCTGCAAGTATCTCAAGCGACAGGCTGATATCGCTTATTGACGGAACGTTTTCGATAACACACACATCGTCTACCATAAGGGTAGCAAGTATTATCGGAATCGCAGCGTTTTTAGATCCGCTGACTTCGACAGAACCGTTAAGCGGTCTGCCCCCGTTAATAATTATTTTTTCCATATCTTCGTCTCGTTTCCCGGCATAGGATCACACGCAGTTCCAACCGAACGCGCTGTATATTATAGGCTGTGATTCGCCGCAATCAAGCCTTGATAAATTCCATAAACACAAAATTCCAAATCTGCTTCACGTTTTGTTAACAAATTCGGCTTCAATTTATATATCTCTGTAGTATTATAACACTTTTTTATCGAAAATGGAAGCCCTATTAACAGTTTTTTTATAAATTTACAAATTGTTTACCATTTCATCGCATACACTGTACCATTCGTAGCATTATATACTATAATTTGACCGTCACTATGTTCAATTTGCCACGCAGGAATGAAATAAAGCGCCGTTTTCCCGGCATTCCAATAAACCGAATAAACTTCTTCGATCTTTTTTACATCCGGAAGCTTTGTATCATAGGATAACGAGCGGGAGATTTCCGCATTTTCTCTTGGTTCCGCCCCCATACGCCCATCAGCATCAAAGCCAGTCAAAGCACCGGCTTTAAGCTGTGAAAGATCCGAGAAAAGTATGTTCACCTGATCTATAAGTTTGGTATTGTAGTCTTCATCAAATGGTGCAAAATACCATCTTCCGTAGGAATACACAAGCTCCTCGCCAGAAAACACACATACGGCATAGTGAGAATAAACTTCATAGCCGCCGATCAACTGTTTTGCGAGGAGATAAGTAAATCCGCTTTCCGAATCAAAATAGCTGTCTGTGATTTCTGCCGATATAATATAATCGTCGCCTACACAACGTTCGAGAAACCGCTCAGCTTTGTTTGTAAGCACAGCCAATTTAGAAGCACTGACAGCATCCCAAAGCGCCGATTCGGAAGCAAAGTTTTCGGCTGTAATCACAGTATATGCACTGACTTCGGAATTGCCATTTTTGATATATGAAAAACCGAACTCCGCATCCATTTCCGTTATCGCGCCGTTTTGTGCCGTGATACTGAATCCACCGTTCGGTGTTTGGAGAAGAATTTCACGAGGAGATCCGCTGAGTATTTCAGCAGTCTTTGTATAATACTGATCGCTGTACAGGCTCTCGTATACCGGTGCGGTGAATTTCTCTCTTGGCACACATTCGTCCGGAACATGAAGCCCTCGCTCCGCAAGCAGTTCAATAGCCCCGATCACTTCATCTTCATTAATATAGTCACGGGCACGATCCTGTAATGTAATATTGTACACGAGAAACAGATTAGCCGCTACAAGAATACCTATAAGCAGATTTTTAACCGACGACCAGTTCATACGATCCCCCACCCTAAAAAATTATTTTTCTGCAATCACAGTCCATTCCGCCGCACCGTCTGTATAAATGAGCCTTACAGCGGATATGTGGGATGTTTCGGAAAGCTTACCTAACGAAGAAAGCTGCCGTAAAATATAATTTGGTCTTGGTGCGAGTACGGTATCTTCTCCCATACTGATCTCCACAGGATAAATCTCCGCCTCGCATACGGTATTTTCAGTGAGAACCGCTCGGAAATATGGATTTTTGCCCACTCTGATATTATCATATGCAAGAAAATACTCAACCGTCAGCAGTTCGCCGTCAACATAAACGTCACCAAGGCAAGGCACCGCTGCACCGCCGATAAGCGACGGAGAAATTTCGCCAAGACGCTTTAACAGATTATCAACCGCCGTCATTTTATCGAAGAGTCCCGGTGTTCCATCCACCGAATAACCGAGAAGCGTATCTATCTCAATTCCGCGCAAAGTACCGCCGGAATTATCCGTCGCATCCGAGGTGGAGAACAGAATACTGCCCTCGCCGATTCGAAGCTGGCTGGATGAGTCTATATAAACATCCACGCCCTCATCTGTATACCAGTCCAGCTTGTCGGGGTTGTATTTAAAAAGTCTTAACAGTGCATTACGCTGTGCGTTATCAGAGTAAGACGACATCTCGGAGTGAATATGATCGCACTCGATTTCGCCGTCTACAGTGATAATACCTGTCCCGTCTATAAAATCAAGCTTATAAGAATCAACATTTGCAGCTCCGTCCGCAAGCTTTGAAATGTAGAAGCTCGATGTAACGATATGCTGAGCCGGACGGAATTCATAATAACCGCCATTTCCATCGTGTGCATAAGCAACGAATCGGTGGGCGGCAAAATCCTTATCCGGGATGATTATAAGCTCGCTCACATACGCGCCTATATTTCCGCCGTCCCCTACAGCCACATCGGATTCAGAAACAGTCAGTGCATCTGCCGCAAAAGCATATATGAGCTGATAAAGCACCGGAACATGGTAGCGAATATAAATGAATTCATCACTTCCCACAGCTCTGCCGAATACTTCCGCGCCGTGGTCTGCGGTCAGTTGCCTGCACACCGCATTATTTCCAAAAAGTTCAAGTATACACGGCTTTACAAGCTCATATATGCCAGAAACAGAATACGAATCGCCAACACATCCTCTGGCCTCGGAAAATGTGGATTGCTTGTAGCTTATAAATTCCGGAATGAGATGATTCCCGTCAAGAGGTTCAGGCTCTGTACCGCTTTGAACGCTCCACAGCTTATCAAAGCTCTCACCGGAATTTTTGCGCATTACAATGTTTTCATACACCTTCATACCGCTGATATACACCGCCACAAGTAAAACAAGGCTGATTACAAGCAGTATCAAAAGTACTGTTTTAAATATCTCCGCGGCGTTTTTAAACCGCCGCTCTGCAGTTTTGTTCATGTTATTGACCATAGTCTTCAACAGACGTAAGCCTCCTTAATACGGAGATAGGAACGTGGCCTAAAGCCCCTCTTTTCCAAGGTAAAACTCGGCATCAAACACTCCGTTCGGTTTCAAAACTTATTCTACAGTCTTAAGCTTAGTTTCAAGGGGAAGGTGGATCATCACCGCTGTTCCCTTTCCAAGCTGGCTCTCTACAGAAATATTTCCGCCGTGGGCCTCCACGATCTCCTTGGCAATAGCAAGTCCAAGACCTGTGCCGCCGGTTTCACTGGTACGGGATTTTTCAACACGGTAGAAACGCTCGAACAGATGGGGCAGATCTTCTTCGGGAATGCCGATACCCGTATCCTTCACCTTTATGTCAACACCGTGTTTGGATGCAGATGCGTATACGGTGATAGCCCCGCCGTCCGGTGTATACTTTATGGCATTTGAAACTATGTTTATGAGCACCTGCTCAATTCGTTCCTTGTCAGCCGTGATATACGGAAGCTCTCCATTAGGAATATATTTAAGCTCATGGGAATGTGCCTCCGCATCAACACGCATAACATCGCATATATGAGTAAACACCCTGTGCGGATCAAAACTTTCAATTGACCACTGTGTGCGCTTATTGTCCAGCCTTGACAGCACAAGAAGATCCGAAACTATGCGCGTCATTCTGTCACACTCATCAACCGCCATATGAAGAAAATAATCCTCCATTGCAGGCTCCATATCAGGGTCGGAAAGAATGGTTTCGCAAGCGCCCTTTATACTTGTCAGCGGTGTACGCATTTCATGGGAAACATTTGCCACGAATTCACGTCTTGATTTATCTAACTCATATCGTCCCGTTTCATCATGTATTACGGCAAGAACGCCGCGGTGCATCATATTATCCGCCATATAGTTAATGTCGCCGAAATTGACATCAAGCACCTTACCGTCGAACATAACGTCACTGACATTGTAGCCGTCGCCTTCCTTGCCATCGCGAAGATCCGCCGATTTGGCAGTGTTTTCCGCATCGTATTCAATGTCGAGAAGCTCGATAAATCGAGCGAAATTGAAGCTGTCGTTATAGCTTGCGCCAAGCAGATCTTTTACGCTCTCGTTTATATGCATTACCTTTCCGTCCTCGGTGAAGGCAATTACGCCGTCGTGGAGATAAGTAAATACTGTTTCAAGCTTCTGATGCTCGCCGGAAACCTCCTCAAGAGTGCTCTTGAGGGTCTTTTTCATGTAATTAAAGGTGTCCGTAAGCTTTCCGATCTCGTCGTTGGCGTGAATATCAAGCTCATGTGAAAATTCTCCTGCCGCAATAAGCTTTGCTCCTCTTGTAAGGCTCTGTATAGGTGAGGTTATGGCTTTAGAAAGGAAAAACGCCAAAATTATGGCAAATATCAGGCCAAACATAAGCGCTTGCAGAATGATTGAGAATAATATCCATGTAAACTGCTGCATTTCCTCCATGGAATCGCGCACATAGATAATACACTCGCTGTCCGCATCCGAAAGCTTGATTGCATAATCAGCAAAATCCGCACCCAGAGGCTGAGAGTTGTCGGGCTTTCCGCGCATTGCCGCAATAAGGTTGGTGGTTTTCTGTAAAGTACTTCCAAGCTCTGAGTCAGAGCCTTCGAGAAATACTCCGTCTCCGTCCAAAATATAGAAATTTCTGTAATCGTCAATACCCAGTACACCTCGGTAACTGTTTAGTATCTTAAGCTGTTCCGAAACAAAATCATCAACATCAAGTGCGCCCCGAAGCTCCTGCGTCAGCGGACTGTCCTCGGAGAGATTCTTCACCATCTGATCAGTAAATTCGTCCATATAGAAGCTGTTTACATTGTTTATAAGGACTGTACCGATAACACACATTACCGTTATCATGAAAATAACGAGAATGAGAATAATTTTAAAATACAAACTGTTATACATAGCTTATTTTATATAGTACCCCATTCCGCGCTTAGTAAACAGATACTCGGGCTTTCCTGCATCCGCCTCAAGCTTGGAACGAAGACGGCTGACGGTAACATCCACGCTGGATGTGTCACCGAAAAATCCGTCGTATCCCCACACCTCAGAGAGAAGCTGTTCTCTCGAATACACACTTCCTAAATTCTTTGCCATAAATGTAAGCAGCTCATATTCCTTCTTGGTGAGTTCTATCGGCGTTCCGTCACGGGTAACCTGATATTTCACCGTATCGATAACAAGACCGCGGATAGTCAGCGTAGAATCAGCAGTTTCAGCGGGTGCAGGTACCATCTCATTTGACGAACGTCTTATATTGGCTTTGATTCTGGCAAGCAGTTCATTCATGGAAAACGGCTTCGTTACATAGTCGTCAGCACCAATATCAAGCCCCATAATCTTATCCACTTCTTCTACCCTTGCGGTAGCTATGATTATGGGAGTTGCAAGCTTTTCGCGGACTCTGCGGCAAACCTCAAAGCCGTCCATTTTAGGAAGCATAAGGTCGAGAAGTATGAGGTCAAAAGTACCGCTTAACGCTTTCTTCAATCCGTCCTCACCGTCAAAAGCAAGGTCGTAGGCATAGCCTGCCTTCATAAGGTTGTAGGCAAGAGTCATTGCGATATTCTTTTCGTCCTCTACTACAAGAACCTTCTTTTTCTGAGTCGTTTCAGGCATTTTACTTAACCCTCCTTTTAAAGTTATCAGTTATCAGTCACGCTGTTTTGTCCGAAATATTCATTAAATGCAGATGATATAACGCGGACTTCACAGGCTTCTTTGTTGTTCTTTATAAAATCAAGCACTCGCTTCAGAGTATCAGCGGTATTGGCATCCTCCTTAAATCTGATTACCGCAACCTCATTTCTGCGTATACCGTTTATAACGGCGTTGGATGCACTGTATGGTCCGTAGTTTGCTGGGATTTCCACATTGGCGTCCCATATGATGTAGCCATGGGATTCAAGTTTGCTCCGCACCTCCGGTGTAAGCGCGGCAAGCTTATCCGAACCGTCCGGCGCACGCCATATTCTGGATTTTTGTTTTATAACCTTCGAGAGCAGCTCATTTTCTTCCATGATATCGGAAAGTATGGCATCACCGTCCGTCAGGCGCGATACATCGTGATCCATTGTATGGAGCGCGATGGTGTGTCCCTCAGCGGCAATCCTCGACAGAATTTCGATGTTGGATTTTGCTCTGTTTCCCACCACGAAAAATGTAGACTTACAGCCGTAGTCGCGAAGCACATCTAAAATTTTTTCCGTATATAATCCCGGCGAGTCCTCAATTGTGATATAAACCGTTCTCTCGCTCAGCGTGGGCGGCGCGGTAACTGCCCCACCGCCATCTGAAGTAACTGGCGGTGTAGTTGCATCAGAAAAGAAGCTTGGATATCTGCGCTTCAATATTGTGCTGAAAGAATACTCCTCGTTTCCGTCGGTAATTCGTATTGCCACGCTTTCAGAAGACGGACTTGCTATTTTTTCAAATCCAAGCCCCAGATATGCGCATACGATTTCCACCGGGACATACCGCTCACCGTGCCGCTCATAGGTGGAGATCGGTGTACGTATTTTGTCCTGATTTGCGGCAAAATTGCTGGCAGTGTCGAAAGAAAGATAAAGATCGCCATGTGTTATTATAAATGTCTGAAGCGTTTCGTTAATTCGCACATTTACATCCGGAAGCTGTACAAAGAGCGTTAGCGGAACATAGTAAACACCGGTAGTGTTGACCTCAACAGGATAACTTCCCGACAGCGACCATGCGCGGTCATTGTAGTAGCATATAATTGATGGAACAGTCCCCGACGGTGCAACGCGAACTGCTGTTACAACGGAAAATATTACTACCGCGCACACAAGCACACATATAAACTTTATACGCCCTGATTTCATGCGACCTCTCTCCTTTCCTTTAATCTTCGGCTACCGAATAAACGTAAGCTGCAGCAAGGTCTACCACCATTCCATAGCTTTTTTCGCCTGCCGACTGCTCTTGTGACTTAAGATAAGTGTCATTTAATGCACTGCTCACGTCAGCGGCGGTATTTTCGCGGTATTTTTCAAAAAAAGCGTTATATGCTTTAATCTCACCCTTCACTCCTGGATCAAGTGAAGTATAGATTTCCGCAAAAAGCTCATAATCGGCTGTATAGAGCGCTGAGCTTAAATATTCGTACATGTTAAGATATCCGCTATATCTTATATAAGGGTCATCCGACTGAATACACACAAGGAATGCCATAAAATTAGCTTCATTTTCCGGCATGATGCCCCTTTGATGAGCCAACTCATGCGCCGCCGTAAACGGCAGGCTGTAATCAGGAAAATTCACATTCAGATTAGCTTCGCCGGTGTAGTAAGTGTACATACCGGAAATATGGGTATATGTCATAGGCTCTGAAAGAGCGATGGGTTTTATCCGCGAGTAAAGTCGTGGCACAAAAGAATACTTGTCCGAAATCTCATCGTAAGCTTCTAAAAGCAAGGCATTCATTTCCATAAGAGAATAGGGCATCACCGAGCTTCCGCTGTACTTGAAGCGGATATTTTCAAGCTCCGTGTCCATTTTATCTTTCATATATTCCGCCGCCACATAAAGCTCCGACGCACCAGCAGGCTTCAGATCAAGCCCAAGCTTAAGGGAAAGGGGCGTGCCGTTGTAAGCCACAGCCGAAGAAAACACAAACAGCGTATATAATAGGGACAATACAGATGAAAGTCCAACAACAAACCGTATTCCATACCGATTTCCTTTATTTGCTGCCATAAAACAGCCTACCAGCACTGCCGCGAATAACACCGGAATGAGCACTACAACTGTTTCTGCGGCTGAGAAAGGTAAAACGCCTGTAATAACCGCCAAAATCCCCCGCACGGCCGAACTTATATAGCGGTTGACAAAATCCGAAAATCCGGCGGAGTATTCGCTTATTATGTGAACTATTCCTGCGGCAAGAGCCGCCAAAAACAGTATCGGTGTACCCATTGGAAAGTAATCGTGAATAAAACGTCTGAATTTCCCAAAGCTCATCAGTTTTTACTCCTTCACAGCCCTTATGAGAGCTTCCATATCATGGGAAAGTGGGGCTGTAATATTTAACGTGCGGCACCCAAAATCTATAGAAAGCGCCGAGGCATGAAGCGCCTGCCTTGTCATAAGCCTATCGTATAGGGTAGGCGTGCTCTCTGCGCTTCCGTAAAATCCGTCCCCCACTATAGGGCATCCCATATGCGAAAAATGCACCCTTAACTGATGTGTCCGTCCGGTTATAGGCTGTGCTTCGACCACAGATGCATCCTCGGAAGAAAGGAGCGTTTTATATAGCGTCAGCGCAGACTTTGCACCGTCCTCGCCATCATCGCAGACCTGACGGAGCATTATGCTGTCCTCACACCTGCGTATAGCGGCGTTTACAGTGCCCTCCTCAGGACATATCCTGCCGTTCAGGACAGCGATATATGTTTTCTGAATCTTGCCTGTCTGCATAAGTGAAGTGAGTTTTGAGGCAGAAAGCCTGCTTTTTGCAATCAGCACCGCACCGCTTGTATCTCTGTCAAGGCGGTTTACCGCACGGAACACAAATGGAAGCCCCTTTTCATAAAAATAGTAAGCAAGACCGTTGGCAAGGGTATCTTCAAAATGGCCCAAAGATGGATGCGTAGGAATACCGTAAGGTTTATTGACGGCAAGCATATCCTCATCCTCGTATATTATGTCGAGAGGCATTTTTGTTGGAAGCAGCAGTTCGTTTTCGTCCTCGTGCCTGTCCTCGTCCGAAAGTCTGAGAATATCGCCCTCGCGAAGCTCCCGGCGAACGGTAGCGTGTTCCCCGTTTACCGTAATACCGCCCTCGCGCTTCTTAAGGCTCGTTATAAGTCCTCTTGATATGCCGTTTCTGTACAGTAAATCCTTTACCGTGAGTCCGGCAGTGTGGGCATCTATAAATATCTCCAAAACGCCGTCCTCCGAATAAACATAATTACCTACTTTATATTATATCACCGCTTTTTCATAATATCAAGTAATTTCTGTGAATTTACCAGAAAAAATCGGGCTGTCACTCATAACAGCCCGATTTTTTCTATTTAACTACTCTTATAAATTGGATACCGTAATACTTAAACGCCTCAACTGCCGCCCGACTTATAACCTCACCGCACATGAGAATCGGAACAGCCGGCGGACATGATACATTTGCATCGGCAAGAATCCGCCCTTCCGCATCTTCCGTTTTTACCGTTTCCGACGGTGAAAACATAGCTTCGCGAATACTCATAGCCGAAGCAGAAATTGCCGTGACCGGCGGACATACATTTATAGCCGCACCAACCGGAATTCTTTCAAAAACGTTTACTAACCGCGCAAACATATCTTCACCGATTTCGGGAGTAAACATCATAACGCAGTTGTCGGGATCAGAAAATTCACAGACGATCCCCTGTTCAAGAAGTTTATCCGCAAGCCCCGTACCCGTATATCCTACAGATTTTGGATGGATGTTTATTTTCAGCGGTTCTCCATAATTCACTGTATATTCGAGGTCTTTAAGAAAATCCGCAAATTTCCCCACACGATGTACGCAGTCCTGAAGCTTTTCACGGTATCCTTCAGCAAGATACCGATTCGCCATATCAAGGGAGCGCAGTATGAGATAGGACGGACTTGTGGATGCGAAAAGCGCCATCGCACGCTGGCAGTGCTCCGAAAAAAACAAGGGAGCGTTCTTTGAAATATGCAGATACGCCCCACCGGTAAGCACCGGCAGCGTTTTATGGGCGGAATCTGCGCAAATATCCGCGCCGAGAGCAATAGGATGACGGCTTTCCGCAAGGAAGTTTAAATATGCCCCATGTGCGTTATCAACAAGCAAAAGAATACCGTATTTGTGGCAAACCTGCGCCAAGCCCTCTATATCAGAAACATTCCCAAGATAATCGGGAGAGGTGATATAGCCCGCCACGGGTAAATCCGTCATGGAAAGAAGCTTTTCTTCAAGCTCCGCGGCTGTAATCTGACAGCTTAACATAGCGGAGTCGGTATTGGAATACAGCCATTCCACGGAAAAATCAAGCATAGCCGCCGTATTCATAAATACCTTGTGGGCATTTCGTCCTGCGCCTATTATAGGCTTTTTACCAAGCTCTTTGGCATACAAAACGGCAAGATACAGCATGGCACGAATTGAGAGCGACGAGCCCTCAGCGGAATATACCGTCCGTGCCGTACCGAAAAGCTCTGCCGCATTATCTTCGCTTTGGCGTATTATGCCATCCGAGTGATAGAGCACGTCCGCACCGTCAATCTCCGTTATATCATACAGCTCTGCGCCGGTAAAAGTCGCACCCTTGTGCCCCGGCATATGAAGCCTCATCGCACCGCTTCCTGCATAACCGTCAATAAAATCGCATATAGGCGTTTCCATTATTCTTCTACAGCCTTTGCGGCTTCCAGCATTATTGCGCACTCCATGCGCTTGCGGAACAGCTCGCATCCGTACTTGTATATGCCGTTCACCGAGCCGGTTGCATGATATGCATTAGCGGCACATCCGCCGGAGCAGTAAAGCTTAGCCCAACAGTCGCGGCACTCGGGGCGCGTATACACGTTGCACGCCGCAAATTCGCACCGACATGCAGTATTCGTAACTCCGTCCCACACATTTCCCAGCTTGAATTTTTCTTCGCCCACAAACTGGTGGCAGGGATAAAGATCTCCCCATGGTGTAACCGCCATATATTCCGTACCGGAGCCGCATCCCGAGATTCGCTTGTATATACATGGGCCGCCCTTAAGGTCTATCATGTAGTGATAGAAGGTGAACGGCTTACCTGCTCTGTGACGTTCAAGCATAAGCTCCGCCAGCTTCTCGTACTGTTCGAGGACAATTGGAAGATCATCCATTGTCAGAGCCGATGGGTCGCCATCCGGGCAAACCACTGGCTCCATGGAAAGCTCGTTGAAGCCGAGGTCGAGCATGGTTTTAATATCCTCTAAAAAGTCCGGATTTGCGTGGGTGAATGTACCGCGCATATAGTAATTTTTTCCGCCGCGGGCTTCTACCATCTTTTGGAACTTTGGGACAATACGCTCCCAGCTTCCACTTCCAGAATAGTCCACACGAAAACGGTCATGCACTTCTTTTCTGCCGTCAAGGGAAAGCACCACATTTGAACATTCGCGTTTTGCGAAGTCTATAACATCGTCGTCTATAAGCAGTCCGTTTGTGGTAAGTGTAAAGCGGAAATTCTTGCCTGCCGCTTTTTCAACGGAACGCGCATAAGCAACGAGTTGTTTTACAACGTCGAAATTCATTAACGGCTCGCCGCCGAAGAAATCCACCTCAAGATTGCGGCGTGTACCTGAATTGGCGATGAGAAAATCAAGAGCCTGCTTTCCCACCTCATAGCTCATCATCGCACGTTCGCCGTGATATTTTCCCTGGCTTGCGAAGCAGTACGAGCAGTTCAGGTTGCAGGTGTGAGCGATATGTAAGCACAGCGCCTTGACAACACCCTTGGATTTTTCTTTAAGATTACCTGCAAGCCCCTCAAATGTGTCCTCGGCAAAAAGCTGTCCTGCCGCGCGAAGCTCCTCTATCTGCACACAGCATTCGTCAAATTCTGTCTCCGCGATTCCGTATTTTGATATAATCTCTGCCTTTAAGGTATCTCTGTCGACGGTCTCGTAGTTTTCTATAATGTCATACGCCACCTCGTCCACCACATGAACAGAGCCGGAATATATGTCAAGCACAATATTAAGTCCGCCAAGCTTATAGCAATGTATCATTATGTATTCTCCCGAAATTTATTTGTCAGGCTTAAAGAAGCCGTGGAAATCAAAAAAGCCGCCACAGGCGGCTTTCTAATGACTTACTTCTCGCAAGCCTGGTTTGCAATACCGCAACTGGTCTTGCACGCGGACTGGCAAGAGGTCTGGCACTCACCGCAGCCGCCGTTCTTCGCGCTGTCGCAAAGGCTCTTGGTATTTAAAGTAGTAATATGTTTCATTATTATATGCTCCTTAAGATATTATTTTGCATTATTACTTATATTATATCACGCAAAACGCAGGCTGTCAACGGGAATAGCGGAAAAAGTTGAAATTTATTTTAAAAACGAAATTCTAAAATATTTTCAAAAACCTATTGACAAACTCTTTGCGATGTGATATAATACTTGTGTTCTGAAGAACGGCCTGTTGGTCAAGCGGCTAAGACGCCGCCCTCTCAAGGCGGAAACATGGGTTCGATTCCCGTACGGGTCACCAAAACAGAACAAGGCGAACACTTCCGATATCGTAATGATAGGTCGGGTGTTCGCCTTTTCTGTTCCTATTTACAAATAGGCGTCAAAAAACTTTTTTCTAAAAGCGGTAATATATTCCCTGTTCCTTTACACGTTTTACGGGTATAATGGCGTGAAAGGATGTCAAAATATGATAGATTTTGTCAGCATGGGAAGAATCCTTGCCGCCGCAAGAAAAGAAAATTGTATCTCTCAGGAACGCGCCGCCGAATGGGCAGACGTGTCTGTTGAAACTATCCGCAATATCGAGCATGGCAATACATTCCCAAGAATGGAAACAATATTCGCTTTATGGGATATTTACGGGCTTCCGAGGGATGATATCTGGAAATACTATAACAGAAGCAACTTTGTGAATGAAGGAATGAAGAAGCACGGCATTGAAGAACACGAAGTGGATGCCGAGCTTACTGCAGTCTAATTTGAAAAAGGACACCATGAACCGTCATAACGATAACGAATACATATATCTATCACTCCTGCATTTAGGTGCGATCATGTGGAACAAGGCATCCAAGCGCCTGCTACTCGCCCTGCAGTATGTCATATCACACGATTCCGTAACCGCAGGACCTATTAAACACCTTTACACCGAGATTGCCGCCTTGGACAATTGCACAGACATTGTAATTGAGCGCTCGCTCCGGTACGCGATCAGGCGTGTGTGGGAATGTAGTCATGCTGAATGTTCGAAGCTACTGTACCGTTCAAAGGAAACAAGATCATGCCCGACTGTGTCGGAGTTTATATTCCTCTACGCTGACGCATTCAAGCGTGGCATCATCCAGGCGTGGGTGGATGAGGTAGAAGCGGAAGCAGGTGCGCCGAGCAAATCGGATATCCGTGATATATTAGATATGTTCTGATTATGCAAAAAGCTCCGAGGCATACGCCCCGGAGCTTTGCTTTTACCTATTCATTCTTCCCCGATTCAATATACCCCGAAATGGCGGCGTTAGCTTCCCATTTCTTCTTGGCCATTTTAAGCGCATCCTCTACCCACTTTTTGAGCATCTTACTCGTGATAAACGTCTTAATTATAGTGGGGAGCTTGGGATATATCGCATCAATAACGCTTGCGAGCTTCAGCACACCTGTGCCGCCGCCGTATTCCTTCTCGGCTACGGTGACAAGTGCCACAAGCATGTCCACCACAACGGACTTGTTGCCCTTGAATACTGCGAATACCATAGCCGCTATGGCTATGACTATAAGGAGAATAAAGCTCCAATTTTCGATTATGTAGGTAATTGCGTTCATATAATATCCTCACTTTCTTCGGCTTTTGCCGCTTTTTTATTTGTTTTTGATTCCTCGCGCTTGATAAGCGCACAAAGTATAAGCTCTACCGATGCCGCCGCACCGCCTACCGTATAAGCGGCAGTATAATCACCACCGCTTACGGTCTGCATGATGACTACAAACGGCAAGAACACCGCCTCGTAGATAAGCACCGATACAAGTATGCGTTTTAAGAATCTCACACCGCGCCTCCGAGCTTGCATATAAGGTCGGGAAGATATTTCCTCTTGTACACTGCACCGCGCCAATATTCGGGCGTATTAACTATCCCCGTGGCGTGAAGTCTGCCAAGAGCCGCCTCGAATGCTAACGTTTCGGGAGATGCCTTGCACCCTCTCGTGGATATGTACGCCGCTGTTTTCACAAGAAGCTCGTCCAGGTAGCGCACATCATAGCAGATGTCTTTCCAATATGCCGGGCTGCTTATAATGCCACGATCCGCCAACACATTGATGGCGACAAACACTCCGTTGTACGAACCAGGCGCATTTTTTATACCGATGTACTCTGCGGCATTTATCTGTTTCGAACCATCGCGCACCTCGAAATGCAAATGATTGCCCGTAGCTTGTCCCGTTCTGCCCTGGATTCCTATGACGTCGCCTGCCTTGACTTTTGCGCCTACGTTTACAAGACGCTTCGCGAGGTGGCAATAGTATATCGTCTTGCCGTCCACTCCGGTAATGGCTATGTATTCGCCCCATTCCCATGTGGCATCGGACTTGTTTGTAACAATGCGGCTGCGCACCACCGTGCCGTCTGCTACTGCTACAATCTCCTCGGAGTTGATTCCTACAAGGTCAACACCGCCATGGAAATGCCGCCATCCTTTGATAGGGTGTGTGCGGTATCCATAGCATGATGTCAGTCTGCACTGCTGTGATTTGTATGGTAACATATGCCCTCTCCTTTCTTATTGAAGTCCGATTTGCGCCAAAGCAAAACCAATGATAGCCGCAACGATTATAGAGATAATTTGGTTTACAAGGTTGTCCCACCTCTTTGCCGGCTTTGCTTTTAAGCTCTTCACATCAGCCTTGATCTCTTCAACATTGGATTCAACGCCTTTCATTCGCTCCGCAAGCACAGCAACGGTAGTCTGCTGCTGTTCCAATGCACCCATGCGCCGCTCAAGCTCATCTATTCGGTGCATGTTGGATTTTGACCTTGCCTCGACCTCTGTAAGACGATGCTCGTTACTGATTTCCATTATCTTTCCTCCTTAAACAATTTCTTCATTCACAGTGATAATGGAATCCTTGCCTATATACTGTCCGCACAAACGGAAATACGCCATATCGGCGCAATACTTGCTTCCAAGTACGAATTTTGTCAAACATCCATTCTCATCAAATTCCGGGTTAAACCCAGCGACGTTGGCAATCTGATCTCCTGCAACACTTATAATTTTGACTTTATCGGAATCGTAAAGCACTACGCGGCTGTGGTTGTCACCCTCAACCCACATAACGTTGTTTAGATATACAACGTCACTATCTGCTGCCGGGATATAACCGGTAGCATAATAACCTGTTTTGGATGAATCACCACCACCGCTACTGCTTATGTATGTATCTCCTTTGTAGCCGATGGCATTATAAATATCTCCATTTGAGTCTGTTGATATAGGAATCTGATTTGTATATTTGTACTCACCTATCGGCGTAAAGACCCATTCGCGGTCGTATCCCGCTCCGTAGTGGTCGGCGTATATCATGTTGTTCTGCCTGTCTACGGTTATTATGCAGAAAGACGTTCCTTCAGCCTCTCCTTCGGTTTTGGTGTATGTATTTCCATCCGCAGATTCCCTTTCGCGACCGTTCATTGCATTCGGGCAGCCCACCGAAACGATTCCTTCTACAACTTCGTCAATATATGCATGATTGTGACCGTGCACGGCGCAGTATACCTCTGCACGCTCGGTCAAGCTGCTGAAATCGTAGGTTACGGTTATACCGTTATGTGTAAGACTTCCGCTTTTACCCTTGCGGTAATCACCTATAATCACTGCCGCATTAGCGGTGCTGTTTGCATATTCCTCGCCGCTGACAGCATCGGTTACCGTACCCGAAATATTCAACGCAGTATGTGATACAACGATTACGCCCCATTCGGACGGCGAAGCCTTATCCGTAAAATTAAGTGCGGTGCCTGCAAGCCACATAAGCTGTACGCCCCCTATATTATGCGCATTAAGGTATTCCGGAGCCGTCTCCCCCGCACCAACCGCAGTCGTCCCCCACGAACGCTTATCATCCGTATCGAGATAGATCACGCGCAGCCTGCGGTTTTCAAAATCAAAGTATCCATAGTTGCGGCCACCCACTTGGCTACCACCGCTTTTAAGATTGCGCCTGCCAATCAAAGCATATGTGTCTGTTTGCGTGAGTCTTTCTTCGGTTGCCTGATACGGTGAATCGTCATGGTTGCCGACACACCATATCGATGGTATGTCGCAAACTGCACCGCCCACAATTTCACTGTAGCATTGTACCTGATCAAAGCTTAAATCTCTCGTTGTATCATAAGCTCCGTTTGCCATATCTCCGCCATGTACCACAAAATCAATTCCGGCACGCTTCGCAATTATCTCAAGTGCTTGACTTGCCTGAATTATAGCTGCATTGGCGATATCTTTATACCAACCGCAGTGAGCATCGCAAACGAAAGCGAATACTACGCTATTTTGACTCTGGCGCTTGTTGACCGTGTTGGCTGTTTCCTCGGCTGCAGTACGCACATATTCGGGAACCGTCTCGCTGTTTCCGGCACTTAATTTAAGCTCGTCTACCTCTGCCTTAAGCTCCGCCACGCTGCCTGCGCTCGCCGCACCCACATCGGATGCAGTAAGCTTTACCTCACCCGTCTTACCGTTTACGGACTGCACCGGGGAATCAGGGACTTGGATGGCATCAATGAGCCGCTTCAGTTCAACACCCATACGCGCTGACAGCGGCTGATCAGACACATTTGTTTCAAGGTTGTCAATGATATCCGCTACGCTTACCTTGCTTGTGGTTACAGCGTCGATAAGGTCTTTGTTGGATTTGATGTATGCGACGATCTCGGAGAGCTGGTCAAGAGTGGTGTCATCAGAATCGGCAAGGGCGTTAAGACGCGCGGTGAGGTCAGATATGAGCAACCTGATGTCATTATGCGCAGAGAACGATGTGTTGTGCGCATTTATATAGGCAGGAACATTTTTTTCAATGATATCCGCAACTTCATCTTCGGTCATATCCAAACAATCCGTCACCATAGAACCGCCCGAGCCGTATGTTGCGCTTACTGCAACAGTTATATCCTCGGTAGGCTTCGTGTCAGCCGTAAACGATATTTCGCCCTTTTTCTGCCCGAAGCCGCGAACACCGCACTTTTCGCAGACGGACGCAGAAGCTTCTATGGGAGTTATAAGCGTCGCGCTTGAATCGCGGATACCTTCAAGAGGGAGAGTACAATGAAGCCGGCTGCAGGTAGTGCGCATGTCGAACACAAGTTTATATTCACCTGCGGAGAATACTCCGTTGCTTGTTTCGTTAAGCATAGCGTTATACAATGAAACGTTAGTATTGGCGCCGCTTCCGTATTGCCTAAACATATGAATAAACTTACGACCGTCTTCATAACCGACAGCCATTCTATTGCGTTCATCCCCGTTTTTTACCGATATCCGCCAATTGAGTCTTGCTATATTATCACTCAATAGGTTATTCGACCATTCGGATTCGTCTTTGTGGTATAATCTTATATTGGCTATATCGTATGGATGGGGATAATCATAGGATGCACCACCATATATTCTAAGGATAAGGTGGGGGGATACAGGCTTAGCGGTTGTAAAATAACCTTCATAAGTACCCCATTCAGGCGTTACTGAAATCCAATCCGATGCATCCTCTGACTCTTCTTTCTTAAAAATTACTTGCGAAACTGTGTTATCAGCTGTGGCTTGTATGCGCACCCTCTTTTCGTTACCTATAAGGTCGCTGTCATCCTTCCA
>JAZRGK010000051.1:0-7240 GCA_045644145.1 Candidatus Flemingiibacterium sp.
ATCGTTCCGCCTGGAGCGGAGCAGATTCATCCATTGACCGGCGGAGTTGTAGCCCAGCCGCTCGGCATCCTCACGCTTCAGCGAGAAGATCAGCCCCCACACGATGCCGGGATGGTTGTCGATCTCTGCCTTGACCTGCGAGAGAACGATCGGCACACCTTCGTCGGAGAAGAGTCCGTTCGAACCTCTGCGCTCGCCGACATAGTCCGCCATTCCGCCGCGAGGAAGCACCTCCACGCCTTCTCTCGTTGAAATATATTCCGCATAACCGCCGCGCGTGCCGCCGTTCTTCGGCGTACTCCGCGGCGAATAGTACGGCGCTTTCAGTATCAGCCCTGCCATTCTTCACGTTCTCTCAGCACATCATCGGCATCGAGAGTGCCGTTTGTACGCTTTACCTGATTCAAAGAAAGGATGCGCATCTCATCAATCGCATCATCATCGTAGCCGTCATAGCGTGCGAGGAACCGCGCGAGCAGGTTCTGATCGACCGCCAGCTTGAAGAGAATGCGCGCCAGCCGCTCCTCGGTGTCACGGATCTTTGCGCCGATCACCGACTCCAGCGCCGGCGTTAAGTACCGCTCCACGCTTTCGCGGCTCTGCCACGCGATGTAGAAATCGATCGCGTCACGGATAAAATCGTTGCGCGACGGCAAGCCGAGCTGCTTGTACAGCCGGTCACAGCTTTCCCATTGCTCCGGTGTCAGACGAATACTTTTCGCCGGCATGGCATCGCTATTCTGTTTTGTCATAAAATCCTCCTTTTCTGTGTCTCTGCATCCGAGACACGCAAATATGGCGAAAACACGGCATTATCGCCGTAAAGAGACACGCATTCATCCGATCCGTCCCCTGTGAGTTACATGATGCCAGTATAATGCCAGCATCCGAAATCCTCGCAAACGGGCGCATATCTGCCGAAATATCCCCGACCGGCGTTGCCGGACGGTGTGAACCGCCGTGGGCAGCTATCACATAGTTATCCCGCGAGACACGCTTTATCCTGCTCCCGAATCGTCCGCGTAATGTCCCCTGTATTTCTCCTCAAAAACCGCTTTTCTTTGACTATGCGGCGCAGTTTTTAACCTTTGGAACGCTCCCGCTTCTTATCGAATTTCGCAAGTTTCTTGAAAAGATTTGTCCGCGCCTGCTCCTGCACCAGCCGCTTCATCTGCTTGGCATCGTAATACTCCTCCGCGATGTTCAGCGGCAGAATCGTGTACTCCAGCGTTCCGTTATGCACGCGACCATCCTTCGTCTGCACCGTAGTGTACTGCGTTTCGATCAGCCGTTTCTCCTCCAGCCCATCCACATACTTTTTCTCGGTGTTCTTGCTCATGCCGACTGCTTTGCCGATGGTTTCATAACTCGGATGACATTTGAACGTTTTCCGATCCTCGCGGTAAAGCAGATACGCATACACCAGAATCTCACCCGAGGATAAGCCAAGACTGAAGATCCGCTGAGGCAGCGGAAAGAATTTTCCTTTCGCATACGAAAAGAAATCCGCTTTGTTTTTCGCGTTCGCATAATCCGTGAAGCCGCTGCCTGCAAAGCAGATCATGCTCTGCTGACGGAGTTCATTCATCTTCGTCGGGTCGAGCAGATCGGGATCGTATTTGCAGAGTGTCAGCATCGCGAAAATGATAATCGACAAATCCCACGGTGCGGTGCAGTAGATTTTGTATGCGCCGATGGCGTTCAGCAGGATCTCGATCGTCAGTTCATCGTACAGAATTTTACGGATGCGCTCTCCGCTGAATGACCAATCCCGGATGCAGACTTTTTCTGCGCTCCACAATAAGCGGAGAAAATATTCAGCCTCGGTTGCGATTTTGTGATTCGGATAGCGGTCGAGGAGATCGTATGCAAAGAATCGGTCGAAGAATTTCTGCGAGGTTTCGAGGAAGTCAAAATCGTTTTCCATTCAGCAACCTCACTTTCCCGTATTCTGTTCTACCCATTCGATAAACTTATCCCGCGGCACAACAACACGTCCATCGATCCACAGCGCCGGGAATCTGTCTTTTCTCATGAGTTCATATGCGGATGACCGGGAGATGCCAAGCACATTACTCAGCACCTTGGCATCCAACATTAAAGGGAGTTCTTCGTAACTTTTGTAAGTACATTTTTTCATAATGTGTCTCCTTTTTTATTTTACAGATTTTTTGAAAAAGAAAAAGTGAGCATCAAAACGAGGCGGAGATTTCTCCGCACATCATTCTGATACTCACCCGTATATAACCCATATTCACCGATGGGAGGATGGCTCACTTGTGAATGAAAATATTATGCTTGTATTCCGGCAAGCACCAGAAACTGTAAACTGACAAACGGTTGAATTTCAATCACCCGCAGCATTGATTTGCACTTATGACACATGATGGTTACGCCTTTGTAGTTTTCGTCGACGCACTCAACCCGCACATAGTTTTTATCGGTACCGTCATCCGAGTAAACGATACGCGCATCGCACCTCGGACAGAATCCGACGGGAATTTTATAGTTATCTTTCAATAGTATCTCCTTTTACAATCAAAAAATATGTCATGATTTCCATTCTTCCGGTGACAACTCAAAGCCGAATTCCCAAACTTCTTTTTTCGTATCCTTTTCAAAAATTCTTACGAGAGATGCTCGCAAATCGCGATTCACAGTTGGCTCTATAACATATTCGTAATTATCCCAATTACGGAACATAGTAGTATCATAGTCATTTTCATCAAACCATATCACGCGCTTGAAATCATCGTCTTCCTCAAGAATGTGAGGATAAGAAGCAACCAACATTACAGTTTGAAAACTGTCAATGGCGAGTTCTCGTTCAAAATCATCGTCAACGGTAAACTCAGCTAACCATAAATCTGACCATTTATGTCCCCAGCACTCTCTTGCTGAATCTGCATCAAGCCCGTGATCCAAAAACAATCTTAATATTCTTCGTGCTGTCTCTGAAGAGAAAAATGCCAATCCCCATAGAGGATTTAATATGTATCCAGGATCATAAGCAATTTCAGGTTGCGATATATCCATACCATACTTCAAAAATAATTCTGTAATTTTGAAAAAATCACTATCATCCTTGCCAGCTTGTTCCAAATCTAAAAAATGATACAGTACAACATCATATAGATTATTGTCACCGTCATCATCCTCAACACATCCGAGAGGATTGGCACCATCTTTCAGTAACCTTTCGATATAAGCAAGATCAATATTATCTGCGGTACACGCTTCCAGCAATTTCTGATCCAATTCTTTTTTGTTATTCATATACATTACCTCGTCATAGGCAGTTATATATCAACATCAACCTTACGTAGTTTCTTCGACACACAGACCGCAACACCTTGGATACGCAGATCTTCCGGATAGATATCTCTGTACCGTTCCCGGTCTTGATTGCAGGAACGGAGAAAATACCTGCCGCGCTTTTTGCTGTATCCGAGTGCCTTTAGATTGTTCACGCCCTGGTCCAGCGCAACGACGATGTCACCGATATCTGCGGTATTCTGTTTGCGGATAATAACATAATCACCGGGATCGATTCCGGCATCCACCATGGATTCGCCTTTAGCGATAAGAGCAAAAAATTCACCCTTACCGATAAGCGATTCCGGCATACGGATGTATTCGATGACTTCCTCGGTTTCTTCCTGGCCTTCACCGCAGGCAACGTAACCGAGCACTGGCATAGCAGGGTGATATCCTTCCATTTCCATTCGGCGTGTGCACACAGAACGTCTGCCGCGGTATTCAAGCTCGCCGCCTTCTTTCATGTCCTTGAGGCAGCGGTGCACGGTTGAAACGGAGATCCCCGTACCTGCTGCGATATCGCGTACGGATGGTATGGCATTGTAGTCGCTGTAGTATTCGTTGATGTAATCAACGATAGCAGATTTAGCTTTGCTGCGAATGTTTTTCATAACGCCTCCATGTAAGAAACAATCTGTTTCAATAATATTCTAACATAAGTTCAAGTAATTGTCAAGAGGTTTGATACAATTCGTTTCAGAAGTTTTCTTTGTTTATGCGGTGCAGATTTTGAGCAAAAGGGGCGGCGTCACTAAACGTGACACCGTCTCCTAATGGAAGACAATTATTCATCGTACTTATTGGTCATCACTTCTATGATGATCCTTGCTCCAATGGTGAAACCTTTTACGAACGCCTCACGCTCGGTCATATCGTGCATCTCGTCCGTGCAACCGGTGTATTTTTCGAAGATTTCCTTTTCCTCGTCGTTCAGCCGCCCGACGAGATCGTCATAGTGTCGCGCTATAAGTGTGAGCAGATCCGTGTATGCACTATCTTTCTTGACCGGTTGTTCCCACGGCGAGATGTTGCCGAACCACAGGTCTTCAAGTATGTTCATGCTCTGCCTCCTCGCATAGAGAAACGGCGACCGCATCTCCGAGTTCGTTCTCGGATATACAGTCACCGTTCTGTTTCATTTTTTCGATTGTGATGAATGTCTGACGGATCAGTTCCATCTCGAGCCATGTTTGGCCGTCCGCCGTGTGCGGATCTACACCGGACAGGATTGCCTTTGCTCCGACGGCGGAGAGTATGGAATATTTATCCCCGTAGTAGAGTTCTTCGATAGTGTATTTTGCCATTTGTGCTGGCTCCTTTTTTGTTGGTAGCACAAGGATACCACGAAATGAGGGGAATGTCCAGAGAGAATCGGAAGAAATATCGCATGTTGATACAAATTTTTATTAAACAGTCATTCTAATATTTCTATCATATTATTTGCTAATAGTGTATTCCATCCCTTATGGGAAATCTCGCCATTTTCATCCATTACGGCTATTATTCCCCTCAAACCATCAACATCTGTAATAATCAAACAGCCATAACGCTTGTGATAAAGCTTCATGCCTATCACAGGTAGAATGGTAGTATTTTTTATTGTATTAGATGCGAATCCGTTTTTTAATGTTGTTTGAATAGGTATACTAAATAAACTTTCGTCCTTTTGCTCTCTATCTTCAAGTTGAGTGATTACTTAACTTCAATAATCCCTGTACGAATACGAACAGCCCATAAACTCAATTCTTCGTTTGAGACCCCCATAAAATTACACTAGCACCTCTATTTTATTGACAAAAATCAGAGCACGTGATATAATAAAGGCAGTTTTGAGTGTCTGATCGTATATGGTCTCAGACGTGTTGGGAAGACCGCACTGATCAATGAATTCTGTAAGGATAGGCACACCGTGTTCGTCTCCGCTCTGAATACAAGCGACAAGGATAATCCGGAGGCATTGTCGTGAGCAATATATGAAAAGCATCATCCGTGGATGGTTTAATCACAACGCTTGATATGAAATGTGTGAAGAACTTTTTAAAGGAGTTGAGATAATGAAAGATAAAGAAACCAAGTCACATTTTATAAATACGACAACACTAACGATTGCAGGAGTTCTATTATTATTGCTCTCAGCCGTTGTTTTGCTGTGGCATGGCAATGCAAACAGTATGCAAGCGATGCCTGCTTTGGTGGCACAAGTATATTTTGACGGTGAGTACCGTATTGCCGACGGTGAGTGGCAGAAGATCGTAGAGGGGGAGCACATTTCTTCTACAGAGGGCGATGTGACCCTGAGAGGCAATTTCCACATGTTGGCACCGGATGGTGAGTATGTTGGCATTTACAGTGGCGATATTCCGATTGCTCTTTATACAAATCATATTAACCTGACATTTTATGAGGGCGAAAATGAGCCATTTATAATAGAAGTGGAAAATCCTTTATACGGAGATTCTGCTTGCCATGAGGATTGGACTGCTTATATGCTTACAAGCGGAAGCGAAGAACCAATCGAGATCCTTATTCATAATCCCCATAGTTTTGGTAACGAAACCGCCATCGACGAGATGCTTTTAAGCACGGCTTTGTGGACGGATATTGAGTTTGAAAAAGAAGTTCTTGAAAGCGGAAAAAACCAAAGAGATATTGGTCTGTTGTTTGCTATCATTTCTCTTATCGTTTTGGGAACTGCTTTATTCTCAACACTGATACATATAAAAAACAGTAAGATTATTTGGTTATTCGGCATCGTAATTTTGTTCGCCGGCACATACCTGCTATATAGTGCAGACGGCGTTTCATTCTGGAGCGAATCCGTTGTATCAAATACGACGATTTTGGGCTGCTCAATGATGTTCTATATGTTCTTCCTTTCGATTGCACTCGTACACTTTCTGAAAGGAACGAAAATAATTGGTACAATCACTGTTACACTGCTTGGACTTGTTAACACAGTAATTCTTATTTTGCCGATTTTAACGACCATACTCTTTTATGATACGTGGCTTTATTGGGCCGCTGCACAAATACTTGCAAACGTCCTTCTGCTTGGTTGCCTTATACGTGAGTTCTTTGTTACAAAAGGAAAAGAACGTTGGCTTTATATAGGTTCGATTTTGCCGCTGATCACTTTTGGCATTGATGTTATTATGACAGACCTTGGGTTATGGAAGGGCGGACTTTCTTCCAAGTATGTTTTTGTTGTTTTCTTTGTTGCTTCGATGGTAGCAGTGCTTAAGGTTATACCAAACGGTATCAACACGCTTGCTAAAGCCAAAGAATTGGAAACCGAAAAAATCGTATTAAGTGCTCAGCTTACCGAAAGCAGGGTTTCCACCATGATGAGTCAAATTCGTCCTCACTTTATTTATAACACCTTGGGGAGCATTGAACAGCTTTGTAACATCGATCCTCCAAAGGCAGGAGAGCTCGTTCATAATTTTGCGAAATACTTGCGTGGCAATTTCGGAGAACTGGATAATCCTAAGCCGATTTTAATGTCACAGGAAATGGAGCATGTTCACCATTATATCAATATTGAAAATGTGCGTTTCCCTGATATGACGTTTTCATTTGAGATGAATTCAGACGACTTTCATATTCCTGCACTTACCATTCAGCCAATTGTAGAAAACGCGATAAAGCATGGACTTATGAAATTGCAAAAAGGCGGTACAATCCGTGTAATCTCCTATGAGACCGATACCCATTACTGTGTTATGGTGGAGGATGACGGTGTAGGCTTTGATACGGATCTCCTGCTTGATGAAAGAAAGCACGTAGGTATCCGTAACATTCGCGGAAGATTAAAGGCAATGGTAAACGGCACTCTGGAAATCGAAAGTACAGAAGGTGTTGGTACCAAGGTTTTGATAACGATTCCCAAGGAGGTGGACGAATGATTGCTATAGCGGTTGAT
>JAZRGK010000052.1:0-7315 GCA_045644145.1 Candidatus Flemingiibacterium sp.
TGTCTTCCAAATATATTCTGTATTATTATCAAATGCTAATCTATACTATTAGTTAAGAGGAATAACTAATATTTAGAGGGATATTATGAACACATCATCTATTGGAAAGCGGATAAGAAAATACAGAGAGGCAAAGGGCTGGAGACAAGAGGATTTTGCCGAGAGGATAGGCTTGAGCGTTACCTACACGGGTATGATTGAGCGCGGCGAGAAGGTGCCGAAGCTTGAGACGTTCATCACCATAGCCAACGTGTTAGAGGTATCGGCAGATTTGTTGCTCGCCGATGTTCTTTCAACAGGATACAATGTCAAATCTTCCGAAATGACCGAGCAAATTTCTTCTTTGGCGCCCGACGAGCGTGATAGAATTTACAGCGTCGTAAGCACAATGATTAAGTTTGAAAAAAGCAAATAAAGAAAAAAGCGGAACGAGAAATCGTTCCGCTTTTTTTGGGGCAAAATGCGCATTATGCCGAAATAAATATGGTGTAAAAAGGATTTAGTTAATTATTCGCAGCCTTAACGATGGCAGTAAACTTGTCGGTCTTGAGCGACGCGCCGCCGATAAGTCCGCCGTCAACGTTAACCTTGGAGAGAAGCTCTGCCGCATTTGCATCGTTCATTGATCCGCCGTACTGTACGGTAACTGCTTCTGCGGCGTCTGCGCCGAACATTTCAGCGATTGCGGCACGAACGAATCCGTTGCCCTCGTCTGCCTGATCTGCGGTTGCGGTAACACCTGTGCCGATTGCCCATACAGGCTCGTATGCTACGATAACATTCTTAAGCTGATCTTTTGTTACATTGGTAAGAGCCATCTTGGTCTGGAACTTAAGGAGGGTTTCGGTGTAGCCAAGCTCTCTCTGCTCAAGGGTTTCGCCTACGCACACGATAGCGGTAAGTCCTGCGTTAAGTGCCGCGAGAGTACGGAGATTAACGGTCTGGTCGGTTTCGCCGAAATACTGACGGCGCTCGGAGTGACCGATAACCACATACTTAACACCGGACGCAACAAGCATTTCGGCAGAAAGCTCACCGGTATAAGCGCCGGATGCCTTGAAATGTACGCTCTGTGCACCGATCTTTATGTTTGTTCCCTTGGTTGCTTCAACAGCCGCCGCAATATCAACAGCAGGTACGCAGAGAACGATGTCGCACTCATCCTTGCCTGCAACCATGGGAGCAAGCTCTTTCATGAAAGCGGAAGCGGCATCGGGAGTCATGTTCATCTTCCAGTTGCCTGCGATAACGGTTTTTCTTGTAGCCTTGTTCATTGTGGTATGTTCCTTTCGATAATGTGATTCAAAAACCGTGGGCGGATATGGAATCCGCCCCTACGGTATTTTTGTTTTGAAAATTATTCCTTTTCGTTGAGGCAAGCGATACCGGGAAGTTCAAGGCCCTCGAGAAATTCAAGGGATGCGCCACCGCCGGTAGAAACATGGGACATCTTATCAGCATAGCCGAGATTTTCAACAGCCGCCGCAGAGTCGCCGCCGCCGATGATGGAGATAGCGCCGGATTCAGCAATAGCCTTAGCTACAGAACGAGTACCGGACGCGAAGTTCTCCCACTCGGAAACGCCCATAGGTCCGTTCCAGATAACAGTGCCTGCGCCTACGAGGGACTTAGCGAAGAGCTCTTCAGTCTTTTCGCCGATGTCAAGACCCATCCAGCCGTCCGGAATGGAATCGCTGTAGATCTCCATGCAAACGGTGTGTTCCTTGTACTCACGACCGATCTTGTTGTCAACGGGAAGCAGGAAGTTTACGCCCTTTTCTGCGGCTCTTGCCATAAGATCCTTTGCAAGATCAAGCTTGTCATGCTCGCAGATGGAAGTACCGATCGGAAGCCCCATAGCCTTAAAGAAGGTGTATGCCATACCGCCGCCGATAACGATAGTATCGCACTTTTCGAGAAGATTGTTGATAACGCCGATCTTGTCGGATACCTTTGCGCCGCCGAGAATAGCAACGAAAGGACGAACCGGATCCTCAAGAGCCTTACCCATAACCTCGATTTCCTTCTGGATGAGGTAACCGCAAACAGCGGTATCAAGGTAATCAGCTACACCTGCGGTGGAAGCATGAGCTCTGTGAGCAGTACCGAATGCATCGTTTACATATATCTCTGCGTGGCTTGCCATTTCCTTTGCAAACTCGGGATCGTTCTTTTCTTCAGCAGCGTGGAAACGTACGTTTTCAAGAAGAAGAACCTCGCCGTCCTTGAGAGCTGCTGCCTTAGCCTTTGCATCGGGACCTACAACGTCCTTTGCGAGAGTTACATTGATACCCTTCTTGGTAAGGTCGTCAGCAACGATCTTGAGAGAAAGCTTGGTGATATCGTCCTTAGCCTTTTCAAGCATAGCTGCAGTTGCTGCTGCCTGATCTGCTTCGGGAAGCGCCTCGATCTTCTTTTTGTCCTTCTTGGAAAGCTTGATTTCTGCATCGAGAACGTTGTGAGGTCTGCCCATATGAGAGCAAAGGATAACCTTAGCACCGTTGTCCACGAGATACTTGATAGTCTTCATTGCGCCCACGATACGCTTATCGTCGGTAATAACGCCGTCCTTAACGGGCACGTTGAAGTCACAGCGGCAAAGGACTCTCTTGCCGGCAACAGCAATATCTTCTACTGATTTCTTGTTGTACATTTATTTTCACTCCTATAAAAAATTTTCATGTGTATTACAGACCGTATAGGCGAAACGCCATACAATCAAAGAATATTTTACCACATTCTCGTTATTTTATCAACATAAACTTGTGAAATAATCGTCAAATTAAATATTTTTTCGGTTTAGCACAAATTTAACAGGATTATTTCGGCGTGACATGTATATTTTTGACATTTCGTGTCCGTTTTAATCTATAAAAAGTACATGTGGCACGGCTTTTTGCCGTGCCACATGTAAAATCATTTCAATAGAAAGTATCCCAGCACAACCGCGCCGAGGATGATTCTGTACCATCCGAATATCCTGAAGTCATGCTTCTTTATGTAGTCCATAAGGAAGCTTATGCACGCCATTGATACAAGAAATGCTGTTACCATACCAATTAGCAGTATGACAGCTTCCGCCGCTGTGAATGAAAAACCGAATTTGACCAGTTTAAGGAGCGATGCACCGAACATTACGGGAATACCGAGGAAAAAGGTGAATTCCGCCGCTACAGTACGGGAAACGCCCAGCATAAGACCGCCAAGTATTGTGGAGCCGGAACGGGATGTGCCGGGAAGCACAGCCGCCGCAAGCTGAAATACTCCGATGCCGATTGCCTGCTTCCAAGTGATAGCGTCAAGGGAATCGGTTTTGGCGGCTTTGCCCTTGCCGCGTGATTCAACAAAAATAAACGCCGCACCAACCAGAATCAGCATAACAGATACGGTTATGGGATTGTAGAACAGCTCGTCGATAATATCGTCGAAAAGCAAGCCGATTATTGCCGCAGGCAGGCACGCGGCGATTATTTTTAGCCAAAGGGTAAGCTTGTCGCGGCGGATTATTCCGAGGATTTCCCCCTCTTTTGTTGAAAAGGGCCATATCTTCTTAAAGAATATCACCGCTACTGCAAGTATTGCTCCAAGCTGTATTACCACATTGAACATTTCAGAGAAATCTTCAGAAACGGTTTTGAAGCTCACAAATTCTTCAAGCAGTATAAGGTGTCCGGTTGAGGAAATGGGAAGCCATTCCGTAATACCTTCCACAATGCCGAACAGCAGGGATTTTAATATTTCAAAAAACATTTCCATGGTAGTTAAATCTCCCTCGTATTTTTAAGTTTATACGGCTCTCACTATGTCGCCGGGCTTTACCTCAAAAGGCAATTTTGCGCTGAATTCCATATAGGGGTGCGGTGCAGATTCGATTGAATTGCCGTCTTTGTCGAACAGCACTCCAAAATGGAGAGGACGCCCGATTTCACCCGGAGTGATTATCTCGGCATCAGAGTTCGCAAATACCTTATTGCGCTGAACAAAATATGCCGTTCCGCTTTCCTTATCGTATGCGGTGACTCTGCATAGATATGCCTTTTCTTTCATGTATCCCGGCTGTTTTGCGGTGTTTGCGTCTTCCATGGGCTTTGCAAAATAATATCCGGTATTGTATTCGCGGTGGCTTACGGATTCAAGCTCACGGAGCCATGCCGGATCGTATTTGTAACCCTTTGGATCGGCAAGGAAGCGGTCTACCGCCATTCGGTAAGTGTTTGTGACGACCGCCGCGTAATATTCGCTCTTCATGCGTCCCTCGATTTTAAAGCTGTCAATGCCGCTTTCCATAAGCTCCGGAATATGCTCGATCATACAAGTATCCTTCGATGAGAGGAAAAATGTGCCGCGCTCATTTTCCATGACCGGTACGCGGTTATCGGGACGCTTTTCCTCGGCTACTTCGTATTCGGCGCATCCCTCGTCGGTAACGTATTCAGAGGGAGCAAAGGACATATTCCAACGGCATGGCTGTGCGCATTTGCCGCGGTTCGCATCCCGTCCGACGAAGTGCTGAGAAAGCAAGCACCGTCCGCTGTAGGAGATACACATTGAGCCGTGTATGAAGGCTTCGAGTTCAAGTTCAGGGGGGGTGTTCTCGCGTATTTCCTTTATTTCAGAAAGTGTCAGCTCTCGTGCAAGAACTACTCTTTTTGCACCAAGGCGATACCATTCTCTGCATGCCGCCGCACTGACGGTACTTTGCTGAGTGGAAACGTGTATCTCGGTACTCGGTAAATATTCGCGCACAAGCGCCATTACGCCCAGATCCGCCGCTATGATCGCATCAATACCTGAACTGCGGAGATTTTTTACAAATTCCGTTAATTTCGGATATTCGTCGGTGTGGGGCATAGTATTTAGCGTAAGATTCACCCGCACACCGCGCTGGTGTGCGTATTCCACCGCTTCAAAAAGCTCAGGAAGCGTGAAATTATCCGCAGCGGCGCGCATGCCGAAATCGTCGCCTGCAAGATATACCGCATCGGCGCCGTAAAGTATTGCCGCCTTCATTTTGTCGAAATTTCCTGCCGGAGCAAGAATTTCCGGTTTTTTTAACAAATTCATGGCTTATCCTTTCAGAAAATCATGGACTACCTATAATGATATCATCATTCCGAAAAAATTGCAAGCGATTCATGCAAAAATTCATACTAAGTTTGCTTTAGGCGGCATGGAGTGGAATATGTTAACGCTTTTTTCACTGTTTCTCACGGACACAGGCATCTTGACACAGAATCCCCGATGTGGTATACTGATAGCAGTTATATAGCTTGCGCCAAACGCAAAAAAGGAGCACACAGCATATGAATGACCGTGTACTTGTAGCCATGAGCGGCGGAGTTGACAGCTCGGTTGCCGCATATTTAATAAAAAAACAGGGATTCCCCGCAGTGGGAGTTACCCTGAAGCTTTTTTCAAATGATGATATAAACCTTGACACCGATAAGAGTTGCTGCTCGCTTTCCGATGCTGAGGATGCAAGAAGTGTGGCACTGAGACTTGGAATGGAACATCATGTGTTCAATTTCCGCGACAATTTCAAAGAAAAGGTTATAGACCGTTTTATATCAGCTTATGAATCCGGAGGAACACCCAACCCCTGCATAGACTGCAACCGCTTCATAAAGTGGCACCAGCTTCTATCCCGTGCCGATCTTATGGAGTGCGGCAAAATAGCAACGGGGCATTATGCGAGAGTCGAGCGCGATCTCGGCAGCGGACGTATGCTTCTTAAGCGTGCGGCGGACGTGAGCAAGGATCAGACTTATGTACTGTACGCTCTTACGAAGGCACAGCTTGAAAGAACTATTCTTCCGCTTGGCGGACTTTCCAAATCAGAGGTTCGCGAGATAGCAGAGGCGAATGGCTTTATCAACGCAGATAAGCCCGATAGCCAGGATATCTGCTTTGTTCCGGATGGTGATTACGCCCGTTTTATTGAGGAATATACCGGACGGATTTCTGCTCCCGGTGACTTTGTGGATGAAAACGGCAATGTTCTGGGGCGACACAAGGGCATAATCCGCTACACTATAGGTCAGCGCAAGGGGCTTGGAATATCCTTTGGCAGACCGGTATTTGTCAGCGCTATTGATCCGATTCGCAATACCGTAACTGTTGCCGATGAGCCGGCGCTGTTTTCAAAAGAGCTGTACGCGAAGGATATAAATCTTACCGCGGTGGACAAGATCGACAGCCCTATCCGCGTCAGTGCAAAAGTGCGCTACAGCCACAAGGAAGCGCTTGCAACGGTGGTGCAAACGGACGGCGATATGATCCGCGTGGAGTTTGATGAGCCTCAGCGCGCCATAACCCGTGGGCAGGCGGTGGTGCTATACTCCGATGAAGTGGTTATCGGCGGCGGTACTATCATATAGTTACGCTATCAGGTCAGATATTACATCATAAAGGTGGCAGGGATAGACGTTGTGCTTGCATAGCAGATTGAAAATGTGTTCAGCCTCGTTTATGCTGACGGTCACATCTTCAACGGTTTCCCGTTCTGAGTCCACACCCTTCGAAAGGCATATGGAAAATGTATACGAACAGCGGTTAAATTCGTGAAGCGGCATCATAACAACGTCGCAGACAAGCTTTTGACCGTACTCAACTGACTTTGAAAAGTGGAATACGGATGCGCGGAATTTTGATGTATTTTTTTGAATCATAGCTACAGATACCTTTCGGTTATTTGTATCTGCATACCGGTATGTAATTACACTTATATGATATCATATTTTTATGTGACTGTAAAGAAAATTCATCGGCGAGATTCGACATTTAGGACGGATTTTGGCGGTGCTTGTGTCGAATTCGCCGAAAATATGTGCAAAATTGCCGTGGACTACCGTATAAACTGAAAATAATACGTCGAAATGACGATATTGTGTCTGACGGTATTGCAAAATTTGCGGATATTTGATATAATTATGAAGAGTATTTTGAATCAGAGGTGGCAAAGGATGTCTTACAGGGTAAAGCTTGACATAGACGCTTCCCTCGTCGATTTTCGAAGAGCCTGAACACGGTAACGTGTTTGTCGACAGAGGGTATTTTAAGGCTCTCACGAACAACAATATATAAAATTTCTTTAATGAAAGCGAAGGATATTAAAATGAGTGCACAACTTACAAAAAACGATAAGCGTACTTGCTACGTCGCGGAGCTTTCCGCAAAAAATATAGGCGAACATGTTTGCCTCATGGGATGGGTACAGCGTCAGCGTGACCTTGGCGGTCTTATCTTCGTTGACCTTCGTGACCGTTCCGGTATTGTACAGCTTGCCTTTGACGACAACACCGACAGAGGCGTTTTC
>JAZRGK010000053.1:0-32951 GCA_045644145.1 Candidatus Flemingiibacterium sp.
CTCGACCGCGTTCCTTGTACGCGATAACAACAAGTGTCTCCTTTGCCGTCGCTGTGTAGCTGCTTGTAAGAACATGCAGGGTATCGGCGTAATCGGCGCAAACGACCGTGGATTTGATACACACATCGGACATCCCTACGAGGTTACCCTCAATGAAACTCCTTGCGTACCCTGCGGTCAGTGTATCGTAGCTTGCCCTGTTGGCGCACTTTATGAGAAGGATGATACCGAAAAAGTTCTGGATGCAATCGCAGATCCTACAAAGCACGTTGCTATCTGCGCCGCTCCTTCTGTTCGCGCTACCATCGGCGAGTGCTTCGGCAACGAGCCAGGCACTGACGTTGAGGGAAAGATGGTTGCGGCTATGAAGCGTCTTGGCTTCGACGGCGTATACGATATGAACCTCACCGCTGACCTTACCATTATGGAAGAAGCTCACGAGTTCCTTGAAAGATTCCTGAACGGCGGTAAGCTTCCTCTTATCACATCCTGCTCTCCCGGATGGGTTAAGTACTGCGAGCACTACTTCCCTGAGATGACTGAAAACCTCTCCAGCTGTAAGTCTCCTCAGCAGATGTTCGGTGCGCTCTACAAGACCTTCTATGCACAGAAGCACGGTATTGATCCTAAGGACATTTTCTTCGTATCCTGCATCCCCTGCACCGCGAAGAAGTTCGAGGTTCGCCGTGACGGTCAGTCCGCGGCAGGCGAGGGCATCTACGACGTAGATGTAGCTATCACCACCCGTGAGCTTGCTCGTATGATCGAGAAGGCAGGCATCCAGTTCAACAAGCTTCCCGATGAGAAGTTCGACCAGCCCTTCGATATCGGTTCCGGCGCAGGCGCTATCTTCGGTGCAACCGGCGGTGTTATGGAAGCAGCTCTCCGTACTGCGGCTGAGGTTGTTCTCGGCAAGAAGCTTGAAAAGCTGGAATTCGACGATGTACGCGGTACTGCTCCCATCAAGCGTGCTACCTACAAGCTCGGCGACATTGAGATCAAGGTTGCTGTTGCTTCCGGTACAAAGAATGCTAAGGAGCTTCTCACCAAGGTACAGAACGGTGAAGAAAAGGTAGACTTTATCGAGATCATGGCTTGTCCCGGCGGCTGTGTAAACGGCGGCGGTCAGCCTCTCCACACTGCTGCAGAGCGTGCTGAGTATGATCTCCGTGCACTCCGTGCAAGCGTTCTCTACAAGGCAGACGCGGCAATGGATCTCAGAAAGTCCCACGAGAATTCCGCAGTTAAGGCGCTCTACGACGAGTACTTCGGTGAACCCGGCAGCCACAAGGCTCACGAGATTCTCCACACCACTTACGTTAAGCGCGGTCTTTAATCTTTGATGATTTTATGAAAAAAGAATCGCCCTCGGGTGGCTACGAATAGGGATGTTATCCCATAAATAGCCGTACGGGGCATAGGAGATATGGAGAAATCCATATCTCCTATCGCTTTTTGTGGGGATTTCGCTGTTATACGCACATAAGATCGTCCAGTTCACCGAATCCTTTGAACAGTATCCGAATCTTCTGCTTGACATTCTTTTTGGAATGTCTGCATTCCCGCTCACCTATGATGATCTTATCAATCATCGTATTGAGTATCTCCGGTGTCAGCTCGGTGATATTGGTGTACTTCCGAGCCAGTGCTACAAACCGTTCCGCGCCGGTGGACTGATCTTTCAGTGCTTCCATCTGCTTCTCAATCACAGGTAGCTTTTCCATAATGTCAGCCTGTTCCTCATTGTAATCGGCAGACAGCATTCGGAACTGTTCATCATTAATGCGGCCGATGACGTTGTCCTCGTACAGCCGCTTGAACAGCGTGCTCAGCACATTCTTGCGATTTATTAGCGTATTATACTCACTTTGCAGTGCCGCCAGCTCACGCCGAGCCTGGGCGGTGCTTTTTTGCATCGCTGCTTCAATAAACTGATCCTTGTTTGATCTCGCATAACGGATTGCTCGGTTAAGCTCTGCGAGTACAATCGTGTCAAGTACACCTGCGCGTATTGTGTGAGGTGTGCATTTCTCTACGGTATTGTGCTTATGGTATTTGCTGCATACGAAGCAGAATGCTTCCGGTTTGATGGTTCTTCCTCTCATGAAGTACATCTTCGAACCGCAATCCTCGCAGAATAATAATCCCGAATACTTGTCAAGCCCGTCCATCTTTTTCGGTCTGCGCTTATTGGCGCGAAGCTTTTGTACAAGTCTCCATGTTTCATCGTCGATGATTGCTTCGTGGGAATGCTCTATCCGGATATGTTCAGACTCCGGTCGTTCCACTCGTCGCTTGTCCTTGAAGGAGAGTCTCTTAAATCGGCAGTTGACGGTGTTGCCAATATAGTCTTCTCGCTCAAGAATGGAAGATACCGTGTCGGGTGTCCATCGGTATGGCATATCTTCATTGAATCCAGTCAGTCTTACTCCTGTTTCCAAGTATTCGTACATAGTAGGCGTATAGACCTTTTCACTTTCCAACTGTTTTGCAATCTGACTCGGACCTTTACCTGCGATGCACAACTCGAAGATATGTCTGACCACCGCAGCTGAAGCCTCGTCTACGATGATCTTTTTACGGTTTTCCGGATCCTTCTTGTAGCCGTAAGGTGCTCTTGTTGCAAGACGTTCTCCTCGGCGTGCCATTGTCTGAAACGCCATGCGAACCTTCTTGCTTGTTTCTTTGACGTGGTACTCGTTGAACAGATTCTTGACGGGCATAATATCTTCACCCATGTTGTACAGCGTGTCCACTCCGTCAGCAATAGCAATGTACCGGATACCGAGCTGAGGGAAAATGTTTTCGATATACATGCCTGTTTCGATATAATTTCTGCCGAGACGGGAGAGATCTTTGGTAATCAGTACACCGATTTCACCCTCGGTCATCAGCTCGAACATTTCCTGAAAGCCGGGACGGTCGTAGTTTGCACCGGAGTAACCGTCATCGATAAACACGCGAATGTTGACAAAGCCATTTTTCACAGCATACTCCGTGAGCATGGAACGCTGATTTTGAATACTGTAGCTGTCGCCTTTGAGCAGATCGTCCTTGCTGAGACGGCAGTACAGCGCTGTAATTTTGTTTGTATTTTGGTTTGACTTCATTTGTTTTTCCTCCTCTTTAAGTCAAACCGATTGAGAGCCTGATGCGGATACAGATTTCCGCACCAACAGGATACTCCCAATCGGCGCAAATGTCCAGCGATTATCGCGTGGATTACGAAACTTTTTTGTAACAATCTGCGGCTTCCGCTTCCACGAGTCGCTTGATCAAGGCGTTCATGTCCTGCTCTGCCTTACGGTTGAACTCGCTTCGCACGGTGTATTTCGAGCCATCGATGATGTGTACCTTCTCGCGGATCAGCCGTGTGTCAGTCAGATAAAAGAAAATCCCGCCGTGCTGACGGACAGCATAGCGGGAATCGTTGGTCATATCTTCCGGTGTTCGGAACTCAACGTTCCGCATATCAAAGCCGCCGGGGATGTTTTCGTTCTCGTAAATGATTCGTTTTTGCTTCATAGCTTCCACCTCAATCCTCGTCATAATAATCTTCATTCTCAGTGCTCATCTCACCGATGATCTCACCAACGTCAATCTTGCCGCGCATCTGGGCAATGCGGCGACCGGCTTCTTTACGGATGCACTCGATCTGATCCCAGCTGAAATCGTTATCAAATCCCACGAACTGGCTGAGCATATCGAGTTCTACTGCATAGCGGTACAGACCTTTCGACAGCCTGCGATCGATTGGGGCGAGTGCATCATCGATAGCTTTTTTGATTTCTTCGGTCAGTATTTCGTTGTTACTGCCCACTACAAGCTGCGTGATATATCTCTCCACCGCCTTGGAAACGAACGCTGAGAACGAATCCGCGCCTGCAAGTTCTTTCACAAGTTCCGCACGCTTGACGAGTGTTTCATCAATATAGATCGTCTTGCGAACGCCTTCTTTGGTTTCGTTATTGATTTTCTTATCGTTTTTCATACTGTAATTTTCCTTTCATCATAAATATATTTTTGAAATTTTCGATCTTTTTCGCCCGATTCACACCCGAATATCGGTGGACGTATCGCCCAAAACGGGGATTCATCACACATTCGATTGTGTGACATGCCATAAAGCAATCCATCGGCAACATACACAAATATGCATCAAAAACGGTGAAATCAGGCGATAATATGCGGTCGGCTGTTGCCGTCCGCTGTGAACGGGAGGTGTGAGGCACCATCCCTTTAACCTGCTTACTTTTCGGTCGGGGATATTACGCCATGTTCCTCACCTCCCCCGTCAATATACACAGATGTTTGCACCCATCTGAAATTTCGCGATATGGCGATAATGTGATAAACTGCAACATCATAACGCGATAACACGTTTTTTCAGATACCGTCGAGAATGTTTTTTACCGCGCTTTTCTTCAAAAGCATCACGCGCTTGTTGACACCGCCAAACGGAAGCGAGCGTGTGTTCTTGCCGCTGTCGGTTACTTCGATCAATCCTTCCTCCGCCAACTGTTTTGCCAGTGCTTTCGTTGTGATGGTGAACACCTCATTTTGCTCGGCGCAGAATTTTGGTACCGCTTTGTGCGATGCTTCGAAGAAAATATAGAAATAGTCGTTATCTTCGTAGCCGAGAAGATTGCTTGGAGAAAGTGTGCTTACAGCATCCTTCTTCATAAGCGAAGCTTGTCCGCACTCGATCATTGCAAACAGTTTGCGGAGGAAGATGTGCGTAGGCTTATCTGTGATGACCGCATCCGACTGTTTTGCCGCATGGGCGAAAAGTATACTTCGGAATATTTCTCGCTGTTCTTTTACTGCATCTTCTTTCAGCATATCGTGATGCGTGAGGAATTTCAGCATCATATCAAATCCGATGTGCAAGCATGTGAGCGTGTCCGGCAAACGGTCGTGGAATACGATTCGGTGTTTCTGTAACTCTTCGCGATACGCTGTACGGAGCGAAAGATATATCTGCGTCAAAGCTGAAACAAAATTCTGTACTTCATCTTCCGATGACAAATACGTTTCCTTCAGCCATTCGATGTATCCATACATACATCGAATGAGCATACCGTCAGCGGCAAGAGATTGAATATCCGTAAGCAGTGGAAGATTCATACTGCCAGGCCGCATCTCAATGATGAATGTTCGCGCCGTACCACTCTCGCCGATGTCGGGCGCGTACTCAGCCGTGACAATGACATTGCCGTGTGGCACCTGCGACTCGCGCAGACGGATGTCCGATGTCATTCTCTCACGTGCGGTTCTGTCACCGTAACCACGGACGAGAATCTGCATATTCTGCCGCATGGCTTCACAGTCCTTCTTCGCGCTGGGATGATAGTCGTCTACGCAAGTCAGCACATCTTTCAGCGTGCCGGCGTTGTAGAGAATACTGTTTGCCGTATCGTGGAACGACATCGGCAGTTCTGTTGCGGTGAAGTGACCGAAGAAAGAAAGCATCAGCGCGGCGACGGTACTTTTCATACTTCCGGTACGACCGATGAGCGAGAGAATGAATTTCGGCTCGCAGCCCCCACGTCGTAAGAACTCGTTCAGCGGTGAGAGAAACACAAGCGCGAGGCACGGAAGCATGACCGGATGTGGTATGAAATCGATCTGTAGGAATCCGGCGAGGTAGGCAATATCTTCTTGTTCGCATTTGTCAGCTCCACAGTATGCTTTCTGCTTACCGCACAACCTGACTTCGTGTTCACCACAATTAGGCAACAGAAAATGATACTGCCCGTCAATCTCCTTCCACCCCGTGTGCGCAAACACATATCTCTGCTCGGCATACACAGCAGTTTCTTTCATAGCACACTGCACATGCTTCTCAACCGATGACACCACAGACAACCGAAGCGTTGCCGGCCAATGATTCGCCAGCCACTCCATTCGACCCAGCTCGTCCGCGGCAACATCCACCTCGGGGAGCGGATTACCGTATTCGTCCTCACCGCCGATGCGGTATTCCTTGCGCACTGTCTGTCCATCGTCAAATGTGACCTCCGACACAATGCTCGGTGTGAAGTTGCAGAGCTGTTCGAGATACGGTCCCGATTTGCTCTGCTTCTCGATGTACAGTTTCCCGTCTTTCGCATAATACGGATGCGAGTAGAGAGGCTGTACTGCTGTCTGCCCGACAGCGGGGTTAGCTTTGTTTTCGTTCATGTAGAACTCCTTTCAATAATTTTTTGCAAACTAAAAAAGCCCCCATCGTTAAAAATGGGAGCGGTAACAATGTTACCGTGCGCTTGGCGGAGAAGCTCTCCACAGGTGCGCACAAACCTCTTGTGTGCGGTTTTTGGTGCAGCTACGCATAATAGCTGTAGCTCACGGACAGTCCGCACAAACTGCGACCGTTCCGCTTTGTGCCGGCGAGAGGAAGTTCACCTCATTCCACGGAACGGTCTGTTTTACCTGTCTTACCCGCGCCAGTTCCTATGCTCTTTGACCACGTTGACACGATGGCTTTCCTCGCTTGCCGAGCCTTTCGGGAGTACAATATGTACCCCTTCCTCCTACGACACGGTTGAACCGCTGTCATGGCAAGGTGCCCTTCGTGTATCTGCACGGCAGGTTATTCGATTGCACCCGGAGTTCATCGATTGCTCCGAATGTGAACAGCACCTGCCGTTTGCTTTGCAGGTGCTGCTCAAGGAGAGAAATATTTCCCTCTATCTACATACCGACACAGGAATGACGAATTGTTCCTGAATCGGCAAAAATATTTGAAATATTTTTCTGAAAACAAAAAAACTCTCCGATTTTTATCTCGGAGAGCATAGATTACTGTTCGGCAAAGAACTCATTGAATTTTGTTTTTATCTTTGAAAGTCGTTTGGTTACGGCACTCGGCGTTTTGTAGTTCAGTGCTTCTGCAATTTCCGCATTGGTTTTGCCGTCCATGCGCATATAGCAGATTTGGCTGTCAACGCTGTCGAGCGCAGCAATGAATTTATCAGCGATTTTTGCGATATCCGCTTCGCTTACAGTGTCTATAGCATTACCCACCACTTCATACTGTGCTTTATCGCCTTCTTCGAGGAGTTCATCAAGCGACAGCATTTTGCCAACGGCGGTTCTTGTATGATACCATTTGCGGTGGAAATCCGCCTTTTCAAAATTAGTTGACCAGGGGAAATCTTCGTATGTACCATTTTCTTTTGTAATACCGATGATTTCGGGAACATTTTGCGTTTGCTGAAGCAGCCCCATCATTGTGGAAATGCCTTTGTCGGCAATTTTGTCGATTACAGAATGAATTTCATCGTCAGTCAGCAAATCTACAGATTTTCCCATAGTGGCGACATAGGCTTCGAGCTCTTTTGAAAGCGGCTCTGCCATAGCGGTGAAGAAAATCTCGAAAACGTTATCGAGGACGGTATCGTCTTCTATGATTTCCATGATTGTTCCGGCTATGTAGCTGCCCTCGCTTTTTTCGAGAAGCCTTATGGGATAGTTGTCAGAATAGTTGCGCATAGGATGCTTGTATCCGTTATCCTTCAATTTTCTCACCCAGAACTCATTGAAATATTCTCGCACCATAGTATATATCTTTGCGTGTTCGACATCGGCGCTTGCGACATTGTACGGCGAAGTTGATGCTGACCAATCGTCGTAGTGGAATTGATCTTTTATGTCATCGAGCGTGACGAGGGAGGCTTTATCGAGTAATGCGGTATCTTTTTTCGGCATTTGTTCTCCTTTGTGACATCAAAAATTCGGTATAATTATTATACCACGCCGAACGTATGTTTGTCAATGATGTGAGCGAATTTACCGGAGGTTTCGCACATGATGGGGTACGAAACCTCATTTGCATCATTCATCCGATATTTTTGTTGTCATTGCTTCAATGATGATCCGTGCACCGATTGCAAAACCCTTGATAAATGCTTCTCGCTCTGTCAGATCGTGCATTTCGGTGGTGCAGTCGGCGTAATTTTCGAAGATTTCCTTTTCCTCGTCATTCAGTCGCCCGAGGAGGTCTTCTTGATGCCGAACCACTAATGCCAGCAGTTCCGCATACGCGCTGTCTTTCTTGAATGGTCGCTCCCATGGAGAGATGTTGCCGTACCACAGATCTTCCAGAATACTCACTCTTCTCACCTCCCCATAATGAGAGAGCGACTCCGCTTCGGTAAATACCGATTCAGAGCCGCTCTGTATTTGTTATGAAATTGTTGCCGTTTTTTCGCCATGTGCACTACCTCCTTTTCGTGGCAGTACACACTATATCACAGACAACGTGAGAAGTCCAGCGAAAATGGCGAAGAATTTATATGTTATTTTCGTCTTGTTGCAATCAATACCACTTTCATTGCATCCTCCATAGTGTCATCGATGTTCATTCCGAAAATGATATTTGCATCTGGCGAGGCCATATCTGTAAGAACAGAAGTGATTCCATCGATTTCATCAAGTCCGGCATCCTCTGCTGCGGAGATACAAACAAGAATTCTTTCTGCGCCATCTACAGAAGAATCAAGAAGTGCGCTCGATGTAATCTGTTGCAATATTTTCTCACCACGGTCAATTCCAGATGCCTGCCCGGTTGCTGTATGCATAGTACCGGAGTTCTCAACAACGCTCTTGATATCCGCAAAATCGCAGTTAATAAACGCAGTTTTCTGAATCAGCTCCACAAGGTTCTTTACCGTCTGAACAAGCACACTGTCTGCGATCTCAAAGGCATTGCATAAAGTAATCTTTGTCTGAGATACTTTTTTCAAATTTTCATTGGGTATGACTACCATTGAATCTGCGTATTTTTCAAGATTTGAGATGCCGGCAAGTGCATTGTCCATACGCTTTTTACCTTCGAATGCAAATGGTTTTGTGACAACAGCAACAGTTAAAATTCCCAGCTTTCGAGCAATCTCTGCTACAACAGGAGCCGCACCGGTGCCGCTTCCGCCGCCCATTCCTGCTGTTATGAAAACCATATCGCAGTCTCTTAAAACTTCTTCAATTTCTTTTCTGTTTTCCTCGGCAGAACGGAGTCCTTTCTCCGGATCTGCTCCTGCGCCTCTGCCTTTAGTTTCTCTCTTACCGATCTGCAGTTTGGTTTCTGCTCTTGAGCCGTAGTATCCGCCGTCATCGGTGTTGATGGTTATGTATTCAACCATTGGAATATCTGCATCAAGCATACGTTCAACAGCATTTGTTCCGCCGCCTCCGACACCTACAATTTTGATTCGTACTACGGCTTCGGGCGTTTGTGTAATCATGTTTGTCCCTCCTAATTAGTTGTTATATTATATTTGCTATTTATCTGACATCAACATTTGCAAACAACTGTCTATCTTGGCGTTCGTAAGTAATATTATTTAACCTAATACCGTATCCCCAGGAGTGTCCGTTGCCATTTATTAAGTATGTCTCTCCAAGTAGCCGTATATTTTCAAATTTACAGCTACTACAATAACAATTATTCAATTCAATGAGCGCTGTGTTTTCACACTCTACATCCGAAAATTCACAACGCTTTAGAAATTTGCTACTGCAAAATAGTTTTTTTACATTGCGAAATCTACACCCACAATGTCCGTAATGATCATTAGAAAAATATATTATTTCACAATTCTCAAAGTTACAATCTAACATTTGGTTTGAGTTGATGTGGAGTTGTGGGAAATTACGAAACGTGAGAAATTCAACCGGTATTCTCTTGGGATTACAATAATGGATTTCCTCTGCGTTGTCGACAATACGAGTTTGTATGTACTTCCTCATTGCGATGCTATTAGGCTTTTTCCAATCTAAAATCATATATTTTCTGCCTTTTTACTTAATAGTGTTTTATCTTACACCAATATTATACATCGCCAACCAGACATATGATTGTCCGAATAAACATAATCGATTTATGTTTTTACGTTGTAATGCTTATCATATTGGATACCTTCAGCTTCAAAGCGTATTTGATATATACGCCTTAACCACTCGGGCAATCCGGTATAACAACGAGCTGCATATTTTTTAAGCCGTCTTTCACCACATCTCCTATCAAGTACACCTAAAGCGTGAATGAAATCATCCTGACCGTATTCGAGGCACTTTTCTATATCTGAATGAAGGTATGTGCCTATTTCATCAATGATGTCGTGTACACCGCATATACCGCGACGGTGCGATATAATCTTATCGGCATCATCTATTGCATCTTCGACAATACATTCCAACATCCTTTGTGATACAGGATATTGCTCAAGGTTATATTTCTCGAAAAGTCTTTTTGCGATGACATTTCGTTGTACCCAATTGATTTCTCTCTCATTATACTCGTACCTTTTATCCCATTTGCGTTCGGTCCGAGATACATCAAGCAGAACCTCGTCATCATACTTCATAATGAAGTGTTGTTGATACCATGGTGCAGGTCGATAGTCTGTCAAGTCGTAGGTGATATGTCCTCTCAGCTTTTCGCAGAGGAACTCTTTTTCAAGTAACTTCTTGATATACTTCCAATTCGTGGGCATAGATACTCCTTACATAATTTTTCCCCTTGCTCTGTATCCGAAAGATGGCAAAGCAAGGGGATTTGTCATTAAGAACGGTTTAATATATATAACTTATACTGCAATCCCCACTTTCCTTTCTGTCAGCGCTGTTCTAAACCTAAGAACAACGCAACGTAGCAGGCAAAGTCTCCTTTCATTTTTCTATCGGGCATTATTTCGTCAATTCCTTCGATTTTCAAATTTCTGCAAATTGCTGTCAGAAGTGACATATATCCGTCATGCTGGATGCTTCGACTTCTATCTTGCTCCATGCGAGTTTCACGATCCATGAATGACCAGTTGGTTCTCGTAGAAGCATATTCTGTTGCAGATTTTAAGAAGTCTTCGAAAAACTCATAGAAATCTTCCGGTTCTTTTGCTGCTTTGTCTTTTATTTCGTCGTACAATTTCTTTGCAATTTCGTATTGTAACATCTACATCAACCTCACTTTCTGCTTATATTATAGCATATTTGTAGGACAAATGGGTGTCCTCACAAGTGTTTTTTTGATTTAGTGATGATTTCTAAATATAACTGTGACAAGCTGCATTGCGAAGTCACCATAGCCATTACGCTCTGATCCACCGGTATATATATGCGTAATGCTATGATTGTCACAAATATTGTTGACGGCATCAACATTTGAAATGAAGGCGTTAAGATCTCTGGATTCTATGCGAACTGCTAATTTGCATGCTTTTTCGATGTCCTCGGAATTCAGATTATAGGCTCGTGCCGCAACTTCCTCCATATACACCACTGAACGAACATAGTCTGCTGCATTGTTTAGCATTACTGCAATTCTGAATCGTTCCTCAACATTAGAAAGTTCTACCAGCTCTCTGAATTTGTTCATATTGAAACGATTCTTCAGTACGACCTGTGCTCGCATTTCTTTTTGTATATCCTGCCGTTCCATAGTCACTTTATCAAATTTATCCATGAAATACAGTGCTTTTTCCTTGTCGCTTTCGCTGTGATAGATATCTATCAGATCTATATAAATCTCGTTGAGCGTTGATAAAAGTTCATCTGCTTCTGTAAGCAATTCGAATTTTCGTTCTTTATTCATTGTTCTAAATCCTTTTTAATTTCCTTTATTTAAAACTTGCCACATAGCAGCTCGCGCCAACTTCATCATTGCAGTTGAGTACTGTTGTAACCAATGCTGGCATCACTCCGCGACAAATGCGTTCAAAGTTCACCAGCTGTTTGAAGAATCTCATATCATCTTCACGCATGTCCTTGTTTGATATAGATATGCATACAACAATATGAGTTGCTTCCACCATAGTGTCTGCCGCTTCAAAACTCTCGAACAGGCCTAATAGATGAAAATTTATTTTTTCTTTGAACTTTTCAATTTCTGTATGCTTTCCGCCAAATATCGCTTTTGTTGAATACAACATATTGCCTGGTTTATCATACGAATGGTTTCCCTCTATAATTTTTTGGAGCGCACTTTTCTCATCGTCTGTGTCTGCGTAATCACAAATGTCATCGACTATTTCATAGAACTTAGCCTGAAAATTTTCGGACTTGGTTTTAAGTCCATCTAAAAATTGTTTTGAAAAGTAGTACATTATCTGCCTCCGCTTTTATGTTGTTTCTTCGTCTTAAGTTTTTCAATTTTATCTGCGAGCCACCAAATTAGCACAGGTACTGTAGTTAGAGGTTTGCCGCTTTTCATTTTCATCACTATACTCCGCTAAAAGAAAGTCCCCTTGGAACGTATTCTTAGATTACACTCTAATTATACATTTCCAAGAGGACAAATGTGTGTCTCTTTTAAAATTTTTTCAAAACACACAATACTATAAATAACGATTTATTCTGCCTTTGCTTTATTAGATAATTCTAATTCTTTCTCTTTTTTCTTTGACACTGCTACCCCAATACCACTGGCAACCAATGCAACGGGCCCGCCTACAAGTCCCGCTCCCAACACAGCCATCGCGTTTGATCCAGTACTTGCTTTAACTATTTCTACATTACTCAAAATTGATTTGTCGGTACAAATACCATTTCCATTTTGTTTTACACTGTCTAATCCACGACAATTATCAATGGTAATTGCCAACTCATTTTTGAGTGTATCAAAAAGATTATAGTAATACCCATAAGTTTTGATAATCTTACCACTTGTTCGTTTAGTACTGCAATTCCTAAAATCGCAATCTATTATCTTTAGTGTCTTGCCAGACAATTTCCCCAAAATAGATGGGCTGACCAAAAAACCTTCATTGATGTCAATTCCATCAAAAATACACTTTTTAATTATGCTATTCGAGGCGTTTTTTTCTGCATAAAGTTTTATCGCCGCCACAGGATCACTATTTTCTTTCCCTTGACGTTCGTCTATGCAAGTGTTTTTATAATTTATAAATTCACAGTAGGATATTTCTATTCCAGCACCTGATGTTGTGGAACGTATTAAGTCATCTGAACAATTTACGAATTTGCATTGAGTTATGACAGAGTTGTTATCTGCGCAAATAATACCTTTGCAGTTGTCGAATATACACGCCTTGATATTTTTTTCTTCTCTATCCGACGAAAGATAGTTAGTTATTAATGATGTCTTTCCTATACAATTTTCAAACACACTTTTTTCAATGCTCAACACGCACAATATTTCTCCACGGATATCTGTGAAAGTACAGTTTGAAATTTTTCCATGGATTGCTTCGAAAAACAAAGGCAATACCGAATTGCAGCCTGAAACAGTGGTGTGATTGATCAACACATTATCAGTATTTGCACAGAACAATGCGGCGCTTCCTATTTTATCATCGTAAGACCATTCTTCATTCATGACAATTTTTGAGTTTATCAAGCTAAATTCTCCACCAGTACAATAGCCTAATGTTGCAAATGCAGAGCAGTTGTACATTTCAGAATTTGATATCGTCAAACAAGCACCTTCACTAAATGACGATAAAAAATATGAACAATCCACAAAGACACACTTTTCAAAACTTGCACGGCAATTTTCAGACAAAGTGATGAAGAAATTTGAATCAATGCCTCGACATATAAAAGTGCAATTAGTCGCACGAATTTCAGCATTCACACCAGTGGAAATTTCATCAGCTGCAGTGCTCTTGTTATAGACAATAACACAATGATCAAACTCCAATGTACCACAACAATTAATAAGCGACCCCATTTGTATCTCTTTATAACGATAACTCAATGTTTCACCAGGCGAAATCTGAACCATATTTCCAATGTGTAATTCTTCCAATATTTCTGGTATATCATCTGTTACTTCTGTATCTTCAGATTCACATGGATTTTCTTGCTCAATTTCAGTATCATCAACTCCTTCCGAGAATTCCTCATATCCTGCCACAAATGTATATCTATTTGCAAGGCCATCAATACCCATAGCGTTATAAATACGATCAATAGCAGAGCTCATTTCATTGATGCCGCGCTTATTTACACTGAAATAACTGAAAACTGACTCGTCGTATTCTTCGATAAAGTCATAGTTTTGTGTGCCTATGAAAAAGAACTCCATAACATGGCGTAGGATAATCTTTTGTGACTGCATATTGTTGATGTTTTCTATGCAAGCAAGATTTATAGAAGCCTGCGGTGTAATACCCACAGTGCTACAAATGCTCATTATGTATCGTTTCTGGAGTTCTGTTACCGAGGAGATTGTATTCGCCAACTCAGCGAGGACAGCCACAAGGAACTCCTTCTCATCATCCTCTAATACAGAAACATCAGTAGATTCATCGAGATCATAAATACGTTTCTTCTCCTGTGTACTCAAATCGTCAAGAACAATATTAACAATACCTTTAACATTATTAAAATCTTCGACGCCTTCGCGTAAATCCTCCGCTACTTCCTCAACTACATCGGCTAATTGATCCAATTTGTCGCCAAATGGTTTTGCACCGGCAACCATGCCTTCTTTATAATCTTTGTTTGACATTATTCTTTCTCCTCATCGTCATAATTTAATATCTGATGCGTCAACATAGCGATGTCTTTTTTTATGTTTATAGTTAATTCAGAAGGGTTTAAACCGTGTAACTTCAACTCATTCTCATGGGCTTCAAGCCATGTTTCGTTAGTTGACAATTCTTTCCATAGCACAATTAGCTGCTGAAATTTATTATACCATTCCATAAACGATATGCTATTACTCATACTTGCCCTCCTGTAAATAATCGAATTCGTTAAAGTCGCCCATAACAATGTCATACCATTGCTTTTCCAAGAATTCCTTTTTGATTGACTTGATAAACTTGTAATCGGTTATAAGTCTGTAAATCGTAACCAATATACCGCCAATATCCAGCCTTTGAATATCTCGCGATAAAGCTACGTAAAGTATATTCGAACCGCTGGCGATTGCATTGGAATAGCTGAGAATCTTTCTTGTTTTCACCTCATACAAATCGAGTGCCATCTTATCTTCCGGATTACCGTCAAAGTATAAGAAATGCAATGATTTTACGATAAAGTTTATAAGTATACTCAGTCCGGCTTGTGCACCAACTACAGCCAGGTTCTTTCCAACTTTCTTGATAACTTTTTCCGCTTCAACGCTGTTCCAACCAAGTTCAAGCAAATTTTGTGCTTTGACAGCATTTAAAAGTGGTATTGGCAAACCCATTTTTGTAAATGCATCCGATGCAAAATGCATTCCTTGACGGGCAACGGCAGCGAAAAGTCGTTTATTATCTTCAGAAAAACTATGTAGGGTTTTGCCAACGATTATAGGCAGTGATGTAGGATTTGTGATAATCTGCTCGTTACTCTCAAAAAAGAACAAGCTTCCTTCTTTGAGCATAGGGTTGCACATTTCCACATCATAACTTGAAAAATCTTTCATTGTTGCAGTTCTTGTCATGATATTCATCGTGCCAAATATCCAGCCAAGAATGGGATCATGTCCCAAAGTAGCAACATGATGATTTTTTCCATATAATTGGGTTCCTTGTGGAGAAAACGAGCCTAAAATATCAAATTGCTCGCTACCTTTCATAGCATCATAAGGAACAGGAGCACCTATGATTTCATTCCAACCAAAATATTTTCCCGACCCTACTATGATTGCATCGTTTTCGTGTTCTTTTATAAAAGAGTCTTGCTTAGGCTTTTCATATTTTTGAGCGCCTTGCTGACTCGTAAGACGTTCGCTTGTCGGAGTTTTGCTGAAATCCAAATCTAACGAAGGAAGCGCTATCCACCTGACGCATTGTAAAACAGTAGCGGCGAATAAAAAAGCGATATCTGTTTTATTGAATTTAGTGGCTTGAGCAAACTTTTCATCTATATCGTCAATAATCGTCTGTGCATTATGCGCTACATTTGCAACACGCCTCATTTCGTTGCTGACGGCAGTAAGTTTATTTATACCGGCATTCATCTTATCGGTAGAGGAATTCAACTGTTTCTTCAAGTTATCATACTTTCCCATTGTAGTTCCTCCTTATCAAAACTTCTCACCATAACGCCATTCATGGAAATTTCTTTTTATACGTTCTCCATTGGGTGATTGAGAATAACACGGCCCCATATTGCCTGGAGGTTTTCCCATGCCAATCTTTTTTGTGTATCCCATACCGCAATGTTTACAGTAAAACTTTTGAAACAGAAGTCTATGGTTAACGAGCGGTTTATAATGATTATTCATATGAAAATCCTCCTATATTTTTAGTTATTCCACAATGGCCAATACCGACTAATCAAGCTTCCTTTCAATCGTCTTGTTGCGTCAATAGCATCGGCTGTATCTCCTATGACAAGAACATATACTTCGAGCGAATCGAAATGTTCACAAATAAGTTTATCTGCCTTAGAAGAGGAATAAGAATTTTTATGATAACACCTAAGCGCAGAACTCAAACCTCCGTTACTTAACTCTGTTGCACTTCCTATAAATACAACATGCCCCAGTTTTTCAAACCGATATAAACCAACACAATGAGTCAGTGATGTGAGATCAGCATTATTTAGATACCCGATATATTTCCACTCGGAATCCCACTCGGTAATAGATTTATTTAAGTAGAGTTTGTCCGCGTTATTATTTGTTCTTAATGTAGTCACAACAGATGTTTTCCCGACTTCAGCAAATTTATCGGTCATTCGGTTAAATTCTTCAAACTTGTCGCGTTCTGAAGAGGACATATCTGGGTGTTTACGTTCATATTCCCTCGAAAAATCTGCCCGCTGATGAGCAGTTATTCTGGCTGCACTGGAAAAGATAGTTGATAAGACATCGATGATTCCCATACTTATTTCTCCTCAGAAGAATTCAAATAATTATGGTACATCCTATCTATCTCTTTCTTGAATGAATCAACAAACTCCTCCGGCGCAACTACTTTCACCCACGAACCTTGACTCAACAGCCACATCTTAATCCCATCGCCATAGACTTCTGCTTCAATGAGATACTTATTACCGCCCAAGCGTTCAATAATCTTCGCTGTCGGAAGCTTGTCCAATACAGCCTGCACAGACGGTCCACTAAACTCAAACCTTATCGTTCTGAGAGGTCCTGGCCACATGAATAGACTTCGCTTTCGAAGCAAACCTTCATCGAAAGCCGGTGAATCAAGCGCGTCTATCTTTTTACGATGAATGGTGATCTCCTTTATTCTGTCCACACGGAAATAATACGGCTTTTCGGTGTTTCCATCGGTTTTGAATGCAATCAGATAGAAATAGTAATCGGTAAACATAACCGATGCAGGTCGAAGTCGATGGGTAACCCACTTGCGATCCATGCGGTAATACTCGATTGTTATCTCGCGTTTTTCCGTAATGCAGTTGATAATCTGCCACAGCGTTTCCTGAACACTTTCGCAGTCGTGCTTAACTTCCGGATAGTGGTATAGTTCTTTACGAATCAACTCATTCAGCTTCGGACGATCTTCGGTAGTCGTAAATCGCTTGAGCTTTTCAGTGAGGGTTAAAAGCTCCATTTTCGAAAAAGCTCTTGCACCAATCATGACCTCAACAAGCGAAAACAGTTCCTTATTGGTAAGGAACTCGTCCATATATAGCCTGTAACACTTATCCTGATGGGAATACTGAAGTTCTGTATTACCGACAAGTTCACGGTGATCAGCCAAAAAAGCCTTCAGGTCATTAATGCTTCTGCTGATACTTTTGGTTGACACTTCATATTCATTTGCGAGGTTCTGGACGGAAATGTCCTCACCGCGCAAAGCTCTGAAGAATATTTCGAGTACCCTATATTGTTTTGTGTTTTTCATATTAACGCCTCCGTGTTTTGATATTTCAATTTTATCAAAACAATGGGACACACATGTGTCTGCTTAATCTGATATAATGCATGCAACGGTAAAAAATATACCGTGAATAAAAAGTGCGCCCCAAAAGGAACGCACCGAAAAAGTGCTTCCCCTTTCGTTAGCTGCTACACAAACGCTCCTCCAACATGGGTATGAGAAAAAAGGGGAACACCTTTTACCAAAGTAATTTCCCATGTTGGCAACGGAGTTATGCAATTTGTGTAGCAAGAATATTATACCATATTATGTGGAAAATTGCAAGTGTTTGCAAAAAATATGCATATTTATAACGGTCATGCGTCTTTTATGCTAATAAAAAAGAAAAATCGCAGAACTCATTTCTGAATTCTGCGATTTTTTGTGCTCTCAATCGGTCATTTAGATAACATCCTTATTTGGATGCGCCCTCTGTGAGGGCGGTTCTTTTTTCGCCATTGTCGCAGCCAATGGCGAGGGAAAGGCGAACCTTTTGCCAAAGCCAAAAAGGTTCGCCTCTCCCTCTTTTTTGCCCCTCAGGGGCAAAAAATTCACCCTCTCCACTCCAAAACGCTTTTAACTAAACTAATTTATAGGGAGAATGTGCGTGATGGGTTGAAATTTGTGGAATATTGTGGTATAATGGGTTTATGTAAGACGAAATCAGCGATATATGTCCCTTCAGAACTGGAAAAGGAGTTGTTTTATGAGAAAGAAACTACAGGACATAATGTTTGAAATAAGCTATCTTTTTGAGCTTTTTATAGCAGTTATCGTCGGTGTTGCCATAATGATTCTTGCCGCACGCATGGTGGTGGATATGACAAACCTCGAACTGTACCATAAGGGCGCGGATTCCCTTGTAAAATTCCTGGATAATGCCATTATCCTCGCAATCGGCGCAGAGCTTATTAAAATGTTCTGCAAGCATACACCTGAAACTGTTATCGAAGTGCTCGCCTTTGCACTTGCACGTCAGCTTATTATAGGACATGCGGCGTCGTGGGAGAATCTTATTACTGTTGTGGCTATTGCTATCTTGTTTGCGGTAAGACGTTTCCTTCTAAAGCGTCACGATATGGTGGAAACTCCGGACGGTCTTGTTGAGGCTGATGACGGTGCGGGTGAGTAAATATAAATACAAAAAAAGCCGTCGTACCGCCGACGGCTTTTCGTTCTATCCGAGTATATCCGAAAGATTGTCAAGTATCTTTTTTGCCACATCGGGCTTGTTCATGGAGTAAACATGAACGTTTTTTATGCCGTTGGCAAAAAGGTCGATAATCTGGTCAGTAGCGTATGCGATTCCGGCTTGCTTCATGGCATCCGGATTTGCGCCGAATTTGTCCACAAGGCTCTTGAAGCGCTGAGGCATGAAGGAGCCTGAAAGCTTAATGGCGCGATCTACCTGATTTGCGTTGGTGATTGGCATTATACCGGGGATTACAGGCACGGTAATGCCTGCCTCGCGTATTTTGTAGAGGAAATTGTAAAGTAGATTGTTGTCAAAAAACATCTGCGTGGTGAGAAACGAGCATCCCGCATCCACTTTTTCCTTTAGATACTTAATATCATCCGATTGATTGCCGCTTTCGGGGTGAACCTCAGGATAGCATGCTCCGCCGATGCAAAAATCCGCACCGCTTTCCTTGATATCCCGTATGAGGTCTACCGCGTGGCGGTATGCCCAATCCTTACGGTCAGATGCTTCAAGCTCGGGAGTAAGATCGCCCCTAAGTGCCATGACATTTTCGATTCCAGATGCTTTCATATCTGCTATACGTTCACGCACCGTTTCACAGGTGGAAGAAACGCATGTAAGATGCGCGAGAGTGGGCACATTGTAGCAGTGCTTAATATTGCGTGCAATATCGAGGGTATAACGGCTTGTGCCGCCGCCCGCTCCGTATGTAACACTCATAAAGGCAGGGTGAAGCTTGGCTATTTCCTCGGTAGCAGTTTTAACGCTGTCGAAAGCGGAGTCAGTTTTGGGTGGGAAGACCTCAAAGGAGAGGGAAAGTGTATCTTTCTTAAAAAGTTCGGTAAGTTTCATTGGTTTTATTCCTCGATTATTGTACTGTAGCATTATTTTACCACATATATACCTTAAAATCAAGTATAAACGCGCCAAATAATTAATTTCATCGTATTTGGCGCGTTTTTGTGTTTTAGGTTGCGATACCTGCGTACTGATTCTTATACAGCCTGTAGTATGCGCCCTCTTTCTTAAGAAGTTCCTCATGACTGCCTATCTCCGCTACAACACCGCCGTCAAGTACAACGATCTTGTCTGCGTCGCGGATGGTGGAAAGGCGATGTGCAATTATGAGAGAAGTGCGGTTTTTCATAAGTGCTACCATAGCGGACTGAATGTGCATTTCCGTTCGGGTGTCAACGCTTGAGGTTGCTTCGTCAAGAATGAGTATTTTGGGATCGGCAAGCACCGCACGGGCAATTGCTAAAAGCTGTCTTTGACCTTGTGAGAGATCGCTTCCGGATTCGGAAAGCTTTGTTTCGTATCCTTCCGGCAGGCGCTCTATAAATACGTCGGCGTGTGCCGTTGCGGCGGCTTTCCTTAATTCATCCTCTGTTGCATCAAGCTTACCGTATCGGATGTTTGCGGCTATAGTGTCGGAGAATAGCACGGTATCCTGCAAAACTATGGCAATAGCCTTTCTAAGAGTATCTTTCGGGATATCGTTTATATTGATTCCGTCTATAGTGATAGCACCGCTGTCGATATCGTAGAAGCGAGTCAATAGATTGACAACCGTGGTTTTTCCCGAGCCGGTAGCACCGACTATTGCAATCTTCTGCCCGCGCTCAACATTAAGATTAAATCCCTTAAGAACCGGCTCACCCTCTTTGTAGGAGAAGTACATATCCTTAAAACAGATGTGGCCGCGGATATCTTCAACCGCAATGGGATGCTTTCCCTCGTCGATTTCAGAGGGAGATTCCATAATATCAAATACACGCTCAGCGCCTGCGATAGCGGTGAGGATCTGCGCATACTGGTTCGCGATCTCGTTTATGGGACGGGTAAACTGCTTCGAATACTGCAGCACCGCCTGAATTGCAGGGATTCCGATAGGTGCGAATCCAAGAACACTGTAGAGGGAAAGATAACCGCCCACAGCCGCTACGAGAAGGTAACCAAGATTACCTATCATATTCATGCAGGGGCCCATAACACCGCCCCAAATGTTGGCTTTTATTCCCACCTTGCGGTAATTCTCCGCGATTTTTGAGAATTCTTCCACTGATGAGGCTTCCTTGCCGTATGCCATGACGGTCTGGTAGCCCGTAACGGCTTCTTCGACGTGACCGTTAAGCTGACCTAAAAGCTTCTGCTGTTCCACAAAGTATTTGCGCATGAATTTCGACAGATTTGTGGATACGATGATAGTTAGGGGAATTGTCACCACCGCTACAGCCGTAAGAACAGGGCTGTAGTATATCATAAGCACGAAAGAGCCAATAAGTGTGATTACAGCGGAGAAAAGGGAAGCAATAGACTGTGAAACGGAAACCGAAATGTTCTCCACATCGTTTGTCATGCGGCTCATTATGTCGCCGTGACGGTGGGTGTCGGTGTATCGGATCGGCAGATAGGATATACGCGTGAAAAGGTCATTTCGCATAGTGCATACCGTATTCTGCGACAGCCTTGCGGCGGCGATGCCTTGGAAATATGTGAGTGCGGAAGATGCGATATATACCACCGCCATTATCGCTACTATGGTGTAAAGTCTGTCAAAATCAACGCGCATTCCCTCGGCATCAATAGTTATGGTGCTGATAGCTTCAGCCTGAAGCGCTGGGCCTGCTAACGTAAGGGCAGCGACGAGTGTTACGGTAACAAGCAGTGCCAAAAGCAGATATTTGCTTTTGCCTATATACTTTATGAGTTTCTTTAGTGTTGCCTTAGTATTCTTGGGTTTTTCTCTTACCATAGGTCCGTGGGGACCTCCGCGCCTTGGACCCATTTGCACCATTGGGCGATCATTCTGTCTGTTCTCAGCCATCAGTTGTCACCTCCGTCCGTGTTTCTCATTTGAGAAGCATATATATCCTGATAGGTTTCGCAGGTTTCCATAAGCTCATCGTGAGGAGCAAATGCAACTATTGTACCGTTTTCCATGACGGCTATGCGGTCACAGTTCTTGATGCTGGCGATACGCTGTGCTATCATAATAACCGTTGTGCCGCTTGTGTGCTCGCGCAGTGCCTTGTGAAGTCTTGCCTCGGTAGAAAGGTCGAGGGCGGATGTGGAGTCGTCGAAAATCATTATCTCCGGACGGCGGATCACAGCACGAGCGATTGCGATGCGCTGTTTCTGACCGCCGGAGAGGGAAGCACCCTTTTCCGCTATCATAGTGTTGTAGCCGTCCTTGAAGCTTTTTATAAAATCGTCTGCCTGCGCGATCTTTGCGGCAAGCTCTACTTCCTCATCTGAGGCATCAGGGCGACCCCAGCGGATATTGTCTGCCACAGTTCCGGAAAACAGCTCGGTTTTCTGAAGCACGAAGGCAATTTTACCGCGGAGCGCATGGAGATCGTAACCCTTTACATTTACGCCGTCAATAAGTATTTCGCCCTCATCTGCATCATAGAAGCGCGGAATAAGATTTACAAGAGAGGATTTCCCACATCCCGTAGCGCCTATTACGGCTATGTTTTCGCCTGGCTTTATATCAAGGCAAATGTCTTCAAGAACACGTCTGCCCACAGTGCCGGGATAGCGGAAGCTTACATTTTTAAAAGATACGGAGCCGGGAGCGGTTTCGCTGTTTAAGAAGTTACCGCTTTTTATAATTGGATCGCTTTCAAGCACCTCGGTGATGCGCTTCGCGCTTGCGGCGGCTCTGGTCATGGTCTGGAACATCATTGATACCATCATCATGGACATGAGTATCTGTGTAATGTATGTAATCGCCGCCATGACGTCGCCTACCTGTATACCGCCTACCGTGCCTATGGCGGCCTCTACCTCTTTACCGCCTATAAGGAGTATGGCGATAATTGAGCCGTTCATAATAAGCATGAGAATGGGGCTGAGGGACGCCATAAGCTTCTGTACAGTAAGATTTACGTCACGAAGCTCACCGTTTGCACCGTCGAAGCGACTGATCTCATACTTTTCCTTGACATAAGCTTTGACAACGCGCGCACCGGACACGTTTTCCTGCACAATGGAGTTTACACGGTCAAGCTTATCCTGCACAACCGCATAGAGAGGGCCTGCTTTTTTTAGCATAAGGAATATAAGGAAGAGCTGTACAGGCAGGGCAATAGCAAGCACCACGCCGAATTTGGGGCTTATTCTGATTGCCATGTATATGCCGCCTATAAACTGCATGGGGGCGCGTACAAACATGCGTATCAACATGGCGATAAACATCTGCACCGAGTTTATATCATTGGTTAAACGTGTGACAAGGGAGCCAGTGGTGAATTTGTCCGTTTGCTCAAGGGATAGGCTCATTACCTTCTTAAAGGCATCGTTTCTAAGATCATTTCCGAAACGCTGTGCGGCGTTGCTGGCGAATGCGGCGGAGAGTATGCCGAAAAGTCCGCCTACAGCCACAAGTCCCAGCATGGTAAGACCGGTGGATATAATAAGTGGCAGATTGTGCCCGATAACACCCTCATCCACTATTTTTGCCATAAGCTTTGGCTGCATAAGGTCTATTGCCACCTCACCTATCATGGTAAGCGGCGCAAGCAAGGCAAAAAACCAATACGGCTTCAAATATTTTGCGAGCTTCATGTTTGTATGTGATTCCTTTCTTTACAGTATTACATTTTATCTGTCGGCTAAAAGATTGTCGATTACTTTATTAAGAAGATTCTGTAGTGTATCAATCTCTTCTTCGGTCATGCCTGAGAGCGCTGCAGAGTCACCTTCCTCATGGATTATGCGGATTTTTTTGTCGATATCTCTGCCCTTATCTGTGAGATATACCAAGGTTTCGCGTAAATCATCCTCATTGGTTTTTCGCACCACATATCCGTCACGCTCCATTTTCTGAAGCGTGACGCTTACGGTTGGCGGCTTCAGGTGCGTAGCCCTTACAAGTTCAAGCTGAGTGATGCCACCTTTCATTCTGGCGAGATGGAATATCATCATTCTGTAGCTTGCCGGAAGTCCCTCGTGCTCCGAGTAACGGCGCATTCTATCCCTATACAGCTTTGCGGCATCGTGTATTCGCATCATGGCGTTATAGCTTGAATCAAGACGGCGCTTGGGCAGTTCGTCTATGAATTCTTTGTAAAGTGGTTTGTTTTGCATCGCGGTTCTCCATTCTGCAAAATTAGTTAGCAAACTAATAAATATTATACAATAAATAAACAGACTTGTCAATAGCGTAGAGGGAAGATTTACAAATAAAAACTGCCGCGATGATGCGCGGCAGTCATAGATGAAGTTTATTAGTTTTTCAGCGAATGAATGGGTGCCGGAATACGTCCGCCGCGGGATATGAACTCCGCAGGGGAGTTTGTGTTAAGCTCAATAACAGGAGCGTAACCGAGAAGTCCGCCGAAGTTTACAACTTCGCCCACCTTTTTGCCGTATGCGGGAATTACGCGGACAGCGGTAGTCTTTGTGTTTGCTACACCGATGGATATTTCATCAGCGATGATTCCGCAGATAACCTCAGCAGGAGTATCGCCGGGTATAACTATCATATCAAGACCAACAGAGCATACTGCGGTCATTGCTTCCAGCTTTTCAATAGACAGCGCACCGCAGGATACGGCGTCGATCATTCCTGCATCCTCGGATACGGGAATAAATGCGCCGGAAAGTCCGCCGACGTGGGATGATGCCATTACGCCGCCCTTTTTAACTGCGTCGTTGAGAAGTGCAAGTGCGGCAGTAGTGCCGTGAGCACCGCAGCGCTCAAGTCCCATGTTCTCAAGAATATGTGCAACGGAGTCGCCGATCGCAGGAGTAGGCGCAAGGGAAAGGTCAACGATACCGAAGGGCACGCCAAGTCTGCGTGAGGCTTCAAAAGCCACAAGCTGACCTACACGAGTGATCTTGAATGCGGTCTTCTTGATTATATCCGCAAGATCTGAGAAGTTGCAGTGTCCTGCACGTTTGATTGCGGATGCAACAACGCCGGGGCCTGATACGCCGACACTTACAACAGCCTCGCCCTCGCCAACACCGTGGAATGCACCTGCCATAAAGGGGTTATCTTCGGGAACATTTGCGAATACCACGAACTTTGCGCATCCGATAGATTCGGCGTCGCGCGTGAGATAGGCGGCTTCCTTGATAATATCGCCCATTTTTGCCACAGCATCCATATTGATTCCGGCTTTTGTGGTTGCTACATTAACGGAAGAGCATACGAAATCGGTTTCAGCAAGTGCCTGAGGTATGATGGAAAGGAATGCCTCGTCCTTCCTTGTCATACCCTTGTGTACCAGCGCACCGAATCCGCCGATGAAATTTATACCGAGAGTCTTTGCCGCGCGGTCAAGCGCCTTTGCGGCTTTCAAATATCCCTCGGGGGAGAAATTTCCGCCGCAAAGGGAGATGGGAGTTACGGCAACACGCTTGTTGATTATCGGAATACCGTATTCCTTTTCAATATTTTCACCGGTTACAACCAGCTTCTCGGCTGTTTTTGTGATCTTGTCGTAAATTTTGTCCGCGAATCTGTCAGCATCCTCGGAAGCGCAGTCAAGTAAGGATATGCCCATGGTTATGGTACGGATATCCAAGTTCTCCTCGCGGATCATGCTTATTGTTTCAAGTATATCTGCTGTATTTAGCATTATTTATGATAATCCTTTCTAACGGTTACTGTGCTTTGTCAGATGGTGTGCATTGCACTGAAAATATCCTCGTGCATTGCCTGTATAACAAGACCGGAAGCTTTTCCAAGCTCTGCAAGCTTATCAACAAACTCCGCAAAGGGGATATTAAGCTTGTCGATGTCAACAAGCATGATCATGGCAAAATAGTCCTTAAGTACACTCTGGGAAATATCGATAATATTTGCGGAATGCTCGGAGCAGGTGTTTGCAACCTTTGCGATGATACCTACCGCGTCTTTTCCCGTAACGGTTATAACAGCTTTCATTGTTTTTGTCCTTTCGTTTGTTAAAAATATATCCTCTACTGATTATACACTATTTTTCGCCAATATGCAATATACTGTGTGTAAAAAATTGCTTATTACGGGAATATTATTGAGATTTTGATTGAAACAGTCATAATTTTATGATATAATATAAGTATAAATGCCTCAGACAAGCTGCGGCGGAACAAGGAAGATTTTATTTGATCATAAATTTTCAATATACAAAAGTTCAAGGAAAATTTTTGATACAATAATATATAACCAATTTTTTTGACATGAGAGGTGAAAAATGAACGATTATAAAAATTTTTGCGAATACTCGGTGCGCCCCGAACCTACGGGCAAGCTGATACTTGCAAAAGTGCTTTTAATGGCGGCATATATACTGTTTTGCGCTGTGTATCTTATAATATTCGCGCTTAATTTTAGAGCATGGGCGCTTGTTGTGATGCTGCCTTTCATTATGTACGCCATAATAAAGCTTACCTGGCGGTTTACTGTGGTGGAGTACGATTTTGCCATCGAAGCCGGTGAACTGACTGTGGCTAAAATATATGCCGGAAGCTCCAGACGAGTTAAGGTAAGGGCAAATGTCCCCGAAATGACGCTTATCGCACCTTACAATGAGAATACTCGTGTGCTTTCCTCTACGGATATTATATCTGTAAAGGATTTTTCTGCCAAAAATGGAAGCGGCAGTGCATGGGTATGCATTTATCCCGAGCGTTCGGGAAGCAAAAAGCGCGCGCTTATAATAGAAACAAACGATGAGATGCTTCGCGTACTTAGACTGTGCAATCCGACGGCTATCCAGCGTATGCGTTAAGCTGTTAATAGAATAGTTTGCCGTCTACCGCAATATAATGTAGTAAATATTATATTACGGAGGCGGCAATGCGTTATAGAATAATAGCCGTTCTTACGGCTTTTTTGTTTATGTGTACTTCATGTGGAGGTGCTGTGTCCTGCAAGGGACTTGATTATCAGAATATGGAGCTGTATATAGAGGCGGTATTTGCTTTGAATGGCGATGAGGTACCGCTTACTCTTTCGCTTAAAGCCCCCGAATACGGCGAGGACGGACGGATGCTTGCGAGAGATGCGGTGCTGACATTTGGCGAGGACAGCATAATTTCCGGTGTTGGCTTTGAGTTTTACGGAGGAGATGTTTATGTGTCCGCAGGGGATCTCCGAATACCGGTAGATAACGAGGACACGGTTAAGGGGATTTCCGACATAATATCGCTTTTCTGCATTTCCGAGGAACACTACTATTCCTCGGAGAAAATCAAGCGTGGTGAGCTTGACTGCGAAAGGCTTGTATACATAGACGGGGATAATCGGGTAGAAGTAGAGATAGACCTTTCCTGTATGCTTCCAACGTCAATAAACGCTTCGGTTTTCGGAAAAGAGCTTTCCGCAGACATAAAAATGATAAAGGCTGTACCTTAATATGATTTCTGACAAAATAAAACTCCGCTATGCTCAATTAGGGCACGGCGGAGTTTTGTGATTTGCTTATTTTACCTTAATAACGGATTCATCCCATGCGGCAGGAGCTTCGTAACCAAGGAGATTTACCATGGTTGCGGCTACGTTTGAAAGACCGAAGTTTCCTTCATCTGTCTTTATTTCGTACTTGTCTGCGGAATAGTTGTCGTAGATATAGCAGGGAACGGGGTTAAGAGTGTGGCTTGTTTTAGCCTTGAAGCTGCCGTCCTTATTTGTCTTAGGTGCGCCCGACTTCTTGTCAAGCTCGTACATCTCATCTGCGTTGCCGTGGTCAGCGGTAATAAGTGCCGCACCGCGGAGCTTGTCAACTACTGCAAGGATTCTTGCAAGCTGAAGATCAAGTGCCTCAACGGATATCTGGGTAGCAAGGAACGAGCCGGTATGACCTACCATGTCGCCGTTGGGGAAGTTTACTCTTAAATACTTATACTTGCCGGATTCAAGACATTCGATAAGCTTGTCTGTGATCTCTGCGCACTTCATCCAGGGGCGCTGTTCGAAGGGAACAACGTCAGAGGGAATCTCGATATAGGTTTCGAGCTTGTCGTTGAACTTGCCGGACTTATTGCCGTTCCAGAAGTATGTTACATGACCGTATTTCTGGGTTTCGGAAATAGCGAGCTGAGAAACGCCGGTATTTGCAAGATACTCGCCCATGGTTTCGGTGATCTCAGGGGGAGATACGAGGTACTTCTTCGGAATATGAAGGTCGCCGTCGTATTCAAGCATGCCTGCGTAAACTACCTTGGGATATCTTACGCGGTCAAATTTATCAAGATTTTCATCGTCGAAAGCCTTGGAGATCTCGATGGAACGGTCACCGCGGAAGTTGTAGAAGATAACGCTGTCGCCGTCGTTTATCGTACCAACAGGCTTGCCGTCCTCAGCGATAACGAATGGCGGGAGATCCTGGTCGATAACCTTTAATTCCTCGCGGTATGCTGTAACTGCCTCAGCCGCAGATGCGAACTGTCTGCCCTCGCCAAGCACATGAGTCTTCCAACCAAGCTCTACCATTGCCCAGTTTGCTTCATAGCGGTCCATGGTGATCTGCATACGTCCGCCGCCGGAAGCAATCTTGATATCGTAGGAAGCATCGCGCAGACCTGCGATAAACTCCTCGAAGGGGTTGATATATTCAAGGGCAGAGGTTTCGCCAACGTCACGTCCGTCAATGAGAATGTGGATACGCACCTTGGCAGCGCCCTCATTCTTTGCCTGAATAAGCATCGCCTTCAGGTGATCAATGTGGGAGTGAACGTTACCGTCAGAGAAAAGTCCGAGGAAGTGGAGAGTAGAGTTGTTGTTCTTTACATTTGCAATAAGCTCCTGCCAGATCGCGGATGCAAACATTTTTCCGGATTCGATAGACTGGGAAACGAGCTTTGCACCCTGAGCAAATACCTGACCTGCACCGAGAGCGTTGTGACCTACCTCGGAGTTGCCCATATCGTCATCGGAAGGAAGTCCAACAGCAGTTCCGTGTGCCTTTAAATTTACATGTGGATATTTAGCCGCAAGCATATCGAGAGTGGGGGTATAAGCCGCGTTTACAGCGTTTGCGGCATTTGCCGGTGCAACACCGATACCGTCCATTACGATTGTAAGCACTGGGCCCTCAATTCCGGCGAAGTCGTTAAGCTTTGTGAGTTTCTTATCCATAGTGATTAAACCTCCATAATCAGTTAAAAAATCATTCACCTTCTATTATACACCTTAATTGTGAATAAACAGTGTCGGTTTGAATGTTTTTTGGGGAAAAGTTTTACTTTTCTTAGATATATGATAAAGTTGCTTTTTGAAACTTGTTTAAAATTAAATAAAGCTCGAAATAAATTTTATATAAAATCATTGACAAATTATATTTTGTATGATACAATATAAACGTAGGATAAACGAATGAAAACACCGCAAAATAATATTGACCGCCGGTTTTAGCCTTCGTTTTGCGAAAGGAATATAGATTTATGAAGAAAACACTTTACAGCCTTATTCTGTCCGACGATGTGGTGCGTGAAATAGACATTTTGGCGCACAGAATGGGAACGAACCGTTCAAATCTTGTGAACCGCATACTTGCGGAGCATGTTTCGCTCAGGACACCGGAGCAGCAGATAAATGATATTTTTTCTGCACTGAACGAGCTTATGTCCCCATCAAGGGAGCTTGTGGCATTTTTTGAACCCAACACCCTGACAATGTCATTTAAATCCTGCCTCGAATACAAATACCGTCCCACGGTACGGTATGAGGTTGAACTGTACAAGTCACCGCAGAACGGTGCTGTTGGCAGTCTTTCTGTAATATTCCGTACCCAATCTGTATCCCTTATCGAAGCTATGACGTCTTTCTTCCGACTTTGGAAAAAGCTTGAGGATACTTATCTTGCTCCGCGCTCAGGTGTCCGTGAATATGCACTTTACGATGGAAAATTTGTCCGCGCCATAACCCCATGCGGGGCTGCGTCGTCGGATGAGCTTGCCAAGGGAATTTCAAATTATGTTAAGCTGTTTGATATACTGATGAAGCGGTATATCAGCGGTGTGGCGGATGCCGAGGATATAGCGGCGGCTTATCTTGAAAATCTGTCACGGGGAAGTATAACCGTTTAGAAAGGAGCATAATACCATGACTGAAAAATTTACACAAAAATCTGTTGATATAATAAATTCCGCATCCGCCATGGCAAAGGAAGCCGGCAATCAGGCAATAACGGCGGAGCACCTTCTTTATGCACTCATTGACCAGAACGGCGGACTTGTCGGCTCGCTTTTCAGAAAAATGGGAGCGGACTGTGATGGCATACTTTCGGAGCTTGATGCTATGATCTCAAGGCTTCCGAAGGTTTCGGGTGGAGAGCTATATCCCTCAAGAGAAACTTCAAATATTCTGCAGTTTGCCGAGCAGGTTGCAAAAAAGCTTGGGGATGAGTATATTTCCGTTGAGCATATTATGCTTGGAATCTTCTCCGAGGGTACAAAACAGATAAAATCTATGCTGTCTGACCACGGCATAACAAGGGAGCGTTTTACAAAAGAGCTTGAGAGTGTAAAGCGCGGTCCCGTGACAAGCGACAATCCGGAAGACACCTACGACGTTTTGAAAAAATACGGAACGGATCTTGTGGAGCGCGCACGCTCCCAGAAGCTTGATCCGGTTATCGGACGTGATGCGGAAATAAGAAACGTTATCCGTATTCTTTCGCGCAAAACAAAAAATAATCCTGTTCTCATAGGCGAGCCGGGAGTTGGTAAGACTGCCATAGCAGAGGGGCTTGCACAGCGTATAGTTCGCGGTGACGTGCCGGAAGGACTTCGTGAGAAAACAATATTCTCACTGGATATGGGTGCGCTTATTGCAGGCGCAAAGTACCGCGGTGAATTTGAGGAGCGTCTTAAGGCGGTGCTTGAGGAGGTAAAAAGCTCCGAGGGCAGAATAATACTGTTTATTGACGAGCTTCACACTATCGTAGGCGCAGGCAAGACTGACGGCGCAATGGATGCGGGAAATCTTCTTAAGCCTATGCTTGCAAGGGGCGAGCTTCACTGCATCGGTGCAACTACTCTTGATGAGTACCGCAAATACATCGAAAAGGATGCGGCTCTTGAACGCCGTTTTCAGCCGGTACTTGTGGACGAACCGACTGTCGAGGATACTATCTCCATTCTGCGCGGACTTAAAGAGCGCTATGAGATATTCCACGGCGTGCGCATTCACGACAACGCCATTGTAACGGCGGCGCTTCTTTCACACAGATATATAACCGACCGCTTCTTACCGGATAAGGCGATCGACCTTGTGGATGAAGCATGCGCTATGATACGTACGGAAATGGATTCCATGCCAAGCGAAATGGATGATATCAGAAGGCGTGTGATGCAGCTTGAAATTGAGGAAGCGGCACTTAAAAAAGAAGAGGATCAGTTGTCAAGAGATCGCCTTGCAAAGCTTTCTGCGGAGCTTGCGGAGGAAAAAGATAAGTTCAATGAGATGAAATCCCGTTGGGAAGCGGAAAAGAGCGGCGCTGATGAGGTAAAGCATCTTAAAGAGCAGATAGAAACGCTGTCGGGCGAAATGGAGCAGGCACAGCTTAAGGGAGAGTATGAAAAAGCCGCAAGGCTCAAATATTCGGACATTCCTGAACTTCAGAAGCGGCTTTCCGAAGCCGAAGCGAAGTCGGAGCAGGTAAACGGGGATACCCTCGTGCACGATACGGTGAGCGATGAGGAAATTGCGGAAATAGTGGCAAAATGGACGGGGGTTCCCGTATCAAAGCTGGTTGAAAGCGAGCGCGAGAAGCTGCTTCATCTCGACGAGGTTATTCACAAGCGGGTAATAGGTCAGGATGAGGCGGTCAGACTCGTTACAGAGGCGATTCAGCGAAGCCGTGCCGGTATAGCTGATCCTAACCGTCCTATCGGAAGCTTCATGTTTCTCGGTCCCACCGGTGTGGGTAAGACGGAGCTTGCAAAGGCGCTTGCAGAGTGCCTATTTGACGACGAACACAACCTCGTGCGCATCGACATGACAGAATATATGGAGAAATTCAGCGTGTCAAGGCTTATCGGCGCCCCTCCCGGATATGTGGGCTACGACGAGGGTGGACAGCTTACCGAAGCGGTGCGCCGCAAGCCTTATTCGGTGGTGCTGTTTGACGAGGTGGAGAAGGCACATCCGGACGTATTCAACATTCTGCTTCAGATACTGGATGACGGCAGAGTTACCGACAGTCAGGGACGCACGGTGGATTTCAAGAACACGGTGATCATACTCACCTCAAATCTTGGAAGCACATATCTCCTTGACGGAATCGGAGATGACGGGGAGATAAATGAAAAGGCAAGAGCCGCGGTTATGGCGGAGCTTAGAGCCTCCTTCAGACCTGAATTTCTCAATCGCCTTGACGAAACTGTTATGTTCAAGCCGCTTACAAAGAGTGATCTCACAGGAATTATTGAAAATCTGATATGCGGACTTGAAAAGAGGCTTGCGGACCGTGAACTTAAGCTTTCGGTCAGCGGTGAGGCGAAATCCCACATCATTGACCACGGATACGATCCCGTGTACGGTGCACGTCCTCTTAAGCGTTATCTTCAGTCCACGGCGGAAACGCTCATTGCCAAGGCGATACTTGGCGGTGGCATTGCGGCAGGAGATACTATTGTTCTTGATACAGCGGATGGGAAGCTTGTGTGCAGAGTAAAACAAGGTGAATAAAAGCCTAAACTTATTTGGGTATACAAAACAAAAAACCTCGTCATTGACGAGGTTTTTTGTGGTGAACCGAAACAATTAGAATACGAACTTTTAATTTGTTCTTCGATATCTCGGAGAGTGACAGTTGATTTAAGATTATTGCTGAGATTGTATGTTACTATTATCTTTCTACCACCGCCATCAGTATCGAACAGATAAACACGGTTTACGAGGGTGTCCCTGCATTGCTGCAGGCGCTGACCGCCGCGGGATGTAAATTGGTGCTTGCCACCTCTAAGCCTGCGGTGTTCGCGGATAGAATTTTAGAGCATTTTGATTTGAAGAAATATTTTAC
>JAZRGK010000054.1:0-27449 GCA_045644145.1 Candidatus Flemingiibacterium sp.
ATTGCTTTGAGCATAATTTTCAATCCTTTCAATTACATATTTTTTTGTTTAAGCATTAATATATCATAGTGCAGGTCCTCCTCTATTTTTTTATCGTGCCAATTAAGTATTGGTGAATCGAGCTTTAGTTTTTCCTCCAAACAACAGCATCGAACGCTGCAGCAAAAACCGTGAGCGTAATAGAGGCAGAGCTTGCAGTCGACATCTTCTTTTTTGTATTCGAAAGGTTTATATTTATTTGGCATACAATTTCACCTCTTTTTGTATAATAAAAAGCCACAGTGCGCTTGTAACACTGTGGCTCTTGCGATAAAATATTCGTAATTATGGTCAGGCACGGGTTCGTTTCACTCAAAAGGGCAAAATCGGCAGATTGCATCTTTTTTTTGCACTCAAAAACCGATTTTTGAAAAAGCGAGAAAAACGGAGATAAAACGAGAAAAACGCAGGAAAACCTGCGTTTTTCAGGGTGCATCTTTTTTGTACGCACTACGTGGTGGAGGCGAGGGGAATCGAACCCCTGTCCGAAAACTCATCAATACAGCTTTCTCCGGGTGCAGCGGATCTATTAGATTTCCCTAACGTGCACGCCGATCGGCAGGCTTACACGTAGGTAGCGCTTTAGTGCATGGCAGCTCCAAGTGCGAAAAGGCTGCTCACGTTCACTGCTAAATGATGCCCAAGCGGAAGCCGCAGTACTCAACCGGTGGACAGCCGCCATTTAGGCAGCAGCTAATTCAGTATTATTAGCGTTTAATTTTAAATTGCCAATTTTAAAGAGATCAGGCGTCTCTACCCGCTTACCGTATGTCAAAATCCCCGTCGAAACCTTTACGCCCCCATGTTTGACCGCTGAAATACAGCGGTTATTTTTCAAATATACGTTACTGAATCTTCAAGCGGATACCGATCACGAAGCGGTATCTCTGACGCCGCCTCTCCTACCGGCACAAGCGCCACTATACCGTATTTTTCCGGTATCGCTAATACTTCACGGCATTTTTTCGGGTGAAATGCACCAATAAAACATCCGTTAAGCCCCATATCCGCCGCCGCAAGCAAAAGATTTTCTATAGCAAGCGCAGTGTCTTGTATCGGGAATATTTTTGCCCTCTCGCCGAATTTTCCGACGATCTGAGCTTCATCTGTGCAAACTACAAATATCACCGGTGCCGTGGCTACCCAAGGAGCGGAGAACTCCGTGAATTTCCCCCTCACCGCAGGATCGGTCACAGCGTAAAAATGCCACGACTGCATGTTGCATGCACTTGGCGCTCTCGTTGCCGCATGGAGCAGCTTATCTATCTCCTCGCGTGTCAGCTTTCTATCCGTAAATGAACGCGCCGAACGCCGCTTATATATAAGCTCACTAAAATCCATATTCGCTCCTTAATAATCGTCGTGACCGCGCGACTTCATAGCACGCTCAATATCACGTCCTGCCTGCTTCTTTGCCTCGGTGGCGCGCTTATCATACAGCTTCTTACCCTTGCAAAGACCGATTTCAAGCTTTACACGCGAACCTCGGAAATACATGGACAGCGGCACGAGCGTTAACCCTTGCTGTGTAACAAGTCCCAGAAGCTTGTTTATCTCCTTTTTGTGCATCAAAAGCCTGCGGATTCGCATGGGATCTTTGTTGAAAATATTGCCTTGCTCATAGGGGCTTATGTGCATGCCTGAAACGAACAGTTCCCCCTTTTCCACAAAGCAGTAGGAATCCTTCAGATTCACCTGACCGCGCCGGATGCTTTTCACCTCAGTACCGAAAAGCTCTATACCTGCCTCGTAGGTTTCCATGACGAAATAATCATGGCGTGCCTTTTTATTGGGAGCAATCAGCTTAGTTCCGCTTTTATTTTCCGCCATGTCATCACGTCCTTTCATAGCTTACGTTTATATATTGTACCACAAAAAGATTAACAAATCAAGACATAGATAAAAATTCTCTCCAACCATATTGTTGACAACTTTTCGCTACTATAGTATAATATATACATAAGCTTAACTATTTAGGTGTGCTTTGGGAAATAAAGGTAAAATTCATTATGAAACCAGTAATTACAGCTTTAATTCTTATTATTTGGATCGTATTATACATTATCCTTAATTTTTTGGGTAGTTGGATTTTAGATAGCACGCGAAATGCATATATAAAACGTGGATATAGGGCCAACATCCTCTATGAGGAAAAAAAGAAAAACTACAAATTTTATCTTACAACTTTTTTCTTGTTGATTCCTATTCTTGTTGCTATTAGCTTTATTGTAAAGTAGTATAAGTATATTAGCAATTTGTAATTGTAAGGAGATCAAATTGATATTATTAAATAAAAGTGCACAAATCATATGCTGTTTAATAAACGATGAACTACAACTCATACTCTATCCTAACGAAAGAACAGTAGCCGATATAGTAGTTACAGATATAACCAAATTCCAGTTGTCACATGTATATGGAAGCAGTTACGGCGATTGTTTCAATTTACCTATAATGTATCAAATAGTAATTAACACTACTTTCACATTTTCGAACCTATGTGCCGACAGCATCCTATATATATCGCGTGAGAAAGTGCATTTTGAGTTTAACCATACATATGATCGTTTCTTTATCAATTGCGATGATGGTCATATTATACAGGAAGTTCACAATGTGGCTGATTTAGAAGGCTTATGTAGCATAGCCACAAACTCTCATACACAAAATGAAGCATGTGAAAGCTTGATTGGTTTTATATTCGAGGGGCATTTTCTACAAACAACAGTGTTATTTGTTATATTTAAATTATGCTTTTGGGCAAACAATTGGTCCTTTCCGATTTGGTTGATACTACTCTTTTGGGGGGCAGGCTATCTATTACGCCTTGCAAGCGAAAAATCGTTTAATGCTTTCCAAAAAAGCACCGGAACGCCGGAACTTCATCTTCTACAAAAGTATGCTTCGTGTGAATACATCAAAAATTATTATGCAAATCCTCACCGGAAATGGATTGCCAATAATATCGAGAACGAATAAATATGGGGTAGCTGAACTTGTAAAAGCAAAAAGTGCCAACTTCGCTTATCTTACTCATAATAAGCCCAAGTCAGAACGGAGGATAATATGGGAACATGGGGAACTGGAATATATTCTGATGATACAGCATCCGATATCAAAATTCTATGCAACGAGATATTTCCTTTTGTGAGTGTTGAAGAAGGCAATCAGATTATATTCGAGGAGTACAAAGAAATAATAAATTCTAATATTTTAGATAACACATCTGCTTCGTTTTGGTACGCACTTGCCGATTGGCAATGGAATCATGGTATTCTAGATGATTCCATCAAAGAACGTGCATTAGCACTGCTTCACGACTATGTTGGCATATCTGAGTGGGAAGAGAGCGGAAGCAAGGCGGATGTAAAAAAACGTAAGGCAGTACTTGATAAATTGCGCGAAAAGTTGGAAACTGCCCAACCGCCAAAGACACTACCTAAAGTGCGTTTGGAAAAGCCTAAGCATAAAGCCGGAGATATTATTGTATTTCAAATGAACGGTTCGAGAAAAGGCTTTGAAAGCGCATGGCAAATTGAGTATATGAGTCCTGGATATGTATATAAATCTACCGCTATAAATGAGCGTATTACAGACCGCTTTGAGCCTGCAAAAGACTTTTCAGGTAATTTCGCAGCAGTAATATGTATCGGTTCGGTTAAAGAACCTTATTCCCATCATATAAGCGGAATATACAACGAAAAAAGCGTATACGCAATTTATAACTATTGCAAACCTGAAAAGCCTACACTGGAAAGCTTGTCCAAATGCGGATTTTTACCACATATCGCATGGATATGTGATCTTAAAGCGGGAAGCAATCATGGTACTACTGTATCTATTGATTGGGAATACAAATTCACATTTATCGCCGAAAATTTCAAGAAGGAATCCGGATATTTAGGTGAATGCTTCACTCTATATCGTAAAGACGAAGTTGAGCGATTTACAAATTTATTAGCTCGAAAAACATATTCACAGGATTATCATTATAAAACCGACTTATGCACAGCCTTTTCAGATTCGAATTCAGAAAGACTCCGACTTATGGAGATAGGAATATCGATTGACGATTTGCTTGATATGGATATTAAAAACCCAAATTTTCGCATTCCTGACGAACTTGATAGAATCGGTGGTTTAGGAAAATATAGATAAAGAGCTATATTTTCTTAATGATTCGCAATGTCTAATAGTATGATTATATCGCCTCAACAATTGTGCAAAGGGAAACATTTTCTTCAATTTTAGAAGCCGTTATCGAGTACACAAAAAGAGCCTCACGGCTCTTTTTTGCTTATATCAATACTTGTCCGCCTCGCGGTTTTCGGGAATTACCGCTTCCATCGCCGCTATAGCGCACTCGATCATCTTGTCGTCCGGCTCGTGAACGGTCACATGCTGAAGCCACATGCCGGGCGCTGATATAATGCGCGTAAGCAGGTTATCATGACGTCCGCAGAACTTGATAAGCTCGTAGCCAACACCCATGGTAAGGGGTAAGAGCAAAAGCTTGATGCCGGTGCGAAGGAACGGATTGTCCACATGTATGAACATGGAAATTATAATGCCAACGATAAGCATAAGTATGAGGAACGATGTTCCGCATCGGGGGTGGAAACGGCGCTGAGTGCGCACATTCTCAACGGTCAGCGGAAGCCCTGCCTCGTAGCAGAATATGGTCTTGTGCTCCGCTCCGTGATATTCGAACGTGCGGCGGACATCCTTTACAAGACACATAGCGCCAACATACCCTACAAACAGCACGATTCTGAGAAGCCCCTCAAATACCGCGCGGATAAAATCCGTATCAAGTGCCGGTACTGCACCTGCAAGCCATCTGAAAAGCTGTGAGGGCAGATACAAGAACAGCACCACGCAAAGAACTACGCCAAGTACACCGCCAACTGCCGCGGCAATTCCAAGAAGCTTGGATTCTTTCTTCTTTTCTTCCTCGGTAAGCGGTTTTTCGCTCTCCTCGGGCATTGCTATCTCAGCGGAACGCATAAGACAGCGGTATCCCGTTACCATGGAATCAATAAAGCCGTATACGCCGCGGATTATGGGTAATTTAAGTATCTTCGGTCGGTTTTTACCCTTGGTTTCCCATTCCTCCATAACGATCTCGCCTGCAGGGTTTCTCACCGCCATAGCAGACTTGTCAGGTCCGCGCATCATTATTCCTTCAATAAGAGCCTGTCCTCCGATAGATGTCTTTATGGGGCAGGACAGCTCTTTTTTCTGATTATCAGCCAATTTTACTGCTCCTTTCGGTAATATCAGTTATTTCGCAATCCCGAAACGGGGTCAAGATCGTCAAAGGGCACTTCTTGAGTACCATCCTTCGAGATATAGTGCCACTTGACGCCAATGTTGCTCATCCAACCGCGGGTAACCAAGGTTCTCCAACAGTGAGTGTCGTAGCCAAGACCATTGTCGTTGTCCCACAGCCATTGGGGCGTGCACCAGAAGCAGTAATCTGCGCCGATCACGTCATATACATCTCTGCCCACACCGTTCTGTCCGTGATGGGCAAGCTGTACCATATCCGCCCAAAGAAGCTCCGCCGGCGTATTGGCAAGAAGCTGTTCCCCTCCCTCTTTTCCGAGGTCGCCGAGGAATATCATGGAAACCCCGTTTGCATCCACACGGTATACCACGGATGCATTGTTCGCTCCATTGACTCTTATACCCTCGTCCGGCTCACGGAGCACGGTAATTTTAATTTCGCCGAACGTGAAAACCTCGCCGCGTTTTACGGTAACAGCATGGATATCATGAGCGCGTATCTGCGCCTCCACGCGTGCCGCCACCTCGGGTGAATTGCGTCCCTCGTCAAAATTTCTCAAAAAGTCCTGACTCGGGAAGTTGTAGTATACAGACTTAACCTCGATCTCACCGAAACGGCGCTCCATAAGCGAGCTGAACGCGTCGCAGTGATCCCTATGAGGATGGGTCATAAACCAGCCGTCAACGGTGCCTCCAAGCTTTTTAACGTAAGCGCACAGGTAATCGGCATCACAACTGTTTCCGCCGTCGATAACAATAAGATGTCCGTCGCATTTCAGAATGAACGACATCATCTGATCCCTTGACTGGGACGTAAGCATATATACAGTAGTCACTTTGGCACCTCTTTTCTCGGAAGATGCAAACCATGCATTCTATCACATTCCGTTCTTTTAATTATAAACCTTTCGCGCAAAAATGTCAATAAACGATCTGTGTACATTTTAATCAACGCATATGTTTGGGCATAGTTTGTATATATTTTAATTAGGTGCGTGCTTTTTTGTGCTTTTTGCCATAGGATATAGAGCGCACTTCTGATTCACTTGACACATTCGCATTATTTTGATATAATAAATCTATCCTAATTGAAAGGAAAAAACGATATGATACTTAATTCACGGGAAACCTGCATCGCCTACCGATGCCCATACTGCGGCTCGGGAATAAAAAGCCTTGTAGGCGTATTCTCCCTGTCCGGAGCTATGAAGAAGTTAAAATGCTCCTGCGGCGCCAGTGAGCTTACCATAAATCAGACAAGCGACGGCAAGCTGCGCGTAAGCGTCCCCTGCCTTTTCTGCGGTGTGGAGCATTCCTTCACCGTAAGCTCAAAGCTCTTTTTTGAAAAAGAGCTGTTTATTTACCCTTGCCCGTTCAGCGCGGTAGACCTTGTATTCATCGGCACGGAAAAAGCTGTATCCGAGGCGCTTGATAAATCTGAGCAGGAGCTTCTTAAGCTGCTTGCCGAAATGGGAATAGACGACCTTGAAAGTCTTCACGGCGACCTTGACCGCATGGATGACGATGACGAGCCATGCGATCCTTCAATCTACGATGCGGTGATGTTCGTTATCCGCGATCTCATTGAAGGCGGCGACGTAAGCTGCTGTTGTGACGACGGCGACTACGACGTTGCTGTTTCAGATGATCATGTAAAGGTATTCTGCCGTTCCTGCGGCGCGGCAAAGGATATCCCCACCGACAGTGAGCTTGCGGCAAGAGCGTTTATAGGAGTAACACATCTGAAGCTTGAAAAACTGTAAAAGGCTGTGTCAAATTCTGCGGCGGTTCATAGTATGTAATAGAGAGCGAAGCCCCCGACAGGCGGGTGCGAAACTCTCATACGGGCACAGTGATGTGTCCTTATCTTGGAGGATTACTATGAACAACTGCCTTTGCAATATTTTCGACGACAAGTGCGTATGGATCATCATCATCGCTCTTCTCATCATCTTCAGCTGCGGCAACGGCTGCGGCACCGGCTACGGGAACTACAACAACGGCTGCGGTAACGGCTGCGGCTGCTAACCTATAGGCTAAAAAAGCGTCTGCCGAGCGATCGGCAGGCGCTTTTTGCGTATAGCTGTATTGTACCCCGCCATCAGCAGTTGCTTTTGTAAATACATCTATGGATCTCGCACACCGTCCTCATATTTAGCAATACTCGATTATACAGTCTACTGCACAATTGTAAATATGGTAACATTTTTGCAGGTAATTAATGCGTATATGCATAAAAAAGCTTAATTTATAGAAAATATTAGAAATTTTATTTCGCAAAATATAGACAAGCGCCTGCAAATATGCTATAATGTAATGTGGTATATTGTTTAAACACAGAGATTTTAGGCTGGTATCGAATAATGAAGGTTTTAGTTTTACCGCTCGGTGAAATGAGCGTCAACTGTCTTGTAATATATGACGAAAGCACTCTCACGGGAGCTGTCGTAGACCCCGGCGGCGAGAACTGCACGGAGAAAATCCTTTCAAAGTGCGAGTCAAGCGGCATTGCCGTAAAATATATTCTTCTCACCCACGCCCATTTCGACCATATGCTCTCTCTTGAAGCACTTCGCGAGGCAACAGGCGCCCCGCTCGCACTTCATGCACACGATGCAGATTCCCTGACAGATCCAAGCCTTACCTATATGGAGCAGTTTGCGGGGATCACCGAGGGCTGCAAGCCTGCGGAAATAACCCTTTGGGATGGAGATACCGTAGAACTTGGTGAAACAACTCTCACCGTAATGCATACACCCGGGCACACCATGGGCTCGGTATGCTACATGGCTGACGGTATCATTTTGACGGGCGATACGCTGTTTTGCGGCGGAATCGGACGAAGCGATCTGTACGGCGGCGACGAAATGGCACTTAGAGATTCACTAAGAAAGCTTGTGCGGCTTGAGGGCGACTATAAATTATACCCGGGACACGGTTCAACAACCACGCTTTCAAAGGAACGTGCCGGAAACTTCTATTTACGACATTTATCATAAAGCTTTTTATGAAAGGAATAATAAAGATGGACAACAACTATTTAGCAGAATTACTTTTCCCTAATATAAAAACGCTTCCCGAGGATATGGAAGCACGCTATCCCGCGCGCCAGCTTCCCGAGGGCGCAAAGGTAACACGTTTCGCTCCAAGCCCCACGGGATTCGTTCACTTCGGCGGACTTTTCCCCTCTACAGTAGGAGAACGTCTTGCGCATCAGAGCGGCGGCGTGTTTTATCTGCGTATAGAGGATACAGACGCAAAGCGTGAGGTTGAGGGCGCGGCAGAGGGCCTTATAAAGACTCTTGCCACCTACGGAATATGCTTCGACGAAGGCGCTATCCTTGACGAAAGCGGAAATGTATCCGATCACGGTGCATACGGCCCTTACAAGCAAAGCCAGCGTGCTGAGATCTATCAAACCTACGCCAAACAGCTTATCCGCGAGGGCAAGGCTTACCCCTGCTTCACCACAGAAGAAGAATTAAACGAGCTTTCTCAGGTAAACAAGAAGGAAGAACTGAAAAATACCGACTGGCAGGCGGAAGCCGAAGCAAAGCGCGCGGAAATGCTGGCTCGCCGCAATTTCACCATAGAGGAAGTTGAGGAGCACCTTAAAGCAGGTCATCCTTTCGTAATCCGCCTTCTGGCAGACGGCGATCCGGAGAAAAAGACCAAGTTCACCGACCTTATAAAAGGTAACATCGAGGTACCCGAAAACGACGAGGATTTCGTGCTCCTCAAATCCGACGGAATCCCCACCTATCACTTCGCTCACGCGGTGGACGATCATCTTATGGGTACTACCCACGTTATCCGCGGCGAGGAATGGCTCCCCAGCCTTGCTAAGCACATCATGTTGTTCCGCTTCCTCGGATTCAAGCTTCCGAAGTATATGCATATCGCTCAGATAATGAAGCTTGACGAATCCGGCAACAAAAAAAAGCTGTCAAAGCGCGACATGGGCGCAAACATGGACGACTATACCCGAATGGGCTACTGCCCCGAGGCGGTATGCGAGTACATCATGACGCTTCTCAACTCAAACTACGAGGAATGGCACGCACAGAATACGGACAAGCCCTATACCGACTTCCCCTTCAATATAAAGAAAATGTCCACTTCCGGCTGTCTGTTTGATTTCGACAAGCTGAATGACGTTTCCAAGAACGTAATTTCAAGAATGGATGCAAAATATGTTACCGAAAAGGTAACAGAGTGGGCGCTTGCCTTTGATACCGATTTCGGTAAAGTATTAGCGGCTGACCCTCTGTATGCCGAGAAGATCTTCGCTATCGGCAGAGGCGGAAAGAAGCCCCGTAAGGATCTCGCTACATGGGCAGATGCAAAGCCATATATGGGCTTCTTCTACGACGAGTTTTACGCCATCGAGGATGCATATCCCGAGAATTTTGACAAGAACGACATCAAGGCAACTCTCGAAAAATTCCTTGAAACCTACGATGCGGCTGACGACATGAACGTGTGGTTTGACAAGGTAAAAGCAATCGCGGACGCGCTGGGATTCGCATCCGATATGAAAGCATATAAGGCTGATCCCGCTGCGTTCAAGGGAAGTGTCGCTGACATCAGCATGTTCATCCGTTTTGCCGTTACAGGCAAGATGAACGCCCCCGATCTTTACACCGTTATGCAGATAATCGGCAAGGAAAATACCGCCGCAAGAATAAATGCGATGATAAGCACACTTTAAAACAAACGCTTTAATAAAATCAAGGAGAATTATCATGGCTATCGAAGCTTCAAATTTTATAGAAGAATTTATAAACGAAGACCTTGCCGAGGGTAAGGTTACAACCGTCCACACACGTTTTCCGCCTGAGCCTAACGGCTATCTTCACATAGGTCACTGCAAGGCGCTTGCTATCGACTTCGGTACGGCGAAAAAGTACGGTGGCATGTGCAATCTCCGCATGGACGACACCAACCCCGCAAAAGAGGACACCGAGTACGTTGACGCCATCAAGGAAGACATCCACTGGCTTGGCTTTGACTGGGAAGACCGCTTCTTCTACGGCTCCGACTATTTTGACAAGGACTACGAATACGCTGTTGAGCTTATTAAAAAGGGACTTGCATATGTGTGCGAGTTAAGCGCTGACCAGATGGACGAGTACCGCGGCGATCTGCAGAATCCTGCGAAATCTCCCTGGCGCGACCGTCCCATGGAAGAAAACCTTGACCTTTTCGAGCGCATGAAGAACGGCGAGTTCCCGGACGGAAAGTATACTCTCCGCGCAAAGATCGACTTAGCTTCGGGCAACTTCTGGCTCCGTGACCCCGTAATCTACCGTATCAAGCATATGCATCACCACCGTCACGGCGACAAGTGGTGCATCTACCCCACCTACGATTTTGCGCATCCCATTCAGGACGCACTTGAGGGCATCACACACTCCCTCTGCTCCCTTGAATTTGAGATTCACCGTCCACTTTACAACTGGGTAATTGAGAACGTCAGTGTTCCTCACAAGCCCCGTCAGATCGAGTTTGCGCGACTCAACATCACAAACACCGTGCTTTCCAAGCGCTTCTTGCGCGGACTTGTGGAAAGCGGTATGATGGACGGCTGGGACGATCCCCGTATGCCTACTCTTTGCGGACTCCGCCGCCGCGGTTATACCGGCGCATCCATCGTTGATTTCTGCGGACGCATCGGCGTTGCGAAATCCGACAGCCTTGTTGACCTTCGTCTTCTTGAGGCGTGCATCCGCGACGAGCTTAACGAAACAGCACCCCGAAGAGTTGCGGTGCTTGACCCTATCAAGGTCATAATCGACAACTATCCCGAGGACAAGTGCGAAACCTTCCAGCTTCCCAATCATCCTCAGCACCCAGAAATGGGCACAAGAGAGGTTAAGTTCACCCGTGAGCTTTACATCGACGCCGAGGACTTCGCCGAGGTTCCGCCCCCGAAGTTCTTCCGCTTAAAGCCCGACGGCGAGGTTCGTCTTATGGGCGCGTATATCATAAAGTGCGGCGAGATTATTAAGAATGCCGATGGAAGCATCAAGGAAATCCACGCAACAGCAGACCTTGAAACAGGCAACGGAAATCCCGTTGACGGCAGAAAGATCAAGGGCACTATCCACTGGCTGTCCGCGGGAAATACTGTTAATGCCGAGGTTGTGCTTTACGAGAATCTTCTCACACTTGAGGACCCATCAAAGCTTCCCGAGGATAAGCAGTATACCGATTATATCAACCCGAATAGCAAGACCGTGCTGAAAAACGCCAAGCTGGAGCCCTCTCTCGCGGATGCAAAGCCCGGTGATAAATTCCAGTTTGTTCGTACCGGTTATTTCTGCGCCGACACCAAGAATCCCGGCGTTTTCAACCGTGTTGTAACCCTTAAAGACGGCTACAAGCCTGCAAAATAAGCATATCTTTACGACTTTTTAACTAAAGGAGAACAAAAATGAAAAAACTAACCGTTTTTCTCTGTGTACTCTTAGCACTTTCCGTTCTTCCCCTCTCTGCTTCATCTAACGGCTTCCCTCGAGCTTTCTGGTCTTTAAACGACAAATACATTGCGGCTCTTGATGCAGGCGATGATGCGGCAGTGGTGACATATGCAACCCAGATATGCGCGCTCTTTGAGGGGCGTACTGACGAGATTGCAGCCAGCAATTTGGCTTACAAATACTACGAGCTTGCCAATTCCCATGACTGCCTCGGAAATTATGAGGCGGCAAGCGAAGCATATGCAAGATCTATCCCCTATCTGGAACTGCTTTCAAACTACGGCATTGACGCAAGCGAAAACATTAAAATAGCTTCCACAAAGTCAAAGCTTTATGAGAGCACTCTCGATCTCTACCGTACCACATACGGTTATCAGACGTATTTCGGTGCAATCAACGAAAAAAGAATGGGCATCCTTTACGGTGTTAACCACGACGGCGGCACTCAGGAGAAAATGACCGGCGATTCGCTTGTTCTGATATATCAGAACTTCTGGGACTCCACTATAATCCCCTTTAACAAAATTCAGCTTGCCAATGCCGCGGCAGAAGGATGTGCGGTGGAGTTCGCGCTGAATCTTCCCGGCGAGGGCTCTGATGTCACCAAGATTTTGACAAGCACTGACTATATAATGACCATCATAGAGATGTTAAACGAGGTGGACACACCCATATTCCTTCGATTTGCGGCTGAAATGGATGTGTGGACAACACAGTGCGATCCCGATGATTTTATCGCCGCATTTCGTTATGTTGCCGACCTTGTTCATGCCAACACCGACCACGTTGCTATGGTATGGAGCCCCACATACGCATCCGGATGGAATATCAACAAGCATGATTTTTATCCAGGTGACGAATATGTGGACTGGATAGGCGTTTCCCTCTATTTGCAGACATACTTCAACGCAAGGGATAATTGGTCAAAGCAGGAAAAAATAGCACTTCCCTGCTTCTACGGCGGTGACGCGGCAAATCCCGTAAAGATAATGGAAGACCTCATAGAAACCTACGGTGACCGCAAGCCATTTATCATCTCGGAATCCGGTGCATCTCACACATGGAACAAACTTAACGGCGAGTCTGTAAGTAAGGATACCACCGCATGGGCAGTTCACAGACTGACCATGATGTATAAGTATCTGCCTATGGCGTATCCGCAGATAAAGGCTATCGCTCATTTTGACAAGATAATGCCTAATGAGAATTGCTACTTCGCGCTTGACATAAATCCGACGCTTCAGGCAACATATCTTAATCTCGTCAAGGATGATGCTTTCATTCAGAACTCATACAACGACGAGGCCAACTCCACCTACGAAAAGCTCCCCGATGTGTTCCTCGCCGAACAGTGTATTACCGAATTTCGTACAATGGCTATGTACTACGGTCATGACAACGTGACTGTAACATATCTCGTAGACGGAGTAACGGTTGCATCAAGCGCGACACTTCCCTATACCGTAAGCGTTGATCTGTCAAGCTATACCGTTGGCAACCACACGCTGACGATACGCGCTGAGGAAAACAGCGTGCTTCTCGGTGAGCACAGCTACACAATGTCACTTGCAGAAGCCGTTGATATTTATATAAACGGAGAGTTACTTGACTTTGCCCAAAAGCCCGTTATAGTTGAGGGAACAACACTCGTTCCGCTCCGCGCCATCGTCGAAAAGCTTGGCGGCAAGGTTGAGTGGATCAACGAAACCCGTGAAATTATCATCACAGATGAATCCACCGAAATAAATCTGCGTATCGGAAGCTACGATATGCTAACAAACGGCGTGACATCCACCTTGCTCGTTCCTGCAAGACTTATCAATTCCACAACATATATCCCCCTGCGCGCAGTATCCGAGGCGATGAAAGCAAGCGTTGCATGGCACGGTGAAACAAGATCAATTACAATAGACAAGTAAAAAGGAGTAATACCAATGGCTTACAAGATAAATACCAATTGCGTGCAGGCAGGCTACACCCCCGGAAACGGCGAAGCACGTGTACTGCCTATCTATCAGTCTACCACCTTCAAATATGAGTCCAGCGAACAGATGGGACGGCTTTTCGACCTTTCCGAAAGCGGATATTTCTATACCCGTCTGCAGAATCCTACAAATGATGCTGTAGCGGCAAAGATATGCGCTCTCGAGGGAGGTGCGGCGGCTATGCTCACATCCTCCGGTCAGGCGGCAACCTTCTTCTCACTGTTCACCATTCTCGGCGCAGGCGACCATATCGTGGCGTCCTCTGCGATATACGGCGGAAGCTTCAACCTTATCGCCGTAACCATGAAACGCATGGGAATTGATGCGACATTCGTTCATCCCGACATCACCGAGGAAGAGCTTGCGGCGACCTTCAAGCCCAACACCAAGGCTGTGTTTGCAGAAACTCTGGCCAATCCGGCACTTATCGTGCTTGATATCGAAAAATTCGCCCGCCAGGCTCACTCCCACGGCGTTCCGCTTATAATCGACAATACATTCCCCACCCCCATCAACTGCAATCCCTTCAAGTTCGGCGCGGATATCGTTATCCACTCCACCACCAAGTATATGGACGGTCACGCAACCGCGGTTGGCGGATGCATCGTTGATTCCGGCAACTTCGACTGGCTTGCACACGCCGACAAGTTCCCCGGTCTTTGCACTCCCGACGATTCCTACCACGGTGTGACTTATGCCAAGGATTTCGGCAAGGGCGGCTATATCACCAAGGCAACTGCACAGTTAATGCGTGACTTGGGTTCGATTCAGTCCCCACAGAATGCGTTCCTTCTTAATCTTGGTCTTGAAACGCTCCACCTGCGCGTTAAGCGCCACTGCGAAAACGCACAGACCGTGGCGGAGTATCTTGAAAAATCCTACAAGGTTACATGGGTAAACTACCCCGGACTTAAATCCAGCAAATACTACGATTTGGCGCAAAAATATCTCCCGAACGGTTCCTCCGGCGTTATCTCCTTCGGTGTTAAGGGCGGACGCGAGGCGGCTACCAAGTTCATGGACAGCCTTAAGCTCGGCGCTATCGTAACCCACGTTGCGGATGCACGCACATGTCTCCTGCATCCCGCAAGCACCACCCACCGTCAGATGACTGACGAGCAGCTTACCAAAGCAGGCGTTCTGCCGGATCTTATCCGTCTTTCGGTTGGTATCGAGGATGTTTCCGATATTATCGAGGACATCGAGCAGGCACTTGCAAAAATGTAATATTTTTACCGCGCATCTTACGGTGCGCGGTATCTTTTTGTGTAAAATCAAACCGAAATCAAAAAATACCTGAAAATTTACAATTATCTATAGCAATTTTCTTAAAATTGTAGTATACTATTTATATGTATGCTTTTATGCGCCTTAAAATGGTGTATTTTACCCGAAATCAAAAAACAACCTCAAAAAATACTCGTAAGAATACGGAGATGAACATATGAAACTTCTTGATAAGGTGTTCGGCACTTACAGCGAAAGACAGGTCAAAAAGCTTATGCCGACCGTTGAAAAAATAGAGGCGCTCGCTGACAAGTATAAAGCGATGAGTGACTCTGAGCTTCGCGGCATGACCGCTGTTCTTAAGGGCAGGCTTCAGGCCGGCGAAACACTTGACGATATTTTGGTGGATGCCTTCGCAACAGCCCGCGAGGCGGCTGACCGAGTGCTTGGAAAGAGACCCTTCAGAGTCCAGCTCCTCGGCGGTATTATCCTTCATCAGGGGCGTATCGCGGAAATGAAAACCGGTGAAGGTAAAACCCTGGTTGCAACACTTCCTGCATACCTTAATGCGCTGGCAGGCACGGGTGTGCATATCGTCACCGTAAATGAATACCTTGCAAAGACCGGCAGTGAGGAAATGAGCAAGGTTTACGGCTATCTCGGACTGTCCACCGGTCTTATCATCCACGATCAGACTAAGGAAGCAAAGAAAAACGCCTACAACGCGGACATAACCTACGGAACCAACAACGAGTTCGGCTTCGACTATCTCCGCGACAATATGGTAAACTACAAGGAACAGTTAGTTCAGCGCGACCATGTTTTTGCCATTGTTGACGAGGTGGACTCTATCCTTATCGACGAGGCGAGAACTCCCCTTATTATCTCCGGTGCTGGCGAAAAGTCTACCGACCTTTATGACCGCGCGGACAAGTTTGTGCGCACTCTCAAAAAGTTTGTTATCAAGGAGCTTGACTCCAAGGAGCATGACGACAACATTGATGCGAATTATATCGTTGACGAAAAAGCGAAGAACGTAACCCTTACCGGAAGCGGTATCAAGAAGGCAGAGGAGTATTTCGATGTGGAAAACCTCTCCGATCCCGAAAACTCCACTCTCTCGCACCATATAAATCAGGCTATCAAGGCTCACGGCTCCATGCAGAGAGATGTGAACTACATCGTCAAGGACGGCGAGGTGCTTATAGTTGACGAATTCACCGGACGCGTTATGCCCGGACGCCGTTACTCTGACGGTCTGCATCAGGCAATCGAAGCCAAAGAGCATGTTGATATTCAGAAAGAATCAAAAACTCTTGCTACCATCACATTCCAGAACTTCTTCCGTCTTTACAAGAAGCTGTCCGGTATGACCGGTACGGCGCTTACCGAGGAAAACGAGTTCCGCGAGATATACTCCCTTGACGTTGTTGAGGTTCCCACCAACAAGCCCATGATCAGACGCGACCACAGCGATGCGGTTTACAAAACCATCCGCGGAAAGTACAACGCCATCGTTGAGCAGATCAAGGCGTGCCACGAAAAGGGTCAGCCCGTGCTTGTAGGTACTGTATCCATAGAAAAATCCGAGGAGCTTTCGAAAAAGCTTAAGCTTAACGGAATCCCTCATGTAGTGCTCAACGCAAAGTATCACGAAAAAGAAGCGGAGATAGTTGCTCAGGCAGGTAAGCTTGGCGCCGTTACCATCTCTACCAACATGGCAGGACGCGGTACGGATATTATGCTTGGCGGTAATGCTGAGTTCCTTGCGAAAAATGATCTCCGAAAGCTTGGCTACGACGAATCCGTAATAGTTCTCGCTGTTGGCATGTCAAACGAGGTTGACGAGATAGTTTTAGAAGCAAGAGCTAAGTACCGCGAGGCACTTGAAAAGCATAAAATCGCTATCGAGCCTGAGGCTGAGAAGGTACGCGAGGCAGGCGGTCTGTTTATTATCGGTACAGAACGCCACGAAAGCCGCCGTATCGACAATCAGCTCCGCGGACGTTCCGGACGTCAGGGCGACCCCGGTGAATCCAAGTTCTTCCTCTCTCTCGAAGACGACCTTATGCGTCTTTTCGGAAGCGAACGTGTTATCGGCGTTGTGGAAAAGCTTGGACTTGAGGAAGATCAGCCCATTGATGCAGGAATCCTCTCCAATGCTATTGAGGGCGCTCAGAAGCGTCTTGAGGACACCAACTTCCAGCGCCGTAAGACTGTCCTTGAATACGACGACGTAATGAATCAGCAGAGAAACATCATCTACACTCAGCGCCGTTCCGTTCTTGACGGTGCGGATCTCCGCGAAACCGTACGCGGCATGGTAAACGAAACCATCGAGTCCGTGGTAAACGGACATACCGTATCCGACGAGGATCATTCCGATTGGAATATTGATGCTATACGCACACATTTCTTCGGACTTCTCTGCCGTGAGGATGATTTCAAGTATACCGAGGACGAGCTTAAGAATCTTGACCGCGAGGATATTAAAAAGGTCCTCCATGAGCGTGCGGATGCGCTGTACGCTGAGAAAGAGGAAGTTTTCGGTGAGCAGATGCGTGAGATCGAGCGCGTTGTGCTTCTCCGTGCCGTTGACCAGAACTGGATGAATCACATTGACGCAATGGATGATCTGCGCGGCTCTGTAGGACTCCAGGCGTATGCTCAGCGCAGTCCTATCAACGAATATCGCTTCACCGGTGCTGATATGTTCGATGATATGATCGCTCAGATCAGAGAAGATACAACCAGAATGGTGCTTGCCGTTGCTCCAAGAAAAGAGCAGGAGATAAAGCGCGTTGCTGTTGCTAAAATCACCGGCGAGGGCTTTGAGGGCGGCATCAAGACACGTTCTGCTTCTGCAGGCTCAGCCGCAAACAGCGGTATCGTAAGCGCCACTGCAAGACAGAACGTAAAGGTTGGCAGAAACGATCCCTGCCCCTGCGGAAGCGGCAAAAAATACAAGAAATGCTGCGGAAGCGGGCTTAACGATAACGAACAGTAAAAATACACTGCCACATGACACCGCTTTTGCGGTGTCATGGTTCAAAAAAGGGTGATTTTATGGGCTTCGGTCATATTTTTATAGGTTACTTTTTCCTTATATTTTTCCCGCTCAGCAGAGTGGAGCTTCTTCCCAACCTTTCTATAGTTGGATGCTTTTTCATGTTCATGGGGCTAAGGCGGCTGATACATTACTGTAATGATAAGCCGCAGTTTAAGAAGGCGGAATCAGCATTAATCGGGCTTGCTGTACTCAGCGCCGTAACGCTTGTATTTGATGCAGTAAAAATGTGCGGTGCCGTGTCTGACAGCGTTAAATCCTACGCCTCGCCTTTCATAAATGTAGCATACGCCGCTATAGTCTGCACCTTTGTACTGTTTCTTTTAAACGGAATCTGCAAGCTGGCAAAAGAGGTTGGACTTCCCAAACTCTCAAAACGTGCGGTTTGGATGATGAGTGTCACGGTTCTTTACGTTGTACTCGAGGTAAGTGCATGCGCTTGTTCGCTCATACTCGGCTTTTCGGGAAGCACATCGGATGTGTTTGCCGCAATTACGGCTTACATGGGGCTTTTCGCTTTTCTCCTCGCATACCTGTGCATTTTCTTAAATCTTTCTCTCCTTTTTAGCTGCTATGCCCGCATATGCCTTGAGGGGGACGAGGATATGCCCTACCGCGAGGACATTTTTGATAAAATCGTGGCATCTGTAAACAGAAAAAAGAAATAAGGGGATATTACATATGACAACCTTACAAAAAAATAGCGTCACCAAAAAGGTGTCATCCGCGAGAAACCGTCTTGGCTTCGGATATTTCATTGCCGCCATAATCTTTCTCGCCAATCCATGTATCAATATCATTGATATTCTCCCCGACTTCTTCGGATATCTGTTTTTGATCGCAGGACTTACAAAATGGGCTGATCTCTGCCCCAACATTTCCGATGCTGTTCAGGGACTTAGAAAGCTTCGCTGGTTCATGCTGCTAAAGTTGCTTGTTTCACTGCTTGTTCCCATTGTAGACGACACATTTGTGCTTGTTTTTACATTCAGCTTTGCTGTAATAGAGCTTATTTATGTGCTCTCTGCGGCTTCACAGCTTTTTGACGGCCTTGAATATTTAGGAACACGCTTCGACAGCAAAAAAGTTTTCGCGAATTTAAAAACACTCCGCGCTTTAACGGGAATATTCTTTGTACTTAAGTCCGTCTTCTGTGTTCTGCCGGAGCTTTGCTCTCTCGGAAGCTCTGAGTATTACGGAAACATTACAAGCACGCAAGTTAATATTATGAACTTCAAAGCACCGCTTATGGCAATGAATCTTTTCATGTGGGCGCTTCTTGCAATTCTTTGGCTTGTAAACATCCTGCCGTACATTAACCGTATTTCAAAAGACACGCCATTCCTTACAAGAATACTCCACGACTACGAGGTTGAGGCAGGAAACAACACTGGTCTTGCAACTCGCCGCACGGTTCATACGTCTATCTCACTTATGATTGCAGGCTGTACGTTCTTCCCCAATCTGTGGATAGACGGTGTTAACGTGATCCCAACATTCATAGGTGCTGTATTTCTCGTAGCGGCAGCAGTGAAGCTTTCAAAAGCATCACATGTTTCAGGAGCCACAGTAGCCGCTCAGATTGTTTTCGCGATCGTATCTGCGGCATCCTATTTGCTGTCGTTGATCTTTGAGATTCGCTACGGCATCGGCATGGTACAGTATTCATTCGCGGCATACGATCTTTACAGCGCTGTAACGGCTCTATGCGTTATAGAATACATAACCATGGGCGCGGCGGTATTCATGATGTACAAAGCGCTTCGCCGCTTGACAAAAGACCACCTCGGTGCGGATGACAACGTAACCGACAAGCGTCTAAGCGACATATACGCCCGCCATCAGCGTGAGGCTGACAGAGGCTTAATCGGCGGATTTGTGGGATTTTGGATCATGCTCGCGGTAAACGCGGTATATTCGGTGATGCGCGTCGGGCTTGCACCGCAGTATTATCTCATTCCGCTTGCGGTAACGGTGATCTGGATAGTGCTTATGGGCGTAAAGCTTCGTGACATTGACGAGCAAATAGATTATAAGTATATGTGATTACACAAAACGAGGAGCTGTTGCACCTGGGTGCAACAGCTCCATTTTCATATTTTAAATTAAATCCCGCCTTTTAAAATCTTCCGCCGCGTCCGCCATGTGAACGCCCCGAAGAACTGCGGTGACTTCCGCCGGAGTGTGATCCGCCCGAATTGTTTGTTTGCCGCGGCGTGCGCACCACATTGCTGTAGAGGTAATTGTCGCTTTGCGATGTCACATTCAGACTGCCGTTTACAATGTATTCGGATGCGCCTGACTGCATGCGCACGGTATTCATACCGCCTTTCATTATGCTGACCATGATGAAGGATATTATAAAGCCTGCAATAACTGACGGTATTATGAAGTCAAACGGAGTCAATTCTTCCTCGTATTCATAACCGTAGTCATAATCGTAACCGTAGTCGTAGTCATACGCATTATCCGTTTCGAGAACATAGCCGTTTTGTGCGGCTCTAATATAATCGGCAGACACAGATGCATATGTACTGAAGGCTTGATAGTAGCTTGCATCAGCCAAATAATCAAAAAACGTATTTTCGACAGTGTACAGTACATTATCCGAAAGTACAGTCATACAGCTTCCGTGGGTGGTTATCCACCATTCGCGCTCGCCAATATCAATAAGGAGCAAAACGCCGTCATCGTCATCGCCGTAGCCGTAGCCGTTTGAATCGTAGAAATCATCGGCATACTCCATGGCAGATTTTCCGCCCGTACCGTTAACCGTTACAACAGCGATTTCAACAGAAAGCTCTCCTGAAAGCTTTTCAAGTTCGCTTGTAAGCGTGGCTTCCTCGTAATCGGTTAGAAGATCGGCTTCATCTACTACAAGCCCAAGTGTTCTGTCGGCACAGACGGGAGATATCAGCAAAAATACCGCAAAAACCGAGGATAAAATCAAGGTAAATATCTTTTTCATGATCTTAGCCTCCCACCATGTTTATGATGTTGAGAATTGCAAACACTGCGGCGCTGAAGCCTGCGGCTCCTATAAGCAGATAACGCCAATAAGTGCCCCTGTCCACGGGAAGATTTCCCACGAATTTTCCGGTCTGCCCGTTCATTGCGAAAGTGAACTTCTTATCATTCCATGTGGTATTAAGAAGCCAAACGGGATAAAGAACATATCTCGCTTTGCCGCCGTTACATCTTATAGAGCTTTGCTCGGTGTTTACCGAAGAATATCCGGTTACAGTGCTTCTGAAAGCATCCTCTGCGCTCTTTTTTATGCGCTCGTTTGCTCTTGCCCGACTGTCCTCTACGGAAACATCGTATCTGTCGGCAAGATATCCCGAAAGATATGCCGTGCTGAAATCCACCGCCTCGGAAAAATCGAAGGGCTCAATAGATTCCATAAGATCATCCGCCATTTTTGTTGAGCCGTCAACCGGAACATGTCTAAACCCCACATTGCCTGCCCGTGTTACTGAAAAATATCTGGTTTCGACACAGTTATGGGACGGCGTGGTGTAGGAACGAACCTTTGTGGCACGGTAGCGTATATTGGCTTCGGCATCCGCATCGTATACCCAAAAAGGAACATAAATTCCCTTTATTTCGTCAATATGATTCTGATTCTTGAACACCGCCGGGAGAAGCCGCTTACCCTTGATATGCTTCTCGTACGCCGCCTTAGCCGCTTTTTTATCAAGCTTAAACGGAATAACCATATCCGGCTTAAGATCTCCTGCAAGCTGCCCTTTCATAATAACGGGATTTCCGCAGTAGGGGCATTTGGAAGCCGCTGTGGTATCATCAGCAATGATCTCACCGGCACATGTACCACAGGTGTACACATGAATCCCCTCTGCATCACTCTCGTTCCACTGAGCCGAAGATGCGGCATCCCAATTCATATTGTCGCCGGCATCGCGCTTAAGATCCTCATCGTAATTCTTAAGATCGGCAAGCTCGAACTCCGTGTCGCAATACGGACACTTGGGCTTTTGCGAGGCGGTATCAAATTCTATCATTCCGCCGCAGCACGGGCACTTATATGTGCAAATTCCGTTCATTATTTCGCGTCACCCTCATCAAATTTATCGCCGCACTCGGGACAGAATTTCGGGGGATTCTTCAGGTCTTCCGGCTCCCATCCGCATTTGTCGCACTTATAGGTGGGTGCGCCTACAGGCTTCTTTGCACCGCACTCGGGGCAGAACTTGCCCTTGTTCACAGCACCGCAGGCGCAGCTCCATCCGTCAGCCGCAGGCTTCGGTGCGCCGCACTCAGCGCAGAATTTACCGGTGGCAACCGCACCGCAGGTGCACTTCCATCCGCCAACCGCAGGCGTAGGCGCCGTTGCAGGCTGTTTCTGACCCATATCATAAAGATTCTGTGCGTTGATTCCACCCTGATTCATTGCCATGCCCATACCCATAAAGCCGGTCATAGCGCCTGCTTCGTTGGAAGCTGCCGCACGCATAGCATCCGCCTGTGCACCTACGAGAGTCGCCCCTGCCATGGTAGGATCGCGGTACATCGCAGTCTTTTGCGCCGTTTTCAGCATTTCCTGATCTTCCTCGGTGAGGGTAGGCGGATTCATGGCAACCTTTACATCACCAATACCCCGTGCGCCCCATTCCGAAGCAAGCTCATCATTTAAAAATTTCTCAAGCTCATTTGTATGTGCCGGAATCTGACTTGGGCGAAGCTCAAGCGCCGACAGCTTTGAAAGTGCCGGTCCTAGTGCACTGATAAATTCCGTCTTCATAGTGTCACGGAGATTATCCTTACTGTAGGAATCCGTTACATTGCCGCCGATGTTCGTATAGAATTTAAGCGGGTCGGTAAGGCGGAAGGTGTAAATACCGTTACAGCGCAGGGACACGTCAACGTCAAAGTTGATTCTGGAATCTACTACTCTGAAGGAAATAGGAGTAGCTGTGCCGAATTTGTTGTCGAGAATTTCCTTGGTATTGAAATAGTAAACTCTCTGATCCTTGCCGGTATCGCCACCGTAAGTAAAACGCTTACCGATGGTTTTAAATGTTTCAATTATGGATTCTCCGAGATTTCCTGCAAAGATCGAAGGCTCGGTAGAGGAATCGTAAGTAAATTCACCCGGTTCAGCGCAGACCTCAACGACCTTGCCCTGCTCAACGATGATCATACACTGTCCGTCAGCAACGGCGATTCCGGATCCGTTTGAAATAATGTTATCCGATGCTTTGGTGTTTGACGAACGGTTTCCTATGCGTTTCTGACCTTTTACCATTAGAATATCGTTGTCAATGGATTCACAGTAGAAAAATTCCTTCCACTGATCTGCCAGCGCTCCGCCAAGTGCGCCAAGTCCTGCTTTAATAAGTCCCATAATGAGTATACCTCCATTGTATATTAAACGACATTGCCGCTTTAATTTATTCTATCATATTCAACATAAAAATTCAATGAGTTAAATGAAAATTTTCTTTGTTCAAACAAAATTTTTTGAAGTAATCTTTTATATTGACACTGTTAGGAATGGACCGCCGGCACAGCACGCAATAACTTGCATTTATACTGTGACTGTATAGACGGCAGGAACAATCGCTATCCTTACGAGGCTCCAGCGCAGAAGACGCAAGTATAAAGATTGCTCCTAACGTTTTTGATTAAATATGCACGTCCCATGAGCGGGAATTAACATATTGCCGAGAAAAAACGTCAAAAAATGCGAAAAACGTAAAATTTAGTGAACTTTTTTCTTCGATATATATAGACATATTCAAAAATAAGTGGTATAATATAGTTTAGCATGGAGTATTATCGCCATCGGCTGAGAACGTTTGTATCGGTCTTCGGCGGAAAGGAAACGAAATGAGCCATAAGAACAAATACGAAAAAAAGCCCTCTATAGTTTCACGGCGCGTAATGATAGTGCTTAGCCTTTCGGTTGTTTTCTTTGTGCTTTACGCACTCATTATGCACTATTCTGAGCTTGACGCTCTTGTTTGCGGCGCAGTCATGCTCGTTTGCCTGCTTCTTGCGGTATTTGTGGGACTTAAGCTGTATGGATTCTTCAGCTTCCGCCTCGCTGACCCAAATGATGAAAATCTGTCGCCTTTACTTGGAAATATCACCCTCGATTTTATCTTAAAGCTGTATCTCCCTGTTGTAATATGCGACGAATCAGGTAAGATAATATGGTATAACAGCGCTTTTACCGGTGCGGCAAACCCAAGAGAAGTGATGTACGCTAAATATATCGACAGCGTTGTTGATGTTACCATCGACCGCATCCTTGAGGAAACCGTGTCATCCCCCGAGGATGTGATGTATCCCGATGGAGTTGAAGCTGTGGCAAATGACCGCGTATTCCGCATAAAGGGATACAAGATGACATCCCAAGGGAAGAATTACGTCATAACCGTGTGGAACGAGCGCACCGAGCAGAAACAGCTTGCAAAGCGTTTTGCCGACGAAGAAACCATCATAGCTTATGTAATGATAGATAACCTTGACGAGCTTATGCAGTTCGTTCAGGAGAAGTACCGTGCGGCGGCTGCCAAGGTAGAATCAATACTCAAGGATTGGGCTGATTCCGTTGGCGGTATACTCAAAGAATATGAACGGGATAAGTTTATATTCCTCTTTGAAGCACGCTATCTTGACGAATTCATCGAAAAGAAATTTGATGTACTCGACCGCATCCGCGAGGTGCGTATAGGTGAAGGCAGTATGCCGGTAACTGTTTCTATGGGTATCTCCCGTGTCAATGGCAGTCTTGCCGACAAAGACCGTGATGCACATTCTTCTCTTGATCTTGCTCTCCAACGCGGCGGCGATCAGGTAGTTGTAAAAAACACCCACAACACCGAATTCTACGGCGGACGCACAAAGACCGTCCAGAAGCGTACCAAGGTTCGCGCAAGAGTTATCGCGAACCAGCTTTCGCTGTGCATGGCAAAAGCAAGCAATGTGCTTATTATGGGACACAAGAATCCCGACTACGATTCTATCGGCGCATGCGTAGGCATTGCACGCCTTGCAATGTTCTGCGGAGTTAAGGCGAATATTGTAATAAACAAAGAGGATGCTAACATCAAGAGCGCTATCGCGAGAGTATCTCCCCTGCCCGAGTATACCGATATATTTGTTGACAGCGCTACCGGTCAGGATATGATATGCGCGGATACCCTTCTCGTAATTGTTGACGTTAATAATCCGGCGCAGTTTGAAGCCCCCGACATAGCCGATAATGTGGGCATGATCACCATAATCGACCACCACAGAAAGACGGGCGACTATAAGCGCGAGCCTGCTATATCTTATATTGAGCCGTCGGCTTCTTCCACATGCGAGCTTGTGGCGGAAATGCTGGAGCAGGCACTGCCTATAGGAGGACTTCACCGCGAAGAAGCAGATACCCTTTACTCCGGCATGCTTCTTGACACCAAGCAGTTCTCACGCAACACCGGTGTGCGCACATTCAGCGCGGCGCTGTATCTGCGCTCAGAGGGCGCAAACCCCACGGAAGTGCAGTGGTTCTTCAAATCCGATCTTGAAGATTTCATGAGAGAAGCAAAATTCTCCATGAACGTGGTCACATACCGCCAGATGTTTGCCATTTCCATGAGCGACAGCGACGGAACGCCCCAAGACCGCATCGCAGCGGCAAAGGCCGCGGACAAGCTGCTTTCCGTAACCGGCGTGATGGCAAGCTTTGCTCTCGTTCAGATAGACGACAGCGTGCACATTTCCGCACGTTCTTCGGGCAATGTGAATGTACAGCTTATACTGGAAAAAATGGGCGGCGGCGGCTATTACGAAGCGGCAGGCGCGTTCCTTAAGGATGTGTCCATGACATCGGCACTTACCGCGCTTAAGGAAGCCATCGACGATTACATGAAGAAAAACTAAGTAGACAAACAACGCAAAAAGGAGAATATAAAGATGAAAGTCGTATTAACACAGGATGTAAAATCCCAAGGTAAAAAGGGACAGCTTATTGATGTATCCGACGGATACGCACGCAATTTCCTGCTCCCTAAAGGGCTTGCAATAATTGCCGACAACAAGGCACTTAATGAAATAAAAGGCAGAGAGGAATCCGAAAAGCACAGAAAAGCTGTGGAGCTTCAGAATGCCAAGGATACTGCCGCAAGGCTTGAAAGCACAGTTGTGAAGCTTTCCGCAAAGCCCGGCAAGGACGGTACGATCTACGGTTCTGTCACCACAAAGGATATTGCCGAAGCATTGACAACACAAGCCGATATCACCGTTGACAAACGCAAGATCATGCTTGATAACCCCCTTAAGACCTTCGGTATGCATGAAGTTGAAGTAAAACTTCATGCAGAGGTAATGGGCAAGATCAACGTGCTTGTAAGTGAAGAAAAATAATCATGGCTGATAATATTACAGCGAGAAAGCTTCCCTTTTCTCTTGAAGCGGAGCAGTCTGTGCTTGGATCTATTCTCATTGATCCGGAATGTTTCAACGTTACCGCGGGCATACTGAAAAGTGAGGATTTTTACCTTGATGAGCATGCGCAGATATACCTTGCCATGCAGGATATGTATATCAAAAACCGCGATATTGATCCGGTTACTCTTATAGATGCTTTGGTTCACAGGGGAGTTTACGATGAAAATAACAGCAAATCCTACATAAAGCTGATTGCGGACGTTGTTCCGTCGGCAGCAAATGTAGAGGATTATGCAAGAATCGTTAAGGACAAGAGTCTGCTTCGCAGTCTTATTTCCGCATCCGAGGAAATATCCGAATCAGCGTACAGCGCCGAGGACGAGGTAGCGCACATTTTAGGAAATGCCGAGCAAAAGATATTCTCTATAGCCGAAGGCAATGAACAGAAGGGCTTCACCCATATCCGTGAGGTGCTGGTTCAGGCATATGAGCACCTGCACCAGCTCCAGACTAACCGCGCAGAAACAATAGGTACTCCTACCGGCTTCGGCGACCTTGATAAGGTACTTGTGGGCATGGGTAAGAGCGATATGATAATCGTCGGCGCACGTCCCGGTGTGGGTAAGACCTCGTTCGTTCTGAATATCGCCTCAAATGTAGCCAGAGAAACCAAAAAGGCTGTCTGCATCTTTTCACTTGAAATGTCAGCGGAACAGCTTGTTTCGCGCCTGCTTTCCAGTGAGGCGCTTGTCGACAGCTACAACATTCGCTCAGGCGAGCTTACCGACGAGGACTGGACAAAATTAGCCCATGCATCTGCGACGCTGTCCGAGTGTGATATATTAATTGACGACACCACCGGAATTACTGCCACGGGAATGAAAGCCAAGCTTCGCAGAGTTAAGAATCTTGGGCTTGTGGAAGTCGGATCGTAGCCATGTCGTTCTGTGGGCCAAGGTG
>JAZRGK010000055.1:0-4068 GCA_045644145.1 Candidatus Flemingiibacterium sp.
TTTTGCCATAGGCTACCGCACCGCATATAAAGCAGGGCATATTGGCATGCCGATGTCCGCCATCAGCGCGGAGAGCGTGTCTGCGCTTACCGAGGGACAGGTTAAGGCGGCATATGAGCTTGGTGCGGCGGATGCTAAGGCACAGACAAGGGCTGCACAGGCGGCAGTTGATAAGGCGAAATCCCAAACGACTGGGAAAGCCGATCAAAAGGCAAATAAGCGCGGTCGTGTACGCATCAGTAAAAATGTTATGGCGACCAAAGAGATACAGAAAAAGTCCGTGCCGGCACTTGACATCGTTTCCCGGGCACTTGGCATTGACATATATGTATACGACTCAAAGAATCCTGCAAGCGAGGATGAGAGCATTTCTGACGGTTGGTATGATGAGAGGGACAATTCAATTCACATTGATATTTCTGCCGGCAGAGATGCCGCAGGAACGATGTTGTATACATTGTCTCACGAGCTTACGCATTATATCAAAAGGTGGTCGCCGGAGAAGTATGATGCCTTTGCAAGATTCCTTGTAGAGCAGTATTGTGAAAAAGGAATCACCATTGACGCTCTCATAGAAGCACAAAAAGAAAAGGGCAGAGAATACGGTGACAACCTCACCGATGCCGAGGCATTTGACGAGGTTGTTGCAGATTCGTGTGAGCGTATGCTTCTTGATTCAGATGCGCTTTCTAAGCTGTCCGAATTTGCGGCGAAGAATGAGAGTAACCGCGGCATTGTAGCCAAGATCAAGGAGTTCATAGGAAAGTACTTAACAAGGCTTCGTGAACTTTATGCGAATAAGCCGCAGAACTCTCTTGAAGCTGAAATTGTGGCGGAGATGCAGGATGCGGCGGAACAGCTCCACAGGCTTGTCGAGGATGCGCTTATGGATGCGGCGGAGGTTAGCCGTGCTGTGGGCGAAGTTGGGGACGGCAATGTGAAGAGGGCGAGGAAGAATCCCAATTACGATTACAGTAAATCTTTTGCAGAACAAATTGATGACTACAAGAAGAATAAATTCCCGAAGTACGACACATTTGTTGTAGGAAAAACGCCAGAAGTTTTTAGAAAAATCGGTCTTCCTGCATTACCAATAACATATACGCAGAGTCATTTGAATGAGAATTTAAGTGGTGATAACGATCATCTCATAGACGAAAACAGTCTAAAGACATTGCCAAGTGCATTGAATAATCCTATTGCTATTTTTGCTTCTCGTTCAAATAAAGGCAGAATTATTGCACTCGTGGAGTTAAAGGCAAAAAGCGGAAACAAGGTTATAGCGGCTATAGAGATAACAGGCTATGGAACAATGAATGGTCAAAGAATTGACAGTAATGCCATAACAACGATTCACTCGCGTGCTAACGCTATAACAGGGTTGCTTGCAAATGCTATTACAGAAAATGATAAGGGGAATGCGACAGTTTTCTATATTCAAAAAAATAAAGCCCTCAACTTACTCAAGGCATCCAAGGTACAATTCCTTGGTGGCAAGAGCCTAATTGATGGCTTCAATCATAGTATATCACAAAACGGTGATTTTGTCAATATCCAATTTTTGAAGCAGACTGAGACAAAACAATTTAAGCGTTGGTTTGGCGATTGGCAGAAGCATCCCCAAAATGCAAGTAAAGTTGTAAATGCCGATGGTACACCCAAGGTAATGTATCACGGAACAAATGAAGATTTTTCGGTGTTTGACCGTACAAAAGGTAAAAAAAAGGTACACCTAAACGTTCTGGGCGATGGCAATTATTTTACCGCAAAAAAAGAAGGCGCGAAACACTATGGTGAGCGCATTGTAGATGCTTATTTAAGCATCCGAAAGCCGTATATCTTCAAGAATACCGAATACAATACCGTAGCAGACCAGATAGCGGCAGAATACGGCATTGACCGTTCAACTTTCAAGGGAAGCGATGTGCAAAACATTCTTAAAGGAAAAGGTTTTGATGGTGTAATTCTTTTTGATGCTAATGGCGAAGTCGCTATGGCGAATGCTTTTGATTCTACCCAAATCAAATCCGCAACGGATAACCGAGGGACATTCGATGGCAGCACTCCCAACATACGGTACTCCCGGAAGGATGCTGACGGTACATCTATGCGTACGCTTTTGGCAAAAGCTATGGAAGTTATGGTGTCGAATTCAGAAGAATACAAGGCGGTAAAGGAATACCTTTCAAAGGTTTCGGAGTTCGATGCAAAGGAAGCGGAGCTTCGCTCGCTTCGAGAGGAGTTCAGTAAGTATCTTAAATCCTCTGAAAAACGCAGTGCCGAGAAGTATGATGATTTCAGAAAACGCATAAAGTCACTTGAAAAAGAAATCAATGAGTACGACAAGACTATTCTTAAGCTTGAAGCCTCGGATGTGCTTCGACGAATAGTTAGGCGAGAAACCCGTGAAAGCTACAAAAAAGGCATGGAGAAGGCGCAAAATAAACGCGAACGCAAAGAGGCACAAGAGAGACTTTTGGCAACGGTAAACACTACTGCAAGGTGGCTTGAACGTCCAACGAAAAGCCAGCAACGTTGTCCTGATATCTTGCGTGAGCCTTTAATAGCTTTATTAGATTGCCTTGACGTTTCATCAGCAAGCGCCCTAAAGGGAAAAGACAATGCAAGGTGGAACTACAAGCTTTCAGCGACAATAAGCAGGCTTGCAGATACAATTTCAGGTGTTGTTGACAGTCAGACGAGTGCGGATGGTGCATCGGATACACTTACTGCCGGATATCTTGATATAAAGTCCGACTATGTCGATAAGCTCCGTGAAATCTCTAAATCGTTTGCCGAAACTGCTGAGGATGCTGTGGAGAATCATGAACAAAGTGGAACACCCATAGTGCGGATGAAAACAGAACAGGCAAAATCTCTTACGACAACACTGCTAACGCTTCGTCATGCAGCGAGCAAAATGCAAACACTTAATACTATAGCCCGTACAGAGAGCGTAGAAAAGCTTGGCGGTGATACGGTTAATTATTTAAGGTCTCTTGGGATAAAGACAAAAACTATCATAGGTGAAAAGTTTATAGCTGTGGACAACGCTTTGCCGATCACGCTGCTTGAACCGGTATTCAAGGAGATAGCGACAGGAGAAGATTTTGCAGATGCAAGTCTTGAAGAAATAGTGTATTCCGCGCTCCTTGGTGCACTTTCGGGCGGTGTGTTCGAAGCGGCAAGGAATCCTGTCGGTACGCTGTCGGTAGTTGGTGGCGTGGCGAAGGATGCATACAACGCGATCACAGGTAAGACTGCGGAGGCGTATATGACGGAGAAGCTTGCGCCGAAGAATAACGTGGGCGCGGCTCCCACAAGCAATCCCGAAACGGTATCATCCGATGGTGAGGTGCGGTATTCACTTCGTGAAACCACAGACGGCAGAGCTGTTGCAGTTGTGGACGATGATATTCTTGCCGATATTTACCACGGCGAATGGAACGAAGAAACCAAGAAGCAAGCAAAAAAAGCGGCAAAGACAGCTTTGCTCGCTTTCAAGGACGGTATTCAGGTTAACGGTGTTACAGCCAAGGTAAACAGAGATTCACGCAGAGAGTATACACGCTCAAGATACTCTGAAGCACTGTATACACATGATCCTGACACATATGCAGATAAGATGCGTGCGGCTTCAGTTGCCGATGACATTATTACTGCCGCTACGAATTGGGCGAATGACGGTGGTCTTACCCACGACAGAGATGATAACTTTGTAGACTTTGCAAGCGGTCAAACTTTAATTAAATCGGGCGATGCTACATACGAGGCGGAAGTAATCCTCGGTATCACCGATAGCGGGGAATATGTGTTTTACGATGTAGCGGATATGAAGCCTAAAGACTTTGATATCAAAAAAGCGGAATCACACTCCACCGTTACTCCGGATAAACCGTTTGACGATATTCTTGGTGATTCCACTACCCCCATTATACCACAATCCCCCGATTCTGTCAATACCTCATCGGAAGATAAGCTTACAGAGGGCATGAGCGAGTATGCTGTGACGGCAATGAGAGAGGGCATGGAGATCGTGGGCGAAGAAAATGCCACGGATTTTGCCAT
>JAZRGK010000056.1:0-40548 GCA_045644145.1 Candidatus Flemingiibacterium sp.
ATAGCAATAATATCCGCCCCGAATGTAACAAGACGCTTCGCATCGGGGATCATGGCATCAAGGGGATTCTCCTCGGATGCGCCCGTAATAAATGCGGTTCTGTCGGGAGTGGAAGCGCGGCTGGAAATTACGATGTCGATATGATCCTGATCACATTCCGCTTTTGTAAGCGAGGTCAGCATCTCGTAAAAATACACCGTCGCCATAGGTCCCACGCCGCCGAGGATTCCCAAGGTCTTATTTTTCTTTTCCATAGTATTTTTCAAACTTTCCGTAATGATTGTATCCGTGCATTGCAAGGAAGAATACGCGCATGGGGTTCATAAACGTGTCGGGACGGTACCAAAGGGACGGGAAAGCCTTTCCCTCTTTTGCAAGCTCCTTTGCGCGCGCCGCCATTTTTTCGTCACGGCAGTATTTGTACACAACGCCTTTCGGAATACTGTGCCAGAACATCTCTCTGTCGCAAAAATATGTGTCGCCGAGGTCGTTTCCGAGGAGAAGATCCTCTACGATATACCTTGCCACGTTGCAGCCTGCGGAAGTAACATAGTTGTTGCTTCGTCCAAGGCGAAGATTTATCTCAAAGGCACGGAAGGTGTTGTCCCTTGCATCGTATTTTATATCAAAGTTAGAATATCCCACAAATCCGATGTTTTCAAGATACTCCTTGAATTTTTCCATAAGCGGACGGTCACATTCGCTTATAATGGCGCAGTGATTGCCAAGTCCTTTCGGTGTATGCTCCTCAAGAAGCACATGACCGAGGCACATCATCCTAACCTTGCCGTTTTTGTCGGAATATGCGGTAAGCACACGCATGTTGGAGTCGTCTCCGGGGATCATATCCTGGAGAATGATCTTTTCGGGATACCCAGATGCATAGATTCTTCGTATGATTATCTCAGCTTCTCCTGCAGAGGATGCGGTGTACACCTTCTTCATGCCCTCAAAGGGATATTTCCAATACACCGCACTTGCTGACGGCTTTATGATTATGGGGTAGGAAAATCCAAGCGCATCCTCAGTAAGCGCCGAGGCAAGATCCGTTTCGGGGGTAACCACCGCAGTCTTCGGGTAGAGTATACCGAATCTGTCGCAGTCCTCGTAGAAATTTGCCTTGTAGGCAAGTCTTTCAAACAGCTCCGCACCGATATAGGGCACAATATAGCGGGGACGCAGGCGGTCGCCGTGATGTATCAGCATATCCGCGTAATCGTCGGTGCATCCGAAAGCTATGAGCGTGGACTCTGGATGCGCATCTGCAAACTTAAGGAGCGTTTCCACCATTACATCCGGATCGTCTAAATTCTCCACTGCCGTAAATTTAATGATTCTTGTATATTTTGTAGCACCGATGGCGTATCTTCCGAAAGCGTAGGATTTTACGCCGTACTCGGCGTGAAAGGCTCTTGCCACGTTGTAGCAGTTAAGATCCGCGCCAAGCAATACGGGAATAATGTCATACTTCTGCATTTTACAATACCAAGCCACAAGTAGGGCTTCCTTTATCTGAATATTTATGTTGTAAACGAAAAAATCATGCCTCGTTCACGAAGAAACGGCGGTACCAGGTAAGAAAAACGTAAACCGTCCATATGCGGCGTCCGTTGTTCGCCTTCCCTTCCCTGTGATTATCAAGAAGCGACACAAGCGTTTCCGTGTCAAAGAATTCCTTAGCCTCGGGAGAGGTGAATTCACTCTTTACAAGCTCATAATACTTGTCCTCAGCCAGCCAATAACGGATAGGCACGGGGAATCCCATCTTCTTTCTGTCCGCCCACTCATCGGGAAGCGTCAGATTCGCCGCCTTGCGGAAGATGTATTTGGTGTTCTTGCCGTTTATTTTGTATTCGTGAGGCAGTACCTGTGCATGCTCCATAACCTTTTTGTCAAGGAAGGGCACCCGAAGCTCAAGGGAGCTTGCCATGCTCATCTTGTCGGCTTTAAGAAGAATATCGCCGGGCATCCAAAGATGCAGATCAAGGTACTGCTTCTTGTCAAGCTCACTCTTATCCTTGACTCTTTGGTATATGGGGGCTGTAACCTCTTTTACGGACGGTCCAACGCGGTATTGGGGCTTAAGAACACGCATGGCATCCTTTTCATCCCACACCATAGCCTGACCGATGAAATAATCCTCAGGTCTGCCGCTTGACTTTATAATAAGGTCGTGTCCCTTGAAGTAGGGGAGCTTTTTGGCAACCTCTGCCGCCGCCACTCTTATGAATTTCGGCAGCTTCTTGTATTTTTTCATAATTCCGGCTTCATCGTACCATTCGTAGCCGGCGTATATCTCGTCCGCGCCCTCGCCCGAAAGCACCACCGTAACATGCTCCTTTGCAAGCCTTGCAAGAAAATAAAGGGGCACGCATGAGGGGTTTGACTGAGGCTCGTCCATGTAATACTGTATATCGGACAGCGCCCCAAAGCATTCGTCCGCGGTAATCATTTTGCGGTAATTCTCAACCCCAAGCTTTTCCGAAAGCTCCGCCGCATAGTCCGTTTCGTTGAACTTATCGAAGTCAAAGCCCACGGAAAAGGTCTTGTCCGGCATAAGGCAGGCGGTTATATAGCTTGAATCAACGCCGCCCGAAAGGAATGAGCCAACCTTAACGTCGCTGATGCGGTGCGCCTCAACCGATTCATGAACGCATTTGTCGATCTCATGGACGTAGCCCTCGAAATCGCCGGGAACTTCGGTGAAATCCGCGTCCCAGTAGCGAACGGGCGTGATGGTATCGCCGTCATTAAGCTTAAGCGTGAAAAAGTGCGCCGGCGGAAGCTTGTAAACGCCCTTAAAAAAGGTTTCGTCAAGGGATGAATACTGGAACGTAAGATATGGGCGGAGCGCATTTTTGTTAAGCTCCTTTTTAAACCTCGGATGCTCAAGAAATGCCTTTATCTCCGAGCCGAATATATAATCCCCGTCCTCGGTGCGGTAATAGTAGAAGGGCTTTATGCCGAAAATATCCCTTGCGCCGTATATGGAGTTCTTGTTTTTATCGTATATGACAAACGCATACATTCCGCGAAGATGGGAAGCAAGGGACTCGCCCCATTTCTCGTATCCGTGGACAAGCACCTCGGTATCGGAATCCGTTGCAAACACATGCCCGTCCGCCTTTAATTCCTGGCGAAGCTCGCCGAAATTATAGGTTTCGCCGTTGTAGACGATAGCAATGCTTCCGTCCTCGTTATAGATGGGCTGTGAGCCGCCCTCGAGGTCGATTATGGATAAACGGCGAAAGCCAAGGGCAATATCGTCCGATATAAACTCACCCTCGGAGTCAGGGCCGCGGTGAATGATTCGCCCCATCATTTTATTAAGTATTTCTTTTTTGTTTTCGAGTTTCCCCGAAAATCCTACGAATCCGCACATATATATTCTCCCTTTGGGATGTTATATTTAAAGTAACATAATATTATATCACAATTCCTTATAAAAATAAAGGGGGTAAGCGTAAATTTTTCGGAATTTACATCAGTTTTCTTCCGTATCGTCGGGAAACACCGTAAGCTTTGCTTCCTTGTAGCCGTCAATTCCGGCTTTTTGAAGTGCGCCGAAGATTCTGTGGCGAAGCCCCTTGTTGTTACGTTCAAGCCCTATAAGAAGCTGCTTCATAGACTCCCTCTCGGTGTTTTTGTCCGCCGGACACGGAGATTCGATGACAGGAAGCGGATGGCGGTTAACAAAATATCTTACGTCCTTCTCCTCGGCGTATATAAGGGGACGGATCATGGTGAGATCCTTTCTCGAAAGGTAGGTCACCGGCGAAAATGAGCCGAGTCTGCCCTCATAAAAGAGGTTCAGCATGAATGTGTCCACCACGTCGTCGAAATGGTGTCCGAGAGCAAGCTTATTGCACCCTTGTCGCTTGCACTCATCGTGAAGCGCCCCGCGTCGCATTTTTGCGCACAGAGAGCATGGATTTTTCTCCTTTCGAACGTCGAAAATTATCTTTGCGATCTGGGTTTCGGTGATCACATACGGTACATCAAGCTCTTTGCACAATTCGGCAATGGGGGAAAAATCCATCCCCTCAAAGCCCATATCAACGCTTATTGCCACAAGCTCGAATTTTTTAGGATAAAACCGCCTTAATTCCGACAGCGCAAAAAGCAGTGTCAGCGAATCCTTTCCGCCGGACACGCCCACCGCAATACGGTCGCCGTCCTCTATCATCTCGTAGTCGTCCACGGCACGGCGCGTGAAGCTGAGTATTCGTTTGATCTCTTTCATATATGTGGGTTCCTCGCGAATATAATATACTGATTTTTAATTTTGGGGGTAATTTGTATGCCAAAGGTATTTATTGATCAGGGACACAATCCCGTAAATCCCAACGCCGGTGCTGAAGGGAACGGCTTACGAGAGCAGGACATCACCTATCAGACAGGCGTTATTTTAGCCGATCTTTTAAATGCGAATCCCAACTTTGAAGCACGCCTTTCAAGGAATTCGCCAACCGAGCAGATAGGCACGTCAAACTCATCAAGCCTTGCCGCCCGTGTACGGGAAGCCAACGAATGGGGGGCTGATATTTTCTTAAGCCTTCACACCAACGCCTACACAAATCCGTCGGCTTCGGGTGTTGAATCCTTCGCCTACCGCGAGGGTACAAACGGTTTTCGCCTTGCCGAGGATGTGGCGGATCAGCTTTCGCTTATAACGGGCTTACAGAATCGCGGCACATTTGTGCGCCCTTCCCTTTACGTTCTCCGCCGCACACAGATGCCCTCTGCACTCATCGAAATGGGCTACATAACAAATCCCGTAGACGCTAACCTCATGTCCACCCAGCCCGATCTCTTCGCCCTCGGTATCTACAACGGTATCTTGGAATATTTTGAAGATTAGCCGGGCATAATTAGGGGGACGAGGGGATACGGGGCGCTTTCAAGCACATCGCTGTAGGCGATGTGCCAGAAAAAAGCTCCGCAAAGAACTTTATAAGGGGGTTCCCCCCACCACAGCTTGTTTGTGTGGTGCTTCGAATACGCTCTCAGGAGCCGGAGTCCCCTTCCCCGGCAGATCGTTTAAGGTAAACAATCTCTTGCGGAACAGCTATTCAGAGTGCAGTTAAAAGTTGATTAGTGTGTTGATATGCAGTTTTGCACTCAGTTCTTACTTTAAACTGAATTCCGTCAAAAATGTGATTTTCAAGCACATCGCTGTAGGCGATGTGCTTGAAAGCGACACGTTCCCCCGCATCCCCGTCCCCCCGTATTTCCATACAAAGGAGTATAAAAATGTCAGAGTTTAAAGCAACATATAAAGAAACTGCAGCATATCTTGACGGTGTTTTCGGGATAGGCAAGAATTATGATTTTGTTGGGCGAGAGCGTGAGTTTGCGGGACATAAGGCACGCTTTTATTTTATCGACGGCTTTGCCAATACCGCCGTCATGGACAGGCTGTTCATATATTTCGCGGAGCTTGACCGCATAGACAGCGTAAGCGACATCCGGGAGTTTGCCGCAAAGTATCTGCCCCATACGGAAGCCACGGTGCACCGCGATATGGACCAATTCATCTACTCCGTAATGTGCGGCACTATGGGCATTATTATAGACGGCATAAGTAGCGTTGGAATCACCGTAGACACGAGAATGTACCCAATGCGAAGCGTTGGTCAGTCGGAGAACGACCGAGTGCTTCGCGGAGCACATGACAGCTTTACCGAAACAATAAAACAGAACACCACGCTTATCCGCCGCAGGATCCGCGATACGGGGCTTACATTCAAAAGCTTCGTTATAGGCGAGAGCGCGAAGAATGACGTGGTGCTTGCGTATATTGAAGGCAAAGCCGACAAAAAATATGTGGACATGCTTACAAAAAAGCTGCAGAAAATAAAGCCCGATGCCCTTACAATGGGTCAGGAGAGCCTTGCGGAATGTCTTATCCCACAAGGGTGGTACGACCCATTCCCCAAGTTCAGATACACCGAGCGTCCCGATAACGCCGCTGCTCACTTACTTGAAGGCAAAATAATCATCCTCTGCGATACATCCCCCGAGGCAATGATACTGCCCACCTGCATATTCGATTTCATGCAGGAAACCGACGATTACTATTTTCCGCCGCTTACAGGCTCGTATCTGCGGCTTCTTAGGTACGCGGTATTTTTTATGACGCTCTTTCTCACCCCCACATGGTATTTGCTCATAACCCATGTGGAGTGGATTCCAAGCTGGCTCAACTTCATTTTAGTCGATACCGAGTGCAACATGCCAATCCTGTTACAGCTTTATATAATCGAGTTCGCCCTTGACGGACTAAAGCTTGCATCAATGAATACGCCAAGCTCACTTAACAACACCTTCGGCGTTGTGGGCGGTCTGATACTTGGCGACTTCGCGGTGCAGATAGGCTGGTTTGTGCCCGAGGTCATCGTGTACATGGCATTCGTCGCCATAGCGAACTTCTCCCAGTCCAGCTATGAGCTTGGCTACACCTTCAAATTCATGCGAATGCTTCTCCTTACCACCACAGCCATAGGCGGACTTATCGGCTATATCGGTGGAATCATTATAATAGCGGTGCTTATCATCCGCAACAAGACTATAAACGGAAGACGGAATTACCTCTATCCGCTGATACCCTTTAACGGCAAGGCATTAAAACGCCTTATAGTCCGCGAGCGTATAAGATTAAAGGATGACGGAGAGCAGGCTTAGCCTATTTTGGTGGATGCCGCCATGTCGGTGGTGCATATCTGGAAGAAGGTCTTGCCGCGGTTTACGCGAAGCTCTTCCCCTGCCTCGTTGTAGAGCTTCACGGGAGTGTCGGGAGTAGCTTTCTCCCACTTTATCTTCTCGTATCCGCCCATGCTGACGTAATAGCCCTCACCGCTTCCCTCGGTAACCACATCCATATGCTTGTAGCTGTCGTTGGTGGCGGTGGTGGGACAATAGAGCACGATTATATTGGTAAAGGATATCTGCTTTCCTGCGGTATTGTCCATATGCTTATCGCCGTTAAACTGCCAGCGGTAGTAAACGCCCTCATCCTTGTTATATTCATAATAGGGCTTGTGGGCGTAATGGTATGTAACCTGAATAGAGTTTGCCGTACCGCCCTCGGGCACGCGGACAGTATCGTAGGGAACAAAATCCAGCGGGGAGTCAAAGCCCTCGGCAAGCTCGGTATTGTACTTTTTATAAGCGATACCGTTAGCTATCTTCTCACCCGTTGTCATAAGGCTGTGCTCATATCCCATATTGGCCTGCCGCCATTCATCGCGGTAGAACATGTTCGGGATATACATATTAACACCGTCAAGATTGTTCACCTTGCGGTCGCGTATCTCAACGTACGCCTGATTGCTTCCGCCGGCGTGTATGTAAATGGCGTTGTGATTTGCGGCGAAGTCAAGGTAGTATTCGCGAGAAGAGCGCACAGAGCCGATGACCGGCAGGCTCTCATAATCGGATACCACCATCATAAGTCTTGTGTATCCGCCCTCAACTATGCACTCGTACATAATATCGGCGTAGGATATGCCTTCCTGGGGCGTTGCAACCTTAATGTTGTTTATCATGATTGCGGCAGGACGGCGGTTTTCATAGCCAACATCAGCCTTAAGTCCCGTAAGGGGATTTATTATTTCCGGCTCGTTTAGATCCGGCGCGGTAGTTTCAGCCTCGGCGGTTTCCTCGGGAGCTGTTGTGACTTCTTCCGTAGTTTCCGGCGGTGCGGCGGTTTCTATTTCAAATATACTCGTATCCGTTGTTACGGCATCAGCGGTATCGCTGTCCACCGGCGGCATATCGGAAGTGCACGAGGACGACATAAGAAGCTGTGCTGTGATGGCAAGGCAAATAACACCTGCGGCAAGTTTATTTCTGTAATTTGACATAACATTTCCTTTCAGGTAAAAATTGTTTCATCAAAAAATATGCGGACACATTCACATATTATTATAATATTAAAATCTCCGATTGTCAACCGACAAACCGCCAAATATGCAAAATCCCGCCTATTTTTTATGTGTTTGTAAATATTATTTACAATTTGTGTATAGAATTATCTTCGGATTTGTGATAAAATGTTGTTACTTATATAATAAAATCACGGAGGCATACGATGGAAAATATACTCGGAAAAGATAAATATATGATGTACCGCGGAAAGCCGCTGGTAAGAGAAGGACAGCAGATATACTACGGAAGCATGGACGACAAGTATGTGCTCTTTCTCGGAATAATGTCCACAAAAAAGATGGGCGACAAGGATGTACCCGATCAGGTACTCATACAGATTCAGAGCACCGACGACAAAAAGGTTGTGAAGTTCGGCATGAAGAACGGTCTTTACGAGGCGTTCGAGTACGGACTCATCTGGCTCGACACTGAGCTTAAAAAGGCGTAACTAAGCATAAAAAAACGGCGTTAAAACGCCGTTTTTTTATGCCTTACTCCTCGTCAGGAATAAGAGTAACTTCTTCCATAACCACATCGTGCATAGGCTTGTCGCGCATGTCGGTGTCAACGCCGGCAATGCGGTCAACAACGTCCATGCCCTCGGTAACCCATCCGAATGCGGCGTACTGACCGTCAAGGAAGGTTGCGTCTGCATGGCAGATGAAGAACTGCGAGGATGCGCTGTTTGGAACCTGTGTGCGCGCCATGGAAATAACGCCGCGCTTGTGAGAAAGGTCGTTTTTCACGCCGTTCATAGCGAATTCACCCTTGATATTGTCGGGAGAGCCGCCCATACCGGTGCCGGTTGGATCGCCGCCCTGGATCATAAATCCGGCGATAACGCGGTGGAAAATAAGTCCGTTGTAGAAGCCCTCGCCTACTAACTTTTCAAAGTTAGCAACTGTGATAGGTGCGGTTTCGGGCGCAAGCTTTACCTTGATAATACCGCCGTCTGCCATTTTGATCTGTACCATTTTTTATACTCCTTTTAAAATTTTATTTTAATTCAATATTAAACATGAAAACGCTTCTCAAGCTCATTTCTCGTGCGCCTTCGTAGGAAAAACGTGACCGCAAAAAAGCACACAGCCGACACAAACGCCGAGGTAACCACGGGCCATTCAGTATCCGAGTAGCCGAATATCCAGAGAAGCACGGAAAGCCCCCCAAGCACCGCCATTACAAGCAGGTAAATTATATACGCCCTGTATTTCATAGGCCGTATGAGGATCATAAGCGCCATCGCCGCGACCGCCCCCATTATGAGAAACGGTATAACGTAGTTCACCGACCAGCGGTAATACCCCGTAAGGTAGTCGATAACGAAAAGAAGACCGCTTATGCACCAAAGCTGACACAGCATTATGGATGCAGGATTGGGGGTGAATCTGAGAATGTTCATGGCGCTTATCCAAAGGTAAATAATGGCGACCACGGTTATTATAGCCCACGGGCTTCCCGTAGGTACAAGATGATCCACAAGCAGGCTGGCACCTGCTACCGCTATGGCGATAAATGTAATAAGCCGTAAAAGAAGATCCCTTGTAAACCGACTTTTGATGTATGGATAATCATTTTCGAATGCATCGTCGGTGCGCTCTGTCACCATGTCGCACAGTGGGCAGCGCTCTATATCATTAGCAAGCTTTACGCCGCAGTGACGGCAGAATCTCATTTTTTGTTATCACTCCTTTCCAAAAAACGGTGGCACGGGAGAAGCAAGCCCCTCCCCTACGGATTCTTTATGGTGGCACGGGAGAAGCAAGCCTCTCCCCTACGGATTCTTTCTTGTTTTTTCAGCCTTTTTACGGGCTTTTGCAGCCTTCTTCAGCTCTTTCGCAGCCGATTTATCCGCTTTTTTCTTCTCTTTTTTCATCTTCGGCGGCTTTGGCGTTTCGTTTGATGATACCGTAACGTCGATTCCCTCTTTTACGAGGTAGCTGAGGAGAAACTGCTCGAAGGAATTGTCGTCGATGGTAGATGAAAACATAAGAACAAGGTTGTTGCCGTATGAGCACAGCGAGGTTTTCTTCGGGTGAGTGCTTGAACCGCCTATAAGCACCTCAAAGCGTTCAACATAATTCGAAATAACCGAAGGAAGCTGTATACGCCCAAGATTTGAAAATGTGACGGTGTATTTTTTTGCGTTCCCCGAATATATGAAGCGCATCACCGCATCCTTAATGAACAGCGGCACATACCGTATCCCGGGAATTTTTTCTATATTGACATGTGAGTTTATCTGGCTTTCAAAATAGCTCCGCTTCAGATTTTCCTTGAACTGTGCCTTTACTTCCGATAAGATATCCTCAAATGAAGCGTTCCGTTTCGGTAATACGCCTATATTCATGTGACCGAAGAAATTTCTAAGTGTTCCGGACTCAAACATTCCTCTGAGATTTACGGGGATACTGATAACAATAGGTCTGCTTCCGAAAGAACGTCTGTAGGATGTGCAGAATATTGAATATATAAGCAGAGCACACACATATTCCGAAAGAGTGGCGGAATGCTTTTTTGAAAGCTCAAGCATCTTATCCACAGGGGTAATCGCCGCAAGAGCACCGAGTCTTGTCCCGTCGTAACGGTAACCGCTCATGCGGAACGCATCAGGCTCGGTTTTCTTCTTTTTGTCTGTTTCCCTCTCCTCTGTGGCATGGAGCATAAAGCTGTCCTCATCAAAGTCGCGGGTAATTTCGTCGGACTCGTTTCGTATAAGCTCCTCCGGCACTTCCTCGCCCTTCAGAATATTGTAGTAACAGTAAATTATCAGTCTTATAAAGCTGAGCGCCCCTATACCGTCGGACAGCGCATGGTATAATTCAAAATTTATCCGTTTTCCGTAATAGGTCACACGGAACAAAAAGCCCTTCTCTCTGGCACGGTAAATAGGTGCGCAGGGATATGAGCACTCCTTTTTCACCGTGGGATGCTCGTTGTTCACGTCAAAATAGTACCAGAACAGCCCGCGGTGAAGCTTTACCGCAAAGGACGGCATTATAGACAGCGCCTTCTCAAGGGCGCTTTCAAGCACCTCCGGTATAACATCCTCACGAAGCACCGCGGTAAATCTGAAAACATTCGGGGAGCGTCTGTTGGTAATTGCAGGGAAAAGCTTCGCCGCATTGTCAAGGCGGTCCCAATATCCCTCGTCTATTCCGCTGTGCGGAGCACGCTTTCTGTGACTTGCCACAGCATCTCCCCCTTTCCAAAATTACAATTGCATTATATTATACTACATCCAAGGAAATATAACAAGGCTGATTTTGTTAATTTTAATTTGCTAATTACCTTTGTGTTCCCGCATAAAGAAACGATTTGTTTGTAGGGCGGGGCCTTGTGTCCCGCCGCTTAAACCTGCGAAGGCTGCAACAATCGGCGGGAGCAAGCCCCAGCCCTACGAAGAACTTGCATGTGTATCCACACGGGGAACACTTTGGCAAAGTGGTACTAAATTTTTCAGTGATTATATATCTTGCGTGATATCGGTATATGAGTAATCGCTCTTGACACCGTTCGCGGCTTATGGTATAATTTAAGAAAATAAGAACATCCCCAAGGAGAATAAAAATGCTTGAAACAGGACTTAAACACACAAAAAGCGAAATCGTAAACGATAACAACACCGCCGCATCTATGGGAAGCGGCATGCTCCCCGTCTATGCCACACCGGCTATGATACTGCTTCTTGAAGCCACCTGTGCGGAAGCGGTTGCGCCCCTGCTTGAAGAAGGAAACACCACCGTTGGAACTAAGCTGTGCGTAGAGCACGTTGCGGCAACTCCCGTAGGACTTGAGGTGCGCTGTGAGTGCGAGCTTACGGAGATCGACCGCCGCAGACTCGTGTTTAATGTGGAAATCTTCGACAAAGCAGGCATCATCGGAAAAGGCACACACGAGCGTTTCATCGTGGCATCTGAGAAATTCATGGAAAAGGCTAACCAAAAATCCGCGCTTTAACAATAATTTCAAGTAAACGTCATAAAATTTTGCAAAGTCTTTTTGACAAGTTCACAGAAAAAGCGTAAAATAATTATAAGAGCATGATTATCATTATGAACGGAGGAAACTGTTATGGATATCAAATCTATAGTAGAAAGCGTAGCATCCAAGGTAGACAGTCTTGCGCGTACGGCTGTGAAAAAAGGCGAAGAAGCAGCGGAATCTGCTAAGCTTGCTATCTCGCTGAAATCGGAGCAGAAAAAGCTTGACGGTCTTTTTGCAACCTTAGGCAAACTCTTCTACGAGCAGGTAAAGGGCACTGATGTGCGTGCTCAGGTGAAGGCACAGATAATGGAAATCGATGAGCAGAAGCTTGTTATCGAGGAGCTTAAATTGGCTGTTGCAGAATCAAAAGGTAAGGCAAGCTGCATCCACTGCGGAAGCGACATAGCTATTGATGCTGTATACTGCCCCGCATGCGGAAAATCTCAGGCATCCGGCAAATGCAGTAAGGCAACCGCTGAGGTTTCGGGGGGCAAATCCCTTGGCACCGATGATTTCGTAGACTTTTTCAAGGATACTACCGATAAGTATTTCTAAAAGTAAGTTGTAAGGTGGCAGGGGATGCTTTGTTCTTCCCCTGCTACCTTTTAAGTAAAACTAAAAATATTTTCAAAAACCTATTGACAAATCTATCTCAGTGTGTTATAATATCATTCGTGATGCAGAAATGGCCGGGTAGTTCAGCTGGTTAGAACGCTAGCCTGTCACGCTAGAGGTCGTGGGTTCGAACCCCATCTCGGTCGCCATCACGCTGCTATGGCTCAGATGGTAGAGCGCATCCTTGGTAAGGATGAGGTCATCAGTTCGATTCTGATTAGCAGCTCCAAAAAAGCACTGTGAAAACAGTGCTTTTTGTTTTTTCTGAAGCTACTTTTTGTATTCCCACATTTGCTGTGCTCGGTTTTGTCAGATAGAGGATTGTACGTTTTGGACGGGCAATTCGTGAATCGCCCTACCGAATATACATCATCCGGTTTGATTTTTCTTCCTCGGCTTTGCTTCTGCCGCACTGCGAATTTCAAAACCGCGTCCGCTTACCTCAGCCGCATCGGCAATTATAACAAAGGCGTCCCTGTCGCACTCTGCGGCAAGCTGTTTTAAAAGATATATCTCACGCCTTGCCACAACACACATGAGAACTCGCTTAGTCTTGCCCGTATATCCGCCAACCGCCTCAAGTACGGTAACACCTCTGTTAAGCTTCTCAAATATGAGCTTAGTCATTTCCCCTGCTCTGTCGGTAACAACGAACGCCTGACCTGCGCGTCTTGAACCGGATATCATCATATCAAGCACTTTCCCGGCAGACCATGTGCATATTATGGAATAAAACAGCCCGTCGAAGCTTCCCACAAACAGCGCCGCACCGAGAATTATCACAATATCGCAAAGCATTATGATGCTTCCGGTGGTGGCACTGCGCCATTTTAATTTAACAAGGCAAGCTATAAGGTCTGTACCGCCGGTAGTATACCCTCTCGATATCAGCGTGCCCGTACCTGCCCCCATGCATACTCCGCCGAGGATCGCGCATATTATGGGATCAAGCATAGGTACGGGGAAAACTGCAAGGAGATCCACAGACAGCGAGGTTGCGGCAAGCCCTATAACCGTGCGACTAAGAAAGCCTTTTCCGAAAAAATAGGTGTTGGCAATTAGCAGCGGAATATTTAATATAATTATTGTAATACCCACGGGTGTTTTAAAGAACATATTAAGCACGGTGGCGATGCCCGTCATCCCCCCCAGCACTATTCCCGAGGGTAAGAGGAACATATTCATTGCCATAGAAAAAAGCACTGAGCCAAGTATGACCACACACGCCTCGCGAAAGATATTGGCACAGATTTTATTCTTATTTGACATAACAATCTCCCCTTTAAATAAATCACAATTTGGCAAAGTGTTCCCTCTATAAATGTATGAGTAAATTCACCGTAGGGCAGGGCTTTTACGCCGCTATGTGTGGTTTTCGTGTCCAGAGCGGCGGGACACAAGGCCCCGCCCTACGAAAAAGAGCGCAAATCTGTGTAGTAACACAAAAGGTAATTGGGAGTTAAATAAACTGCTATAATTAAGACCAAAGAAAAGGAGCAATTTATGAAACGGATCAAAAAAATACTCATCCCCCTTGCCGTCCTCGCCGCGTTGTTTATATTATTTATTATTTACATAATCACACGCCCTCAAACGCTTACCGTCAGTGAATATGAAATTTCAAGCCCAAAAATCCCTTCCGAATTCGACGGCTTTCGCATAATTCAGCTCTCCGACCTGCACTGCGACAATTTCGGAGAGAATAACAGTGAGCTTGTTGCCGAAATAGGAGCCGCAAAGCCGGATGTCATATTCATCACCGGCGACCTTATAGATACACGGATGGGACCTGCTGAAATCGGCTTGTCGCTTGCCGCGGAGTCGGCAAAAATCGCGCCCACATACTTAATAACAGGCAATCACGAATGTCACGAAGAAAATTTCCATGAGCTGCAGCCAATTCTTGAAGATGCGGGTATTACTGTGCTCCGAAATGGGCTTTGCACTTTAGAAAAAGACGGCGCGTCCGTAACCCTTGCAGGCATCGACGACCTTACATTCTTCCAAAACGAGGAAAATGATCTGACCTTTGAGGAAATACTGCCGATGTTTGAGGAAAAGCTTGCGGAGATACTTGCGGGAGCCGATGGATACACCGTGCTTTTGTCCCACCGTCCCGATTTAATTGAAACCTACGCCAAAAGCGGCGTGGATTTAGTGTTCTGCGGTCACGCACACGGCGGTCAGTTCCGCCTGCCCTTTATCGGCGGTCTGTATGCCCCAGGTCAGGGGATATTCCCAAGGTATACCGAGGGTGTGCACGCCTTAGGCGACACGAAAACCGTTATCAGCCGCGGTCTTGGGGACAGCTCCTTCCCTTTCAGGCTGAACAATCCACCCGAAATCGTAGCTGTTACTTTAAGGCATGAATAAAAGCGTCCCGGATGCGATAAACTCGCATCCGGGACTCGCTTTATATGAAATCAAGATATTGCCGCAAGCTTTGCAAGCTTAACCGGCTCATCCTTGTAGCCGAAAAGCGTTGCATAGAAGCTGGGGGAAATAAGAGTTATGCGGTACTTTCCGTTTTTCATGCGGTCAACGCCCTCTACGTTGTAGCGGATGCCGCCGCACATTATCTGTACATATGTAGTCTTATTGAACATGCTCTTGCTTAGTCTGAGCTTTTTTATTACGTCATCGGTGAGGATTATATTATCTATATCCACAACCTCTGCACAGATCCTGTTCTTTCTCTTAGTCATCTCCGCGATGGTCAAAACATTATGCGGTACTTTTGTTTTCATACGCCATGTCTACCTTTCCATCATAAAATGCAGCTCGCCGTCACAGCGGCAGGGACTGTTTCGCAGTTCAAACGGTATATTTATCAAATTGTCTGGGAATTTTTATAAATTAAAAAATCCACCTTTATTATTTTACCACACATTCATTTGTTTGTCAATAGAAAATATAAATATTATTATTATTCTGACAAATATGTGCAAATTGTGTCATATTTTGGCGTATATACATAATAAAAAATCTGCCGTGATCGGAAAAGCCCATGCATCACGGCAGATCGTGCGGTAATCAGCGACGCATCATGGAGTCATCTTCCACAGCCGCATCTGTTTCGCGGAAAAGAAGAGATATACACCATACAGCGGCAAGTCCCACCAGTGTGTATATAATGCGGGCGACAAGTGAACCCTGACCTCCGCAAAGCCATGCTACAAGGTCAAATTTAAAAATACCGATGCTTCCCCAGTTAAGTCCTCCGATAATCGCAAGGATAAGTGCTATCTTGTCAATCATATTCGCTGTTTCCTTTCATGTATACAATAATTTGTACACGTTCAGTTTAACCGCTAATGGCTCAATATATTCACGGACGGTTATTTTTTATTTCATATGTAAAATACGACAAAAATTTCATCTAACTCGGTGTATAATAGCTTTACCGAAATTTTTGGAGGGATGCGTTCCAGGTGAATCACGTTATATATGCGGACTCACTCTTCGCCGTTAATTTTTCCATGGATTTTCTCGCTCTGTACATATCCGCAAAACTCATGCACATGAAAATCCGTCCCTTAAGGCTTGCCGGCGGAGCAGCTTTCGGCGCGCTGTTTGCACTTGTCTCTTTAATTGCGGAATACTATGTTTCGCAGAAAATTTTCACATTTATAATGATTTTCGGAACTGTATCATGTGCCCTCGTAATGTCAGCTATAGCGTTCGGCGGACACATTATAGGCATCGCAATCACCTACGGTGCGGTAAACATCGGGCTTGGGGGAATCATGACCGCAATCTACAGTATAATTGGCAGGTGGACATCCTTCGCAGGTGTAATCGGAAACAGCGGTACATCCACCTCTCCTATAGCTTTCATAATAATTTCGCTTATAAGCGGCGCTGTCAGCCTGTTATACGGAAAGCTTAAAGACACAGCCGCAGAAAAGAAACAGGTATGCGCCTGTATAGGTGCGTTCGGCAAAGAGTGCGTGCTCACACTGTTATGTGACAGCGGCAATCTGCTCCGCGATCCGTTCTCGGGAAAACCGGTGGTAATCGTAACCGCCGATGCCCTGAAAAATGTACTTCCCTCTCAAATAATTCTTGCCTTGGAGAACGGCGAATACGTTTCACGTCTTACCGATGACATAAAAAAGCGGATCCGCATGATACCGGCAAGCAGTGTAACCGGTTTCGGAGTGCTGTTCGGCTTTATTCCCGACTACATAATCATTGAAGGGCGAAGGATCGATGCACTTACAGCTATAACACCGCAAACCGCAGATTATGGCGGATGCGACGGAATAATACCGCAAACGGTTGTAACAATATAGATACAAGAAGAGCAAAGTCTGAAAAATGGTGCATTTTTCAGACCTGAAGCTTTGTGCCTTTCGCGTCATCGACGCGAATTCCCTGGCGGAAACCGTCACAAACTTCCAAAATCAACCAAGAAAGGTATGGTCATAACCATGAGAATATCAATCACATCAAGGACGCTTATATCCACGCTTGTCCGACACATAAAAGAAGCGGTCTTGCACTTAAAGGGCAGCACACGGGGAATATATTACATAAACGGCACCGCATCCCTGCCCCCACCGCTGTCTTCAGACGAGGAAGCCGCCGCTATATCAGGGCTTGAATCCCAGGATGCGGCGATTTTATCCGCTTCGAGGAGCAAGCTTATCGAACACAATCTGCGGCTTGTGGTATACATAGCGAAAAAATTCGAAAACACGGGGCTGGGGCTTGAGGATCTGATATCTATTGGCACCATCGGACTAATCAAGGCAGTAAACACATTCAAAGGTAACAAAAATATAAAGCTTGCCACATACGCATCACGCTGCATAGAGAATGAGATACTGATGTACATCCGCAAGTGGTCGGGGCGGCACGACATATCAATAGACGAGCCGTTAAGTGTTGACTGGGACGGCAACGAGTTGTTATTATCGGATATACTGGGGAGTGACGGTGATGAGGTTTCCCAAGGCATCGAGAGCATTGAAGAAAAGCGCACCATCCGCGAGGCGCTAAGCAAGCTTGATGAGCGCGAACAGACCATAATCACCCTTCGATACGGTTTGAATGGCACAAAAGAATTCACACAAAAGGAAGTGGCAGACATGATGGGTATATCACAGTCATACATATCACGTTTGGAAAAGAAGATTCTTTCAAGGCTTGGGGATGATTTAAGAAGCAAAGTATGATTTGGCGGTAAAGCCACATATTCCTCAATCTTTTGGAAAATTATTCGCAAAAATAAAAAATAATATAAAAAACCCCTTGACAAACAGATTCCGTTGTGATATAATATTATCCGTTGGATATCTGGGTGTGGCGCAGTTGGTAGCGCGCTACCTTGGGGTGGTAGAGGCCGCAAGTTCAAGTCTTGTCACTCAGACCAACAAAAGGAGATTCGTAAGAATCTCCTTTTTGCTTTATGTGGCGGGAGTTTTTGGGGGATTGCGGTGTTTGCGGCGGCTCGAAAATGGGCGATGTTTTTGGGCGCGAAAGTGGCTCGAAAACGGCTTTGACCACATGTTTGACCACTTTTGTGCAAAAAAGTCTATATGCCACCAGGCTTTTTGACACTTTGCAATTTTTATCTTAGGAAGCTTAGTTAAATCATGGGGTTGCTTGTTTTACTGAATTCATTTTCACTGAAATCAAATTCAGTAAAAAACGCCGATGAGGTTTCATTTGATTCCTCATCGGCGTTTCTTACATCAATATAATTGATCCTATATCTCCACCGCAACCTTAATTACCCCATCGCGTTTCTCCTCAAACAGCTCATACGCCTCATCGATCTTCGCAAGTGGATAGGTATGCGTGATCAGCGGCTCGGTATCAAGCTTTCCCTCGGCAATCAGTTTCAGCGTTTCCTCGCAATCACAACCGTCAACGCCGCCGGTCTTGAAGGTCAGATTCTTGCCGTACATATCGGGCAGAGGCAGAGTCTGCGCCTTGTCATAAAGCGCCACCACTGTGACAATCGCATTCGGACGCGCGCATTGCCATGCAAGCTCGAAGGTGTTCTCCGCGCCTGCTACCTCAAGCACCACATCAGCACCGCCGTGATCGCTGTTCTTACGAACGAAATCAAGGCATTCGACCGGCGCAACCGTCAGCACATCGGGATAGTGCTCATTCACGAACTTGATGCGGTTCTCATCTTTTTCGCATACAATGATGCGCTTGGGATTCTTCAGCATCACGCAAAGAAGCGTACAGATTCCCGTGGGACCTGCTCCGATGATGAGAACGGTATCGTCCTCGGTAATCTCCGAAATCTTTGCCGCCCAATAACCCGTAGCAAGAACGTCGCCCACAAGCAGAGCTTGTCTGTCGGTTACAGTGTCGGGAATCTTGTTCAAGCCCTGATCCGCAAACGGCACGCGGACGTACTCAGCCTGACCGCCATCGATTCGGCAACCCAGCGCCCATCCGCCGTTTTTGTCGGTGCAATTGTTAACGAATCCCTTCTTGCAGAAGAAGCACTCGCCGCAGAAGGTCTCCACGTTCACCGTGACCCTGTCGCCTGGCTTTACGTGTATCACAGCTGCGCCGACTTCTTCCACGATGCCGACCATCTCGTGACCGACCGTAATTCCTTCCACCGCTCTCGGTACGCTGCCATGCTTGATGTGTAAATCGCTCGAGCAAATGCTGGCAAGTGTGACCTTAACGATGGCATCGCGTTCATTCTGTATTGTAGGCTTTGGCTTCTCAACCAAGCCGAATTTTCCTTTTGAAATATATGTGTAGGTTAGCATGATTCTCTCCGTAATGTTTATTATCTAATTATACCACAGAATTTATCCGCTTTCAACACGATTCTGTAAACAGTAAGGCGACAGATTACTCTGCCGCCCTTTTCTTTGTCTTCTGCGACTCAAATTTTGAGGACTGACCAAGTGGTCAGCCCTCGCCGTTTCAGTTATGGAGTTGTTTCTTCTGCTTACATAATAAATACATAAAGAACGACACACAGAGTACGATCTGCACAGCAGTCGAGGACGGCGTTGCAAGACCCATAGCCTATATCCGGCTTTTATTGCATCATTTATATTAATAAAGGATCCTCGGTTTTCTTCACTGATATTACTTGTGTGCCTGCATCCTTCAAGGTGTACTACCTTTTTTCTCCCGATTTTGCTGTAGTAAAGCATATTTTTCTCCTCAGAAGGCTAAACAGTCATCTGCTGAAGTGACTGCATCATCGGTTTTATCATCCTCAATCTCATCAAAAGAAACCGCCTGCTTTTTCTTCACCTCGCGTTCTTCTTCCTTTGAAAGTACACAGGCGATTACACTGGAATGAGTAATAATCATAACTTCCGCCAACGCCATATCACCTATCTTGTCATAAAGACGGCTTGCGCTGTATGTGCCCTGAAATACAGTATGTGTGCTGTTTGCAACATAACCGATCTCGTCTATGTAGGGGAGCTTTACGGCGATAGCATCCTCGTCGTACTCGTTATCCTTATCTTTCACAAGTTTTACGATGCGACCGATCTTATATGGCTTCATACCGAGGTAGTGGTTTTGTCCAGTGATGGTTACGAATATGTTTTTCATGTTATTATCCTCCGCTTTTTGTATAAAATATCTGTTATTCCATTAACCAAACTACTTCGATTTCCTCGCGCTCTGTTGAAATCGGTGCTTTTATCTCATCGGAAAGTTTTTGATGGCTTTCAGCAAGATATAAACCTTCTGGCTCCTCATATGAAAAATCAGAACTGTAATCGGGATTATAATTGAAATTGTTATGGTTCAAGTTGTCTATTCCAATTATCTTTTTACCCATCGTCTGAGCAATTATCTCTGCCTTGTGTTTTGAATCAGCAAGTGCCTCAGTAAGGAGCTCGCTTCGTATCTTATTCTCATCCGAGTGCTTATAAATGCACTCTAACTCTACCGAATAGCCATTACAGTTTATTATATCGGTTATAACATTAATAAATTTCATATTGAATCGAAGGTGTATTTTGAATTCCCTCGTTACTGCAACATTATAGTCGTCACTAAAATGACTTTGTGATATTTTACATTCACCCAAATGAATATTGTCCATCTGTACACCAATATCCAAAAGCGCCTTTAAAAACTCTTCACTTTGTTTCATAACTTCACCAAGGGTCTTCACCACCGTTTTTTGACGCAAGTAAAATCTAATGTTCATAGTTGCACAATCATACTCTACATCACGTTTTGCTATTCCGGTTATTTTAAGTTTTCCCATATCAATATCTCCTAACCTTATAAAGATTTTTGTATCTGTATACATTGTATCACGTCAAGAGTCCCAAAAAACGGACAGAGCCGATTGCGTATCCGCAACCGGCTCATAATCTTATTCATACTGTGAAATCGCAACCTTGGCGAGCTTCACAAGCTCGTCTTTTACGTTATTCGGAGAAACTATACGTATATCTGCTCCGAAATTCATCACCCACGTTAAAAACAGCGGGCTTGCGGCGACCTTTACGCGCACCTCGAAATGCTCGTCATCCACTTTTGAAAAGAGCAAATCGCTTCCGAAACGGTCGATAATAACTCCTGCAAGCTGATTCTTGCAGCGAAGCGTTACCGCCTCCTCCGTGCCGCCGAACATACCGAACGTCTTCTTGGCATATGCCGCCATATCGAAATCCTTGAACGCTTCCGCGCCGTCACGCGCCTCATCGAGCACCTTAATATGTAGCATCTTATCAACTCGGTAATGGCGTACGCTCTCGGAGAGGGAGTCGTAGGCTATCATATAGTAATTTTCGTCATCCCATGTCAGCGCAAAAGGACTTACAACGTAAACTCTACCGCTGTGGCGAAGCACACGCTCCTTTTTCTCGTTCCACTCGAAATAGTGGAATGACAGCTTCTTATTCGCGGACAGCGCCTCGTGTATGTAGTCTACGGTGTAATAGATGCTCTCGTTCATCGTCTTTATTCGTCCTGCAACGAACACTTGACGGTTAAGCGTGCGTGCCTGATTCGCGCTTGTAAGTGTTTCAAGCTTGTTTATCAGCTCGATACTCTTTTTGTGCGTGATGAATTTAGACGCCTGCACCGCGTCAACGAGGAGTTTCAGCTCCGGAAGCTCGAATGTGCGGCTGACAACGTGATAGCGCACCTGCTTCTCCTTGCGTTGTTCGATGTCAATACCGAATACGCGCAGAGTTTCAAAATCGCTGTACAGCGTTTTGCGCTCCGCATCTATGCCGTATGATGATAGGGCGTTTGTAATCTCCTCGAGCGTCATACCGCGCTCATCATCGGTATTTTCGAGGAGTATCTTCATAAGGTAGAGTATTTTTATTTTTTGGTTGCCTGCCATAGCCGCCTCCGATAGTGTGATGTGTTATTTTAATTATACCACGCCCGGGCGGATATGTCAATCGGGATGTGTCCGTTTTTCGGGACTGTTGACAGTGTATAATAGATAGTATATAATGATAATAAGATGAAAACTCTGTGACAGCCCGGGAGGAATTTGTATGTACAATAAAAATGAATACCGAGTAATGCCATACACTGCCGATGAAATCGAGTTCAACCGACAGCTTCTTGAAGCTTGTGAAACGAGAATCGTGAATCTCAAGGAGGTTGAGAGCCTCCTGAAAAAAGGTGCCGATCCTCTTGGCACGACCAATCCGGATTATATTGATGAGCACTTGTATTCGGACATAGTATGCTCCTTAGGTGACTTTAACAGCAAATATCTGCCGAAAGTAACCGAACTGTTTTTGAAATACGGTATGAACATTGATCTTCCGCGTGTGCCATATGATGACAGAACTGATAATCCTTTATGGGTCTTTGCGTTTTTCTCGGGTCATAATGTAGCCCGCACATTAAAAATACTCCTTGATCACGGACTCAGCGCAGAATCTACCGGAGTTTTCTGGAATCATGAAATAGGCGATCTCATAGACGTGTACTATGACGATATTCATGAGGAATTCATGTATAACCGTTGTATGTGGACAATAAAGAAGCTGATGCTTCTCGCTTCTTACGACCATATACTTGAAAATGACGAACAACTGCGCGAATTTATCGGGTATGACTACAATTATTACGATATAAAACGTTTTCGTAACTGGAACGACTTTGAGTACGTATTTGATACTGCACATTGCAGAGGAACGCCCCAACTAGACCGCTCCATCGTGCGAATATATGAGAAAAAAAGCAAACGTGAGGTATGGGTGTTTGGAGTGTATCTTGAGTGGATGGATGATTGCACCGTAAGGTATGTAAGAAGAAATAAGCGCGATTCAGATGAGCCGTTTGTGTGTCCGATTTGCGGAAAACATACGTTTAAGAAAAACGGAGATGGCTCTAAATGTCCGGTTTGCTTATGGCAGAACGATATTGTTCAGAACTGCGAGCCGAGTTACAAGAACGGCGCTAACAGGATGAGCCAAAACAAGTACAGAAAGAATTATTTAGCCGGTAAGGTAGAATAAGGTATAATTGCGCTCCTATTGCGACGCAAATAATTATCCGCGAAACCTATTGACAACTGCCTTTACAAGAATTACAATACAAACGCCTCCCGAACTGCGGCTTACGCGAAAATTCGGGAGGCATTTTTGAGCGCTTTCATATTCATAGTATACGCACACAATGTCAAGCACCGCATTTACGGTCCCGCAAACGAAACAGTATCATTTCCGGGCAGCTGCATCATTTTTTCTATGCGTGTACAAAAGCGCTCATAGAAATCGAGGGCAATCGGGAGATGCTTTCTCCTTATTTCATTAATCTCAGCATCGGTTAATTTTTTAGGCGACGGATCCATCAAAAAACAATCGTCATCACTGTAATCCCAATGAGGGAAATGAGACTTCACTGCATCAAGCGACGGATCATCGAAGTTTTTACGTAGTTTCTTTGCCGTTTCACGAATTTCACTAATCATAGTCCTCATTGTATCGAAGGTGAAATAATTGTTTCCGTACCACTCAAATCCCTCATCACCGTAATTCTCTCGCTCTTGTAAATTGGGGTCATAATATTTCTCCAAAAACTCTGACAGATATGTATAAACCTCACCATCGTCTATGGAAATACCAAAAGAGTCACAGGAAAACCGATCAATACAGTTTTCATCATTGCGGTTGAAGCAGGTTATCCAGAAGGTACCGCCGCCGTCGCGGCCGTTTGCTATAAACACTTGCTTTACTTTTTTCTGCGCTTCTCTGACTTTTTTATACGGTATCTTATCCCATATATAATACTCCCTACATCCGTCAATGGAATAATAACTCTTCCAGTCCTGTGTAAGCCGCAGTTCGACCGGATGCTCAAATTCAAATCTTATTTCATACTTGGTTCTTGACTCAACGTAACCGTTATCCCGCTTCTGTGTATATTGATTTATATACCTGGTTTCAGTATGGATTTCTTTAAGATCAAAACCTTCAAGTTCTTTTCCAATAAACTCTTTATAAAATTTCTTGGAATTAAAATTTGAGTCATTAAGTCCGTTAACAAGTCCCGCCGGAATGCTGTTGGTGCCCACTCTTGCACCACCATATTCTGTGGGCAGTATTTCAAATGTTGTACCGTCATCGAAAACCAGCTGTAACGGCTCACACGCACTTATTTGATGTGGAACCAATATTTTATTAAGGTTAGCATAACTTTGATACCAATCAGGCGCAGGTTTGATACCGGCTTCTCTTATTTTGTTATATAAATCCGATATTCTTACTGTACTAATATTACCAATAACATTTACCGCCGCAATTTTCTTGCCTTTTATACCACTTTCTTCAAGCGCACGGTACACTTCCGCTTGATTCTCATAAAATGGCGCGTTCCACTCGAAAAAGTCGAAGTGCTTGCCAAAATTATTATTTCCGCCGTATGTAAACATAAATTATACCTCCAAAACAGTAATTATTTCACATATCAAATGACAACAACTCCATTTCCTTTTCAAAGGGCGTGCTTTCGCCGTTTTTGTCTCCCATGTCTGTAATCGCCCTTGCCTCAAAGTTGTGAAGCGCCGCACATTTGATGAACAGCAGATAACGCAGGTGCATATCGTCAAAGAAAACGGAATGGTGGTATCCGTAAATCCCGTGAGATTTCAAAACCTCAGTGCAGGCTTTAGCAACTGCATAGCAGAAATCATTATACCTGACCGTATATCCATAGTGCTTCGACTCACTTCTGCAAATATCAATGCTTATCTTTATATCGAAATCATCGTCAGTATCTGGCAGACGCTCAATATGCCACTTGCTGTATGAGCCTTCTTCATCCCAAGAAAATTTCCCTGTTCCCTCACAGTGTATAAAATAATTTTCATCACGTTCGGGGTCATTATTTTCGGGATGAATAAAATACAAAATACGGAGCAAGTCGGTAAAATTATCTCCAAACATCGCCGAAATGATAAAATACAAACTATCCTCACCGATATTAAGATAAACATCGGTCCAACCTGCACCGTATGGAACTATTTTCATTTTTATATCGCAGTCACGCTTTGTCAGTTGGTTTCGCACACTCACCACCTCCTAAAACACTGACGGTCACATCGCCGCCTTGAAGTTATATATCGGCTTGATCCTGCAAACGATCTCTGCCGTAGGCTCAATATTCTCCACTATCTCATCAAGCGACTTGTACGCCATGGGGGACTCGTCAAGGGTTGACTCGTTTACACAGGTCGAGTATATGCCCGCCATCTCCGCCTTGTACTCCGCCATAGTAAGGCGCTCAAATGCCGCAGAACGCGACATCAGACGTCCTGCTCCGTGAGGTGCCGAACAGTTCCAGTCCTCGCTGCCCTTGCCGATGCAGATAAGCGAACCGTCACGCATATTGATGGGAATAAGGAGCTTCTCCCCTGCCTTCGCAGAAACGGAACCCTTACGGAGGATCATCTCGTTCACGTCAATATAGTTGTGTATAGTCTGGAAGCTATCGATAGCCGACCATCCGCATTTCTCAAGAATTATCTCCGCCATTCTCGCACGGTTTCTATCTGCAAACTTCTGGCAGATATCTACGTCGTGGAGATAGTCCTCCATAAACGAGCCGTAGAGGTAGCAAAGATCACGAGGGAGCGAAGGTTCTTTTGCCTTGAACGCCTTCTCGAGTGTCTTGATAGTTGCTTGTATCTCACTTCTTCTGCCCTGCTCCTTGTAGGTACGGATTATCTCCTCCCGTTGTCTGAAATACTCTTCTTTGCCAACGTTAAGGTCAACGGCTATCTGCTGATAATACTCCGCAACCTGTGTCCCGAGATTGCGGCTTCCTGAATGTATCACAAGATACTTACCGCCGTCCTCGTCTACGTCTATCTCGATGAAATGATTGCCGCCGCCAAGCGTGCCAAGGCTGCGCTCAAGACGCTTTGAATCCTTTAAATATCTGTAACAGCGAAGCTGTGTGAGATCAAAGCGCTCGTTTCTGCCCTCCCACACGTTTCTGCCGCAAGGTATATAATGCGCCGCTTCGTCTACCTTTTCAAAGTCGATGTCAATATTGCCAAGATATACGGTGTACATTCCGCATCCGATATCAACTCCCACCATAGACGGAACGATCTTATCTGTGACGCTCATGGTGGTGCCTATGGTACATCCCTTACCAGCATGAACATCGGGCATTATTCTTATCTTCGAGGACGAAAATGCCTCTGTATCACATACCGCTTGTATTTGCTCCCTTGCAGCCTCTTCAAGTGCTCCTGTGAAGCACTTGGCGGTATTAAACTTTCCAATTACCTCTATCATAAATATTTTTTATCCTTTCTAAACCATAAGGGGGCATTTTTGCCCCCTATATTATTATGCACCTATCTTTGCATACCGCTCGCTCTCAACCACCTCAAGCATAAACGCATACGGATCAAGCGTGCCGCCTGCAATCATCGAGAAAAGCCTCGGCGTGCATCCCGATACAAGCTTAGCACCCTGCTCATTCATTTTGACGGGCTGCTGACGGTTGCGGCTTGCTACGTTCCAGAATACCACCTCGGGAAGATCATAGCTGTATCTCCTATACTTACGCTTGGCGTTTTCGAAGTTAGTCAGCGATGCGTTTTCCGCGCAGTAGTCAAACTCCATATCAGAAATGATGACGATTTTTGAGGGGAGCTCGCTCTGATGTACGTTATTCTTCACAGCGGTGTTCAGTATAAGATCAAACACAGCCTCAATGTTGGTGTTTGCCACTTCATTATATTCGTGACAATAGCGAACCTTATCGAGAATATCTTCGCCCTTTACCTCAATAAGCTGCGGATTTTCCGAGAAGGTGATAAAATGATTTGCAAACGCACCCTTGTTCCTCTCGGCAAAATAGATTCCGAGAGAAAGCGCAACGGTTGCAGGCATAGGGTCTACACAACGGTTGTACATAGAACCCGAACCGTCGATTACAACGAGCGTATTTTCGTCATTGCCAAAATCAGGTTGGGAATTCCAGGTTGCATTTATAGCTTTTCGCTCCTCATCGCTTACGTTCTTACGGAAAAATGGGGTAATTATTTCGTAGGGCATAAGCGTTTTTGCATTAAGCTTTACTTCTCCGGTGGAAACCTTGTTCATAAACTCGCCGTAGCGCTCGCCATCGTTACGGATGAACGCCTTGCGGTATTTGAACATTGCCTTCGAGGGCTGCTTTGAATAATCGAAGGTGTAATTCTTTTCACGGAGATTGTTTTCGATAATGCGAATATAAGAACGGAGCGTAACAAGAGTTATTCTGTATTCTTTATCGTCCATTTTGAGCTTTCGCGCTATCTTCTTTGCGTTATGTACGGCTTCCTTGTTTGAGGTGTTGACCGATGGGAGCCATTTTGCAAGAAGCGAAACCTCACCGCAAAGTTCGTATGCCCTGATATCGGCTTTAAGCTGTGCTTTTACCACTTCAATCATTGCATCCTCGCAGGGGGTACCCATGAGCGTAAGGAGATCGTCAAATCGTCCGTACTCGGCAATATATTCGAGATTTTTGCGAACGGTTTTGGGCTCGTTTTTTGCAAGCCATTTAAGAATAACGCGGAACACACGGCGTTCTCCGAGACCGCCTCTGATATCACGTGCGAAAAAGAGCAGCTTCATGGCAATATCTCTGTTTTCGGTGAACGCGCGGACAAAACGCGATTCTATTTCTGCATCGCTTTCTCTGCGAAGTGCGCCGATAGTCGCGAATAGGTCAAGGCATTCAGATTCGGTTGTGATGTGAGTTACTGCGCCGTTTTCGGTGGTGGTAAGATTTGCTTCGTTTTTAAGATATTTCAACATGAATATCACTCCTTTTTGAGATGAATTTTAAATTAACAAGGCACCGTTTGATACAGGAATCGAACCTGCGAAACGGGGATTTTTAGTCCCCTGCTATACCATCTTAGCTAATCGCAATTGCTGCCTGTGCCTTTTTGTGTGGGAGGGGAAGGATTCGAACCTTCACTCAAGCGCTTTCGCCGCTTGCTCTGCCACAGAGTCCCCCTCCCATATACAAGGCGCAATTTCACCACTGACTCATGTGACGAATCTGTGCTCTGTTAAGATATTGGCTGTTTGCGCCTTTAATATCATCCGAGTGGGAATCGAACCCACGACACCGGGATTGTAACTCCCATATTCTACCGCTGAACTACCGGATGAGGTTACAAGGCGCATACATCGGCTTGCCTTCCGATCATCGGTTTATAGAGACGTTGCTCCGTGGCAGTTTGGAGTTGCTGTCTGCGCCTTTAATTTTATGTGCCCTCGGCAGACGCACTTACGCACGTATACGTGTGGTTAAGCGCTATTCCGCACAAAGCGGACATTCGCAGATTGCCATCACGTATACTGCGCAGCGGCGGCTCTACAAAAGAGGGCACATATTTCCAAGATGCCTTTAATATCATGCGAAGCCTTTCACTCCGTTCGTCACTACCTACAATGGGTAGCTGCTCCTATGGGGCGAATGATAGACATAAATTGCTGCAGGCATCTTTTTTTACAGATAAGCTTCCCTTTAAACAAGACACCCCTTTTCAAGATCGTAATAAGTAAGTAGGAAAAAATTGCTGTGTGTGTCTCTGGGGAAGTGATAAAAGATGAAAAATGGCAGGATTTCAAAGCGGAGCTTTGAGCAATGAGCTTCGGTAAGTTTTCACTGTTGCCATTTCTCATATACAAGACGCAGTTACATGAATTTCACGCTGATGCGCGTGGGTCAGAACTTACCCGACAAATATGTATATGGCTGTTTGCGTCTTTATTTTAATTGTTTTACGGCCCTGCAAAGGACATAATATTATTGCCCGGTATTTGGAGCATGTTGTCCATTTGCGAGCAAAACCTTTCATAGAAATCTACTGCAGTAGGGACTGCATTTCTCCTCAACTCGTTAATCTCTTTGGGAGTCAATTCGTCCTTCATTTTACTGCCACTTGAATACCTATAATAACTCCAATATGATTTGATTTCTTCCAACTCGGGATTATCGTAATCTTCCCGTATTAAGTGAATTGCTCGCCTAATATCAGATACCATAAGCTTCATATTATCAAAGGTATACAAATTACCGCCGTACCAATCGAAATCAGCATCCTCATATTCATATCTTTCCTGAATAGATGGATCAAAATACTTATACAAGAACGCAGACAAAAACTCCGAGACATAATAATCCTCAATCGATATTCCAAAGCAATCAAGATTGGGAATATCAGATATTCTTTCTTCGCGGCTTATGCCTATAATCCAAAAGGTTCCGCCTCCATCTCGACCATTCACTATTTCTATACCTTCTTGCGAGTGCGTAACATCCTTTAATCTTTTATACGGAATCTTGCCTCTCCAGTCTTCACCCATGGCACTTATCTGATACCAGCTTCCCCAGCCTTGCTTAAGCTCGAGTCTGAACGGATATTCAAAGGTGAATTCAATTATGTAATTAGTACGAAATTCCTTACATTCCTTGTTGTTCTCAATCGAAAACTTATTGATATGCTTTGTTTCATTATAATTGATCTTTAATTCAATATCACTCAGTTTTCTGCCAATGAACTCCTTGAAAAGTTCTGTAGCATTCACCTCACAGAGATTCAATCCATTGACAAGACCGGCGGAGATTGTATTAACACCGATTCGAGCGCCGCCGTCCTCAATTGGCAGTATTTCTAAAGTTGTACCGTCATCAAACACAAATTGAATGGGTTCGCACAATGTGATGTTCCAAGGCACAAGAACCTTGTCCATATATTCGTATCTCTCCCACCACAATTCACCAAGATCGATGCCTGCGTCGGCTATGGTCCAGTACAAGTTTGTTCCGCCGGAATTATCTATGTTTCTGCATGCACCGATAGCATTAATGGCAACTAATGTTTTATCTTTTAAATCCAAATTGTTTAAGGCAAGGAAAACCTCCTTTGGATTCTCATAATAAGGCGCAGACCATTTATAAAAATCAAATCTGTCTCCAAAATTATTGTCACCACCGTAGTTGAACATTGACTACTCCTCCCTTTATATTAGTTTGGATGTCCACGTGCTGTGAATGTAACTTTCACAATTACAGATCTACACGGAAACATCATCAAGGCGCAGTCCAGTGATTTACCCCCGAGAATGTTCAGATCATTACATCGGTATTCTTATTATAGACTGTTTTGCTGTATGCGCCTTTATTACCGCCTTGTAAAGATAAGTGATAGGGTCCAATTCCCAAAACAGTTATCTTAACAAGACTGTCGCACCGCAAGTGAATGCCCACCCAACAAGGGTAGATATTATTATCGGTGCTCTGACCAAGCACTGTAGCCCAAGTTGACCTGGTCACGACAGGGACCATGACCGTAGTGCTTTTAACAAGATACGCTTAAAATTCAGCTGCTCGAACTTTCACCGCACCACTCCCGTCCCGAAAACGGGCGCGCCTTATGGCGCCAAGCTGTAAGTATCGGAAACGATATGTAAGTTGCTGTTCGTATCTTTAGGCGAGATGCTTTACAGCCGTAACACGGTTGATGAAAGCTGACCCGCAGGGCGGCTCCTTTTTATGCTGTGGGCATCTCTCACTCCCAACAGCGTCGCCGCTGTGCTTCCACGGGAGTACAAGGCGCATACTCGGGTTATGAGCCCGCTAGCTATAATACTTAGAAGGTATCTGCTTAGAGATTGCTGTCTGCGCCTTTTGTGATTACATTTTACCACCTTTTTCCTCGTTTTTCACGGAAAAAAAGCTGCGAACTCATTAAAGTTCGCAGCAAAAAGTGTGTTTTTTAGGTTAAATTGCAGTTTTTTTGGCGTATTAAGCGTTCTTTTATCAAATCCACAAAATGCTCCGGCGCTTCAACCTTAACCATCGGTCCGAACGAAAGAACGCGAATTACGAGCTCCGTTTCATCATCCCTATCGTAGTTTACCGTCAAGCGGTAATGTGTATCGTCTATTTTCTCCGCGCGCTTTTCGAAGTGGGCAAAATGGAGCATCACGCGTTCAAGTGCATTTCGCTCATCGGTTACAGTCAAAGTAAGACTTTTTATCACGGGTGTACGAAGTGGTGCATCAGACAGCCTGCTTCCGTGGTAGTGTCTGACGCTTGTGAGCCGCCCCAGATTTACCGTGCCACCGTACCGTACGCCCGATGTGATAAGCCTGAACTTATCATCCTTTTCCGAATACTCAAGCCGTTCGGGGATGATATTCATATCAACATTTTGCCCCTTGCGGTTTATCATCTCGATATGCAATGGCTGACGGTCGCGTATCGCCGCGAGGATCATACGGAAACGCTTGATGTATCCCTCGTCCTCAAAAGGATCACCGTCCGCATATTTATCATATATGTAATAATCCTCTGCGGTGAATAACGGCTCAACATCATCAAGTGCGCCCAAATCAACACCGAACAGCTTGATTCGCGGATCAAGCGAAATAGCCTTGAGCCACTGCTTTTCGATGTTTGTAAGCGGCATAGTGGGCTTGTGCTCAATGGGCGTTGTCATATCGGAGTGTACAAGCTGCCATTTCTCGCTTTTCAGGGATGGCAGTATAGTAAGCATACTTTCGCCAAACGCGTATTTGGAAACGCAGTGCGCAAGCTCTTTCTCATCGGCCTCGCCCGACAACAGCTTGCCGATAATGCTCGCCACAGCATTGTAATAAGCCGAGTAAAGCTCGCTGAATATCATTCTGCCGCCTCCTCGCCTATGCCGTACATACGGTACATTTTCTCAATATCCCGCTTAAACTGATTTTCGATCATCTTATTCGTAAGCTTCATATCCGTGATACGGCAGATAAACGTCCGTATCCACGGAACAAGCTCTGACGTGTCGTAAACGTCCGAGACAAATTTATATGTAAGCTCGTCGAGCTTTTCTACCCTTCCGACACGCTTTTCGCGCTCGAGTCTTTCAATAATAAAATCCTCGTGCGGCTCTATCTCTACCGTGAATTCAACGTGCTCTGCTTCGTCAATTCTTTGAGTGTTTTTCTTGGTGGTAACGCCCCACATTCTCGTCTGCATATCGTCAAGCATCGCGCGAAGCTCGTCAAAGCGAGGTGTCGGCTCTTCTATTTTTACGTCGGAAAGATAGTCAACTCTGAATGACTGTATACAGTTGAAATCGGGATGGTACGCGAGCAGGTGCTGTCTGCCGCTTTGCACGCTCATAAAAATGCGAAGCGGAATTATTCTGTTTTCTCGCGGTTCCTCACTTCTGCGGCTATGGTTAAGTACGGTGACAGCACATTTTTGTCGCATTGCGGTGAATAGTGCCGCAAGAACTCCGCTATCCATAGCGGAGGTTATGTAATGATGCTTGAAAGCAAATTTATCATCATGCGGCTCGTCCTTGTCAAGTAAAAACGAACCGATAACTCCACACGGAGCAACCTCGGAATAAAAATCGAGCACATCGCCGATACCTGATATCTGCACACCGTCGGCGCGGCGGTAGATCATTTTTTTGCCTTGCTTTTCGGTAATAATGATGCCCTCTTTTACGTATTCCTTCAGCTTTTTGCGGACGGTGGATTCATCAAACATCATCGGATCGTTAAAGTCGGAAAGATATTTTTCATCGATGACCGCCAATATTTCCGGAAGCGATAAAGCTATTTCCGGCGAATATAAAATATCAAAAAGGATAAAATGGAGCGTAATATCGCCGTCCGTAAAGCTTTTTGCCTTCCACGCTTTATAAAAAGGGTTGTGCTTTATGCTGCGGCTGTCAATGGATATAAAAACACTCTTCCCTTCAGGCGTGCGGACAAATCCCATGTGATCACCGAGCCAGCTCTCCATGCGTCGGCGCTCGTCATCATAGGAGCGTGCGCTCTTTTTGTTGTATTCGTCGCGGCTCTTGAAGCCGTAAACGTAAAACTCTCGCATATATGCGCGAATACGCTCGAAGTTTTTAATAAGTTCGCTGTATGAGGACATAACGTGCGCTCCTTTCCTGGAGTTTTTATATTATGAACCGATTAGCCTTTGTTTTATAAAAATGATACTATATATTTTGCATATTCCTGCCCAAGCGGAAGCTCATAATTAACGTTCAATGCTTTTCTGATAGCTTTAACTTCTTGCTTGGTTATAGGGTTGTATCCTACCTTTTCAACGTCAGCCCAATAAACCCCGATGCCGCGCTTTTGCCAGGACGGAAGCTTATCAAAGTTTATTCCACGGGAGAACAGCAACTCATTCTTGAAGGAAACGCTTTTGCCTTCCAGCATTTCCGTAGCTTCATTAACACCCAAGCCCTCTTTGCGAAGCATCCAATAGCAATGAGCGTTAAGTGCATTTCTGTGAGCATCCTCTTGTCTCCACAAGAAATAATCCTGCACCTTTTCAAGATTGGGAAGCGGAACAAGTCTGCAATCAAGAGCGGCAACTTGTCCTAATTGGAGCGAAAATGCCGCACTTGCCGTTCCTGCAAGAAGCGAATTGAACTTTCGCACTTTTCTTCCAAAGGTATCCTCATCAATATGGAAAAGAAGAGATATCTCATCGCTTTCGGTGAAACCGTACACCACCCTAAAACCACAATCCATCAGCGTTTTAACGGTGTTGACCATCATGTCACGAAATCTCACATCGAATGGAGCTTCAAAATCACAAATTTCCTTTGTAAGTCTGGAAAAGCTTCTACCGTCAAGGCGAGCTACGAGATACATATCGGAAAGCACGTGCTGGTCTATAGATTCTTCATAGCATCTCATTTTTGCATCTAAATCATCAAATTTCATATTACGTTCTCCATTCTTCTATCGTCATCGTTTCACCATCATTTTTAACGAAATATAATTCGTCAAATTCCTCGTCGTAAGATGGGATTTCCAACTTGTTTGAGGTTGCGGCAATCGCTTTTTCGGGGACTCTTGCTTTCCCTTCACGCAGGGCATTCCGCTTGATACAATCCTTTATTTTGGATTCCATAAAATACCCAACAACACGGTATCCGGATTCCTTTGCAGGAATAATATACCGTTGTCTGTCAAGACGAGTAGGATTCGTGTTGTCAATAGCGTAGCTTTTTTGCCCTGCTATACATTCGTCTATAAGTAACTTTTCTCTGTGCCGTGTTTTCAATGTGTCAAGATTGACACGCACAAAATCGGTGGACAGCTTCGTCTTATAGAATGTGCTTTTTCCACTGCCCTGCAAACCGATCATTATTACAAGCGTTTTATCCATAACTGTCCTCCTTCGTATGGTTACACCCAATATACCGCAGAATGAGATAAAAGTCCAGACCAATAGTAATCAGTTATCGATTAAGCATCATTTCTGAGCTATCAATTTCATTTTTCCAAACGCGTTATGATTCTATGGCAACAAGGACCGATGATTCGGTAAATACACAGCAATGTCTGTTTTCATTATAGCGTTTATCATCGTCAATTTGGTTTCTGTACATAGAACGACTATTATTCATTTTGAAGGCATGATAGAAACCAAGATAATTTTCAAAGTTAAACTGTCTTAAATATATACGATCTCTACCATCAGAACTTTCTATTCCGTCCTCTATCTTTCGCCAAAAAACAATTATTGAATTATTGACACGGCGAGGTGTCCAATCCTCAATATTTACTATCGTGTTCCAGTCTTCGCTCAGATTCGGAGGAGGATTATCCATAATAATCGCCTTGTGCCGATACGCAAAATTCGCATACGGAATTACTTCAAAGAATTGTGCACACAAAATGGCTTCTAAACGGCCTTCATCTGTTCCATCATGATATATTACCTCCATTGGCGACGCAGCGCTTTCCGGCAATTCGAAATGTTTACCTCCAAGCAACGTTGATACCCATTCATTTTGGGAATCGAACTCAGGTTCGAGATTCGCTCCGTTTTTTATTGCAGCAATTCTTCCCCAGATTCCATGATATTCTCTGCCAAGATAACAGAGCAATTTATAATCTTCGTCTAATTCCAAATGCGGAAACAGTGAAACAACATCAGATACATCAAAATATGAAACATCCTTCTGTTTTATTTCCTCACAGCGTTTATCCCAATCAATGTGAGATTCTATATACTGTTCGCAACGAGTATAGTGCTCCTCAAGCGGATAATTGTTCAAAAAAACGCATTCTTCTTTCATATCAGCACCTCATTAATACAGCAATCATAATATTTTTGCAAATCGTCTTTGGTAAGCGTCCGGGGCTTTTTCTCTTGATATATTCTTTACTTCGACGCACATTTCTTTACAGTACCGCAACCTCTTCCCCTGTTTTGGTTATGTATATGTGCAAAAACCAATCGCCTTTTACAATTTCTTGGCGGTACGAAAAACTTTCGCAATTGGCAAACATATCAATGTCATATCCGTCCTTAATATCGACAATCTTCCTACAGTCCTGAAGGCGACCGCCATATGCCATCATAAGAAGCCACAAGCGAAATTCTTTTTCATATATAGCGCGGTCTTCGCCCTCTATTTCAAAAAGCGTGGCATTTATAACGACATGATCATCGATCTTCTCAAAAAAAGACTCGTCATCTATGCGCACATTCGGATCTGCGCCGTTTTTGAAAAGCAGCCTTAAAAGCTTGTATACTATATCTGTATTATCAATGTACGACAAAACTTCAAGTAAATTCCGGCTAAAATGTTCGCTGTCGTAATATACAGAATTAGAATCAAGTCCCCATTTGATAAACACCTCGAATAAGCGCAGCCAGTTTGATGTTACAAGTTCATCGGCTTCAGGGCGGCGTTGATTTTCGCAAACAAACGTATCCACCTCATAACAGTATTCATCTACAAGCCTGATTGCAGTTCTCGTTATGTCGTCTGAAGACATATTTGCCCCGATTATATAAGACTCGATCTTGTCAAGATCGATCTCTAACCTTGCGCACATATTAAAAAGATTATCTCTGCAATCAACAATTTTTTCGCAGGTTTCCGTTGATAAAAACCTCGCTTGTGCAGCATTATCGGGTAACTCTCCAAAATTATGTGTAAAGCGAATCTCCTTGCCGTTGTCAAGTTTCAGAATGATCGTAGGCTGACCGTAACAGCCTTCGGCTCTGTTTTTAGCCTTATGCTCAAATGAAACGTCAATAATCGTTGCCCCAACTACACCGTTGCCGAAAATCTCCGATACGTCAAGTTGCGGTTCTTCGTGTATCCGGTCATTCATAAACAAAATATTGATGCTTGAACATACAATCAGTACTTCATTTCCGCAAACGAACCCAAAATCTCCGTTAAATTCAGTGCCGCGAGGCGTATTATTGAAGTCGATTTTGTCCGCAAAGTAAACAATTCTATCTATCTTCTTTCCAAGCGCATTGTAGTACGGATGGATTCCGTCAATCGGATTTCCAATTTTCTTGGCGTAAACAAGCTCACACATTGCATAATACAAATTTTCCTGCTCGTGACATTCCTCGCAACATCTTTGAAAGCTTTCTTCCGTACCGGTAGCCTCGAGAGCTGCTTCGTATTCTTTCTCACTTTCCGAAAGCGGACATTCAAGAATACGTTTAGCAGCATAAAACATTTGCTTGTCGTGCGTAGTGTGCACAAGCGAGGCAACGCAGTTAAGACCGTAAGCAACCGTATCCCACCCGTTTTCTATAAAAAACTCAACTATTGGCATAAGCCGCGCCACACGGTTGTGTTCGCAAGTTCTGCAGGCATCTGAATCACAGGAGTCACATTCATCCGAATAACTCGAAATATCAAGTAGACACTCTTCCAAAATAGAATCGCCCCAACTTTCAACGGTATTTATATCAAACCCCATACCGAGAATAGCTTTGGCTTTTTCAAAATCAGGCGTTTTTGCTTTAATTGCGGCTAAAAAAGCACTTTTTAATCCTTCCATAAAAACTCCTTAAATTTTGTCTTTTGTTTAAGCCTATTATATCACACCTTGTGTCCAATAAAACGGACTTTCGCAATTCTTTCGCCGCCTTTTATTTGTTTACTGCGCATCAAATTTTGAGGCCTGACCGTTTCTGTTTATCCTCCGTAAAATGCTTTCCGCATAAACACAATTCTCGACTCAACCGCCGCCTTGGTAGTTTCTGCCCTCTGCACAATATCAAACCCGTGCATCGTACCTTTCGTTTCATTAAGCACCACATCAACGCCTGCCGCGCGTAACTTTTCGGCATACAAAATGCCGTCATCATGCAGGCAGTCAAACTCCGCCGTTTCAATATACGCAGGCGGCAATCCTTCAAAGCTCTCGGCTTCAACGGGAGAATAATACACATAGTTCAGGGCATTCCGGTCAACCTTCGTCATAGGTCCGATGCGATCCGACAGCGAGGAATTCCACATCGGCGTATCCGTATATTTTTTGCAGGACTCGCTGTTACCGCGCGCGTCAAGATAGGGATACGGCAGCATCTGAAACAGGAATTTCACGGGATGCGTCCGATCCTTCGCCATCATACAAACGCCCACCGCAAGCGTTGAGCCTGCGCTGTCACCGCCGATACCGATGCGAGAGGTATCAATGCCAAGCGCTTCGGCATTGTCGTATGCCCAACACATTGACGAATAACAGTCCTCATAAAACACGGGATAAGGATGCTTTGGCGCGAGTCTGTAATTGACAAAAATGACCTTACAGCCTGCCTCTTTGGCATATCGCATGGCGTTTTTATAATGATATCCAGCCGCAGGAAGCACGAATCCGCCGCCGTGGATATAGATAAGGCACGGTGCTTTCCCGTCAATGCTTTTCGGCGACATGAGAAAGCACTCGATCTTCTCTCCGTCATAGCTTTCGACCTCGTGGCGGTTCACGTCAAGCTCTTTGTCCTTATAGATGTATTTCGGCACTTTCATATGCGGCACAGCCATTGCGAGGAATTTCTCGCTGATAGGCGGCGTGAAATTCGAGAATGGGAAAAATTCTTTTTTGATCGGGTATTTAGACATGAGCTTATCACTCCATCAGGTAAGATGCGATATACACCGTGCCGTCATCATGTGGAATCACCGGATCCTCTATCGAAAAGCTTGGCTTCATACCAAGCTCCCGTGCGGCGAGGTCAAAATGACACAGCGCGATTCCCATATCGATTTTCTGCATATCAAGCTTCTCATGATTACCAAATCCGCTGCTGCGCTTGAGATAAAAGTGAACGGTATTGCCCACCACAACGGCGCGCCACGGCTGTTTGTTGACCGCGGACGGAGCCCACCTTACCATTTCAAGCGGATAGGCAAACTCTCCCGCCTTTTCCTCAGTCAGAGGAGCATCAAACGAGGCGTCAAAGAACAGCTCCTCAAAAGGTAGCCTTTCGTCAGCCTTGATTGCTTTGCGCATCATGCTCTCTCTGAGGGACATCTTTTTAGCCGGATAACCGAGCGGACTTGCACAAGGCATCATTTCGTCCTCTGCAAGCTCCATTGCCGCCTCATACGCCGGGCGATTCATCGTACCGCCGAGCCATACCGTACCGATACCAAGCGACTGCGCATACAGCACCAGCATTTCGAAGGAATACCCGAATGCCTCGAATGCCGACGACGCGCGCTTTATTTTACCGCCCACATACAGCTCCGTACCGACCACAACGGGGCATTTAAGTCCATACTCGCCTTCGTCCATGAGCTTAAACTCGACGTTTATACCATACGGATTTTCGACATTCTCCATAAATTCGCACAGCTTTGCCTTGTCCTCAGTTGTGATCTCTCGGCTGTCATAAGCTCTCACGCTGCGTCTGCTTTTTACGAGGTTTTTGATATTTTTTATCATGCTAATCTCCCCTTACTGCGGTATGCTTTTTTTAACTTAAAATTCGTCTTTATTAAGGCGGAATCCAATCTTCCATACTTCCTTATCTGTACCTACTTCATATATTTTAAGAACTGATCTATACAATTCGGGATGACGATTACAGCGTGAAGTATCAAACACGTAATAGTAGGCATCCCAATCCCGGAACTTGTGAACATCGTAAGAATTATATGATGCTCCTACAATCTCGCGAAGATCCTCGTCATTCTCCAGAATATGATCGTAAGAAGCAACCAGCATAATCATTTTCATCATCCATACAAAACGGTCGTGCCATTCCTCGTCATTGGGATCATCGTTGCACACATTGAACTGATCAAAAATAGCCGTTCCCCAAAATTCCGCAACAGAATCCGCATCCATACCGGCATCAAGAAGAAGCTTTAGTGCCTTAATTCCACTTTCATTTTCAATAAAACAAAACAAAGGATGCAGGCTGTTATCATAGTCGTACGGAATACGAGGTGATGACACATTCATTCCGTATTTTAGAAACAATTCCGTTATTTTAGGAATATGTGGGATATGTTTGGCATCAAAATATCCTGACGGTCCAACTAATTCTCCATAAATATGCTCAAGCAATCCCCAACCGTGGTCGGCAGTAGGGCCAAGTGGGTCTGCCCCCTTTTTAAGGAGATCTTCAACAATGTCGAAATCTATGTTTTCTTTACGGCATTCTTCAAAAAGCCTTATATTCAGTTCGATTTCTTCGGGAGTGTAAATTCCTTCGTACTTCTGTGTTTCTTCTCTTTCATAATCATTTATATACTTATATTCACTCATCATATCACCTCTGCATTATGTAACTGTACTCCTCACTCACAACATCACTTGTAAAGCCAAGAATATCGGCAAATTCATCAGCATTGTGCGCGTCGAGAAGATGTAACCGCTCTCTTTACAGCCTGCGTATATTCTCCTCAATCTGCTTGATCACCGCCATAAAAGCTGCGTCGTCCTTCCCCGTCGGATCGGGTAAGCCCCAATCATCATCGAAAGCCCCGCCGATGAACGGGCAGCCCACGTCGCATCCCATAGAAATAGCGACGTCGGGTGTCGGTATCTTGTCTACGGTTTTGCTGTACTGCATTTCTTCCATATCAATACCGTAAAGCTCTTTCATCAGCCTGACCGCATCCTGATTGATCTGCGGTTTAGTCTCTGTGCCTGCCGAGCAAAAGTCGAACTCATCACCGCGAATATGCTTGCCGAGAGCTTCCGCAATCTGACTGCGGCAGGAATTATGTACGCAAATAAACGCTATTTTCTTTTTCATTTGAACGGACACCTCGCACCGATACACTGATTGTTCTGCGCCGAATGAGTGCACTTGATCTCACCAAGCTCCATTTCCACACCGAGATGCGCCTTCGCAAACTCCACCGCCTTGATGATAGCGATGTAAGAATCGCGCTTGCAGCAGCGTGGACCGCCGACCTCGCCAATCGCACCGAGGGCGGAGGATGTCATCATGTTGGAAAGCCCCCACGCCTCGTTCGCAAGCGGAGTAGAGCCGGTAACGATAGACACGAACATTCCTGCGCTCACGCCTGCTCCGCATGCTCCCCAGAATCCGCAAGCACCGCCGGGCACTTTCTTGCCCCTTGCCTGCATTTCGGATAACGCTTTCGGCAAATCAATATCTCCGCCTGCGTTTTTATACGCGGTCAAAAGTGCCGAGCCGACCATAACGTGATGCTCGGGACCGTGCATATGGCAAAACGGCAGAGCCATCATCTTTTGAATGATCTCGATCGGGTTCTTGGACTTTTCC